>NZ_CP170197.1:0-672668 GCF_047300855.1 Sulfuriferula sp. GW1
ATGTTATTACTAGAAGCGGAACGCGATACTTTGCTTTTCCCCCTGCAGATAGTGACCGGAGTAGTGGAAAAACGTCATACACTCCCTATACTGTCGAATGTTTTAATTGAAAAAAATGCAGGTGTTTTGGCCATGACGGCCACAGACCTGGAAATCCAGATACGTACTTCGACCCAAGCCATCGCAACAGAAGATAGTTTTGCTATTACCGTATCCGCTAAGAAACTCCTGGATATTTGCCGTGCGCTTCCGGATAAAGCCAATCTTCGTCTTGAGGTCAATGAAGGACAAATACAAATCAAGGCAGGCAAGAGCCGATTCAATTTGCAAACGTTGCCCGCCGTCGATTTTCCGGTAATTGAATCATCCGGGGAAACGGAAAGCCGCGCCTGTCTTCCACAAAAAACCCTAAAACACCTGATCTCCAGAGTTCAGTATGCGATGGCACAGCAGGATATTCGCTATTATCTGAATGGGATGTTACTGGTTTTAAATGGAAAAAAGATTATGGTGATTGCCACCGACGGTCATCGCTTGAGCTTTGCTTCCGCAGAAATGGAGCAGGAAAGCCCACCCCAGGAGATCATCGTTCCACGCAAAACCGTGCAGGAATTAGGCAAACAGTTAGCGGACAGTGATGATCCGATTCAAATAGAAGTCCGTAAAAACCAGGTGGCTTTCAGCTTTGATCGCATCGAACTGGTTTCCAAAGTAATAGAAGGAAAATTTCCAGACTACAATCGCGTGATTCCAACCAACCACACAAATGTACTTAAGGTATCGAGAGTGGCGCTATTGCAGGCGTTACAGCGAGTAGCCATTCTCTCCAACGAAAAATTCAGGGGCGTACGCCTGGTATTAAATCCAAACGAATTGCGCATTATCTGTAATAACAATGAGCAGGAAGAGGCACAAGAAGAGTTGGAGGTAGAATATCAAGGCGCGGCGATAGACATTGGTTTCAATGTTTCCTATTTACTGGACGCATTGAATAATTTGTCTTGCGACGCGGTTCAATGCCTGTTTGGAGATGCAAACAGCAGCATGCTGCTGGTACAACCGGAAGATGCCAGCTTTAAATATGTCGTAATGCCAATGCGCATTTAATGTTGATGTTCCACGTGAAACATCGACCAACGCAAAGAAAGTACCTGTCATGAGCAATGAGTATGATTCCAGCAGCATCAAGATTCTGAAGGGATTGGATGCTGTACGTAAACGCCCGGGAATGTATATCGGTGACACTTCTGATGGGACGGGTTTGCATCACATGGTGTTTGAGGTGCTTGATAACGCTATCGACGAGGCACTCGGCGGGTATTGTGATGACATCAAAGTCATTATCCATACAGATAATTCTGTTTCTGTCGCGGACAATGGCCGCGGCATACCCACAGACATTAAGCAGGATGATGAATTCAAGCGATCCGCGGCCGAAATAGTAATGACGGAATTACATGCGGGCGGAAAATTTGACCAGAATTCCTACAAGGTATCGGGCGGGCTGCATGGTGTAGGAGTTTCCGTCGTCAACGCGTTATCCGACTGGCTCAAGTTGCGCATCTGGCGCAATGGCAAGGCGCATCAGATGGAGTTTCATCACGGCGTGGCCGTTGCGCCGTTGGTAGAGGTAGGTCCTTCGGAACGCCATGGTACAGAAGTGCATTTTATGGCTTCGATAGAAACATTTGGATTGGTTGAGTATCACTACGATATTCTCGCCAAACGGATTCGTGAATTATCTTTCCTGAACAATGGGGTCAAGATCGAACTTATTGATCAGCGAGACGGGAAAAGTGAAAATTTCGCCTTTTCTGGCGGCGTAATGGGATTTGTGCAATACATGAACCGCTCCAAGAGCGTGCTGCACCCGCATATTTTCCATGCGGTGGGCGAAAAGGACGGCATGATCGTAGAGGTCTCCATGCAATGGAATGACTCCTACGCGGAAACCGTGCAATGTTTTACCAACAATATCCCCCAACGAGACGGCGGCAGTCATCTGACCGGCCTGCGCACCGCGATGACGCGTACGCTTAACCAGTATATTGAGCAGAGTGAACAGGCGAAGAAGGCCAAGGTAGAAACCGCCGGTGACGACATGCGCGAAGGTTTGACTTGCGTGCTTTCAGTAAAAATACCTGAACCCAAGTTTTCGTCGCAAACCAAGGACAAGCTGGTCTCATCCGAAGTGCAGCCAGTGGTGTCGGAGATAGTCAGCCAGAAATTGAACGAGTTTCTGCTGGAAAACCCGATCGATGCGAAAATTATCTGCGGAAAAATTGTAGATGCCGCCCGTGCGCGCGAGGCCGCCAGGAAGGCGCGCGAAATGACGCGCCGCAAGGGTATTCTGGATGGCATGGGTCTGCCGGGCAAACTTGCTGATTGCCAGGAAAAAGATCCCGCTCAATCAGAAATCTATCTGGTCGAGGGGGATTCCGCCGGCGGTTCCGCCAAACAAGGGCGCGACCGTAAGTTCCAGGCAATCCTGCCGCTCAAAGGCAAGATACTCAACGTCGAGAAGGCACGTTTCGATAAACTGATCTCCAGCCAGGAAATTGCCACACTGATCACCGCACTCGGCACAGGTATCGGCAAGGATGAATATAATGCCGACAAGTTACGTTATCACCGCATCATCATCATGACCGATGCGGATGTGGACGGCTCGCACATCCGTACATTGTTGCTGACTTTCTTCTACCGCCAGATGCCGGAGCTGGTGGAGCGCGGCCACATTTACATCGCTCAGCCGCCTCTATACAAGGTCAAGCACGGCAAGACCGAGCGCTACCTCAAGGACGAGCATGAGCTGAAGGAGTTTCTGCTTGCGGAGGCGATCAAGGATGCCCGTCTGATTACCGCCGAACAGAACGGCACTGAAATCCACGGCGAAGCACTGGAAAACATTGCCAAATCTTACCTGCTGGCGGAAGCAGTCATTGAGCGCATGAGCCGCCTGATTGATGGTGCCGTCATGCACGCGCTGATGGAGATTGCCCCGGTCAGTCTCAGCAATGCCGACGATGCACAGCGCGCGGCCGTGGCATTAACCGCCGCAGTGGGGGATTCGGCAGTCGAAATTAACGCGGAATACGATAGCGAATCCGAGCAGCATACGCTCAAAATACTGCGTCGCCATCATGGCAACATTCAGGCTACGCGTCTGGATGCCGATTTCGTAGCCAGCGGAGACTATGCGCAGATACGCGATACCAGCCAGGTGTTACAGCATTTGCTGGGGGTGGGCGCCCGCGCCATGCGTGGCGAAAAGGCGCAACCGGTATCCAGTTTCAAGCAAGCGCTGGAATGGCTGCTTAATGAAGTGAAACGCGGCTTGGCAATTCAGCGCTATAAAGGCTTGGGCGAGATGAACCCGGGCCAACTATGGGAAACCACCATGGATCCTACCGTACGTCGACTGATGCGGGTGCAGATTGAAGACGCGATCACCGCCGACGAGATTTTCATTACGCTGATGGGCGATCAGGTGGAGCCACGCCGTGCCTTCATCGAGACCAACGCACTGGGCGTGCGCAATCTGGATGTCTGAAAGCGCACCTTGGCAGCCAAGCTTAACGCCTAGCCGTGTTCGTTAATCCAGACCCGGATGTCATCAAGGCGTTATTGCAGCGCGCAAAGAGTATTGCCATGGTGGGTTTGTCGCCCCAGCCAAAGCGACCCAGCCACGGCGTGGCGCGCCACATGCAGCAATTTGGTTATCGCGTGGTGCCGGTGCGGCCGTTGGTGCAGGAGGTCTTGGGCGAAAAAGCCTATTCCTGCCTGGCCGAGTTGCCTTTTCCGGTGGATATCGTCAACGTGTTTCGTGCTGCAGAACATATACCCCAACTCGTTGAAGAGTGTATTCAAATTGAATGTCCGGTAATCTGGATACAACAGGGCATTATCCATGAGCAAGCTGCGCGGCGGGCTAATCAAGCCGGCCTGATCGTGGTCATGGATCGCTGTATTTACCGAGATTACCTTGAGCTGATGATCTGAGACAAAAACGGGATGAAACTTCGCTTTAGTAAAATGCACGGTGCGGGCAATGATTTTGTCGTATTCGATGCAATCCACCAACAGGTCGAACTGAACGCCGAGCAGGTGCGATTCATAGCCGACCGTCATTTTGGCGTGGGTTGTGACCAATTGTTGCTGGTGGAACGTCCGACACGCAAAGACGCGGATTTTCGTTATCGCATCTTTAATGCCGATGGCGGAGAGGTGGAACAATGCGGCAATGGCGCGCGCTGTTTTATGCGCTTTGTGCATGATAAGGGCCTGTCCCAGGAAGGCGAAATCCGCGTTGAGACCGCCTCCGGAATTATCCGCCCGCGTCTCGAAGCGGATGGGCAGGTTACCGTCAATATGGGCGAGCCGCGTTTCGATCCAGACCAGATACCGTTTATAGCCAGTAAGCAAGCGCTGACTTACGAACTTGCGCTCGAAGATGAGGTGGTGGAGATTAGCGCCTTGTCCATGGGCAATCCGCACGCCATACAATACGTAGAGGATGTCGAGACGGCAGCGGTTGCAAGACAGGGAGCAGAGATCGAGGCGCATCCAAGTTTTCCCAATAAAGTGAATGCGGGCTTCATGCAGATCGTGGATCGCCAGAATATCCGTCTGCGAGTGTATGAGCGTGGGGCGGGCGAAACCCTGGCATGTGGCACGGGCGCGTGCGCCGCTGTGGTCGCCGGCATCAGACGAGATTTGCTGGATCCTGCGGTACAAGTTGCTACGCGCGGCGGAGTGCTCACTATTCACTGGGCAGGCGTGGGTACGCCCGTGTGGATGACGGGCCCGGCAGTGAATGTATTCGAAGGCGAAATTGATTTAGGATAAATTTATGCAGACTGAAGACATCGCCCGCTATCTTGCGGGCCACCCCGAATTTTTTGATCAACATCCGCATTTGCTGACAGACATCCGCGTGAGCCATCCGTTTGATGGGCGCGCAGTATCCATTGCCGAACGGCAGATACTCAATTTGCGGGAAAAATACAAGCTGCTGGAAACAAAGTTGGCTGAGTTGATCAAATTTGGCGAAGAAAATGACGCGATTGCTGAAAAAATGCACCATTTGTCCCGGGCATTAATGACGGTACGCGAATTGCCGACCCTGCTGCAAGTGCTCAAGCTCAATTTGCATGAGGATTTTGGCATTCCCCATGTAGCATTGCGTATCTGGCATGGCTCGGCACCGCTCGCCGAATTTGCCGCCGTATCCGAAGCCGTTAAAAACTGGGCGGCACAAACCAGCCAGCCACATTGCGGTACCGTGCCCATGGACGAGATGGCTGACTGGTTTGCCGGCGCCAGCTTGCTGCGCTCGTTTGCAGCGGTGCCCTTGCAGGCAGAACACAGTATGGGTGTTCTGGTGCTGGCCTCGGAAGATGCGCAGCGGTTTTACCCGCAAATGGGCACGCTCTATCTGCAACGCCTGGGTGAACTGCTCGCCGCAGCCTTACAGCGCCTTTTGCCGTGACACCAGCAGCCCTGCTCGAAGCTTACTTGATGTATCTGGGCAGCGAGCGCGGGCTGTCCCGCCACACACTGGAAAACTATGCGCGCGATATGCGCGTATTGTTCGCAAAAATGGGTACAGTCGACCTGGACACGTTACAAACCCAGGATATCCGTCGCATGCTCGCAGGATTGCATGCGCAAGGCCTGTCCGGCAAAAGCCTGGCGCGCATGCTTTCTGCCTGGCGAGGCTTTTATCATTATCTGGTAAAGCGCCATGGATACACCCACAACCCTTGCGACAGCCTGCGTGCCCCGAAATCGCCACGAGCATTACCCAAAGCGCTATCTCCCGATCAGACCAGGCAACTGCTTGAGACGCAACCGGATACGACGCTCCTTACACGCGACCGGGCAATACTGGAACTGTTTTATTCCTCCGGCCTGCGTCTTTCAGAACTGGCCGAACTCAAACTCTCCCAGCTTGATTTGACCAGCGGTGAAGTGACGGTTACCGGCAAGGGCAACAAGACCCGTATCGTGCCAGTGGGCACCCGTGCGGCGCAGGCGCTGGCCGAATGGCTGGAAGATCGGCCGACAGGCACAGACTATGTGTTCCCGGGTCGCGGAAACGCGCATCTGGGTCAGCGCGCCATAGAATTAAGAATGAAGCAGTGGGCAAGCCGCGCTGGGCTGGAGGCCAACCTTCATCCCCATGTTCTGCGTCATTCTTTCGCTTCGCACCTGCTGCAATCTTCCGGCGATCTGCGCGCGGTCCAGGAAATGCTCGGCCATGCCAGCATTAGTACCACGCAGATATATACCCGTCTGGATTTTCAGCATTTAGCCAAAGCCTACGATGCCGCCCATCCCCGCGCCAAGCGCAAAACCTGAGCAGCCAATCCCGAGATGTCCCCGGCGGATCAAGTAAACGCAACATTGTTGCATTAAATAAGAAATCGTGTTCCACTAAGGCATGTTCGATACACGGATTCTCCCCGCTGCCGAGATGATACGCGCCAGCAGTGGCCGTATCACGAGTGTCCGCGCGCGCGTACTCACTGTATTGCTAGGTGCGGAACGAGCGTTGACGCATCAGGAAATTGCCCAGCGTCTGGATCCGCAGGGTGTCGTGGACCGCGTAACACTATACCGCACGCTTGAATGGCTAGTGGATAATAAGCTGGCGCATCGTGTATCAGGGGGAGACCGGGCTTGGCGTTTCAACGCCAGTGGTGGGGCCGAAACGCACGAACACGCGCATTTCACGTGCACCCAGTGTGATCAGGTTTACTGCTTGGACGAAATTACAACCGCATTTGCGATCCAGTTACCCAAGGGTTTTCAGTCACGGCACATTGAGCTCTCGATCAAGGGCGTATGTAATGCGTGCGCGCATCGCGACCGGTAGACGGGCATTCCCGCCGGCCTACATATTGCAATAAGAGTGCATTTGCAAAAGCAGGGAGCTGGCTTGGTAAGCCACGAAATCAAACATCATGTCCACTGAACCCATACCCGTAACCCTGCTTACCGGATTCCTCGGCAGCGGCAAGACCACGCTGCTTAACCAGCTGATCCGGCAGTTGCCGCGCAGCGCCATCATCATGAACGAATTCGGCGAAATCGGCCTGGACCATCAGCTTTTGCAAAAAACCGACGGGCCGCTGGCGTTGCTATCAGGCGGCTGCATCTGCTGTACCGTGGTGGGCTCGCTATCGCCGACGCTTAAAAACCTGTTCATGGCATCCAGCCGGGGCGAAATTCCGCAATTCGAGCGTGTCATCATAGAAACCACCGGGATAGCCGACCCGGCGCCGATACTGGATACCCTGATCAATGAGCGCTGGATAGCCGCGCGCTTCCAGCTCAACGGCGTGGTCACCACGGTGGACGCGGTACTGGGTGAGCAACAGCTGGACAGTTACTTCGAGGCAGTCAAACAAGTGGCGGTGGCGGATCGTTTGCTGCTTACCAAAACCGATCTGGCTGACCAAGCTACCTGCACTGCATTGCAAATGCGCCTCGCCACGCTCAACCCGGGCGCACCCATTATCACCGTGCAGCACGGGCAGGTTGATGCGGCGCTGATTCTCAACGCCGGTCTATACGACCCGGCCAGCAAAACCGGCGACGTCAACAAATGGCTGAATGCAAGCCGCTATCGACCGGCCGCGGCTACCACGCTGATCGGCAGGCCGCGCGCGGAGGAAGCGGTGCACGATAACCGTATCCGCTCATTCAGCGTAACCTTCGATGAGCCACTGGAGTGGATGGGAATTTACGCCGCGCTGCAAATGCTCCTCAGTTTCCGCGCCAAATCGCTGCTGCGCATGAAGGCGATTGTGAATCTGAAGGGCAAGGACAAACCCACCGTATTGCATGCGGTGCAGCACGTGCTTTATCCTCCCGCAGAATTGCCGGAGTGGCCGGACGAAAGCCGCCAGAGCCGCTTCGTATTCATCGTGGCGGATATGGACGCTGATATGGTCCAGCACATGCTGCGCGAATTCCACGATGCTTACGCCAGTGGACAGCTACCGATTCCAGCAGCGCAGGTTAGCTGAACACCCCCAACATGCATTCCCGTCGTCTTCATCCCCTGATTGCCCTGACGCTGGCGTTGTGCCTGGTGCTGGCGCAGCTGGCGGTAGCCGTGCATGGCGTGGTGCATCCGTCGGAGCATCCCGGTACGCAACATTCGCCCGTGTGCAAACACTTGAGCGCACACGCCCTTGGGAGCGCTTTGCCGGTCAGCAACACGTTTTATTTTGGCAGCGAGGGCCACGCTGTAGCAGTGCTTGCGCCAAGACTGCCCGATTTCCTTGTCACCACCCGCCTCTATCAGCCGCGCGCGCCGCCTGACCTTGCCTGATTCCGGTGATTGATTCCTCGACGCAACCTGCAAGCGTCGGGATTACTCGTTTTCAGACAAGGACAAACCATGAAGCGCACCCTGATTACGTCCGGCATCCTATGGATGCTGAGCGCCCCCGCTTACGCCGCCAATGAACTGGAAATCATTCGCGACGAAATCCGTCAAATGAAATCTGCCTACCAAGCGCGTATCGACGCGCTGGAGGCCCGCCTAGCCCAAGCTGAAGGGCGCATCCAGCAGGCAGATGCCGCCCCTGGACAGGCGGTAAAGGCCGCCAGCGCGGCTGCACTATCTGCACCGCCAGGCGCCAATGCCTTCAACCCGGAAATTTCGCTGATTCTGAGTGGCACTTACAACCACCTGCAGCGTGATCCAAATACTTACCAAATCGGCGGTTTCATCCCCAGCGGCGGTGAAGTCGAGCCCGGCGCGCGCAGTTTTTCGCTAGGCGAATCCGAGCTCGCCATCAGCGCAAATATTGATCCGAGCTTTCGTGGCACGCTTATCCTGGCGGCCGCACCCGATAATAGCGTGAGTGTGGAAAATGCCTACATTCAGACGCTGGGGCTGGGGAACGGATTATCGTTTCAGGCGGGGCGTTTTTTTTCCGGCATCGGTTACCTGAATGCACAACATGCGCACGCCTGGGACTTCACCGATGCACCGCTTCCCTATAAGGCGTTTCTCGGCAACCAGTACGCGGATGATGGCGTGCAGGCGAAATGGCTGGCACCGACGGAAGACCTGCTGGTGGAGCTGGGCGCGGAAATTGGGCGCGGGCGCAGCTTCCCCGCCACCGAGCGCAACAAGAATGGCAGTGTAGCGGGAACCCTATTCGTTCATGCAGGCGGCGATATCGGCCTATCCAGCAGTTGGCGCGCTGGCCTGTCCTATCTGGGCAGCAGCCCCCAGGAGCGCAGCTATGAGGATGCCGATGCGCTGGGTAATCCCACCAGCAATCAATTCAGCGGCAAGAGCCGCACCTGGATCGCCGACTTTGTATGGAAATGGGCGCCCAACGGGAATGCCCGGGAAACCAGCTTCAAGTTACAGGGCGAATATTTCCACCGCACCGAAGATGGAATACTGGCCTGTGCGGACTTGGCTGCGCCAGGCAACTGTGGTGCCGGTATTTCGGATAGCTACAAATCCAAACAGTCAGGCTGGTACGTGCAAGGGGTGTACCAATTCATGCCGCACTGGCGCGCCGGTCTGCGCCATGACCGGCTGGATAGTGGCATCCCGCATTTGGGTGCGAACCTGAGCCTCACTGATTTTGCCGTGCTCACGCCCCACAATGCACGCCGTAATACCGCAATGGTCGACTACAGCCCGAGCGAGTTTTCGCGCATTCGCCTGCAATACGCACGCGATGAGGCGCGCATCGGCGCCAGTGACAACCAATTCGCCGTGCAATACATCATGAGCCTGGGCGCACATGGTGCGCATAAATTCTAAGGAGCTAGCATGAACCCAAATTTTTTTCGTCTATGCAGCCTGTCTGTTCTGCTATGGATAGGCGTAGCACCCGCACAGGCAGCACTCAATGTATTGGCGTGCGAACCGGAGTGGGCCGCGCTGACCCAAGAGCTCGGTGGCGACAAAGTCAAGGTCACCAGTGCCACCACAGCCTTGCAGGATCCCCACAGGGTGGAGGCGCGCCCTTCGCTCATCGCCCGTGCGCGCAACGCCGCGCTGCTGGTATGTACAGGCGCCGAGCTGGAAGTCGGCTGGTTGCCGATCCTGCTGCGCGAATCCGGCAACCCGGCCATTCAGCCCGGCCAGCCCGGATATTTCGAGGCCGCACAACATGTTGCGTTGCTGGATAGACCGGTACGCCTGGATCGCGCGGACGGCGACGTACACGCCGCAGGTAACCCGCACATCCAGACCGATCCGCGCAATATTGCGCGGGTGGCCGAGGCTTTGACCAAAACGCTGACCCAGGTGGACCCAGCCAGCACCGCTTATTACGCCAGTCGCCACAGCGCCTTCAAAACCCGCTGGAATACCGCCTTGCTGCGCTGGGAGGCGCAGGCCGCACCGCTCAAAGGCGTGCCGGTGGTGGTGCAGCACAAGGCCTATCCCTACCTGCAAGCCTGGCTAGGACTGCGTGAGGTTGCGGTGCTTGAACCCAAACCTGGTGTGGAGCCCAGCGTATCGTCGTTGACCGGCGTGTTGGTACGGCTCAAACAAAGCCCGGCAAAAATGGTGATTCGCTCCGCCTATAACGATCCGCGCGCCTCGGCCTGGCTATCGGAACGAGCGGGCATCCCTGCGGTTGAGCTGCCTTTTACCGTGGGCGGCACCCCTGCGGCCAAAGACCTGTTTGGTTTGTTTGACGACACCGTCGCGCGTTTGTTGAAAGCCAACGAATGAGCAGTGCAATGCTGGATTTTTCCATACTTGCCCCCGCATTTGTCGTGGGGATGCTGGTGCTTGCCACCCATGTGCCGTTGGGGCGCGCAGTACTGGCGCGCGGTATTGTTTTTATCGATCTGGCGATTGCGCAAATCGCCGGCCTCGGTGTCATTGCCGCCGACAGCTTTGGCTGGGAGCCGCAAGGCTGGGGCATGCAGGCGGCAGCCCTGAGCACGGCCGTCGTCGGAGCGCTCGGCCTGGCTTGGACCGAAAAGCGCTGGCCCGAGACACAGGAAGCGCTGATCGGTGTGCTATTTGTACTGGCGGCCAGCGCCAGCCTGCTATTGCTGGCCAACAATCCGCATGGTGGTGAACACTTGAAGGATTTGCTGGTCGGACAAATACTATGGGTGAGCCACGCCCAACTGATTAGCGCCTTCATCGTTACCATATTGCTGGCTGCAATCGGGTACACCGTTAGGCGACGCCCTGACCGCACCGGGTTTTATTTGATATTCGCCTGTGCAGTTACCCTGTCGGTACAGTTGGTAGGCATCTATCTGGTGTTCGCCAGCCTGATCGTCCCGGCGCTGGCCGTGCGCGGCATGCAGCGCACGCGCGGGCTGCTTGTGGCCTATATGATAGGTGTGCTGGGCTATGCACTGGGACTAGCAGCCTCCGCACTGTTTGACCTGCCATCGGGAGCGGTGATCGTGTGGGCAATTGCATTGACAGCCGTGTCGGCAAAATTGCTGCGGGTGGGTTTGCGCGCTTGATATTTGTTATGCTTAGCGCCTATCATCAACACATAGTTCGAATACATGCCGGTCATCATCTCTCGATACATGTCCCACGGCCGCAGTGCGTGCGTTAGCAAGGTACTTTAAATTGGATTTTTCGTTTTTTCGCAAAGACAAGAGTAAGCCGGGCCCTGCCAAAAAATCAGGCAAAGCTCAAGCGATAGAGGCTATTAATCAAGCACCTCTAACAGAAGAGCACTTTAATTCCGCGCCCTTGCAAGGCGGCATTGATGTGGTGGAAACGGGTGCCAAGCTAGCTCCCGGTATCGAAGAAGCCGCAATGCTTTATGCCAGTGATCGAGCCGATGAAGCGATCGCCCTGCTCAAAACCTATATTGCCGGCGCCGATGCCGGCGATGCGCAATGGCGCATGTTGTTTGATCTGTACCGCATGACCCGGCAGCGCGAGGCGTTTGATCAGTTGGCGCTGGATTACGCGGTAAAACGCGAAACCTCCCCTCCGGTGTGGGTAGATGAGGCAACGACAAGACCGCAAGGAAAAAACATTTCCGCAGAAGCGACGAAATCCAGCGGCCAGTTATTCAGCCTTAAAGGCGCCCTTGACGAAACCAGCGCCGACCGCATCACTCTGCTGCAGAGCGCTGCAGGGCAAGGTGCGATTCAGCTGGATCTGTCGGGTATCAGTTCAGTTACCCCAGCCGGTAGCCAGCTACTCAAGGATGCGTTGGCACAGCTGCAAAAAAAACGTGCTCAGCTACAAATTGCCAGCGGCGCGCTGATCAGCCTTCTACAGCAACACACCGGGGATGTTGCCCAGCACGAGCCCGCGCACTGGCTGCTTTTGTTACAGCTATATCAGGTGCAGGGAAAACAGGATGAATTTGAAGACCTCGCCGTCGACTATGCGGTGCGTTTCGAAGTTTCCCCGCCATCCTGGGAAACCCCTGCCGAAGTGGCGCAAAGCATTGCTCCGGTAGCGGCGGAAGCCATCGAAAGCACTTCGGCTAACGCGTTTGCGATGCATGGCGTAATCAACGGTGCTAGTGCCACGCTGTTTGAGGAGTTTCGTGCGTTTTGTGGTGCACGCAAGGAAGTTGAGCTGGATCTCACCGATGTGCAACGCGTTGAATTCGCCAGCGTCAATTTGTTCATGGAAGCGCTCATGCACCTGCTCCAGGCCGGCAAGCGCGTGCGCATCATCGGCGGCAATGAAATGGTCAACGTCGTCCTGATCGTCATGGGTGTGGACGAGATGGCTGAAGTCGTGCGACGTAAGGCCGGTTAAATATAAACGCAGGATAATGACTGCACGGGGTTGAGAAACCAGCCATCGGCCCCAGTTAAGTTTCTGTCATGTTCCACCCATCGCAAGAAAATTCACTGTTCATCTCAGAAAGCTAACTTATGGAGCAATATCGCGGCACGACCATCCTATCGGTTCGGCGCGGCAATCAGGTCGCTCTGGGTGGGGACGGCCAGGTTACCCTTGGCAATATCGTTATCAAATCCACCGCGCGCAAGGTGCGCCGCCTGTACCAGGAAAAAATTCTGGCGGGATTTGCCGGCGGCACCGCCGATGCGTTTACCCTGTTCGAGCGTTTCGAAGCCAAGCTCGACCAGCACCAAGGCAATTTATTGCGCTCTGCAGTTGAACTCGCCAAGGACTGGCGTACCGACAGAATCCTGCGGCGTCTGGAAGCCATGCTGGCGGTGGCCGATAGCGAACACTCACTCATCATTACCGGTAACGGCGACGTGCTGGAACCTGAATATGGCATTCTCGCCATCGGTAGCGGCGGCGCCTATGCCCAGGCTGCCGCACGCGGATTGCTGGAAAATACCGATCTGCACGCGCGCGATATCGTAGCCAAGTCTCTGGCGATTGCCGGCGATCTGTGCATTTATACCAACCAGAATCATGTGATCGAAGTGCTTGAATAACCCATGTCCCAGATGACCCCGCAAGAAATTGTCCACGAACTCGACAAACACATCATCGGCCAGAATGCGGCCAAGCGTGCCGTAGCCGTAGCATTGCGCAACCGCTGGCGGCGCGCCCAGGTGGAAGAACCGTTGCGTCATGAGATTACTCCCAAAAATATCCTGATGATCGGTCCCACCGGCGTCGGCAAGACTGAAATCGCGCGGCGCCTGGCACGGCTGGCTGACGCCCCGTTTATCAAGATAGAGGCGACTAAATTTACCGAGGTGGGCTATGTCGGGCGCGATGTCGATTCCATCATTCGCGACCTGATGGAAACCGCGATCAAAGACCTGCGCGAACTGGACATGGCCAAGCACAAAATGCGCGCTGAAGATGCCGCCGAGGAACGTATACTCGATGCCTTGCTGCCGCCGGCCCGAGACGTCGCTTACCATCTCGATGCCGAAACCAGCGCCAAACCCGAAGATTCCGCCACGCGCCAGAAATTTCGCAAGATGCTGCGCGAAGGGGCGCTGAATGACAAGGAGGTAGAGATCGAGGTTGCCGCCATGCAGGCGAGTGCGCAGATATTCGCGCCGCCGGGAATGGAAGACCTGACCAGCCAGATTCAGGGCATGTTCCAGAATATGGGCGGCGGCCGGCGCAAAACCCGCAAGCTGAAAATTGCCGAGGCGATGAAGCTCATCACCGAAGAAGAAGCTGCGCAAATGGTGAACGAGGAAGACATCAAACAGCGCGCGCTCGCCAGTGTCGAGCAAAACGGCATAGTGTTCCTCGACGAGATCGACAAAATCACCAGCCGAAATGAAGGCAGCGGTGGCGAAGTCTCGCGTCAGGGCGTGCAGCGCGATTTGTTGCCTCTGGTGGAAGGCACCACGGTTACCACCAAATATGGCATGGTCAATACCGACCACATTCTGTTCATCGCCAGCGGCGCTTTCCATCTGGCCAAACCGTCGGATCTCATTCCCGAGTTGCAGGGGCGCTTCCCTATCCGGGTTGAGCTCGACTCGCTGTCGGTTGGCGATTTTGAAGCGATCCTCACGGCCACCGATGCGTGTTTGACGCGTCAGTACCAGGCGCTGCTTGCCACCGAAGGCATGCAGGTCAGCTTCACCCCGGACGGCATACGCCGCCTCGCGGAAATCGCTTTTCAGGTCAACGAAACCACCGAAAACATCGGCGCACGACGCCTGCACACGCTGATGGAGCGCCTGCTGGAGGAGGTTTCGTTCGATGCCGGAAAATATACGGGTCAACAGGTCAATGTGGACGCTGACTTTGTGGATGCGCGCCTGAAAAACCTGGCGGTGAGCGAAGATCTGGTGCGCTACATTCTATAAAACCTGATTCGGGTTTTTGCCGGTCCATCCGGGGGGCGGCGCCGTACCAAAAGTCATCGCATCAGCGCGACAGACTTGACTTGCACCCATACCGGTTTTCCGGGCGCCAAACCCAGCGTTTCAGCGGAGAGTTTGGTGACACGGGCCAGTAGCGGCGTGTCCCCAACCTGTATGCGAACCAGGGCAAGGCTGGGATGAGCATCGTCGGCCAACGCGACAATGTTGCCGGGCAGCTGGTTGAGAATGCTGGTGTGGTCTGGGCGCACCAATGCCAGGCTCACGTCGCGCGCCAAAATTCTTACCCGTACGGGCGCCCCTACCGCCGCGCCTGTATCCCGCACCCACAAGCTGCCGCCAGCGAAATCTGCGCGTAGCAGGTGCCAGGTTTCGTCGCGTGCCCCGACATTGGCGTCGATCACCACGCCGGCATCTTCACCCAGGCGAATCGGCAAATCGAGACGTGCCAGGGTTTCGCTCAACGGGCCATTTGCAAGGGCACGGCCGCCGTCCATGACGACGATATGATGGGCCAGTCGGGCGACTTCGTCTGGCGCATGGCTGACGTACAGGATCGGTATTTCCAGTTCGTCGTGCAGATGTTCCAGAAACGGCAGTATCTCCTGCTTGCGTGCCAGATCGAGTGCGGCAAGCGGTTCGTCCATGAGCAATATTTTCGGACTTACGCTCAATGCGCGGGCGATGCCTACCCGCTGGCGCTCGCCGCCGGAAAGCGTATCGGGTTTTTGCGCCAACAATGCACCGATGCCCAGCAATTCGATGGCCTGATCCAGTGAAACGCGCCGTTCTGATACCGGCACCCGTTTCATGCCGTATTCCAGATTGCGGCGTACATCGAGGTGGGGAAAAAGGCTGGCTTCCTGGAATACATAACCCAAAGGGCGCTGGTATGCGGGCAGGAAAACCCGCTTGGCATGGTCTTGCCAGACTGCCCCATTGACTTGTAAAAAACCATCCGGGGCGCGCTCAAGTCCGGCAATGCAGCGCAACAGTGTCGTCTTTCCGGAACCAGAAGGCCCGAACAGCGCAGTGACGCCACGCCCGGGCAGTTCAACATCGACATCCAGAGAAAATCCGCTGTAATCGAGCTTGAGGCGGGCGCGGATAGCCGAATTCATTTGCGTCGACCGGTAGGATTAAGCGTGTACAGACCCAACAGGACGAGGAAGGAAAAGATCACCATGCCTGCAGCCAGGCCGTGCGCGTGGCCATATTCCATCGCCTCCACCTGGTCGTATATTTGCACCGATACCACGCGGGTTTTGTCCGGGATATTGCCGCCTATCATCAGCACGACGCCAAATTCGCCCACCGTGTGCGCGAACCCCATCACCATCGCGGTAAGGTAGCCGGGTTTGGCCAGGGGCAATATTATGGTGAAGAAAGTATCCAGCGGCGAGGCGCGTAACGTAGCGGCCGCTTCGGCATGACGTTCATTGACGGCTTCGAACGCATTCTGTATCGGCTGCACCACAAAAGGCAGCGAGTAAAAAACCGAGGCGACCACCAGTCCCCAAAAAGTAAATGGCAGGAGTCCCAAACCCAGCGATTGAGTGAAATGGCCAACTGGGCCATCAGGGCCCATCGCAACCAGCAGGTAAAAACCCAGCACGGTAGGTGGCAGCACAATAGGTAATGCCACCAGCGCTCCGGCGGGTCCTTTCCACCACGAGCGTGTGTGTGCCAGCCACCATGCAATGGGTGTGCCGGCAATGATCAGGATTAAAGTGGTAAGCGCAGCTAGCCTGACGGTTAACCAGACTGCAGTGAGATCTGGATTGTCAAAAGTCATACATTACGTCGGAATAATATATTTAAGCACGCATCTTACAGCGTGTAACCGTAAGACTTGATCACATTCTGGGCTTGCCTGGTTTTGAGGAATTTGAGTAAGGCGCTGGCCGCGGGATTGTCCTTGCCTCTGGTTAAAATGACTGCATCCTGGCGAATCGGCTTGTGCAGGTTTGCGGGTACCACCCAGGCGGACCCGCCGGCCAGTTTGCCTTTTGCATAAACTTGCGACAAGGCGACAAATCCCAGTTCGGCATTCCCTGTGCTGACAAACTGATATGTCTGAGCAATGTTTTCACCCTGCACGAATTTGGGTTCCAGCGTGCTCAGCAGACCGAGTCTGCTCATGGTTTCGATCGCGGCTGCGCCGTAAGGCGCGAGTTTGGGTGCGGCCAGGGCGATATGGGCAAAATCGCCCTTCTTCAACACGGCACCCTTGTCATCGACAAACCCCGGCTTGGCTGACCATAGCGCCAGTGCCCCAATGGCGTAAGTGATACGGCTACCGGTCACAGCCAAACCTTCTTTTTCCATCCTGGCGGGTGTTTCATCATCCGCTGCAAGGAGTACTTCAAAAGGCGCACCGTTCTTGATCTGCGCGTAAAATTTGCCGGTAGCGCCAAACGACAATTCAGCTTTGTTCCCGGTGGCCTTTTCATAATCTGCGGCGATGATTTTCATGGGGGCGGTGAAGTTGGCAGCCACGGCGACTTGAACTTCGTCAGCCAGGGATGTGGCAGGCAAACCAAAAACCATTAAGCTGGCAAGCAAAACAGCATTGCGTGAAGTCATCGTTGAGCCCCTATGGATATTACAAAGAAACGGATAAATGGCGTGGCCAGACTCGATATATATTTCATAATATAACGGTGGCCGATTGGTGGTCAAATCCGCTACTAGACCGCATGCTCAGGCAATCTATCCATCCGTTATAAATCCTCGATATGACGCCATAAAAAGTGCCGCTCAACAGGTGCCGCACATCTCGGTAGAATGCCGGGATAACTTACAACCTCAGGAGACCAGCATGGCCACCCGCGATACCCTTAGTGCAAAAGAGGCATCCTGCAACAGCCCGGAAGAATGGGCCGCTTTGGCGCATGAGGCGCTGACCGAACCTGCTGATGCTGAATACGCGAAAAAACTGGTGGATGACATTGCCGGGGATTGCCAGTTCACCAAAGATCTGGTCGCGGTAGCCACGGTATACAAGGCCCTGGGAGATGATGCACAAGCAGCCGAGCTCATGCAGCAGGCCGAGGACTACTGCATGAGCGGCGAGGAACAAATCGCGCTGGCCGAAGGCAAGTTCAAGGTGCTGGGCGACAAGGCCGGAGCAATCGCCGCCTACGAACAGGCGCTGAAGGAGACCGCCAATGTTGCGCCACTGCTGGGCTTGGCGAAAACAGTGCTGACTGTGATCGGCGATAAGGACTTTGCCAAAAAAATCTATGCCAAGGCTGAAGCGAAAGTGGAAACGGTCGCCGCGCGGGCGGCCGAATACGTCAAGCTGGCGCAGGCGGCTAGCGCAGACCTGGGCGATCCGGACTATGTAACAGAGCTGTACGCGCGTGCCGCGACCAAGCTCAGCGCGCCCGCCGACCTGCTATTGCTAGCCAATTCCATGAACGATCCGGCGCGTGCCAAACCGCTCTACACCAAGGTGCTGGAAGGCAGCAGTGACGTGCAAAGCCTCGCCAAATTGCTGGAAGCCGCACAAGCCGCCAATGATGCGGATTTCGTCAAACTAATCCTGGAAAAAATGGCCGGGCTGGCCACCACCACCCCCGAGTTGCTTTCTCTCACGGACGGTTTCATGGCAGTCGGAGACAAAGCCAACGCCAGCAAGACACTGGATGCCGCCGAGGACAAGGTGACCAGCGCAGATGAAATGCAGAAGGTGGTAGACGCCACAGGACGTCATTTCCCCGAAGATGCGGCACGCCTGGAACGTGCCAAACAAAAACTGGAAAAACGCATCGCCAATCAGGCGCGCTATGTCGAATTCCAGACGCTGGAAAATGCCTTATCCAGCGTCAAAGCCACCTTGCACCTCGCCGACCGGGTAGCCGTCGAACTGGCGGATCCGTTCTATGCGGCCAAACTGCTCGACCGTGCAGAAAAAATGCTGGCGGAAGAGCCGTTCCAGTTCAGCCGCACCCAGCCGCTCATCGTCGCAGTGGATAAGCACACTGACGACACCGCCTGGTTGACGCGCCTGCTGGACGAATCGGCTGCCAAAACGACCGATTTCATCTGGTTCAAGGAGGTCGCACACACCGCGGCGCATCTGCCCCATCACACGGAGCTGGGGCGTGAAAAGGCGCGTGCTTATTTAAAAGACTGGGAAGCCAGACTCAAGGGCGGGCAGGCCGGTGTGTACGACTACACCAAGCTGGCGCAAGCCGTGATCACTGACCTTGGCGACGCCACATGGGGAAATGCGTTGCTAAATGACGCGCGCGCCTGTGCCAAAGATCACTATGCCCTCGCCCACATCGGTCATCTTAATGCTCAGGCTGGCGACGCTGCGGGCGCGGAAGCCCTCTACCTGCAAGCCGCTGCGCTGTGCACCTCCGGGGAGGCTGCTCTGCAATTGCTTGATCGCCTTAAATCCTACGAACTTCCTGAAGCGCAATTGCGCAAGATTTATGAAGCCTGTGGAAAAGCGCTTACTTCCCCTGCCGACAAGCTGCGCTGGGTGGAAGGCATCACCGAATGCTTCCGTGACAAAGCCTGGGCTGCGCAAGCATACGGCGCGATAGAGAGCCAGTTTACCGGTGCAGACAAAATGCGTTTCCATCAATCACGCATGAGCCGCGTGGGCGATGAGTTTTATCCTTACCGTCGACATGCTGCATAAATTGACACATCCAGTACGCGCAGGTAATTTGCAATCATGACTGCAAACCTTCAATACTGCGCTGCACCGTGCGCCCTCCAACGAATGTGGCTGTGGAAACATTCCACTGCTGCGGTCGCTTTCTATTGATTTAACTCAGAATACAATCGCAGGTCTTTGCTGCGATTGTATTGCCCGCCTGGACCTGCGTTTACCGAAAGGGTCTAAGTGGCAAATTCAATAAAGCATGTTGCGATACAACACCATGCAATAACAGGCGGGCTGCTTGCCTTGCTGGCAGCAATAGGATTCTCGGCCAAGGCCATTTTAGTCAAGCTGGCGTACGCGGCTCACGTCGATGCGATCACCTTGCTGGCAGTGCGCATGGCCTTCTCCGTGCCGGTATTTCTGGCCGTTGCCGTATGGACAAATACCCGCAAGCAACAGACTGCATTGACTGTGCGCGACTGGTTCGTAGTGGTTGCGCTCGGGCTTATCGGCTACTACCTCGCCAGTTATCTGGATTTTCTTGGTTTGCAGTATATTTCGGCGGGATTGGAGCGCCTGATCCTGTTCCTCTACCCGACCATGGTCGTGGTGCTGAGCGCATGGCTGTACCGGCAATCCATCAAGCCACGCGAGCGGTTCGCTTTGCTATTAAGTTATGCCGGTATCGCGCTAGTCTTCGTACACGATGCGGGAATGCGCGGGAACGGCATATCGACTGGCGCCCTGCTGGTATTTGGCAGCGCATTGGCCTACGCGATTTACCTGATCGGCGCGAACCACACCATTGCACGTATTGGTGCTACCCGCTTCACAGCCTATGCAATGACCGTAGCCAGCGGCGCCAGCATCGCGCAATTTGCGGTGACGCATCCGCTGAATGATTTGATACTTAGCGAACGAGTCTATTATCTGGGGCTGGCAATGGCAGTCTTTTCTACCGTGCTGCCTGCATTTTTGATTTCCGCCGCCATGCGCCGCATCGGCGCCGGCAAAACGGCGCTGATTGGTGCAATCGGGCCCGTATCGACGATCTATTTGGCCTGGGTGTTTCTGGGCGAGAGGGTGTCTCTCACGCAAATTGCCGGCTCGGCACTGGTGCTGGCGGGCGTACTGGCAATCAGTATCCAGCGCAGCGGGCGTTGAAACGAGGCAGGTTTACCGGCGCACCGGGCGCTTCGCCAGCTTGCGTTGCAACGTGCGCCGGTGCATGTTCAACGCACGTGCGGTAGCAGAGATGTTGTTGTCGTTTTCACCCAGCACGCGCTGGATGTGTTCCCATTCCAGGCGTTCCACCGAGGGGGGTTGCAGGTTCAATGCCACACTGGCATCGCCTCCGCCACGTTGCAGGGCTGCTACGATTTCATCGACTTCTGCGGGTTTGGCGAGGTAGTGCGTGGCGCCGAGCTTGATCGCTTCGATGGCGGTGGCAATGCTGGCGTAGCCGGTAAGCATGACGATGCGGGTGTGCTCATCAAGCTGCTTCAGGCGCGCCACCAATTGCAGACCGGATTCACCGGGCATTTTCAAGTCGAGCACGGCGTATTCGGGCGGGTTTTGTTCGGCCAATTGCAGCGCATCTGCAACATTGGCAGCGCCGCTAACCGTGAAGCCGCGCCGGTTCAGTGCCTGCGTCAATACCTCGCGAAAGGTGGCGTCGTCGTCGACCAGCAACAGGCTGGGGCAATCTGCGGTCATGGTGTGCGTGGCTCATGCAGAGGCAGACATACTACGATGTGCGCGCCGCCGCCTTCGCGCGGCAGCATGCGCACGCTGCCACCGAGGCGCTCAATGCTGGCGTTGGCCAGGAACAAGCCCAGGCCGATCCCCCCCTGCGCCTGTTTGGTGGTAAAAAAAACTTCGCCGGCACGCGCCGCTGCCTCCTGGTTAAAGCCTTGCCCGCGGTCAAGGATGTCGAGAGTCAATTCCCGGCTATCCCAGCGCGCTTCCAGTTCTACCGCAAAGGGAGCGGCGTCTGCAGCGTTGTTGAACAGGCTGAGCAGCGCCTGGCCTAGCGTTGCCTCGGCCAGGATATTGGGTGCCGGACGTATGCCTTCCCAGCGAGTTTGCAGGCCGATCGCCGGGCGCACCAGTTGCCATTGCGCCACCAGCTCATCGAGATAGATGTCTACCGGCAACAGGCGCGCGTCTTCGGCACGCCCGGCCCCACCGGTGGCCGTGAGCCGGGTGAGGATCGCTTTGCAGGCCGTGACCTGGTTGCGCAGGATTTGCAGGTTGGCAGCCAATGCCGGATCGTCGCCGTGCTGGTATTGCAACTCCCCGGCAACCACCGCCATGGTAGCCAGCGGCGTGGACAATTCGTGCGCAGCGCCCGCCGCCAGGCAGCCCAGCGCCACGATTTGTTCGTTGCGCAAACCGGTTTCGCGTGCCTCGGCCAGTTCCCGTTCCCGGCCGCGGATCGAGGCGGCCATGCGGCCAATGAAGAAGGTGATCAATACCGCGCTGGCAATGAAATTGAGCCACATGCCTGCCACATGCAATGCAAAGGCCGCAGCGCCGTGCGGCATGTCCAGGGGCAGATAGAAAAACATCAGAAAGCTGTATGCGGCCACGCAAATCGTGGTCAGCGCCCATGCATAGAGCGCAGGCAGGGTAATGGCCGCGACGATGATGGGCAACAGATACAGTGAAACAAACGGATTGGTCGAACCGCCGCTATAGAATAGCAGCGTGGTCAGCGCCGTCACATCCACCAGCAATTGCGCGAAAAACTCCATGGCGGTGACCGGCCAAGGCTGTGCCAGGCGCACCCAGGTGGCCAGGTTGAGCAACACAAGCAGGACGACCACCATCAGCATTGGCAGTAGCGGGAGCCGGATGTCGAGACCAAAGTTGACGCCGGTTATTGCCAGCGTCTGCCCGGCAATGGCATACAGCCGCAGCACAAACAGGCGGCGCAACATGCCGGCGACGGGAACGGTGCGAAAACGGTTGGTAAATGTCATGGCGTGCCATTGTACGCCGGCCGTGTGCCGGATCGCAGCGACAATTGGTCGCAGGCTAGGGGTGCGCCACGCCGGGTAAACTGACTTTAATATGAGCTGACAAAAGAGGGATCATGCAATATCTGGCCGGCATTATTCTGGCAGGAGTGCTGGCCGTAGCAGGCGTGTCTCCGGTATTGGCGGACAGTTTGCGAACGGGCGCGGCAGCACCGGCGTTCACCGTGACGACGCTGGATGGTCGCGTCCTTGGTTCGGCCAGCCTGCAAGGCAAAGTGGTATTGCTGCATTTCTGGGCGACCTGGTGTCCGCCCTGCCAGGCGGAAATGCCTGCGCTGGAGCGGTTCTACCAGCAGCACCACGATGAGGGTCTGGAGATTATTGCTGTCAGCGTTGAAGACCGCAGCGATGAAGCCAAAGTACGTGCGGCAGCGGCAGCCTACACGTACCCGCTGGCCCTGATCTCCAACGCCACAGTGTCAGGCTATGGGCGTATCTGGCGTTTGCCGCTGACTTTTGTGATTGACCGCGCTGGGGTGCTGCGCAAAAGCGACTGGTCAGGCGAGCAACCCATCAGTGCGACCAGCCTGGACGAATATGTCCTGCCCTACCTGAAAACGCCGGTCACAAACTGAAGTTCAGTCCTACTGAAGCGTTCCAGCGCGGAGCCAGTTGCAGACCTTCAACATATTGATACAGCGGCACCTGGATGAAGCCGTAAATTTTGGTGGACTTGCTGATGGCGGCAGTAAAGCCAGGGCTCAGGTAAACCAGCTTGCCGCCGGTATTGCCAGGGTCCGCATTCAGGCCGGTATCGCGTTGGCGCGTCTGCGCATTGATTTGCAATTGCGGCACGATATTGCCGAACTCCATGTAACGCACCCCAGCATTCAGGTTGAGTGCATTGCCCGGGCGGTAATCATCCACGATTTTGATCGGCGCCTGAAAAAGGCCCTGCGTAAACCAGTCCCAGCTTTTATTCAGCGAGCCATAGCGATAGACGCCGAGGATAATATCCGTGCTGCCACTGCCAGGTTGCAGGCTGCGATCCAGCGGTGTGCCGGCGCCAGGACCGCTGGAGAAGTCGTAATCATGCTTGCCGGTGGGTAATTTCAGCCCGAACTGGATGCCGGTATCGCCATCCGGAAAAAAGCCCTGATAACGCGCAATCAGCTTGATGTCGCCCACGCTTTGAGTATGCGAGTAGGTGTTGTCGGTATCGCCCGCGCCAAGCGTGCTGTGGTTGCGATCGATGTAGGGAACCTGCAGGTTGAATCCCCATGCGCGACTGGGCGAATAATCAAGCCCCAGCGTGTAGTAATGATTGGTGGTTATTCGCTCGGTCTCTCCCACGGTGCCGTGGGCCAGCGCTGCTGCCACGTCAGCACTGCTGGCCGTGCCGCTGCCGTGACGGAGCTGATTCTGGTTGATATAGTCGTAACGCAAGTCCACCCGCACACCCGGTGTGCTGGCCAGCCCCTGATTTTCCCAATCCGAACTCAAGGTGCACCCACAACTGGAACACGCCAGTGCCGATGCGGGTGTGAGCAGCGTGGCACAAATGACCAGGTTGCGGATATTGCTGGATTGGATTGCCATCATGGAGTACTCCCGGTGTTGTTAGAATGGAATCTTTGATGGCCGGATATTAACTTGTCGGGCCGTGTGCATGACATGTGACACGGTGTCGCACCTGCTTGATATGCGACAATTAGCCACACTCCAGCGCCTTTCCCTGCTCTGCACTTTGCGCGTATTTTATTGAGTGTTTACGAGGCTACAATCCGAAGCTTGAATTTCAATTGAGGGGATCAATCATGAAACAATTTGCAATGCTGGGCCTGGCGCTACTGGCGCAGAGTGCAATGGCTGCTGACGTGAAAGTGGAGAATGTCTGGATGCGTGCCACGGTACCGGGCCAACAGGTGGCGGGCGCTTACATGGATATTACCAGCCCGGAAAACGCCAGGCTGGTTGGCGCCCTGAGCCCGGCGGCCGGCAATATGGAAATACACCTCATGCGCATGAATCATGGCGTGATGGAAATGCGCGAAGTCAAGACACTGGCCTTGCCCAAGGGCAAGACAGTGAAATTGGCTCCCGGCGGTTTTCACCTGATGCTGTTTGATCTAAAACAGCCATTCAAAACCGGAGAGACCGTGCCGATCAAGCTCACCATCGAAACGGCGAACAAAAAGCGTGAAATTGTGGAAGTCGCCGCCCAGGTGCGCGACCCGAGCGGCCAGATGATGCACTGAAGCTCAGCGCGGCACCACCGCCGAACCCATGCGCGCCTGGATGATGGCAGCCCGGTGCAATAACCCGCGTGCATTGCGATGGGTATCGTAGTAGCGCGGATTAGGCACCATGGCGGCGAGCTTGGCAGCCTGCGCCGGAGTCAGTGCTGCTGCCGAAGTGCGATAATAATAATGTGCGGCTGCCTGCGCACCGAATACGCCATTGCCCCACTCGATGACATTCATGTATATCTCCAGGATGCGGCGTTTGGGCATCATTTTTTCCAGCATTACCGTGATGATGGCTTCCTCCAGTTTGCGCCACGGCGTGCGGCTGCCCGACAGAAACAGATTCTTGGCGAGTTGCTGGCTAATGGTAGATCCGCCAGCAACGATCCGGCCTTTTTTCAGGTTTTTTTCAGCCGCGTACTGGATACCTTCCCAGTCAAAGCCATCGTGGCTGAGGAAACGCGCATCTTCTGCCGCGACCAGGGCGCGCTTGAGATTGCCGGATATTTTTGCGTACGGTACCCATTTGTGGCGCAGTTCCGCATCCGGGTTGTTCTGCTGCAGGATGTCCAGGCGTTCATCCATGAATGCGCTATTGGCTGGATTGTGATCCACCCACCACCATACATGGGCAAAAATCCACAACTGATAGCCCAGCACCAGCAATAGCAGCCCAAGCAGCCCACGTCGTAGCCATTTTCCCATTATGAGTGCTGACGCAGCATTGCTATGACCGGCGCAGTGGTCGGACGCACCTTGCGCCAGACATAAAATGCTTCGGCCGCCTGCTCGACCAGCATCCCCAGGCCATCAGAGCACTGGCCCGCGCCATGACTGCGGGCATGGGCGAGAAACGGGGTTTCACCGATGCCGTACATGATGTCGTAGGCCAGGCTGTCCACAGCGTAGAGACCGGCGGGCAATGGAAGCTGTTCGCCCGACAGGCTGGCCGAAGTGGCATTGATGACCAGATCAAACTGCCTGCCTGGCAGAGCGGCAAAATCGCAAGCCTCCACCACGCCATAGGGTGAAAATTGATGCTGCAGTATTTGCGCTTTATTCAGGCTACGGTTGGCAAAGACCAGGAGCGCCGGAGATTCGGCCAGGAGCGGCAAAGCGATACCGCGTGCCGCGCCACCTGCGCCTATGATAAGAATCCGTTTCCGCGCAATGTTAAAGCCGAGATTGCGTGTGATGTCTGCCACCAGCCCGGCACCGTCGGTATTGTCGCCCTCGATACGCGCGTCGGTAAATGTCAGGGTGTTGACCGCGCCCGCAAGCCGCGCGCGTTCGGAGATCTCGTCAGCCAACGCAAATGCCTGTTCCTTGAACGGCACGGTCACGTTCGCCCCGGCTCCGCCTGAACGACGGAATGCATTGACCGTTTCAGCGAAGCCGTCCAGTGGCGCCAGGAGCCGCTCGTAGACGATATCCTGGCCGGTTTCACGGGCAAAAGCGGCGTGAATGAGTGGTGATTTCGAATGCTCGATCGGGTTGCCGATCACGGCATAAAGCTGGGACATGGCGGCGTACTGAAATTAAACTGGGCAGATTCTAGCGGGATAATGACCGATTAGCGATGTTTCCATGGCAAATCGGCAGTTTTCCAGCCGCCGTCCTGCCCGCGTTTGCCGTCCGCGCTCTTGCAGCCTTCGAAACCTTCCAGCACATTGTAGACTTCAGTGTAGCCCGCGTTGTGGGCAACCAGGGCAGCTTGATGAGAACGCTCTCCGCTACGGCAGATAAACATGACCAACGCTTCCATATCCACCTGCTGTTTGAGTTGCTGCAAGAAGTACGGATTCGGCACCCAACCCGGATAAGCTTGCCACTCCAGCTGCACGGAACCGGGAATTTCGCCGACCAGATCCCATTCCGCATGCGAGCGCACGTCCACCAGTCGAGCGCCGGGGGCCTGGTGCCAGATCAAATTGGCCTCGACCGGGGTCAGCGCACCTGCGTAGGGCAGCCCGGCCAGTTTGCCGCGTTGTTGGGCATGTTTGAGAATATGGCTAATGGTGGGCATGGCGAGTTCCTTGTTGTGTTGTTGGATTTTGATTTCAGTATAGTCAGAATCGTGTGGACAGGACTCGCCGCCGCTGCATGCACCAACATTGGGCATTTAGATAAGGAGTTGCTCCAAAACAGGGCGTATTTTTTGTTTCAGAGATGAAAGCGCTTGTGGCACAATTGCCAATCTTGGGCGGCTGTTCTATGCAGACGTCCGGCACATGGCAATGTCAGCTACTTTGTTTCACCTGCTGAATAGACAATGGCAGGGATTTATTTTGCTGGCATGTTTTCTGCTCAAATATTGCCCCAGCAGAAAAGTGCACCCGGTTTTTATGCAAACGCAACTCAATGAGGAGATTTAAATGGCGGTCGCCGATGTAATGAAAATGGTCAAAGAAAATGATGTGAAATTCGTTGACTTTCGTTTTACCGATACCCGTGGCAAAGAGCAGCATGTAAGCGTGCCTGTGAAACAGCTCAACGAAGAAAAATTCACCGACGGCCACGCTTTCGACGGTTCCTCCATCGCCGGCTGGAAAGGCATCCAGGCTTCCGACATGATCCTGATGCCGGATCCGGACAGTGCCCGCATGGATCCTTTCATGGACGAATCAACCTTGCTTCTGACCTGCGACGTGATTGAGCCGACCGATATGAAAGGCTATGACCGTGACCCGCGCTCCATCGCCAAGCGCGGCGAAGCCTACCTCAAATCCACGGGGATTGGCGACACCGCTTATTTTGGCCCAGAGCCCGAATTCTTCATTTTTGATTCCGTGAACTGGCATACCGACATGTCCGGCACCTCAGTCAAAATCAATTCCGAAGAGGCGGCCTGGAGTTCTGGCGAAAAGTACGAGGGCGGCAACATGGGCCATCGTCCAGGCGTAAAGGGCGGTTACTTCCCGGTTCCTCCTGTGGATAGCCTGCAAGATATCCGTTCCGCCATGTGCCTGGCGCTCGAAGACATGGGCGTGCCGGTAGAAGTGCATCACCATGAAGTTGCGACCGCCGGCCAGTGCGAAATTGGTACCATGTTCAGCACCCTGACCAAGCGCGCCGACTGGACTCAGATACTCAAATACGTGGTGCAAAACGTTGCCCACGCCTACGGCAAAACCGCGACTTTTATGCCCAAGCCTATCGTTGGCGACAACGGTTCCGGCATGCATGTGCACCAATCCATCTGGAAAGACGGTAAAAACCTGTTTGCCGGCAATGGTTATGCCGGGCTGTCCGAAACCGCCCTGTACTATATTGGCGGTATTATCAAACATGCCAAGGCGCTGAATGCCATTACCAACCCGGGCACCAACTCATACAAGCGTTTGGTACCTGGCTTTGAGGCTCCGGTAATGCTGGCCTACTCTGCCAAAAACCGTTCTGCCTCGATTCGCATTCCGCATGTCGCCAGCGAAAAAGCACGCCGCATCGAGGTGCGCTTCCCGGATCCTTCCGCTAATCCTTACCTGGCCTTTACTGCGTTGATGATGGCGGGTCTGGACGGCATCCAGAACAAGATTCACCCAGGCGACGCTTCCGACAAAAATCTCTACGACCTGCCGCCGGAAGAAGAAGCCAAGATTCCGAAGGTATGCCACTCTCTGGAGATGGCGCTGGAAAATCTGGACAAGGACCGTGAGTTCCTGACGCGTGGTGGGGTATTCTCCAATGAGATGATCGATGCCTACATCGAACTGAAAATGGAGGAGGTCACGCGTTTCCGCATGACCACCCATCCGGTCGAGTTTGAAATGTACTACTCCCTGTAAATCGGGGCTGTTACGTTAATAAAGGGCGGGGTTTACCCGCCCTTTTTTTGTGCATCAATTGTTTGCGGCCTTCATTTGCCATAAACTCTCCGTTGTCCTGGCCGTTATAGTGTGTATGTCTTTTACCTGTTCTGGATATGAAAGCCGCCCTACTCATCATTGGTCTGATCGTCAGTCTTCCCGTCCACGCAGAAATTTACAAATATGTGGATGAATCTGGTCAAGTCACCTATACCAACCTGCCCAGGCGAGGTGCCAAACGACTGAATCTGGAGCCCGCGGAAACCACTGCAGCGCCTGCGCGCAAAAAGGAAGCCAGCACGCCGGCCAATTTCCCGCGCGTGGATAGCAATACGCAACGTAAGCGCGATGATTTGCGGCGCAGTGTATTGCAGGATGAGTTGCTCACCGAAGAACGCAATCTAGCAGAAGCGACCGCCGCGCAAAAGGCGGGTGAAGCGCTGCGCAGCGGCGAACAGGCTGGCAGTGCAAGCTGGCGCGCACGCACAGATAAATTGCGCGATATCGTCAAGCGCCATGAAGACAATATTCGCGCATTGAAAAAAGAGCTGGCCAGCATAAAATAATTGCACGCTGCATTCCTGGCGCGTTAGTTGCTTGTTAAGGTGAATGCATTCACTCAAACTACCCCAACCCTACCCTTCACGATGCATGTCATAGACAGTCAGTTAATGGGTCTGGAGTACTTGGCCACTGCCGTGCTGGCACTGGATGCGGCACGCCAGGCATGTTATTTGAACCCCGCTGCAGAAAATTTGCTCGGGCTTTCCGCCAGTCAGGCGGGCGGCCTGTCGCTGGATACCTTGTTCAACTCGCCGAAGCAGTTACACGCGGCTCTCGATTACGCGCTTTCACACAATGCCAGTTTTACCGAGCATGAGCTGGTCCTGGAAGTGAATGCTAACCGCCTGCAGGTGAGTTGTACGGTAACCCCGCTGGAAAATGCGCCGGTGGCATTCATGATCGAGTTCCACCCCATGGATCAGCAACTTAAAATTGCTCGCGATGAACGCATGCTGCTGCAACAGCAGGCCAATCGCGAACTGATCCGCAACCTCGCGCACGAGATCAAAAACCCACTGGGTGGCATCCGCGGTGCGGCGCAGTTGCTGGAGCATGAGCTGCCCAAGGAAACCCGGGAATATACGCAGGTTATCATCCAGGAGTCCGACCGCCTGCAATCCCTGATGGATCGCTTGCTTACGCCACATCGTTTGCCTCAAATCAGCGCGGTAAATATTCTGGAAGTATTGGAACGGGTACGCAGCCTGGTGTTGGCGGAAACGCAGAGCGGGCTCACTATCCGGCGCGACTACGACACCAGTATTCCTGACATTACCGGCGACCGTGAGCAGCTGATCCAGGCCACGCTCAATATTGTGCGCAACGCAGTTCAGGCGTTGCACGGGAAAGGCGAGATTGTGCTGCGTACGCGCATTGCACGGCAGGTGACCCTGACCATGAAGCGCCACCCGCTGGCGGTGCAAATCCAGATTATTGACAACGGTCCGGGAATCCCGGAATCGATACGCGAACGCATTTTTTATCCACTGGTGTCGGCCCGCGAAGGCGGCAGTGGTCTAGGCCTGACGCTGGCGCAAACGTTTGTGCACCAGCATCAAGGCACCATCGAGGCGGATAGCCGCCCTGGCCATACCTGCTTTACCCTGCTGCTGCCACTGGGGCAACAGCAGCAAAGTTAACTGACTATAAATTATGATGAAACCTGTCTGGATTATCGACGACGACCGCTCCATTCGCTGGGTGTTTGAAAAAGCGCTCAAGCGAGAGGAGATCCCTTTCCTCAGCTTTTCTTCGGTGCAGGAAGCCGAGGCTGCACTGGAAAAAGACTCGCCGCAAGTGGTGGTGAGCGACATCCGCATGCCTGGCGCTTCCGGGCTTGATTTGCTGCAGCAGCTCAAAGCACGCTATCCGCGTCTCCCGGTTATTATCATGACCGCCTACTCGGATCTCGAATCCGCCGTCGCGGCTTTTCAGGGCGGCGCATTCGAATATCTGCCCAAGCCATTCGATGTGGATCACGCTATCGAGCTGATTCGTCGCGCCATCGACGAGAGCCAGCGCGAAGATGAAGCTGCCGCGCCCAGCGAGGCGGTGCCGGAAATCCTCGGTCAGGCGCCCGCCATGCAGGAGGTATTTCGCGCCATTGGTCGGCTTTCGCAATCGCACACCACGGTGCTGATTACCGGCGAATCCGGCAGCGGCAAGGAGCTGGTTGCATCAGCACTGCACCGCCACAGCCCGCGTGCAGCCAAGCCCTTCATTGCGCTGAATACCGCAGCGATCCCTAGGGATTTGCTGGAATCCGAATTATTCGGCCATGAGCGCGGCGCCTTTACCGGTGCGCAAGCCCAGCGTCGCGGCCGGTTTGAGCAGGCCGACGGCGGCACTCTGTTCCTGGATGAAATCGGCGACATGCCCCCCGAGTTGCAAACCCGTCTGCTGCGGGTGCTGGCGGATGGACAGTTTTATCGTGTGGGTGGCCATCAACCGATCAAGGTGAATGTACGGGTGATTGCTGCCACCCACCAGGATCTGGACAACCGGGTAAAGGAGGGTCTGTTCCGGGAGGATCTCTACCATCGCCTGAATGTGATCCGACTGCGGTTGCCCGCGCTGCGCGAACGCAGCGAGGACATTCCCATTCTGGCACGGCATTTTTTGCAAAAAACGGCACGCGAACAAGGCGTGGAACCCAAAAAGCTCTCCGATGCGGCGCTCAAGCATCTGAGTCACCTGGCGTGGAGCGGCAACGTACGCCAATTGGAAAATGTCTGCCATTGGCTCACCGTGATGGCACCCGGGCAGAATATTGATGTGGCTGATTTGCCGCCCGAGTTGCTTGGCTCAGGGGGGCTGGCTCCAGCTGGAGGCAACTGGGCGCAGTCGTTGGCGCGCGAGGCAGATGCTGCCCTGGGGCGTGGTGAAGTGGGGATTATCGAAGGGCTCACCCAGGAATTCGAAAAAACCCTGATCACCGTTGCGCTCAAGCACACCGGCGGTCGGCGCATCGAGGCAGCCAATCTGTTGGGTCTGGGGCGCAATACCCTGACACGCAAGATTCAGGACTTGGGTCTGGAAAGCAAAGACACGCCCGGGGAATAATCCGGCCGCACAACCTGAAGAATATGTTCAGTAAGGGTTTCAGGAAATACGGCCCAGCGCATCGGGTTTGAGCACGACGACAGTTTCAGCATTGACCTCGATCAAGCCTTCGTCACGTAGCTTGGACAGGATGCGCGACAGCGTCTCCGGCTGGATACCGAGTAGCGAGGCGATGGTTTGCTTGGATGCCGGCAGTCGAATCGTGCGGGTATCTGCACTTTTTTGCGCCGGCTGCGCCAGCAGGTACTGAGCAAAGCGTTGCACGCCGGTTTGCAGCGTGAGGCGATCGATTTCCGTCACCAGGCCGTGCACGCGTCGACTCATTGCGGCCAGAAGCGCCAGGCATAAATCCGTATTGCCGCGCAGCAGACCCATGAAAAAACCGGCGTCGAAGGCAATCAACCGCGTCGGCTCCAGAGCCGACGCGTGGACCGGGTAGCGCCCGCCCATGAACATCACTGCCTCGGCGAATAGATGCTCGCGTCCGATCAGTTCCATGACGTGTTTCTGCCCATCTTCCGCAAGCAGAAACAGCTTCATCGTCCCTGTTTTGACCAGATAAAACCGGTTGCCCGGATCATTTTTTGCGAACAGCGGTGCGCCGGCGTCCAGCTCGCGCCAGCACGCACGCTCCGCGATTTGTGCAAGCAGCTCTCGATCCAGATCGCGGAACAGGTAAGCGAGGCGGAAATCCTTGATATCGGGTGTAGTTGGCATGGGCGTTTGATCTAGATCAAGGTATTAACAAAACAAACCGGGTAAGTTGGTGTCACAATCATCACAGGTGTTACTGGAGTCCCTTCATGCACAAGCGCAATCGCTGGTTTGTAACTATTTCTCTCATGTATGGCCTGCTAGGCGGTTTGGTTGCGCTGATCCATTTGAGCTTCCCGGGACTGATCCCCGGCAACGTGGCGCGCATGCACGGCCACATCATGCTGCTCGGCTTCATCCTGATGATGATCTACGGCGTCGCCCTGCATGTGCTGCCGCGCTTTTCCGGTAATGCATTGTATTCCGAGCGCATGGCGAACTGGCAGCTCTATCTTGCCAACGCCGGATTGCCGCTCATGATAGTCGGTTGGCTGGCCCTGCTCAATTGGCTGGTGCTGGTGGGCGGCGCGATCGTTTATGCCGCCATTATACTGTTCGGCGTCAATATGCTGTTCACCGTCAAGCCTCATGGGCCCTGGAGATAAATCATGTCCGAACACCGCGGCTGCGAACTGCCGGAAGACCTCTACTACGATCTGGATTACGTCTGGGTGCGGCCGGAAGAAGACGGCACCTACACCATCGGCCTCACCGACCCGTCGCAGACCATGTCGGGCAAGGTCCAGTATGTATGGATCAAGGACGTTGGCACCCATCGCGAATGGAAAAAACCGATGGCACGGCTGGAGTCGGGCAAGTGGGCGGGCGGCATCCCGGCACCCTTCCCCGGCGTGATCGTGGCGCGCAACGAGACGGTATTGGCCAACCCCAACCTGATCAACATCGATCCCTACCACGACGCCTGGCTGGTGCGCATGAAACCGGACGACCCGAGCACCGCATTGACCCATCTCACCACCGGCAACGCCGCACAGGAAGCGCTCAAGGCGTGGATAGAACGTTATGACGTGCAGTGCATGCGCTGCCAGGATTAGGAACAAACATGAAAGTCGAATTGCTGGTTTCGGAATGGTGCGCTTCCTGCCATCAGTCAGAAAAAATCTGGCGCGAGGTGGCCGAAGAAAAGGATATCGAATTCGCGGTGCTGGATATGGGCCAGCCAGAGGGGCGCGCCCTGGTGAGCCGGCTGCGCCTGAAAACCATCCCGGCGGTGGTGATCGACGGCGAATTGAAGGGCATCGGCGTACAAACCTTTGCCGAAGCGCGTGCCTGGGTGGCGGCCGCACCCGCCAAGCAGAAAACCGATATGCAGCACGCTGGCCTCACGCTGTCGCTGGATAATCGCCTGTTCATGCTGGGGGCCATGGTCTATCTGATGCTGGGCGGGCTGGGGCTGGCCATTAATGGCACCCTGCTGACCGACGGCCCGGCGCGTCCGGTGGCGCTGCATCTGATCACGGTGGGCTTCATGCTGATGCTGATATATGGACTGGCCGCGCATATGCTGCCGCGGTTTACCGGCAACCCCATCCTGATGGGGGTGTGGCCCTGGCTACAGATGGGGCTGGTGCATGCCGGGTTGCTGGCTTACAGCGCCGGTTTCCTGTTGGGTGTTTATCCGGTGATCATCGCCGGCGGTGCGCTGATCTGGCTGTCGCTGCTGGTTTTTGCGGTGCGCATCTGGCCGGTGCTATGGCCCAAGCCGCGCAACAACGGCACGGTCATCCCGCTACATATTCAACCGGGGGAGTAGCAAACCATGCAACTTATGCCCAAACCAGCGCCAGGATTCGATGACCCGTTAGGCCTGCTGCGCGCCTGTCATGAACGCATCCTCGGCCATTGCGATACGCTGGAACGGCTGGTATCGCATTTGCGACAACACGGTGCGGATCAGGATGCGCAGCTGGCGGCGGCACGCATTCTGCGCTATTTCCAGGTGGGAGCACCACTGCATCACGAAGATGAAGAGCGTGATCTGTTTCCGGCACTGCGCGCTCATTCCGCTTTTCCGGCCATCCAGCATCGGACGCTGGAAAACCTGATGGCCCAGCATCGCGAACTGGACAAGCTATGGATACAACTGGAGGCAGCTTTGCAGAGCATTTCCGCAGGCGCACCAGCCGACCTCACTGCACAGTCCTACGTGGCGCTGACGCGCGCGCATATTGCCGTGGAAGAGCGCGAAATCTTTCCGCTGGCCGAGCGTTATCTGGATGCGGCGGCGCTGATCGCTCTGAGCCACGCCATGCGGGCGCGCAGGCAAACGTAACGCAATACGGCTATCCGCTATCCAGCCAGTTCCGCCACTACCGGCGCATGGTCGGAGGGGCGTTCCAGCTTGCGCAGGTCCTTGTCCACGACGCATCCGGTACAGCTGGGTGCCAGGGTGTCGGAGAGCAGGATATGGTCAATGCGCAGCCCCATGTTGCGTCGGAACGCCGCCATGCGGTAATCCCACCAGCTGAAGGTCTGTTCCGGCTGATCGAACAAGCGAAAGCTGTCTTTCAGCCCCAGCGCTAGCAGTTCGCGCCAGGCCGCGCGTTCGGGTTCGGAGACCAGTACCGAGCCCGCCCATGCCGCCGGGTCGTGCACGTCACGGTCTTCGGGGGCGATGTTGTAATCGCCCAGCACGATCAGTTTCGGGTAGCGCGTCAGCTCGTCCCGGAGCAGCCTGGTGAGTGCCTGCAGCCAGGCCAGCTTGTATTGATACTTATCTGAATCCACGCTTTGACCATTGGGTACATACACGCAGATTACCCGCATGCCATCCACTGTGGCAGCAAGGACGCGTTGCTGCAGATCATCGTAACCTGCAATGCCTGCAGCCACGTCCAGCAAGGGTTGCTTACTGAGAATGGCCACCCCATTGTAGGTTTTTTGTCCTGCATACACGACCTGATACCCGGCGGCCGCGATTTCGGCACAGGGAAATTTCCCATCCTCCAGCTTGGTTTCCTGCAGGCATACCACGTCGGGCTGACGCGCAGCCAGCCAGTCGAGCAAATGCGGCAGACGAACCTTGAGGGAGTTGACGTTCCAGGTAGCTATTTTCATAAATGGCGCAAATTATTTGCCCTGCCCAAAACCGCGCTTTTACGAGGCTATTCTTTAGGCGCCGGTGGCTGGGAGGATGGGCCTGTGGCAGAAGCGGGATTGTTTACTGCTTTGTCGGGTGTCGCAGTATCGGTCTTGCGCTCGCGCAACGGCAGGTTCGACTTGGGATAGCCGCCTTCATCCAGAGCCGTGTTCCAGCGATTGGGATCGAAGCCTTTCACGTGTTGATTGCCAACCTTGAGCACCGGGACCTCCATTACGCCCACCAGCTTCATCAATTCGTCGGCGTCGGTTTTCTGATTCTGCGGATCCTTGGCGGCATAAGGAATACCGCGCTTGTCGAGCAGCTTGCGCGCCTCGTCGCAGAGCGTGCCACACTGGCCCGCATAGAGGACAACCGGGTTTTTCGCCATGGCCTGCTGGAGCGGGTAAGACGTCTGCCCGTCGATCACGTTGCTGCCGATGGTGCGTTGCTCGGATTTTTTCACGCCCGCGGGAGGCGGCTGGTCGCTGTATTGAACCTGGCCGTTTTTATCCACCCAGCGATAAACCTGGCTGGCATAAACACTGGTGGCGCACAGTAGCAAAACCATTGAAGCCGCAAGTTTACGCATTGCTTGTCCCCCTTTATGTATTCAAACCATGCCGTTGTGGCGCAGCAAGGCGTCGATGGTCGGTTCGCGCCCACGGAAGGCAACGAACGATTCCAGCGCCGGGCGCGAGCCGCCCACACCGAGAATTTCGCTCCAGAAGCGGTGGCCGACGCTTTCCGACAGCACGCCGTTTTCCTCGAACAGGCTGTAGGCGTCGGCGGACAGCACTTCCGCCCACTTGTAGCTATAGTAACCTGCCGCATAGCCGCCTGCGAAGATGTGCGAGAAGTTGTTGGGAAAGCGGTTGTAATCGGGCGGGATCAGCACCGCCACCTGCGCGCGGATTTCCTGCAGCAGTTGCAGCGCGGTCTTGCCGGTTGCGGGGTCGAAGTCGTCGTGCAGGCGCATATCGAACAATGAAAACTCGATCTGGCGCAAGGTCTGCAAGCCGCTCTGGAAATTCTTCGCGGCGGTCATCTTGTCGAACAGGTCACGCGGCAGCGCAGCGCCGCTATCCACATGCCGGGTCAGGTGCTTCAATACCTCCCATTCCCAGCAGAAATTTTCCATGAATTGCGACGGCAGCTCCACTGCGTCCCATTCCACGCCGTTGATGCCGGACACGCCGAGGTCTTCGATTTTGGTCAACAGATGATGCAATCCGTGGCCGAATTCGTGGAACAGGGTAATCACTTCGTCGTGGGTGAATAGCGCCGGTTTGCCGCCGACTGGAGCAGAGAAATTGCAGGTGAGATACGCCACCGGGGTCTGGATGGCGTCGTTTTTACGGCGCCGGGTCAGCGCATCGTCCATCCACGCGCCGCCGCGTTTGTGCTCGCGTGCGTACAGGTCGAGATAGAACTGCCCGATCAGGCTGCCGCTGCGGTCGCGGATGTCGAAAAATTTCACGTCCGGGTGCCAGGTTTCGGTCTGGGAAGCGCGGATGTCCAGGCCGTATAGCGTTTCAACCAGCTTGAACATGCCGGGCAGCACCTGGGTTTCCGGGAAATACTGTTTCACCTCCTGGTCGGAAAACGCATAACGCGCCACGCGCAGCTTTTCGCTGGCATAGGTCGCATCCCAGGCCTGCAAATCGACCAGACCGAGTTCGGCGCGGGCGAATTCGCGCAGTTCGTCCATGTCGCGTTGGGCGTGGGGTTTGGCACGAGCGCCCAACTCGCTCAGAAACTCTTTTACCTGCTGCGGCGTTTCCGCCATTTTGGTGGCCAGCGATTCTTCCGCATAACTGGCGAAGCCCAGCATGGTGGCGTCTTCGCGGCGCAAGCTGACGATCTGGTTGATCAGATCGGTGTTGTCCAGGTCGGGTGTACCGAACTCGGACGCGCGGGTGACGTAAGCCCGGTAAATCTGCTCGCGCAGCGCGCGATTGTCCGCGTACTGCATCACCGGCATGTAAGAAGGGGCGTGCAGGGTGAGCTTCCAGCCCGGCTTGCCATCGTGCTCCGCCGCCTCGCGCGCCGCCTGTTTCACGTCGTCGGGCAGGCCGGAGAGCGTGGCTTCATCGTCGATGAACAGGCTGAACGCATTGGTGGCGTCGAGCAGGTTTTCTTCGAATTTTGCCGACAGCTTGGCCAGCGCTTCCTGAATTTCCAGAAAGCGTGGTTTCTGGTTTTCGGGCAGCTCGGCGCCGCCCAGACGGAAACCGCGCAGTTCATTCTCGACAATTTTTTTCTGCGCCGGGTTCAGCGTCATATAGCCCGCGCTGTCCTTGAGTGCCTTGAACTTGGCAAACAGCGCCAGATTCTGCGACATTTCAGCGTAATACTGAGTAAGCTTGGGCAGATTGGCGTTATACACCTCGCGCAACTCGGGACTGTTCATCACGCTATTGAGATGCGATACCGGCCCCCATGCCCGCGACAGGCGCTCGTTGGCGTCCTCCATCGGCTGCACGAAAGTCTTCCAGGTCGGCGCCTCGGCAGCGTTGGCGAGCCGGTCTACCAGCGCCTTGTTCTCGGCCAGCAGCGCATCCACGGCGGGCGTGACGTGTTCGGGTTTGATTTGCGAAAAACGCGGCAGAGCGGAAAAATCGAGCAAAGGATTCATGGCGCAACCTGTAAGAAATTCAGCACAATATAATAACCGTTTTCAAATGCGAGATAACACTATGTCAGGACAGCTCCCAGCACAGAATGTTCAAGTCTTTCGCGGCGTGCTGCCGCGCGTTGGGCGCGGCAGCTGGATTCACGACAGCGCGCGCGTCATCGGCGACGTCGTTCTCGGCGACAACGTCTCGATATGGTGTGGCGCCGTCATCCGCGGCGACGTGAACAGCATCCGCATCGGGGCCGGCACCAACATCCAGGACAACAGCGTCCTGCACGTCTCCCACAAGACCGAACGCGACCCCATGGGCGCGCCGCTCATGATCGGCGCCAATGTCACCGTCGGCCACAGCGTCATCCTGCATGGCTGCACGATAGGCGATGAATGCCTGATCGGCATGGGCTCCATCGTCATGGACAAAGTGATGATCGAGCCGCGCGTGCTGCTCGGTGCGGGGAGTCTGGTACCGGAGGGCAAGGTGCTGTCAGGCGGCCATCTCTACATCGGCCGCCCGGCCAAGGTGATACGGCCGCTGACCGATGAGGAGCTGGCCTACTTCAGCTACTCTGCGGATCATTATGTGAAGCTGGCGCGGGATTATCAGCAAGGCTGACATTGCGGCGTGCCCGGCGTCTCAGGTCATATTCAGGTTTGCGGAATTTCGATTTTGACTTCGAGAACCTCGAGATTGTCCTGGCGTTCCAGGCTGACCTTGATATCGTCGGCGCCGATCTTCACGTATTTGGAAATTACCGCCACCAGTTCCTTTTGCAGCGCCGGCAGATAATCGGCGGGTGCATGTCCGCCGGCACGTTCGTGCGCGATGATCAGTTGCAGGCGCTCCTTGGCGACCGACGCGGTTTTCTTTTTTTCCCCAAGCAGGAACGAGAGTATTGACATCATGATTACCCCCTTATTTGTTGCCGAAGAGGCGTTTGAGCAAGCCTGGCTTCTGGTAGTCGGTAAAGCGTAGCGGCTTGTCTTCACCGAGGAAGCGGGCGACCACGTCCTGATACGCCATGGCAACATCGGTGCCTTCCAGATGCACCGCCGGCACGCCCTGATTCGAACCGTGCAGCACCGATTCCGATTCGGGCACAACGCCGATCAGTTCAATGCGCAAAATTTCCTGGATATCGGTCAGCGACAGCATTTCGCCTTCGCTGACGCGTTTCGGGTTGTAACGCGTGATCAGCAAATGCTCCTTGACCGGATCCTTGCCTTCGATCGCGCGTTTGGTTTTGGACGACAGCATGCCGAGAATGCGGTCCGAATCGCGCACCGACGACACTTCCGGGTTGGTGACGATCAGCGCTTCGTCGGCGAAATGCATGGCCAGCAATGCGCCTGATTCGATACCCGCGGGCGAATCGCAGACGATGTATTCGAAGCCCATCCCCTGCAGATCGGTGATCACTTTTTCGACACCTTCGTGCGTCAGCGCGTCCTTGTCGCGCGTCTGCGACGCCGGCAGGATGAACAGGTTTTCGCACTTCTTGTCCTTGATCAGCGCCTGGTTGAGGTTGGCTTCCTCCTGGATCACGTTGATCAGGTCATACACCACGCGGCGCTCGCAGCCCATGATCAGATCGAGATTGCGCAGGCCGACGTCGAAGTCTATGACCGCTGTCTTGTGACCGCGCAATGCCAAACCCGCAGCGAAGCTGGCGCTGGTGGTGGTCTTGCCGACGCCGCCTTTGCCTGAGGTCACCACAATGATTTTTGTCATACCTTGCCCTTGTTAAATGGTTGGATTGGAGACGGGAGCCGTTGCATGCTCAGGTGAGGCGCAACGGCTCAATGATTAATTTTTCCTGATTCAGTCTAACCTGAACCGGTTTGCCCAGCACATTGTCGGGCAAAGGGTTTTCTGCTGTCCGGTAGATTCCTGCGACGGCAATCAGTTCGGGCTCGAAGCAGGTACAGAAAATGCGCGCCTCATGGTCGCCGTGCACCCCGGCCAGCGCGCGGCCGCGCAATGGCGCGTAGATGTGGATACTGCCTGCCGCGAGGACTTCAGCGCCGAAACTGACCAGGCCGAGCACCACCAGATCGCCGGAGGCATAAATCTGCTGACCGGAACGCAACGGTTTGTCGATCACCATGGTGGTGGCGGCTACCTTGGCAGTGCTTTCGACGGGAGGCGGAGACGGCGGTGTTGCGGGTGGTGCGTCAGGTATGTCGGGCGCAATGGCCGGTTTGCCGGCGTCGCGCCGCTCGCGCAATTCAACGAAGGGCAGGTTGCCCTTCCCTGCCCATTCCTGCTGCGCCTCGGTGGCGACGATGCCGATCGGGCGCAAGCGGAATTCGTTTAACAGCACGGCGACCTCGTCGACCGGTATCCGCTCGTTTTCAAGACGCCGCAGATCGATGGCGACCACATCGTTGGCGAAAAATCCGGGCGTCGCCTCGTAGCGGCGCGCCAACTCGGCGCGAAGCTCCGAGAGATCGGTTGATTTGACGATGAAAAGAAGGGTATCGACGGTGCTGTTGCGCAGCTCAAAATAAGGCAGTTTTTTGTGCGACATAAGCTGTATGCAGTAAGTTTTGCGTATTTTACCGCGTTCAGGGTGCCCTTGTTAGCCGCATTTGCATCCCCGTTCCTCTTGCCGTGGCAAGTGCAAAAGGCTATTCAGCGTGAATGTCGGGACGATTTGCCAGGGATCGATAATGTCTCGGGCGCATCCAGCTGCCCGCCATGGGCTTGATGAAGGCGGGTTACGCAGATTTCCTGCCCTACTTCCGGCTGGCAAAGAGCTCATCATAGGCCGACGGCGAGAAGCCCTGAACGTGCTGGCCGGATGCGACCAGCAACGGTATGCCCTTGCCGCCGCCGGCCTGGACGTAAGCCGTCATGCCTTCGCGGGTGTCAATGTCGAAATCCTGGTACGCGATATTTTTGCTTGCCAGGTAGGCCTTGGCTTGCTTGCAGTATCCGCACCATTTTGCCGAGTACAAAACAACGCCAGCCGATGCGGCAGTCGCCGACGAAGCTTGCGTCCGGCGTAACTGCTCGGCATAGGAAGAGGCCGAAGCCGGCAATGCCGTGCTCGGCAGATTGGTGAACTGCATGGTCTTTTCGATTCGAGCCCCGACCGGCGGGTGATCGCTGTAGACAACCTTCCCGTCAGGCCCGATGGATTTGTACAGGCTCTGTGCGACAGAAGAGGTCGTCACCGCAATGCCACAAAGGAGAAGAAAAATGATCTGGGAGATATGTTTCATGAGCCGGGCCTATGGTTGGGGTTGGATCGAGTGAACTGTTAAGTTTGACGTGCCCGATTGATTCGCCAGCTTGCGCATTACAGACGCATCCAGCGAGCCCATGAATGACTCGACTGCGTCGGTATAGGCCCCTGCGGCGCTTAACTGTTGATTGATTTCCTTGTGTGATAAATCCTGCTCCAAAACACTGGCACGCACCTTTAACGATGCGGCCTTGGCGGCAAATTCGTGCGCCTGCTGGCATGAGTCGCTACGGCGAGTTGAGCACACCGCCAGAAATGGGAACGCATTCGCAGCGAGCGCATGATAGGGCGACACTTTTTCCCAATAGCTGGCATCGCTACCAAAGGCTTGGTCATAAAGACGAAGGTGCCGCGCTTCCATGGTCTGTACAACATCGAGGGTCGCACTGTCGAGAGAGATCGTGCCTAACCAGGGGCGCGCGCCCATGCGCAAGGCCATTGTCGGCGACGCGGTCAGGAGGGCGACAAGATGCGCCCCAGCTGAATGACCCATCAGAATAAACTTCGTGGGATCGCCTCCCCAGCTAGCCGCCTTGTCTTGGGCTGTGGCCAGTGCGTGCGCGATATCCTGCGCTTGTTGCAAAGGATCGGCCTTGGGAAGCAGACGGTAATTGGTCGAGATGAAAATAAACCCCCTGGATACCCAGCGGGTCATCTTGTTTTCCACTACGGTTTTTGAGCTTTTGTCGCCGCGGCGCCAGCCACCTCCGTGCACCATGAAAATCACCGGAGCACCTGCCGCCTGTCTGGGTAGATAAACGTCCATACGCTGTTGTTCATCTTTGCCGTAGGGCACATCTCGCAACAGTTGCGCCCCAGCGGGTAGAGGCACACTGCCGGAAGCATCGTCCTCCTCGATGTTTCCTGAGTGTTCAGCTATATAGCGTTCCATGATGCGGTCACGTATCGACCCGGCATACGCCAGCTGTCCCATGAATATCAGTACGATCGCCAATGAAAAGGCGCGAAACAATCTGTGCGGTTCGTCAACTGGCGGCATTCTTTTCCCCTTCCCTGAATCAAGCTTGTTGAGGCGTATGTTTAGCAGACTGGCCCCTGCGAACTAACGTTGGAATGAGTTGTCCCGCATTTTTTCGCCCAGCTTCGCAGTAAACCGTTCCCTGTTGATTACGAACCGTTCGTGCCGTCCTTTAGAAATTAAATCCACCCCGTCGTGAGCCTCCACGGCAAAAACAAGTTTTCTTCCGTCGACAGCGATCAGCTCTACGGTAGCGGTGACCTCCAGGCCCGGTGGCGTGGCGGCTACATGGCTTACGTCAATGTGCGTCCCGACTGTTTGTTCGTCTGGCCAGTCAATATGCGGGTTGATCGCCTTGATACAGGCCCATTCGAGCAAACCCACCAGGAAACCGGTGGCAAAGACTTCAGGCATCGCCACAAACTCCGCCGATTCCGGATACAGCGCCGGTACGGTTTTCGATATTGGCACGATGAACTTGTGTTCGTAGCGGATGCCGGGTTGCAGGGTGTCTTTCAATGGAATCTCCTGTCGCGCATCAGTCAGATGGCATTGTGTTTTTCAAGAATGACCAGGGCGATTCCGCCGAGAATCGCCAGCGAGGCCAATACCAGGCGCGGGGATAAGGGCTCGCCAAGCAACATGATGCCACCCAACGCCGCGATGACCGGGACACTCAGTTGCACGGTGGCGGCACTCGTGGCTTTCAGTGCCGGCAATACGGTATACCAGATGGCATAGCCTATTCCGGAAGCCAGCGCGCCTGAAGAAGCCGCGTACCAGAATCCGGCAATATCCCATGAGGCGCCGTTGAGCATGAGTGCGCTCAGTATGATAGAGATCGGTGCAGCGCGCAGGAAATTACCCGCCGTTATGCTGGCGGGATCACCCGCGCCTTTGCCGCGCAAGGAATAGACTCCCCATGCCACCCCGGCACCCAGCATCAATATGGAACCATACAGGGGCGGTGCCGAGAGACCCGGCAGCAACAGGCCAACAATTCCCCCGAAAGCGAGCACCAGTCCGACGAGTTGCAGTCTGCGCAGGCGCTCTCCGGCCCAGATGCCATGGCCGATCATCGTCGCCTGCACTGCACCAAACAGCAGTAGCGCACCGGTCGCCGCAGGCAGGCTCACATAGGCAAAAGAAAAGCCGGCGGCATAAATAAACAACGCAACAGCCGACAGCCAGTTGCCCTTGCCGCCAGGTGGGGTGCGCCGCATCCGCACCAACAGCCAGAGCATCACGGCGCCGGAGACCAGACGAATGGCCGTAAAGCTGGCCGCATCGATGCTGGTATGTTTGAGGGCAGCCCGGCACAGCAGCGAATTGCCGGCAAACGCGATCATGGCGAGCACGGTCAGGGCAATTGTGCGTGTAAGCGCAGGCTTAACCACTACCACCAGCCGTTTTCATCCAAAACCATTTTCTTGTAGTAATCGATATTCGCACGCATTGCGAACACGGCGCTCACGCCGTAGCCAAGCGCGTTCGCGATCTTGCCCAACCCGAAATACTCAAGTGCGATGCTCAGCACGATCACGACCAGCACGCACGCCAATAAAAGGGCGAGACTTTTCTTCCACATGCCTTTGGCTATGTAGTAAACCGGGCCGAAGAGGAACGCGAGAACGTTAAAACCATAGGCTTTGCGCCGTTCATTCTTTGGCAGAGCCTTCAGGTTTGGAAACTTGACGCCGCCGGCATGCGCGATGGCCTTGAATCGATCTTTCCATTTTTCAGAAACCGGAAGCGCCTCGATCGATTCATCTGAATGATCTTCCTCAATGTCGTCCACTTTCGCCACAGGGGGCGCGTAGGGGTTGTGCGACTGCATCGGGTTCTCCTCGGGAGGGTGTGTTTAATGTTTGAATTTAGCGACGCAGCTTAGCGCGTCCCGCATGACTGAATGTTCAGGATGGATTCTGATGCGCATTCAATCGGCCCGCCGCAGACTGCCGGCCACCCGATGCTACCTGTACCGACCCTGCCCTGCCAAGACCGAACAGCGGCATGTTGACGTAGATGCTTTCGTACGTGCCGGGCGAGGCCGCATAGGTTTCATGCCAGATTCCTACCGTGCCATCTGTGCCGATGGCCTTGTTGAACGATTGCCACGCGGGCAGATGTTGAGCCTCCTTGTTCCGGGCATAGGCCAGGAGCTGCTCCATGGAGCGCCAGTACTGAACCTGAATGATGGTGCGCGAGAACCACATTTCCGCGTGGATGAAGCCCAATTCGGGCTGGTGGTATAGCTCCTTGAGCATGCGCGGCATCGCAGCGGCGACCGGCAGCCATTTATGGATTTTCAGCGGATTGTTGATGCGCATGCCGATCAGAAAGACAACAAAGTCGCCTTCCAGGCTGGCGGTCAGTCGTTCTCGACGAATCATAAGCTATGGCTCCTGATGTGGGCGATGATTGGCCCGGCCTGCCGGGAAAGGCCGAGCGATAAAAGTTTAGCCAGCCTGTGGATAGGTGCTGTCGCCATGCGGTGCAGCCCTGAACTCAGGCAGCAGCTCGGCGTGCGACGAGAGCGCGCACAGGTTCGGATAGCCCGCAGCGCTGACGATCTCGGGGAGCGTCATTTGAGTAAAGTGCCATGCGACCGCAGTGCTGACGCCCGCCTGGCCGATTGTTCCGCTATCGATCGCCAGCGGCTTGTGATCAAGCTCAGCCTCCAGCGCCCCATATGCCGCGAGGAGCTGGCCTGTCACGCGCGCTACCCAGGGTTCGTGCAACTTCTCAGCGGGCCGCAGGTTGCGTTCATAGATGATCTGGACACTCTTCTCGCAAGCGGCAAGGGCGAGGCCAATCACGCGGAGCGCGTGCTGGCGCTCCGATAGGTGGATGGGCATAAGACTCTTGCGCGGGGCGGCAAGCGCCTCGGCATACTCGAGGATGAGCGTCGAATCCATCAGAACCTCGCCGTCATCGCACACGAGTGACGGAGCTTTGACTACAGGGTTGATCTGTTGAAATTGTGCGAACGTGCTGAAGACAGAGACCGATCGGTGCTCGAAACGCAGACCGAGCAGTTGTAGCGATATCGCAACACGGCGGACGTAGGGGGAATCGAGCATTCCGATGAGTTGCATGACGCCTCCGGCTCGTGTTGGTGGCTAATGAAGCTGCAGAAAAACCCCACCCTACCCGGAACAAACCGCCCCATCAAGTCTCGACGCCTGACATATCAACAAGAGGCGAGGCCGCCATGTGGCAACGGGATCACTCTCTTCGCTCGGCCATGATAATGTGAGCCTGGATCTTGCCGTCGACCTGGCCGTGCCCGAATCTTTTGGCGATGGCGCTTTCGGCAACATTCGTCGCCTGGCCGAGAAGAGACCGGTTCCGCGCTTCGATCTCATTGCGGAGAGGGGTGCCCTGGCAGTAAGCCAGGGCCGGGATTCTTGCAGACTCCGCGATGCTTCTTGCTGCAATCGTATCGACGCGGGGCGCCGTGACGAAGCCACCATTCCGCAGGTCTGTTTGAATGGTGGCAACGTCGTAGTAGCCATGGGGAGTACGGGCCATGAAACGCAGGGGATCGTCGGGAAAGAGCGGCTCGAGAGCCGCTGCCACCGTGTCAGCGAATTCGTTCTCCTCGATTCGATCCCATACGCTAAAGAGCAGCACGCCGCCTGCTTTCAGAACCCGGCGCGCCTCCGAGAAAGCTTTTGCCTTGTCGGGAAAGAACATCACCCCAAATTGACACACCACTGCGTCAAACGATTCGTCCGCGAAGGGTAGTTGCATGGCATCAGCCTGCCGCCACTCGACCGGACGTGACGTTCCCACCTCGGAGGCCAGGTCCAGCATAGGCTGATTCAGGTCTGTGGCCACAATCGATACATCGTCAGGCAAGAGTGAGGCAAGATGGCGTGTAACAACGCCAGTGCCAGCGGCAACTTCAAGTACCCGGGCAAGCTTCCGGGAGGCCAATCGCTGCGCGAGCCCCTTGGCGTACTGCTCAAAGATGAGTGGAACGAGATACGCTTCGTAAAGCCTGGGGATTGAGCCGGCGAAGACTTCATCAGACTGGGGGTTGCTCATCTCAGGCTCCTTTGCATGCGGTGATCATCCTGCGCTGGAGGGATTTTGCTTGGCCGGGGAAGGGAAGTCCATAGAGAGGGGTTAGGTTTCACTTAGCAAGCGCTTGACAAGCACATAGTAAGCGCTTAAAGTGCTTTTCACGCGCTGTCTGAGCGTGTGTAACAAGCAAGGGACGACCATGAAGACCATTGAAGTTGAAGACGACATTTACGGCTACATAGCTGCGCAAACCAAGGAGATCGGCGAGCCCGCGACGAGCATTCTTCGCAGGCTGCTTGGCGTGCCCGCTAGCGCCCAACCCGCCCAGGCTGCCAAGGCGGTATTTGCCGCGCAGCCGCACGAATTGGCATTGCTACTTGCAGAGCCTATGTTCACTAGCTCGACAACGGCAGTGGCCAGGATGCTCAGAATCTTTAAGGAGGTTCATACGCAGAAGAAGCAGGACTTCGAGAAGGTGCTCCAGATTCAGGGCCGCAACAGAGCCTACTTTGCACAGAGCGAGCAAGAGATTCTGAAATCGGGGAAAAGCACCCAGCCGCGCGAGATTGAAGGTACTGGGTTCTGGGTCATGACAAACTCCCCGACCCAGCAGAAGCAGCAGATGGTGCGCGAAGTGCTCGAAGTGCTTGGGTACAGCCAAGCGGCCGTTAAGGCGGCAGTGGCGGTGATTCAGTAACCGTCCACAAGCCGCGTTGTTCTGCGAGGTCGACCGCTATGTTAGCGGTTCGGCTGGCAAGGCATAGGATACCTTGGTTCCCTCAACCTTGACGACGCCACGCTTACACAGCGCGGCAAACAATGCGGCAAGCTGTTGCTCGGACAACTCCTTTTTGAACAGTGCGTGAAGGGTGCTCAGCAAGGTCTTTTGGGTTCTTGGCTTCGATGCTTTGCGACGAATTAGGTCTGCAATCACGGCTTCGACTTGGGCCTCTGGCGCTGCAGGAAGCACAGGCTTGAAATAGGGAATGTCTGCAATGCATATAGATCGCTGGGCAAAAATCCTTTTCCCTTTGAGATATTTCAGCAGCGAATCAAACCCCGTGTCTTTCGAGATGACATGGAAGAAGGCGGTGGGTTCCGTCGCTGACAAAACCCCGATGTAATAGGCAATGTGAAAGTCGAGAGCATTGTTTCCGGCTGTTTCGAGAACGATGTATTCGGCGTTGTCGCCCAGCGATTGAAGGGCGGCTGCTAATGAAATGGGAATTTTGGATTGGTTGGGGCCGAGAAAAACTTTGACCTTGAACGGCCCGTCTTTGAGCAAGCCGATGTCCTTTGGCTGGACATTCTCAAAATCGACGAGGACGAAGTTGGTGCGCGTTGTCACTGGTGAACCTTAACGAATGAAAGGGACTTCCCCGTCCCGAGGCTGCGGCGAAGTTACTGCGAACGGCATCAAAAGCGTCATGATGGAACTTCTCGATTTCATCAACACCACCAGAAGAGGAAAGCCATGAGTATTATCACCATCGGCATTGAACTCGCCAAGACAATTTTCGCCGTTCACGGCGTGAATGAAAGCAGCAAGGCAGCGCTGATCCAACCCAAAATCCAGCGCAGCCAGCTCAGCCGCTGATTGCCAGCATTCCCGGCATAGGCGAAGCCACCGTGGCAAAGCTGCTGGCTTATGCGGGGGATGTTCGGCGCTTTGCCAACGCCAAGGCGCTGGCGGCCTTCATCGGAATATGCCCGCGTCAGCGTCAGTCGGGGAGTTCGATCAAGGGGCGCACGATGATCTCTCGCACCAGCCATGCCGCGCTGCGCAAAGCCTTGTATATGCCGGGGCTGGTGGCGTTGCGCCACAACCCAATCTTGCAAGGGATGAAAGCGAACGGCCTGGCACCGAAGGCGGTGGTGGGGGCAGCGATGCGCAAGCTTGCGCATTTGATCTACGGGGTAGTGAAGTCAGGCAAGCCGTTTGATGCAAATTCGCTATGAACAGGGTTGCAATTCAAGACGGTATCTGACCCTGGCTTTCCTAATCTCAGGCGCCTTTGCATGCGGTGATCATCCTGCGCTGGATGGATTTTGCTTGACGGGTGTGGGAAGTCCGTAGAGCCGGGTTAAAGCGCGATGCAGCTAGCGGGTTTAGGAATGGTTTATCCATGCGAAGATTCCGACTATGAGAACGATCGTTAGAGTTCCACCAAATAAACTCACGAGGGGCTGACTGGTATCGCCAATCTTTGGCTTGCAACGCCCGAACGTAATGATTGCGATATAAAACCTCCCAAGATGAAAGGCCACAACTTCGGATAGAAAATTAAAAACGGCATCAAGCATCTTGGGTTGCGCTCTAACGTGCTAGCTCAGAGGCGCGGAGCCGGCTTGCCGGCGTAGCGTCCCTCTGGAGCGGCGGGTTGGACGACAAATCGCTCACTTCAGGTAGTCCGCACAGAACTTCTGCACAAATAGGAGCATGTGCTTCACTTGCGACTCATCGTATTTGTCAAAATGGCCATGCGCTGCGTCGTTACGCAGATTGGCCCATGAAGTAATCTGCTTCTGCACCAGCGGCCCATACACGCCTTGCTTAGTAACGGCCGCATTCAGTGGATCCAGCGTCAGGGGTTTGCCTTTTGGCCCAACGACAGAAATGTTGCTCGCCTCGGCGATCTTGCGGAGTGAATCTTCGAGGACTGCCCCGAGAATTACCGCAGCTGCATCTTTGTACCCCTCGTTGAGAATATGTTCGGCCATTTCCAGAAAGTCCGCGAACACTTCCGCCTGAGCGAGGCTCTTAAAGTTCGAGAGCATTCCAGATTCAAGGTCACTCGCGACTGCTTTAAGGATGCCGGCAACATCGCTGACGTGGCGATAGTGGTTGCTGTGCATTGAGTTAAATGCGGGAATGCGGATTGCAGCTTGGAACGTGGCGAAATAGTGACTGTCAGCTCCATATAGTTTCGTGATGAGTTGCCCACCTCTAGCCACTACTCCAAGTAGCTCCTGGACTCGTTGGTGCGGGAGGTTGCTTGCTGCAGCCGACGCGTCAGCGGAGAGCTTTTCCGCGATCTCAATCAGCGTTTGCACTTCTTTCGTGATGATCGGGTTCATGGTTATCTTGTCGTCCAACATAAAAGTGAGGGGCCGTGCGCTTTTGCGCAGCCCCTCTCGACTGCCGGGTTGGAGCCTTTACGCTCACCCAAGAACCAGCCTATTTTCAAGAACGAACTCTTCGATTTCTCGAATCACCCGGTTCGTAATTTCTGGCGTAACCTTCTCCCAGTTTGCGCCGTGAGCCGCATCGTTTCGGTAGTCTGCCCAAGAAGCGATGCGGCGCTCTACCGGAAGATCGATGGCACCTTGCGCGCGCAACTCGCTTGCAAATTTTCCGATTGATCTTTGTTTTTCAGGAATGTTAATACCCTTCTCTTCGCACCAGTTGCGGAGAAATTCCTCGACACCAGCGCAAGCCACAATTACGGCGGCAGCAGGATGCACCCCTTTAGTACGGGAAAGTTTTCTCGCCTGTGTGAGGATTTCAGATACGACTACCGCCTCAACTTCGTGCCGAATGTTAACGAGATGGCCTTTAGAGAGATCGAGGTGAAACGCCTGGAGAACCCCTGCAACAGCGAAGAACTGCGATACGGAGGTTTTTTGTTTGAGCGCGTTGCGCATGCTTTCGGAATAGACCGACTTGGGGCCGGCAACACTCTGAAATAGGTTGGCTCCACGAGAGGCAAGATTGCTGACATCAAACTGAGAAACGCCAGCAGTGGCTCGGTTCTTCTCGATCTTCCGGACTTCCTCCAATAGTTCGACAGACCTGTCGATAAGTTTCTTCGTTTCGTCGTGCATATGAGGTTCCGTGGTTAAGGTTCCCAACGAAGCTGTATAAAAACCCCATTCTGCCCTGAACGATTCACCCGGACAAGGTCGAAGAAATAATCGCGATAACCACAGGAAATGCACATGGCCCGCTACAAGATCATTGATCGCAGTCCGCGATTTCTACCGGTGGTGTTGGATGCGCAATTGATGAGCGGCAGCTTCGAATACGCCTTGGACTACCTGATCGACCACGAGCTCGATCTTGGCGCCCTGGATCGCCGCTACCGCAACGACGACACCGGCAGCACCGCCTACGACCCCCGCGTCCTACTCAAGATCATCCTGCTCGCCTACAGCCGCGGCATGATCAGCAGCCGCAATATAGAGCGCGCCTGCCGCGAGAATGTCCTGTTTATGGCCATCTCCGGCGATTGCGCCCCGCAATTCACCACCCTGGCCAAATTCGTGCGCGAACTGCGCAGCGAAATCACCGAGCTGTTCACCCAAGTGCTCCTGACCTGTGATGCGCAAGGCTTGATCGGTCGCCAGATGTTTGCCATCGACGGCGTCAAGCTGCCCAGCAATGCCGCCAAGAAACGCAGTGGCACCCACGCCGAGCTGGCACGCCAAGCTGAGCGTATGGAAGCCGCAGTGGCCACGATCCTCACCACGCACCAAAGCCGCGATGAAACCAACGCAGTCGAGGACAACGAGCTTGATGTGCAACGCACCCAGAAACTCGCCACTGAAGCCGCGCGCATCCGCGCCTTTCTGGCCAAGCATAAGGAACGCCGCTCGCGTAAAGGCGCGATTCGTAAAAGCAACACGACGGACAATGACAGCGCCAAAATGGCCACCTCCAAAGGCGTGATCCAAGGCTTCACCGGTGTTGCCGCCGTCGACAGCCAACATCAAATCATTGTGGCCGCCACCGCCCTGGGCTCGGGTAGCGAGCAAGAAATCCTGCTGCCGATGATAGAGCGAACCCAGCCTTATCGCACGGCGCAAACCCTGATTACGGCGGATGCGGGCTACCACTCCGAAGCCAACCTCAAGCAATTGCACGAGCAAGGTATTCCGGCATTGATTGCCGATGGCTTGATGCGTAAGCGCGATCCGCGCTTAGTGGCTCAAGCCAGCCACCAGACCAAACCGCACCCTTTGCACGACAAGCGCCCACCCAAGCCGGACGGCAAGTTTCAACCTAAAGACTTCGACTACGACCCCGTCGCACAAACCTGCATCTGCCCTGCCGGGCAATCGCTCTACTCCAGCGGAAGTCATTGCACCACCCATGGCCGCACGCATCACAAGTTTCAGGGGAGCCAACGCAGTTGTGGGCCTTGCGACTTGCGTCAACGCTGCTTACGCCACCCCGAGAGAACGCGCACACGCCAAGTGGCGTTCTTCCAGAAACAGCAAGCCTCGCCGCTGCCCCACACCGAGCGCATGAAACAAGCGATTGATAGCGCCGAAGGACGTAAACGCTATGGGCAAAGAATGGCCACGGTGGAACCGGTGTTTGGCAACCTGCGCAGCAACAAGCGACTCGATCGTTTCACGCTGCGCGGTCAGGAGAAGGTGAATACGCAATGGCATCTCTTCTGTTTGGTGCACAACATCGAGAAGCTGGCGCATCACGGCTATGGGCGGTAGCCAACGATAGAAGGGGCATCATGCCCGCTATTCTGTAAGTCGAGTGGGTCAGTCGACCGCATTCTCTGAAGTGAAAATCACAAAACTATTTGTGTGCTGGCGCGGAATCGCTGCGGCGAGAAAATTCGCCTCAAAGAAATCTGAAAAGGGGTTTTTATACAGCTTGAACGTTTGAATTCACCGGCCTGCGCGGTTTTTCGCGCAGGTCCGGTGGAATGATGGGTTGGGCGTCACTGTCACTCCTTCTTAGAGCCGATTGGCGGGAACACCGGCTTGGTTTCTATTGATGTCGTAAATTCAGGGGTGGAGTAGATATATCGAAGCTCTATGCCCTGTTTTTGAAACAAAAGCAGCGCCCCTTCAGAACTTGCAATTACCGTAGCCATACCAGTGAAGTCCTTTGTCATTGTCATCTGCGGCTCTTGATCTCGCAACAAACTTGCGCGCATGCCCCCCATGAAAAACGCCACGATAATGAGAGCTGCCGTGATTGTTACAAACGCAGCTGATGCCGCACGTCCTGAGCGCGCGGGACGCTTTTTGATTTTTCTGGAAAAGGTGCTTGGACTTGGTTGAAGAAAGAATCCAGATCGGACAAGCCCGGACAGGAGGACTAATACTATTGACATGCAGAGCCCAACACCGGAAATCCAAGTAATCGTAAATTTCACGTATATCCCCAACATCAGTAGAAGAAACAAAAATGCTTGAATAGCAATCCAAATGTGTCCTTCCCACTTGATGGTCTGGGTATGCGATCGGACGAAGCGGCGCTGATGTGTCCAATCCATTTTTCGGCTGAATCCGCGTTCCAGCCGATCGGTTAAGGCGAGAAAGGGAAGGATACCGAGCTGCAATATCGAAGTTAATACCCGCGCAAAAACCGCGCAAAAAAACATATAAAACAGAAATGTAGCGGTCACTCCTTTGGCGAGCGGCATTCCGGCTACTGCCACGATCTGGAGTGGAACTTTCATCAAAAAGCCAGCGTAGTGCGCTAGCGATAGAGAAATGATTGCTAGGACGCCCCCGAGCACCGATGCTTTGTGATGCCACACTTCATAGAACCAGGTGCGGCCGGGCGGGAATGTGAATTGCATGCGAGGAATATTCCTATGACGCCCAACGTAAAAGTAAGGGGCTGCGCGAGGGTTTCTTCGCGCAGCCCCTCTTGACTGCCGGGTTAGGAGTGACGCTCACCACGGTGTAAGACTAGGTGCATCTCTTTCAGCACAACATGTTTCTTTACACTTGGGACAGTAGCATTGCCGAATACATCCGCCAGAACCTTTGGGTGCAGGCGCGGGGTGGCAGTTTCCCTCGGCGGAGTATTCGTGGAGGCAATGCGGGCAGGTAACAATGCCATCTTCGTTGATTGTACATTCTGACATGCGACTCCCCCTCGTTATGAACAAGCCTTGTTGAACTCTTCCAGCAACTTTCCATATGCGGCAGACATATTATCCATATGGGTCTGAGCCGCAGTGTAACGCTCAGCATGGTCTTCCATCAGTCTTTCAAACTCCTGAGCAGCTTTGGATACAGGGAATCCGGTCGTTCTAAAGCTGTCAACAAGAGCTTTTCTTGATTGTTGTAACAGCGCCCAGCATTCGTGCGCATGAACTGCGGACTGGCGAGCTTGCTCCCATATTGTTTTTGCTTGTGCGACTTGCTCACGGGTAATCATGGGGAACTCCTAACGTAATATAGAAAACTATTTCATAGCGGAAGAAAGTCGCCTAAAACTAAGATCGTCGTCAAGTAACATAATGAATCGTTTTTTTCATTGAGTTAGCAGATCTTCAGGCTGGACTATTAATAATAGGGCAACCTAAAAATTCACGGATGAAAGCTGAAGTCGTTTTACAAGATCCACCCAGGTTGCCCGACCCTGATCGCTACTTCCGCCCCTGACCATTCTCCCCCGCCTCAAACACCACATGCCCCTCCACCAGCGTGGCCGTTACCTTCCCCTGCATTTCATAACCCAAAAACGGTGTGTTCTTGCCCTGGCTTTTGAGTACGCTGGATGCGACTATCCACGTGGCTTCAGGGTCGAACACGCAGATGTCTGCAGCGTGGCCGATGGCCAGGTGCCCGGCGTCGAGGCCGAGGATATGGGCGGGCTGATGGGTGATGCGCGCCAGCGCCTGGCTGAGTGGGATGTCGTTTTCGCGCGCCCATTTCAGCGTCAAAGGCAACAATAGTTCCAGCCCGGTGGCGCCGGGTTCGGATTCGCCGAAGGGCATTTGCTTGCCGTCTTCGTCCACCGGGGTGTGGTCGGAGCACAGCGCGTCCACGGTGCCATCGGCGAGCGCGGCGCGGATGGCATCGCGGTCGCGCAGGCTGCGCAGCGGGGGCACGAGATGGTGGTTGGTGTCGAAATAGCCGATGTCCATTTCGCTGAGGTGGACGTGGTTGATGCCGACGTCGCAGCTTACGTTGAGGCCTTCGGCCTTGGCGGTGCGCACCATCGCCAGACTCTCGGCGGCGGAAAGACGGCACAGGTGCACGCGCGCGCCGGTTTCCCTGGCCAGCAGCAGGATGGTGGCGAGCGCCACGGTCTCCGCACTGGTGGGGATGGCGGGCAAACCCAGGCGCGTGGCGACAAAGCCGTCGTGCGCCACGCCGCCTTTGGCGAGGTAGGCGTCCTGCGGGCGCAGCCACACAGTAAATCCGAAGGTGGCGGCGTATTCCAGCGCGCGCACCAGCACCTGGGTGTCGGTAATGGGGGCGTCGGCCTGGGAGAAGCCCACGCAGCCGGCGTCGCGCAGCTCGGCCATTTCGGTGAGGCGCGCGCCTTCCAGTTTCTGGGTCAGCGCGCCGATCGGATAGACCCGTGCCTGGTTGAGATTCTGGGCGCGGAACTTGAGCATTTCCACCAGGCCGGGTTCGTCCAGCGGCGGGTCGGTGTCGGGCGGGCAGGCCAGGCTGGTGATGCCGCCGGCGCACGCGGCATCCATTTCCGATTCGAGCGTGGCCTTGTATTCAAAGCCCGGCTCGCGCAGGCGCGCGGCGAGATCGACCAGGCCGGGGCAGACGATGCAGTGACTGGCGTCGATCACGCGGTTGGCGTGAAAGTCCTTGGGTGCGTTGCCGATGGCAGCGATTTTGCCGGCTGCGATATAGAGGTCGGCGTGGGTGTCGAGTCCGTGCTTGGGGTCGATCAGGCGGCCGTTCTTGATGTGAATTTTCATGTCAGTTTCCCGCCAGTATGCTCATTACCGCCATGCGCACGGCGATGCCGTAAGTCACCTGCGGCAGGATGACCGATTGCTTGCCGTCGGCCACGGCCGAGTCGATCTCGACGCCGCGGTTCATCGGGCCGGGGTGCATGACGATGGCGTCGGGCCGGGCCAGCGTCAGCTTGTCCGGGGTCAGGCCGTAGTATTTGAAGTATTCCTGCGCGCTGGGCAGCAGTGCGCCGCGCATGCGCTCGTTTTGCAGGCGCAGCATGATGACCACGTCGACGTCTTTCAGCCCCTTTGCCATTTCGTGGTAGACGTGCACGCCGAGCTGCTCGACGCCGGTGGGCAGCAGCGTCTTGGGGGCGATCACGCGCACTTCGGGCACGCCCAGTGTGGTCAGCGCGTGGATTTGCGAGCGCGCCACGCGCGAGTGCAGCACGTCGCCGACGATGGCGACGCGCAGGTTGTGGAATTCGCCCTTGTATTTGCGGATGGTGAACATGTCCAGCAAGCCCTGGGTCGGATGGGCGTGGCGGCCATCGCCGGCATTGACGACGTGGATGTGCGGCGCCACGTGGCGCGCAATCATGTGCGCGGCGCCGCTCTGTGCGTGGCGTACCACGAACATGTCGGCCTGCATGGCGGCGAGGTTGTCCACGGTGTCGAGCAGGGTTTCGCCCTTGCTCTGGCTGGAGGCGTTGATGTTGAGATTGATGACGTCGGCGGACAGGCGCTTGGCGGCGATCTCGAAGGTGGTGCGAGTGCGCGTCGAGGGTTCGAAAAACAGGTTGAAAATCGCCTTGCCGCGCAGCAGCGGCACCTTTTTGACCTCCTGCTCGCTGACTGCGATGAAGCCCTCGGCGGTGTCCAGGATGTGGGTAAGGATGGCGCGCGGCAGGCCGTCTATGGTCAGCAGGTGCTTGAGCGCGCCGTCCTGGTTGAGTTGCGGGTTCAGGGTCATTTGAGATCAACCAGTTTGAGGTTGAGACGGCCCGCGTCGTCGCGGACAAGGTGGATATGCTGGTGTGGTGGGACGCTTGCCGTGGCGCCGACAAAATCCGCCATGATCGGCAGTTCGCGGTCGCCCACCCGGTCCACCAGCACGGCAAGGCGGATGCGCGCCGGGCGGCCGTAGTCGAACAGTGCGTTCATCGCGGCGCGCACCGAGCGGCCGGTGTAGAGCACGTCGTCCACCAGCAGAATGTCGCGCCCTTCCACCTCGAACGGCAGGCGCGTCGGTTTGACCTGCGCATGCAGGCCGATGCGGTCGAAGTCGTCGCGGTAAAAGGAGATGTCGAGGTCGCCATGCGGCATGTCCGGGTCAAGCAGCGCGTGCATTTGCTGTGCTGCCCACACGCCGCCGGTGTACATGCCCACCAGCACGGTGTTGGGCGTTAGCGTGGGTTTGATTGCCGCCGCCAGTTGGGCGACGAGCGTTTCTGCGTCAGGCAAGGTAATGATGGGCATGATCGGGTTCGTCGAAATAATGTTGCAGGATGTGCTGGGCGGCGACCTGGTCGAGCACAGATTTTTGCTGGCGCCCGCGAATGCCGGATTCGTTCAGTGTGGAGCTGGCCGCAGCGGAACTGTAACTTTCGTCTACCAGCGCCACGTTCAAGCCGAAGCGTCCCTTGAGGCGCTGGGCGAAGCGCAGGCAGGTGGGTGCAAATTCGTGGGCGCTGTCGTCGCCGCGGTGCGGAATGCCGACCACGGCCAGCGCCGGCTGCCATTCCTCGATAAGCTTGCCGATGCGGGCAAAGCGCGCATCGGTGGTTTCAATGGCGATGGTTTCCAGCGGGTGAGCAAGTTTCAGTTCCAGAGTGCCGACGGCCACACCGATGCGTTTCAGGCCGAAGTCGAAGCCCAACACGCTGCCCGAACCCATCAGGCGTGGCCCGCGTCGTCCGACAGCATGGCAAAGTCGATGCCAAGGATTTTCATCGCAGCATTCAGGCGCTCTTCCACCGGCAAGTCGAAAATCACCTGCGGATCGGCCTTGACCGACAGCCAGGCGTTTTGCCCGAGTTCGTCTTCCAGCTGCCCTGGCGACCAGCCTGAATAACCGAGCGACACCATCAGCTTGTCCGGGCCGTGGCCGCGACCGACGGCTTCGAGAATGTCTTTGGAGGTGGTCAGCCCGAGGCGCTCGTTCACCGCCATGGTCGACTGCCATTCCCCGGCCGGCTGGTGCAGCACAAAGCCGCGCTCGGTCTGCACCGGGCCGCCGTAGTAGACGGCCTGCCCGGCCAGTTCGGTGCGTTCCAGCTCGATGCCGATCTGGTCGAACAATGCCGCCATATCCAGATCGGTAGGCCGATTCACAATCACACCGAGCGCACCTTCCTCGTTGTGCTCGCAGATATAGGTCAGGGTTTTGGAAAAATTGGGGTCGACCATGTTGGGCATGGCGATCAGGAAGTGGTCGGTAAGGTTAACGGTTTGCATGTGAATTCAATTGTAACGGCCTAGCGCATCAATCACAATTTAGCCTGATAAATACTTTTCAAAATAGCATGCCCGAATTTGACACTGCGCTGGTCTGGTTGCGCCGCGACCTGCGGCTGGACGACCACGCTGCGCTCTATCATGCCCTGAAATCGAGCCGCGCCGTGATACCCGTATTCATTTTCGACACGGACATTCTCGATGCATTACCCGACCGTGCCGACCGCCGTGTGGAATTCATCCGGGAGAGCTTGCACGCACTCAAGCTGGAGCTGGAGGCGCATGGCAGCAGCCTGATTACGCGTTATGGCCGGGCGTGCGAGCTGATTCCGCAGCTGGTGCACGCATTGAATGCCCAGGCGGTATTCTGCAACCGCGATTATGAGCCTGCCGCCATCGCCCGCGATGCCGAGGTGGCCGAACAGTTGTCACAAAACGGCCGGGTTCTGCGCGCGTTCAAGGATCAGGTGATTTTCGACGCCGATGAAGTGCTCACCCAGGCGGGCAAGCCGTTTGGGGTGTTTACGCCCTACAAGAACGCCTGGCTGAAAAAACTTTCACCGTTTTATCTCACGCCTTACCCGGTGTCGCGTTATCTGGAGCGGCTCGCACCCATGCCGCCGCAGCCGCTGCCCTGCCTCGACAGTATGGGATTTTCGCGCACCAATCTGGACGCGCTGGGCATTCAGGCCGGCAGCGCCGGAGCGCAGCTCCTGTTCGAAGATTTTATCGGGCGCATGGACCGCTACAAGGCGGCGCGCGATTACCCGGCACTTGAAGGGCCGTCATGTCTTTCGGTGCACTTGCGTTTTGGCACCGTGTCCATCCGCCAATTGGTGACGACAGCAGACGGCAGCGGTGGGGAAGGTGCGCAGACCTGGCTGTCGGAATTGATCTGGCGCGAGTTTTACCAGCAAGTGCTTTGGCACCATCCGCGCGTGGCGGCCGGACAGGCCTACAAGCCGGAGTTCGACGCCATTGCCTGGCCGAATCCCGCGGGACATTTTGCCGCCTGGTGCGAAGCGCGTACCGGCTACCCGCTGGTCGACGCCGCGATGCGCCAGCTCAACCAGACCGGCACCATGCACAACCGCCTGCGCATGGTGGCGGCGTCGTTTCTGGTGAAAGATCTGCATGTGGACTGGCGTCTGGGTGAACGCTATTTCGCCGGCCGGCTGATCGATTTCGACCTCGCCGCCAACAATGGCGGCTGGCAATGGGCGGCCTCCACCGGCTGCGACGCGCAACCGTGGTTCCGTATTTTCAACCCGATTACCCAGTCGGAAAAATTCGACGCCGAGGGCAAATTCATCAAGCGCTATCTGCCTGAATTGGCGGCCTTGCCTGCGCGCTACATCCATACGCCATGGTTGTTAACGGCGGATCTTCAGCACGCGTATGGGGTGACGATAGGCCGAGATTATCCGGCCCCGATTGTCGACCACGCTGCCGCGCGGGCGCGGACACTTGCCCTATACAAGGCAGCCGGAAAAAACTGAATGCCCAAATAAAAAAGGGCGCAGCCTGCGCTGCGCCCTTAGATGTTTATTACCGATCCGGAATTTAAGCTTCCTTGTGGTAGGCAACCACTTTTTCCACTTCGTTTTTCGAGCCGAGGATGACCGGCACGCGCTGGTGCAGGCCTTCCGGCTGGAGTTCGAGGATGCGTTCGCGACCGGTGCTGGAAGCGCCGCCGGCCTGCTCGACGATGAAGCTCATCGGGTTGGCCTCATACAGCAGGCGCAGTTTGCCGGCCTTGGCGGGGTCTTTGGTGTCCTTGGGGTACATGAAGATGCCGCCGCGGACCAGGATGCGGTGCACTTCGGCCACCATGGAAGCGACCCAGCGCATGTTGAAGTCGCGCGCACGCGGCCCGGTCTTGCCTTCCAGGCATTCCTGCACGTAGCGCTTGACCGGGGCTTCCCAGAAACGCTGGTTGGAAGCGTTGATGGCGAATTCCTTGGTGTCGGCGGGAATGGTCATGTTGGGGTGGGTGAGAATGAACTCGCCGATGTCGCGATCCAGCGTGAAGCCATTGACGCCGTGGCCGGTGGTCAGCACCAGCATGGTGGAGGAACCATACAGCGCATAACCGGCGGCAACCTGCTTGGTGCCCGGCTGCAGGAAGGACTCGGCAGTGGGCGCATCGCCTTCGCCGGGGCAGCGCAGAATGGAGAAAATGGTGCCGACGGAGATGTTGACGTCGACGTTGGACGAGCCGTCCAGCGGGTCGAACACCAGCAGGTATTTGCCGCGCGGGTACTGGCCGGGAATCTGGTAGACGTCATCCATCTCCTCGGAGGCCATGGCGGCAAGGTGGCCCGCCCACTCGTTGGACTGGATGAAGATTTCGTTGGTGATGACGTCGAGCTTCTTCTGGGTTTCGCCCTGCACGTTTTCTGAATCGAGGCTGCCCATCACGCCGATTAGCGCGCCTTTGTTGACGGCATTGGAGATGACCTTGCAGGCCGTGACGATGTCATTCAGCAGCGAAGTGAAATCACCGGTCGCGCCCTTGATCTGGCGCTGCTCTTCGATGATGAACTGGGTGATAGTGGTGCCGATATGCATGGCCAAAGCCTTTCCAGAATATTCAAAAGTACTAATTATATCAGATTGATGCCGGCCAGCTCAGTCGTTGCTGCTGCTGAGCTGATCGCCCGGAATGAAATTCCAGGTTCGCGTGATGCTGAGGATGTCTGCCTTGTTGCGCATTTCTTCCGGGAAGGGTGAATAGGGTGCCGCGCGCCTCACGATCGCGACTGCAGCCGCATCCAGTATCTTGGAGCCGGAACTGCGCGTGACCTCCACGTCGTCGAGGCTGCCGTTCGACTTGATCGATACGGTGAGCTGCAGCTTGCCGTAGAGTTTTTGCGAGCGCGCCGCTTCCGGATAATGCTGGTTGCCGATGCGTTCCACCTTGATGCGCCAGTCCTCGATATAGCGCGCAAACACGTAGCTCTGCGTGCGTGCGCCGACATACATGCGCTTCGGGCGTTTTTGATAAGCGCTGTATTCGCGCGAGATTTGCGCTTCCAGTTTGGCCATTTCCAGGCTGCGCGCGACCAGGCTGGTGGGGCGTGGGTCGGCCTCGGCCGGCTTGGTTTCGGCAGGCGTCGGTTCATTCTGCATATTGGGCAGGCTTTGCTCCGACTTGAGCTGGGTCATGATCTGGCGTGCCTGTGCTTCCAGCTGTTTGACACGCTGTTCCGCCTGATCTGCGCCGGATTCGCGCTGATCCACTGCGGAAGAAGGTAACGGGCTTTTGGCGCGGCGGTCGAGATCGGTGTTGCCGCCGCCTTCCAGGTTGGCCTGCGCCAGGGCGTCGGCCTTGAGCGGCTTGCGGGCGGATTTGCTGTTGACCAGTACCACTTCCAGCGGCGGACTGAGGAAGTTGTCCTCGCGCACCGACGGCAATTTGAAGCTGAAGCCGAGCAGGAACAGATGGATGCCCAGGGAGGCCAGCAACGCTATGCCCAGCAGCGGCGTGATGCCGAGGCGTGAAGGGAGGGAGGGCAAATGGGATGGCGTGCTCATGACCAGTATTTTAGCCCGGATTATTGGGCTGCGGGCTCCGTCGCATCTGGTGCAATGTCGAGTCTGCGCTGGAAACTGCACAGCAGTTCCACGTCGAACAAATCCACGCCGTCCACTTTCAGGCTGACGCGGCTACCCGGCGGCAGTTCCGGCAATGAATGCACGCGCGTCACAAACGGCAAGCCGTCTAGGCGCACCAGGTTTTCCTTGATGACGCCCGCGTTGATTTCGGTGATGCCTTCCTGCACCAGCCAGCGCAGGCACCAGTAGCGCTCCATGTTGCGCTGGAAATCGTTGTAGGCATCATAGGCCACTTCGAAATCGCGCAATGCGGTGTACAGCACCTCGGATTTCGCTGCATAGGGCGGTTCCACGCCCTGTGCCAGCGCCATGATCTGGCGCTGGTTGACCAGATCCACATAACGCCGCAGCGGAGAGCTCGCCCAAGCGTATTGCGCCACGCCCAAGCCGACGTGCGGCCCGGGCTTGGTGCTCATTTTCACCTTGCCGTTCTGCTGGGTGCGGTATAGCGCCATGGTGTCGGTTTCCGCCAGCCAGCGCCCCCATTCCGAATTCACATAAATCATCAGCTCGGACACTACGCGGTCGATCGGATTGCCGCGCACCCGGTCGGTAATACTGACGCGGTCGTTTTCCACCTTGAAGTTGTAATCGGCGCGCTGCACCACGTTGGGGTCGGGGGTTTTGCCGCGCGCGGCCTCCAGCGCACCGGAAAAATGCCAGAGCATGTCGAGTTCGGTCTTGAACGGGTAATCGACGCTGTCGTTGGCAATGCTGCCGGTATGGAAATGCGGTTCCAGCGTCTCATGGCGCAGGTTGGCAGCGATGTGGACTTGCTCCAGGCGGGTTTCCTGGTTCAGTACTTTCCATTCGCCGTCGCTCACTTCCACGTACATGGACAGCGCCGGGCAGGTGTGGGTCTCGCCCAGGGTATAGTGGTGAATGGCGCCATCCGGCAGCATGGTGATCTTGCCGCCGGGGTAATACACCGTGGACAGGCGGCGCGCGGCGATTTCGTCGAGCGCCGAGGCCGGCACGATGCCCAGCGCGGGCACGGCGATATGGATGCCGACGCGCCAGTTGCCGTTGTTGAGCCGCGTGACTGAAAAGGCATCGTCGATCTCGGTGGTGGCCGCGTCGTCCATGCTGAAGGCCTGCACCCCCGCATCCGGCAACTGTGGCGGGTCGGGCAGTTCGTGCGCGTCGCCGAACCCGGTGCCGCGCGGAAAGTGTTCGCGCAGGAACGCACCCAGGTGGTAATCGTGGCTGGAAGGAATCGCGCCGCAGCGATCCAGCAGTTTGACCGGAGTCAGGCTGGTCGCCTTGCAGGCTTCGTCCAGGGCTTTCCATTCCAGCTGATTTTTGTCCGGCGCGTAGAGCAGCATGTCGAGATGCGCGGCGAATTCTTCCGGCAGCTGATACGCGCTCAGTTGCGCAACGTAACGTGCCAGCAATTCCGCCTCGCGCTGCTTGCGTTCGACGCCGGCCTTGGCGGCAGCCAATGCTTCAGGCGGCGCGGATTTGTAGCGGCCGCGCCCCTTTTTGTAGAAATACATCGGCGCTTCGTGCAAACGCATCAGAATGCCCGCCGCTTCTGCAGGCGTGGGTTCGTGGCCGAAATATTCGCGTGCCAGATCGGTAAAGCCGAATTCCTCGCTGCCGGCAACCTCCCACAGAAAATCCGTGTCGGCGTCGTCGCGCACGGCATGCGCTGCGGCCATGAATTCAGCCGGCGCCGGTGCGTTAAAACGCATCATTACCGTGACGGCTTTTACCTTGACGCGCTTGCCGTGCTGGGTGTCCACCTGCAAGGATGAATCGTTGTCGGTAATGATGGTGCCGGCCTTGAAGCTGCCGCTTTCTTCGTAAAGTAGATACATATTGAGGAACGCGAGGGGCATGCACCCCTGCGTTCAGAACTCCAGAATGGTTTCGATATATTGAGGGAAGCTTTGGAAACCGTGATCGCCTCCCGGCACGACAATCTGCCGGCTGGCAGCGTAATAGCTCACTGCTGCGCGGTAATCCAGCACTTCATCGCCGGTTTCCACCAGCAGCAACAGATTTTGCGGGCGCAACGGCGCCGGCTTATCGAGGGAAGCCAGTTCATCCAGATGTTGCTGGGTAAACAGGTACTCCTCGCCGGTGTGGTAATTTTTTTGGGGGCCCAGCACGCTTTTGAGCCCGTTCTGTACATGCACTGCCGGGTTGATCAGCGCAGCCTTGACGTCAAACCGGTCCGCCAGCCAGGTGGCGTAAAAACCACCCAGCGAACTGCCAATGAGCTTTACCTGCGCGCGCGGCACTGCCGAGATCAGATCGGACAACAAGGCGATGGCCGCCGCCGGGCGATGCGGCAGGTCGGGACAGGCGAATTCCGCACTGCGGCCACGCGCGTCAAGCCAGGCCGCGAGCTCGCGCGCCTTGCCCGAACCGGATGAGCTATTGAAACCGTGGATGTAAAGGATCATTGCGCGGGCGGAGTGACGAATTTAATCGCACATTATAAGGCAGGGCTGGTCGACGCCGTGCAAAGCAGGTTAAATTGCAACGATGAAACGGTTTTCCCTATCCGCCCCGACGCGCGATCGCCTTGATTGGCTGAGCCAGATTGGCTATGTGTCAGTGCAGCTATTTCTACGCAACGAGCTGGCCAATCATGCCGCAGCGATCTCGTTCTACTTTTTGCTGTCCATTGTCCCCATAGTGTTGCTGCTGTTGTACGCAGCCAATCTGCTCACCCAGTTGCCGCAACTGGCGGCGAATATGCCGCTGCTGTTTGTGGCGCTGTGGGATCAGCTCAATCTGGGTGCGCTTAAGGCGCTGGGTGCGCTGCCGGAACAAACGCGCGCGGTGGCCAGCGGTGCCAGTCTGCTCACCCTGGTGATGGCCTCGCGCGGCCTGTTGAACGCTTTGCAAAGTGCGTTCCGGGTGATTTTTGCGGGTGGCAAGCGCAGTTTCTGGCAGGCGTGGCTGATGTCGCTGCTGGCCATGCCGCTGGCGTTTGCCTTGATTGTGCTGGCGATCGTGGCACAGCGCATATTGTCCTATCTGTCGCGTATGCAGCTGCTTGGGCACCATCTGGCGGCCAATCTCGGACTGGCAGGCGGCGTGCTTACCTTTCTGGTGCTGTGGCTGCTGGTTTTTACGGCGTACTGGCGCATGCCCATCCCGCGCCCGCCGGTCAGACTGGCAGCGCTGGTGAGCCTGCTGTGCGCGCTCAGTGTCCTCGCCCTCAAGTCCGCGTTTGGCTATTTCGTGCGCCTGGACAACTACCAGGAGATCTACGGCACGCTGGGCACGGTGGTGTTTTCGCTGATCTGGGTATATATCGTGGCGGTGGTTTTTCTGCTGTGGGCGCAATGCCTGTATGCGGCAGGCAGGGTGGATGTGATGGGACTGGAAAAACTGTTTCTGGCCAGAAGCGGAAAACAGACAACCCTGGCCGATCGCTTCCTGTTTGGCCGCTCGCAACGCCTGCTGCGCAAGTACGGCCAAACGTTCGCGTCTGGCACGACCATTATCCGTGAGGGCGAGAATTCTCAACTCACCTACTTCCTGCAGTCCGGGCAGGTGGCGATGATGAAAGCCATCAATGACCAGCCGGTGAAAATCACCAGTCTGAGCGCCGGGCAGATGTTTGGCGAAATGGCCTACCTGCTGGGCGAACCACGCACCGCGACGGTGGTTGCTGAAACCGAGGTCTTCCTGATTGCATTTCCACCCCAGGTGCTGGAGGAATTGATGGCGACCAGTCCGGCTCTGGCGCGGGAAATTATCGGTGCGCTGGCGCAGCGACTGAAGCAGATGAATCAGGTGCGGGCCGCATAAAGCTTATTCTTGCAGAAGTTCAAAATCGTGCTTGGTTACGCCGCAGTCCGGACATGCCCAGCTGTCGGGAATGTCTTCAAAACGCGTGCCGGGCGCAATGCCTTCGTCCGGGATGCCGCGCACTTCGTCGTACACATAGTCGCAGATCATGCATATCCACTTGCGCGTCAGCGTTTCGGTTTCAGTCATTGCGTTCATGGTGTTTTCTTGTAAGGAGTAAGGCAGGCCAGGATTTTGTCGAAAATTGGCTGCAGCTCGGCTGCAATCTGGTCCAGCAGGGCATTGTTGTAGGGGGCGAACACCGCGCCCGGGCTGCGCATGGCGACCCAGGTTTTGCCATCTGCCTCGTAAACATGGATACGTAGCGGGATGTCTATGCCGGCGCGTTTGTCCGCCTGCCAGACGCGCACCGCAAAATCCGGGCGGAACACCTCCAGAATCTGGTCGGACGGTACAGTCAAGCCGCGCTTGGCGGCGTTAGCCTGGCCATTGATATGCGCCACCAGCCCCATCGGTACGGCGAGAATGGCTTCGGTAAGTTTGGCCGTCGTGGTATCAACATCGAGGCTGACACTGAAAGTGATCATGGGGTCCCTTAATGTTTATGTGTTGCGTCTATACGCTGCATGCGTGGTTGCCGCTGTCGATGTCGTGCAATTCCTTGCGTAAATGCTTGATGGCCGGCGTGACGATGGCGACAAAGTAGGCTTCGCGCACGCGTCGCTGCGCGGCGTTGCTCACCAGATAACCCTTGGCACCGAGATGCAGCATGGCAGAGTTGGCTGCCTTGAGCGACAGCTCGCTGCCCAGCAGACGCATGGCGATAGTGTCGCGCTCGTAGCTGGTGTCGGGCGAGGCGTCGATTTCGTCCGCCAGACGGTAGCAGGCTGCGCGTGCGCCAAGCAACGCCGCTTCAATATCCTCGGCCTGGTCATCGAGAAAACGGTTCACGTGGCCGTGGGTTTTATTGGAACGCTTCATCATGGTCACGCAGGCTTCCACCAGTCCCAGCCCCATGCCCATCTGCATCAGGATAAAGGCGGATTTGGTGCGCGCGCGAAAGCGCTCGAATTCATTCGGGTGCGATACCACGGCGGCGTCGGCGATGAATACATCCTTGAACTGGCAGGCAAACGTGTTGGTGCCCTCCATCGCAATAAAATGCGCATTCTGGTTGAGGGTCAGACCGGGGTAGTCGCCGCGCACCAGGGCGATCATCAGTCCCGGCTCGCCGGCCACGGCTATGCCGACATGGAAATAGTGATCCACGCCGATGTTGGATACCCACGGCAGCGTGCCATTCACGCAATAGCCGCCGTTCACGCGCACTGCCTGAAGACGGTTTTCCTCGATGGCAACGCAGGATTTCATTGCATTCGACTGGCCCGTGCCACCCAGCACCTCGCCTCTGGCGATTTGCGGCAATACGCCGTTACGAATCGCAATATTGCTGCTGTTTTGCAGGTACCAGGCACAGGCATTCTGCGCCCATACCAAAAAGCCGGTGGCAACGCATTCGCGCGATACGTCCTCGATGACCCTAACCGCGTTTTTCAAACCCCTGCCGGTGCCGCCGAACTGGGGCGCGACCAGCGCACCAAAGCCGCCGATTGCGCCGAGCCTGTGCAAAAATTCGCCCGGATATTCACCCTTGAGATCAATATCCAGCACATGTGGGCAAAGATGGTCGCGGATCAGCGCAGTAATGCCAGGGAGAGATTCATCCGTACCGGCTTCATGCGCGTACTCCAACATTTCGATTTGCATCACAGCTCCTTATTTGCCACCAGACTGCCGTGGTGATGTGCATTTTTAATCGTGCTATCAGGCCAGGGCTACCGCCACGTTTACCGGATTGCGCAGGGTGTTGGCTACGGGAGACCATTGATTGGCATGGGCGACGAGCGCTTGCAGCTCCGCGTCGCTGGCATCGCCTTCCAGATGCACCTTGACGCGAATATCGGTCAAGCCCAGCGTTTTGTCCGGTGATGTGTCGCCCACGCCCCACACAGCAGTGACGTTGATATCGCCTTCCAGCTCCAGCTCGATTTTTGTAAGCGTGATGCCGCGTGCCACCGCATTGGCGTGCAGACCTACCGACAGGCAAGAGCCCAACGTGGCCAGCGCCGCTTCGGAGGGATTGGGCGCGGTGTCATCACCCAGCAGGTTGGGCGGTTCATCAATCACATGGGCGGGCAGGTCGCGCACGAAATTGAGGTTGCGGAATTTGCTCTCGCACACCGTTTTCGTTTTCAGCGTGACTACATTGTTTGGATTGGCTTTGCCTTTTTGCGCCAGCGCATCGAGCCCGTTTTTATCAATCGGGGTCAGCGTGGTAGTCATTTTCAGAGCGGCAACTTCGGGCATGGTTTATTCCTCCTCGCATTCAATGAATAGTGGCGGCCTGTAGGGCACACCGACATCAATGCAAGCGCCATGCCAGGGCAGTATGCTTAAACTAATGCAATGATTTCAAATATTATTTTGACAATATTCGAAATTGAAGCGGTCACGGTGGTACACAGATTGTTAACAATTTGCGCGACAGCTTTCCAGCATGCCGGTCAGGCAATTTCCAGGCGCTGGATCCGATAATTCAGCTGGCGCAAAGTCATGCCGATTCGCTGTGCGGCACGCGATTTGTTGCCATTGCATTGCGCCAGTGCCTGCACGATGCGGTCACGTTCACCGGACTGCACTGCATGGTAGGGGCGCAAACTGTCCGGGATTGCGGATACTGGCGCGGTAACTGGCAACGCCAAGTGTTCACCGGCCGATTCAGCTGCAACGACCGCAGCCACCTCTGCTGCGCCGATCAGCCGGTTCTCGGAGAGCAGCGCCAGCCGTTCCAGCACGTTGCACAATTGCCGCACATTGCCCGGCCAGCTATAAGCGGCCAGCCGCTCCAGCGCCTCCGGCGCAATATTCACATTGCGCTGGTAGCTTTGGTTGATCTGGTTCAAGTAATAGCGCACCAGATGGCGGATGTCCTCCGGACGCTCCTGCAGGGCAGGCAGCCGCACCGGGATCACATTGACTCGATAAAACAAATCCAGCCGAAATTTTCCGCGGCTTACCAGCTGCTGCAAATCCTGATTGGTGGCGGCGACGATACGAACATTGATCGTGGTTTCGCGGCGCGCGCCAACGCGCTGAATGGTGTTCTCCTGCAATACGCGCAGCAATTTGACCTGCATCGCCAGCGGCATGTCGCCAATCTCATCAAGGAACAGGCTGCCACCGTTGGCTTGCTCAAAATAGCCGGGGCGGCTGCTGGTGGCGCCGGTAAACGCGCCTTTCTCGTAGCCAAACAGCTCGGACTCGAACAGATTTTCCGGTATCGCGCCACAGTTGACCTTGATGAACGGATAGTCGCGGCGCGCACTGGATAGGTGCAAGGCACGCGCAAACAGCTCCTTTCCGGTGCCGGATTCGCCCAGCAACAGAACTGTCGCATCGGTTTGCGCCACCTGTTCCACCTGTTTTAATGCACGCCGCAGGGGCATGGATTCGCCCACAATGCCAAATGCGCCCAGGCTCGACGGATTCTTGTTCAGCGCCCATTTGAGTTCGCGATTTTCCGACTCCAGGCGCGCGGTGCGTTCCTGGATATAACGGTTGAGCATGATTACCTGTGCGATCAGCGTGGCGGTAATTTTCAGTATTTGCAGATCGCGCGCCAGCGGCCGCGGACGGTCCCGTAGCCGGTGCACGCCCAGCACCCCCAGTACCTGGCCACCCTGCTCCACCGGCATGGCAATGAACGACACCGTTTCGTGCGGCAGATGCTCGCGTTCCACGCTGCGAAACAGGAATGCCGGCTCGTTATCCACGTCCTGGATAATCATCATTTGTCCGCTCTGCATCACGCGCCCGGTGATCCCTTCACCAGGCTGGAAACGGCCGCGTTTCATCTCTTTGGCGGATAAACCGTAGGCGTGGGCGATATGCAACTCTCCATTATCGATATCTGGCAAAACTACACGTCCCCGATTCAAGCCGAGCAATTCGGACAACAAATGCAGAATCTCTCGGATGACATAGTTCTGGTCCGGGCTTTTACCCATTAGTGCGGAAGCCTCGCGCATCACCAGCAATTCTTCATCCACCAGGATTTCCGGTAGGGGGCGATTGGTGGACTGAGCTTTAGACATGGACGCGCTTCCTCTGGAAATAACAATTTGTCTACATAATGTAAGCAAAAATCGCGCACATATTGTGCGGGCGTTTTTAACAATTGGCCGCAGCATGGCCTGGAAAGACGATTTGTGGAACTGGCACGTTTGCTGCTCAAGTTGATTCACCACTGAATCAGCAGAAAGGGGATCAGCATGAGCGGCCAAGTTTTGATCGAACCAGCGCAACTCCAACAGGCAATGACTGCCGAGCCTATCGTGGTGATCGACACGCGCGATCCGGGCGCCTACGCCAACGGACATATTCCGGGCGCAATTAATCTGCGCGAGATTTTCACCTATCTCGCCACCTCCGACCATGAAGGCCTGGAGGCCATGCAACATAAGTTCGCCGAAGCATTTGGCGCGGCGGGCCTGTCCGGCAAGGAAACCGCCGTGGTCTACGAAGACACCATGAACACCGGTTTTGGACAATCCTGCCGGGGGTATTTTTTGCTCAAATATCTGGGTTACCCCAAAGCTAAGGTACTGCATGGCGGTTATCAGGCCTGGGTCAACGCTGGCTTGCCCATCACCACTGAGCCTACCCTGCCAACCCCCGCCCAATTCCCGCTAGCCTGTGAGCCGGGTGCGGTAATGGTGGACAAGGATGAAATGCTGGCTGCACTCAATGATCCGTCGGTGATCAAGCTGGACGTGCGTGATGTGGACGAATGGATCGCTACCAGCTCCTCGCCTTACGGTCCGGATTTTTGTCCGCGCAAGGGCCGTATCCCCGGCGCGCGCTGGCTGGAGTGGTATCGCCTGATGAAGCCCGCAGACGAGGGCAGCATATTCAAGGCGCGCGATGAAGTGCTGGCGGAATGCCAGACCGTCGGTATCCACCCGCACTCCAGGGTCTACGTTTATTGCTTCAAGGGGGCGCGCGCTTCCAATACTTTCCTGGCCTTGAAAGAGGCGGGCGTGCATGACGTAAAAATTTACTTCGGTTCGTGGAATGAGTGGTCACGCGATCCGGCGCTACCGATAGAAGAAGGTTTTCCGGCAAGCTGAGCCGGACGTTGCTTTTACCCAGCCACTGCCAACATCAACCAATAACATCAGGGAGATATTCATGTCCGGTTTTGACGATCCGTTTGATCCTAATATCCAGCTCTCCGCCCAGGGTTGCAGCTGTGGCCGCCACGCCAGCCAGATCGAGCACCAGCAGGACGAAGACGCCCGTATCGGCCGGGTGGTCGAATCCACAGTCATGCGCGCACTGTTTCCGCGTGACGAGACGCGCCGCAACTTTATTCGCGCGGTGGGGGCAGGCACCGCGCTGGCGGCGGTCTCCACTTTTTTTCCGCTATCTGCCGCCAAGGCGCTGGCTGCGGACCGTGCACCCCCGGAAAAAACTGACCTGAAAATCGGATTTGTTCCCATCACTTGCGCCACGCCCATCATCATGGCCGGGCCGATGGGCTTCTACTCGCGCGAGGGTTTGAATGTTTCCTTGCTCAAGACAGCGGGCTGGGCTGTGGTACGCGACAAGGTAATGAACAAGGAATACGACGCTTCGCACATGCTCTCGCCGATGCCGCTCGCCATCAGCCTGGGGCTGGGCTCGCAGGCACAGCCGATGGATGTGGCGGCGATCGAGAACATCAACGGCCAGGCCATCACCCTGCATGTCAAACACAAGGACAAGCTCGACCCCAAGCAGTGGAAAGGCTTCAAATTTGGCCTGCCGTTCGACTACTCGATCCACAATCTGCTGCTGCGTTATTTTCTGGCTGAGCATGGCCTGGATCCGGACCGGGACGTGGAACTGCGCATCATGGCGCCGCCCGACATGGTGGCCAACCTGCGTGCCGGCAACATCGATGGTTTCCTCGGGCCGGAGCCTTTTAACCAGCGCGCGGTGTACGAGGAGGTGGGCTTCATCCATACCCTGTCACGCGACATCTGGGACGGCCATCCGTGTTGCGCCTTCGGCATTTCGGAGGGCTTCGCCAAGGCCCATCCCAATACCTTTGCTGCGTTGTTTCGCGCCATTGCCAGCGCCACCGACTACGCCCACAAGCCGGAAAACCGCGCTGATATCATCAAGGCCATCGCCCCGGCGAATTACCTCAACCAGCCCATCCCGGTGCTGGAACAGGTAATGACCGGACGCTTTGCCGACGGCCTGGGCAAGGTGCGCAACGTGCCCGACCGGGTCGATTTCGATCCGTTCCCGTGGCCGTCCATGGCGGTGTGGATGCTGACCCAGCTCAAGCGATGGGGTTATCTCAAAGGCGAAGTCAACTACCAGGGAGTGGCGGAGAATGTGTTTCTTGCCACCGATGCGCGCAAGCGCCTGAAAGAGATGGGTCTGCCTGCCCCTGCCGGCAACTACGCCAAGTACACCATCATGGGTAAGGTGTTCGACCCGGCCAAACCCGAGCAATATCTGAAGTCGTTCAGGATAAGCCGGGCATGATCATGATCAAGTCGCTGAATTTCAAGGCGCTGATGGTATCCGTGCTATTGCTGGGCGCCTTGCTGCTGGGGTGGTATCTGGCCACCTTGCCGCAGGCAGCGGATACAGCCGCTGTCGACCCGGAATACGCGGCGCTGATGGGGGGCGCTGCAGTGAAGAAATCGGGGATGCCGACACCGGCTGAATTGGGCCATACCCTGCGCGAACGGCTGTCGGATCCGTTCTATGACCATGGCCCCAATGACAAAGGCATCGGCATCCAGCTCGCCTATTCGCTGGCGCGCGTGCTGGCCGGGTTTGCGCTGGCCGCACTGGTGGCCATTCCGCTGGGTTTTGTGGTGGGCATGTCACCGTTGATGCAGCGTGCACTCAACCCGTACATTCAGTTGCTCAAGCCGATTTCGCCGCTGGCATGGATGCCGCTGGCGCTCTATACCATCAAGGATTCGTCCGCTTCAGCGATTTTCGTAATTTTCATCTGCTCGCTGTGGCCGATGCTGATCAACACTGCCTACGGTGTGGCATCGGTCAGGCGCGACTGGCTCAATGTCGCCAAAACGCTGGAGGTGTCCGCGCTGCGCAAAGCGTTTCGGGTGGTGCTGCCCGCCGCCGCGCCTACCATCCTCACCGGCATGCGTATTTCCATGGGGATCGCCTGGCTGGTGATCGTGGCGGCGGAAATGCTGGTGGGCGGCACCGGCATCGGCTACTTCGTGTGGAACGAATGGAACAACCTGAGCCTCACCAACGTCATCTTTGCCATCCTCATGATCGGCGTGGTCGGCATGCTGCTGGACCTGGTATTCGCCGGCCTGTCGCGGCTGGTGGCATATAACGATTGAGGATGGTGAAACCATGCAAACCGATTTTTTGAAAGTTGAAGCCTTGAGCCGGATCTATCCGGGCAGCCGTGGCCAGACGCCGCTGGTAGTGTTCGAGAATGTCCATTTCAGTATTAGCAAGGGCGAATTTGTCTGCATTATCGGCCACTCCGGCTGTGGCAAATCCACCATTCTCAACGTGCTGGCCGGACTGGATGAGCCCAGCGCCGGCGTGGTGATCATGGATGGGCGCGAGGTGGCCGGCCCCAGCCTGGATCGCGGTGTGGTGTTCCAGGGCCACGCGCTGATGCCATGGCTGTCAGTGATGAAAAATATCGAATTCGCCGTCAAGTCGCGCTGGCCAGACTGGCCAAAAGACAAAGTGCGCAGCCACTGCCAGCAGTTCATCGACCTGGTGGGCCTGACCGGTGCCGAGCACAAAAAGCCATCCGAGCTCTCCGGCGGCATGAAGCAACGCGTCGGTATTGCGCGCGCCTTTTCCATCCAGCCGAAAATGCTGCTGCTGGATGAGCCCTTCGGCGCGCTCGATGCACTGACCCGCGGCGTGATTCAGGATGAGTTGTTAAAAATCTGTGCCGCCACCGGGCAAACCGTGTTCATGATTACGCACGATGTGGACGAAGCCATGCTGTTGTCCGACCGGATCATCCTGATGACCAACGGTCCGCGCGCCCGCATCGCCGAGATCGTGGTTAATACGCTGTCACGCAGCCGTACGCGCAATGACGTGCACAAGGATCCGCAGTACTACCGCATCCGCAACCATCTGGTGGATTTCCTGGTGAGCCGCTCGCGCGAGATGGCGCAGGCGCCCGCCGCAGACAGCGACCCGCGCCATCCGCCCGAAGTCAGGCCGGGCGAAATGGATGATCAGCCCATAGCAAAGCCCCCGCCTGCGCAAAAACAGTCCGCCATGCACCTGGTGTAATGATTCGATAACCCGATAAGGAGAAACCATGCAACGCACCGAAGTCACCGAATTGATCCTCGCCGCCAAGCTCAAAAAAGGCCTGAAATGGGCGGATATCGCCAAAAAAATCGGCTTGAGCAAGGAATGGACAACCGCCGCGCTGATGGGGCAAATGACCCTGGACAAAAAGCGGGCCGCCATCATCGGCAAGCTGCTCAGCCTGCCGCCGGAGGCCGTGGACGCGCTGCAAATCGTTCCTTACAAAGGTTCGCTGCCTACGGCCATTCCAACCGACCCGCTGATCTATCGCTTTTATGAATTGATCAATGTTTATGGCACCAGCATCAAGGCGCTGATCCACGAGGAATTCGGCGACGGCATCATGAGCGCGATTGATTTCAGCATGGATATCCAGCGCGAGGCCGACCCCAAGGGTGACCGCGTCAAAATTGTGCTGAACGGGAAATTTTTACCCTACAAGACGTATTGATTGATATCTGACCCCGGAGACTTTCCATGACCAGACTGAATGCGACCACCCTGACTTTTGCCGCCGGAATGCTGTTGGCTACCGGCGTGGCTTGTGCCCAATCCATTACGCTTACCAGCAAGTACCCTGGCAAAGTGTACCTGCTGCCCGCCACCCTGGAGACTACACAATGGGGCTGGTTCGACAACGCCCAGCCTCCTGTGCTTAGCGTCAGTTCGGGCGACACGGTGGTGATGGAAACCATGATGCATGCCCACAACCAGGTCGTACCGGGCAAGACCATCGAAGAACTGAAGAAGCTGCGTACCGACAACCCTGGGCGGGGCCCGCATACGGTCACCGGGCCGATCTTCGTCAACGGCGCCGAGCCGGGCGACGTGCTGAAAGTGAAGATCCAGCGCATCGTGCCGCGTGCCTATGGCACCAATTTCAACATTCCGGGCATGTTCGGACAGTTTCCCAAGAGTTTCCAGGACGGCCAGGTTAAATATCTCTATCTGGACATGGACCGCATGGTGACCGAATTCCTGCCGGGTGTGTATGTCCCGTTGAAACCCTTTCCCGGCACCATCGGGGTGGCGCGCGCCGAGCCCGGCCGCTACAGTTCCGTGCCACCGGGAGAATATGGCGGCAACATGGATATTCGCGAGCTTTCCGAGGGTGCGACACTGTACGTGCCGGTATGGGTGAAAGGGGCATTGTTGTGGTCAGGCGATTCTCACGCCGCCCAGGGCAATGGCGAGGTCAATCTTACTGCTATCGAGACCGCCTACAAGGAACTCGCCGTCACCGTGGACGTGATCAAGGGCAAGAAGCTTGATTTCCCGCGCATCGAAACGGCAACCGCATGGATCACCATGGGCTTCGACAAGGATCTCAACCTGGCGCTGGAGCAGGCCCGGACCCAGACGGTTAAATTTCTTGCCGAACAGCGCGATATCAGCGCTGCGGACGCCGGCAAACTCATGCCCAGAGTGTCCGACTGCCGCATCTCCCAGGTGGTCAACATCAAGAAGGGCATTCACTGCATGAGCCCAAAGGACGTCAAGGCCAAAGTCATGATGCCGGAGCGCCCGGTTGCGGAAACCCGCGATTATTTTGTGACTGTGGGTAACGACGCCGATATGAACAAGGCCATGGATGATGCCTCCATGGCCATGATCGGACTGCTGCAGGAGAAGAAAGGCCTCACCCGACTGGATGCCTACGGACTCGCCAGCGTGGCCATGGACTGCCGCGTGGGTGACGTCTCCGGCAGCGAAAAGCATGTACATTGCGTGCTTCCCAAAAGTCTGTGGCAACCACTGAAGACGCGCAAGATCTGAGTTATCGGGATGTGGCGCAACTGGTTCGCCATCGGGCTATTCTGGCTGGTCTGCAGCGGTGCGGTGGCTGCAACGACCCCGCTGCGGGTGGTGACCACCACCACTGACTTGCAGAGTCTTACGCAGGAGATCGGCGGTAACCGGGTGGCGGTCATCGCGCTGGTGCCTGCCAACGCCAATGCAGAAGAATATCAATCCCGCATTGCCGATCTTGCCAGCCTGAAATTTGCAGATATGGTGGTTCGGGTCGGTGCTGACTACGACTTGTGGTTCGACCGCCTTTTGTCCCAGGCCAACCGGCCGGAACTCCAGCGCGGCGGCAACGCTTATGTGGATGCCTCCTTCGCGGTTGCGCTGCTCGATATACGCGCAGCCTCTTTCAGTCCATCCGGACACGCCCATGGCAGCGGCAATCCGCATTACTGGCTCGATCCCGGCAACGCGGCCATCATTACCGGCAACATTGCCGCGGCATTGATCCGGCTCGATCCTGTCCATGCCAGGCTGTATGAGCAAAGGCGCTTGGCGTTCCTCGACCGGCTGGCGCTTCGCCAGCTGGAATGGGAGCGCCGGCTCGCGCCGTTTGCCGGTAAACGGCTGCTCGCTTATCACAACACATGGGCGTACTTCGCGCGCCGCTTCCGGCTCAATTTCATCGACTATGTGGAGTCCAAGCCCGGCGTTCCACCCAGCCCGGCGCACATGGCCAGCCTGCTGAAGCGCATGGGAAACGCAGGGGTTGCCGTTATTGTGCGGCAGCCGGCCGATCCGGTGCGCGATGCCGACTACCTTGCGCGTCGGGGCGGGGCACGGGTGGTAGTGTTGGCCGGTTCGGTGGGGATGTTGCCCGGGACGAGCGATTATCTGGGCCTGTTTGATGTCAATGTCGCGCGGCTGGCCGTCGCGCTGGCCGGGAAATCATGACATGAACGAAGCGCTGCAGTTGTTATGGCTGCCTTTCGCCGCCAGCCTTGTTCTGGTGATGGCGCATGCCTATTTCGGGCTGCAGGTGCTCGCCCGCAAGGTGATCTTTGTCGACCTGGCGCTCGCCCAGGCGGCGGCACTGGGCGCGACACTGGCTTTCCTGCTGGGCCATGCGCCGCAGACGGCGGGAAGCTACGCCTGGTCACTGCTGTTTGCCCTGGGTGCCTCAGCCCTGCTCACCGCCACCCGTTTCTGGGCCGGCCGCATCCCCCAGGAAGCGTTGATCGGGGTGATCTACGTGGTCGCCGCCGCCGCCGCATTCCTGCTGGTGGACAAGTCCCCGCAAGGCACCGAGCATATCAAGCAGATGCTCACCGGCAACATTCTCACTGTTGCCGAACGCGATTTGTTCATTGTGACACCGCTGTATGCCGCCATCGCCGGATTGCACGCCTGGGCCTCGCATCGCGGCTGGCTCGGCGGTACGCCGGCACGGGAGCTGCTGGGCGACTTCACTTTTTATGCCTGCTTTGCGGTGGTGGTGACCAGTTCCGTGGCACTGGCAGGGGTATTACTGGTGTTCTCGTTCCTCATCATTCCGGCCGCCATCGGCGTGCTGTATGCGGCGCATACCATGCATCGGCTTGCGATAGGCTGGGTCGCTGGCGCAGTCGCGAGCGCCGGTGGATTGGCGGCGTCCTATATGTGGGATTTGTCCACCGGTGCGGCGATGGTGTGCGCGTTCGGCGTGGTGCTTGCGTTCGCGGGCTTGCTGCGCCCGCTGGCATTCGCGCGCCGCCGATGGCATGTCGTGTCACGCGGCGTCGCGGTGTTGCGTTGGGGTTTGGCAGGGCTGCTGGCCGGATCGGCGCTATGGTGGACTGCGGCACCGCGTGCCGATCAGCCGTTTCCGGATACGCTGGAGGATCTGGCGCCTTCGGTGCGCATTGTCTATATGTCGGTGCGTGAAATCGCTGCCATCGACGAGGCCGCAGCCTATGCCGAACGTTATCGGCAGGATGGAGAACGGCTCAATGCGAGGGAAGCCGAGAGCCGCTGGAGTGGCCGCCCGCTCTCTGACGAGACCGTACGCAAGATCTCGTCATTTCTGCAATCCTACAACGAGATGCGCAGAGGCGAGGAGTTCGTGCAACGCGAGATTCGCGCTCAGGCACGCGAGCGTAATCGCTGGGGTGGTTTGCTGGTCGGTGCGGGCTTGGCTATTTTGGTTGCGCCACGCTACCGGCATGGATGGAGACTTCGGCAAACCATGGCTGCCAGACTACTCAAAGCCCGCTAAACTCGCCGGATTTTCCAGTTCATTTGCGCGAATTACCGCCGCTATCTGTTCACCCCGGGCGGACTTTGCTGCAGGTAGCGTGCCGTGCGGTCACCGCGGCATTGCAGCCCGCTTATCCCTGCAGAGCCGGGTGATCGGCAATCGGGCGGTCGAGGAAATAGCCCTGAACGAGGTCGACCCCGAAGCGGTTCAGTAATTCGAGGGTGGCCTCGTCCTCGACGAACTCGGCTACGGTGATCTTGCCCATTCCTCTGGCCACGTCGGCAATGGATTTAACGAACAACTGATTGTCATGGTCGCTGGTCAGATCGCGAATGAACAGACCGTCGATTTTCAGCGTGTCCACCTTCAGGTATTTGAGGTAGGCAAAAGACGAGAAGCCGGTGCCGAAGTCGTCCAGGCAGGTCGCACAACCAGTCAGATGCAGTGCCTCGATGAAACGCCCCGCGTCATGCAGGTCACCAATTGCCGAGGTCTCGGTGATCTCTATCAGCAAACGGTGCGGATCGACGCCATGCCGGACGAGGGCGTCCTGAATATAACCGGGCAATGACGGGTCGGCCAGGGAGCGTCCGGACAGATTGATTGCCAGGGCGCGCAGCTTGAGGTGACGTGCCAGGACAGTGACCGCCTCGTTAACGACCCAGCGATCCAGTTCGAGAATCTTGCCGGATTTTTCGGCGATGGGGATGAAGAGTGCCGGCATGACCAGTTCGCCGGGCTTTTCCTCGTCAATCATGCGTACCAGTGCCTCGAGGTGCGACAGGGTACGATCGGCGGTGTGATATACGCCCTGAAAATGCAGCCGGAACAGGTTTTTTTCGAATGCATGCGATAGCCGCTCATTCCAGGTGAGGCGGGCCACCATTTCCTTGCCCATATCCAGCTCGGGCCGGTATACCTGCCAGGTATTCTTGCCGCATGACTTGGCCTGATACATGGCCGTGTCGGCATGGGCGATCAGCTCCTCGATGGAGGTGCCATGTTGCGGATAGAGCGCAATTCCCAGACTGATCGTGACGCGCAGATGTTGTTCTTCGAAAATGAGCGGGAGCCGGGCAATGGCTTGCACCACACGTTCTGCCAGATCTTCAGCCTGTTTCAGATCGGAAATCTGCGGAATCAGTAGCGCAAATTCATCACCTCCCAGCCGGGAGAGGACTTCATTGCGACGGATCAGGGTGGAAAGCTCAGTGGCAATACGGATCAGCGTGGCGTCGCCCGCATAGTGTCCGAAGGTGTCATTAATGTACTTGAATTCATCCAGATCGAAGAATAGTAATGCCCCCTGAGTACCTGTGCGCTCGGCTTCAGCAAGCAGTTTTTCCATCTCTTCATGCAGGCGATGACGGTTGAACAAGCCGGTGAGCGAGTCGCGTTCTGCGAGATAGACGAGCTGCTGCGCGGTTTGCTGCTCCTGAGTGACATCCTCGAACATCCATAAATGGCCGATAAATTTCTTTGTGGCGTCATACACTGGGTGACTGAGCCGGGTAAGCAATCTACCATCCGACAAACGAATTTCCGTGGCAGGGTGCTCTTCGGGGGAATCGGCCGGTGTCGCCATCAGGCTGACGAGCTGGTTTGGATCGGCCAGCATGCAGCCAGCCTGGGCGATTGCCTCGGCAGGCGACTTGCCATGCAAAGACAGGCCCGCAGGCTGTCGCCAGATATGCTGAAACGCCGGGTTGTAATAGATGATACGGTTGTCCGTATCGGCAAATAGAATGCCCAGTTTCATGGCATGCAGCAACGCGATCAGACGCGCCTGCTCTTCATGCAACTGGGCCGTGCTTGCTGTCAGCGCCCCAATCTGTCCGGCAATGGCATCCGCCATGGAGTTGAAGGCACGGGTCAGCGCGCCGACCTCATCATTGCTGCGCATCGGCAGGCGGATTTCCAGCCGCCCTTGCGCAAAGGCATCGGAAGCGCGGGTCAAACTGGCAAGGTGACGCGTCAGCCAGTATCCCAGGCCAGCCAGCAGCAAGGTAGACAAAAGGATTTCCACCCCCGCAATCAATATGCTTTGTTGAACCAGGTGAGTGCGTGCTTCGGATAGAAACCGCGTTGAGACGCCATAGTATAAAGTGCCGTATTTTTGCCCCGCGAGCATGATTTGCGTGCTGGTATCGAACTGATCTGTGCGGGCATGGCTAAACTTCGTTGCCGCCATGGACGTTGGCGGTGCCCGGCCTTTTTCCCAGCCCGAAGATGCAACGATAAGTCCCGAACTATCTACCAATACCGCGTAAACGATCCCATCCTGGTGCTCGCTTTCGGCAAGAATCTCATGCAGGGTGGCGTAATCCCGTTGAGCCAGTGGTGCGGCGAGGGCTGCATTGAACAGGGTATCAAGTTCCGTGTACCGTACTTGAGCCTGGTTGAGCAGGCTCTCCTGGCTCAGGCGTACACTGTTGACCACCAGCAGGGTCAGCATCGCCACTTCTACGATCAGTGAGAGAGGACCAGCTTGGAACGCAGCGACAGGCCGCGCGGCATATTCAATAACAAGGCTAGTGGTCCAGATGTTGCTGAAGATAGCGGGCGTAGGAGTCGAGAGACTTCATCTCCTCGGGCGTGATTTCGCGCATGCCCAGATAGCCGGTCACTTCGAAGAATTGCTTGCCTTCGGGCAGGGCTGGAGAAAAAGCCAGCAGTGCTGATTTGAGCTGCGGGACTTCGCGCGTCAGACGCGGATTTGCCAGCCACACGAGACCCGGTATCTCAGGGAGACGGGCATAAACCTGGGGCCCCTCCTTGATGTTCGCCGGCATCTGCTTCCAGCCCGCTGGGGAGATGATGGCCAGAGCGCTTTCTCCGCTCAGGACTGAATATCCCGAGCTGTTATGGCTGGGTGTTTCCAGCAGACGGAAATCCGATCCCTCGCGCAAGCCCTGCTCTTCCAGCCAGGCCAAGGCTTGACCGGTAATCAGCGCAAAGCGATCCAGGGTGGCAACTGTACGTCCGCGCAAATCCCGAATGGATTTGAGCGGGGCAGTTAGGGAGGTCAATAGTAAGGCCCGATTCGCTGCCTTATACGTGGCCAGCGGGAGATAGCCGTTGTCGATTTGCGCAAGCCGTCCCATGTGCGCGGCGGTCACCACGATGTCATACTCGCCCGCCATCGTGCTTTTGTGGAAAGCAGCAAAATCCGTTGCAGTCACCAATTCAACCGGGCGTTTTAACGTCTGCTGGAGATAGATACGGAACGGCTGATAGTTATTGAGCAGGACGCGCGGACTCAGCGTGGGCAATATACCCACAACCAGCGTGTTTCCCTGCGCAGCACCCAGAATGGGCCATAGACTCAGCAGGCAGGCGAGTAGCCAGCCTTTGCCGGATATAAACTTTCCCATACCCCATTCCTCCTCGATCCCTGCGGTTTTTTTAGTTTTTCAGGGCAACTCCATTAATTGCTATATCGGCTTTTGATCGTCGAACTTGAAGCCGACGGAACGGGCATCGTTTCCGACAGGTTACGGGGACAAGGCCGTTATCGCGTGGACAAACGCGCCAGCAGTTTTTCATGGATGCCGCCAAACCCGCCGTTGCTCATGACCAGCACCTGGTCGCCAGGCCGCGCCTCGCTGACTATAGCTGCAACCAGCGCATCGAGATTGTTGTGTACCTGGGCGATATCTCCCATCCGGGCAAACACGCTATCGGCGTCCCAGCCCAGATTGGCAGCGTAGCAGAACACCTTGTCGGCATCCTTCAGGCTGGCGGGCAAGGCGTCTTTCATCGCGCCCAGCTTCATGGTGTTGGAGCGCGGTTCCAGTACAGCGAGAATGCGCGCTATACCCACCTTGCGGCGCAGACCCCCCACCGTCGTGGCGATGGCGGTGGGGTGGTGAGCAAAGTCGTCATATACGGTGATGCCATTGATGATGCCGCGGATTTCCATGCGGCGTTTGACGTTTTCGAAGCGTCCCAGCGCCTCGCACGCGACTTGTGTGGAAACACCGGCGTGGCGGGCGGCGGCAATGGCGGCCAGGGCATTGTGTACGTTATGCGCCCCCATCAGCCCCCATTCCACCCGGCCTTGCGGCTTGCCGTTGAATTCCACGTCGAAGCTGGCCTCGCCGCCGCTGGCAGTCCAGTCGTCCGCCACGCCCAGCCATTCCACCGGGGTCCAGCAGCCGCGCGCAATGACGCGGCGCAGGCTGTCTTCGCTGCCATTGGCGATGATCCGTCCCTGTCCCGGTACGGTGCGCACCAGGTGGTGGAACTGGGTCTCGATGGCGGGCAGGTCCGGAAAGATGTCGGCGTGATCGAATTCCAGGTTGTTGAGGATCGCGGTGCGCGGGCGATAGTGGACGAACTTGGAGCGCTTGTCGAAAAATGCGGTGTCGTATTCGTCAGCCTCGATCACGAAAAACGGCGATTCGGTCAGGCGTGCAGAGATGCCGAAATTCTGCGGGATGCCGCCCACCAGAAAGCCCGGCGTCAGACCGGCGTCTTCCAGTATCCACGCCAGTATCGAGGTGGTGGTGGTTTTGCCGTGGGTACCCGCGACGGCCAGCACCCATTTGCCGTGCAGCACGTTTTCCGCCAGCCATTGCGGGCCGGAAATGTATGGCAGCCCGCGATCGAGTACCGCTTCCATCAACGGGTTGCCGCGCGTGACCACATTGCCGATGACGAATACGTCGGGTTTGAGATCAAGCTGGGCGGGATCGAATCCTTCGATCAGTTCTATGCCCAGTGCGCGCAACTGGTCGGACATGGGCGGATAGACATTGGTGTCGCAGCCGGTAACAGTGTGACCGGCGGCGCGGGCAATGGCGGCAATGCCGCCCATGAAGGTGCCGCAGATACCCAGAATGTGCAGATGCATGGAATCGCTATCGTAAAAATTGGTTCGGTTAAAAGTTCAGCTGAGCCCTGCGCCGTCGCTAATCGTGCCCTTGCCTAGATCCACCAGGATATTACGCCCCGGCATCAGCGTGGCGACCGCCAGCAGGAAGATTTCGACGAACTCGTTACGTTCATCCTCCGGCAGCTTGGTGACGCGGTTGAAGGTGCCGAACATGGAATCGTGAAACGCGGCAATGTAGAGAATGCGGCGCTTGTTTTCGGCCACGTCGTTGGGATCGGCGCTTTCCGTCACTTGTGTGATGACTACTTCACCCAGCTTTTCGCGAATCGACTGGAACAGATGGTGGATATACTCGGCCGCGCTCTGGCGGCCTTTATCGTCTTGCAGGGTAAGGTCCGCGCTCACCATCTCGCCGGATCGGGTCTTCAGGGTAACGCGTTTTTCCTGCGGCGGAACGGGTGGCGCATTGGGATTGATGATGAGGCTCATTGCTGTCCTTTTTCGGGCAATTGTGCATGATAGCCTGTTCGGCGGGCATAAAAAAAGCCGCAACAAGGTCGCGGCTTTTAATTGTACTACCCAATCTCAGCCGAACAGCCTGCCTTTGAGCAATGCCATGCCCTATTCTACCAGATCGTCCGATGGGACTTCACCATTGGGCGTGAGCTTGTCGACAACGCCGGGCAGCATTTGCGCCAGCCCTGCGGACAGGGCGTCTGGCGAGATGCCGGCCTGCGCGGCGAGTTCCTGAATCTTGCTGCTGCCCAGCGCCTGCTGAATGGCTTCACCGGAAACCGGCTGATTTGCACCGGTACCGACCCATGAGGACACGGCGTTGCCCAGCCCGCCTTGAGAAAGCTGCGAAATCAGGCCGGCCAGTCCACCGGATTGCTGATTGTTGACCAGCCCCAACACTACGCTCATCAAGCCGCCCTGGCCTTCTCCACCGGCCATCTGGCCCTTGACCATATTCATTGCTTCGTCAAACAGTCCCATGTTTCCCCCTTTATGCTGTTGTATGAAGTCTTCACTTTAGAGCATTTAATAATGCCTGAATAAAACTTGTTGGGTTTATCTGGCCATGCGCACCCACAAGCGCCATTGATGTATGCCCAGTCCGAGCAGGATCAGCACGGTGCCGAGCCATACGTCGACACCCGGGCGTTCACCGTTGAGCGTCTGCCCAAGCAAGAGCGCGCTTACCGGCGTAATCAAGGTAATCAGCGCGACCTGACCGGCTTGCAGATGTTTGGTGACGTAAAAATACAAGGTAAACCCTGCCACCGAGCCGAAAATCCCTAGGTAAAGTGTGGACAGCCCGGCACGCATGCTCCACTGCGGGATATGTCCGAACAGTATCAGCCACAGCGGCAGCAGCAGTCCCACCACCAAAGTCAGTGCGCCCGTGGTCAGCGCCAGCACAGGTAGCGCAACACCGGTGCGCTTGACCCATACCAGGCTGGCAGCCTGAATTGCCACCGCACACAGGATGGCCGCAATCCCGGGCAGTGCCTGCGCACCGGTTTTTGCACCTGCGCCAAAAATGACGATCAGCCCGGCCAGCCCCAGCACAATACCCGCCAGTTTGGCCGGAGTCAGGCGTTCCGCGTCGCTCATTACCAGGCCGATCAGCCCGGTAAATAACGGAATCAGGCCAAACAACACGGCAATCAGACCGGACGGTACGTAGCGCGCACCCCAGTACACCAGCAACATTGCCCCGAAAATACCGGAACCGGCAGCCACGTAGGCATTGAGTGCGGCACGCGAGCGCACCATATTGATGCGCAGCACACGCATCAGAACCAGGCACGCCCCCAGGCCGATGAGCATGCGCACCAATAACGGAAACATGAAGTCCGCCCCCACCCCGCTCCATTGGATAGCCAGCGGAGTGGTAGACCAGATCAGGATTACGCCCAGATAGGCGGCAGGGATAGACATGGTATTAATCGGGCGTAAATATTGCTTGTAATTTGGGTGCCTGGCAGCATATCAGGCATGAGCAGTTTCACTACGGAGGTGCATCATGATTGTATTCGACATCGAATCCGGACGCATTGACGCCCCCAGTTTTAATCATCTTTCCACCGTGCCGGCGCAGTCCGGGACTGACGTAATGCGGCACGATATGACTTTTGCCGTACCCCGCTTGATGACGCTGGAAGAAGCAATATGGATAGAGTCGCAGCATACCGGCGCCAGTACCCGGGCGGGAATGTAAAACTTATCGACGACCATATTGTGCCGATTTCGGTGAGCTAATCTCGTCATTATTGACGATGCGATTGATATGCCCCGCTTTGGTAGGCCAAGCGGGCGGCTTAACCCGGCTGAGCAAATTGCATAGGCTATGCTCCAATCCGTTGCCCAAAGTACTACGGGTATTTTTTGCCCTGAAATTCTACCTGATATCCCGTCTTCGATAGCGTCTCTCAGCCCAGGTTAGCGCAAAGATTCCACCAAAATTGAGTGTCCGAAATGAAGGAATGGTCAGTCCGGGAAATTGACCCAATGTCCATTTATACTTCGCCGTCGTAGCCCAAGTTTGGCGCCAGCCAGCGCTCGGCGGTGGCAATATCCCAGCCCTTGCGCTGTGCATAATCCTCGAGCTGGTCGCGGTCTATCTTGGCGACGGCAAAGTAGCTGGATTCCGGATGCGAGAAATAGAATCCGGACACGCTTGAGGCGGGCAGCATGGCGAAACTTTCAGTCAGTTGCATACCGGTGTTTTCGGTAGCTTGCAGCAGTTCGAATAACGGTGCTTTTTCGCTGTGCTCGGGGCACGCTGGATACCCTGGCGCGGGACGAATGCCGCGATATTTTTCATCGATCAGTTCTTCGTCGCTGAGTGCTTCGTCTGCGGCGTATCCCCAGAATTCGCGCCGTACACGGGCGTGCATGCACTCGGCAAAAGCTTCTGCGAAACGGTCAGCGAGCGCCTTGAACAGAATGGCATTGTAGTCATCGAGATCTTTTTCGTACGCGGCCACACGCTCGTCCATATCGAGCCCGGCGGTGACGGCAAAGGCACCGATATAGTCTTTTACGCCGGAGTCCCTAGGTGCGATGAAGTCGGCCAGACACATATTGGGGCGGCCCGGTGGCTTTTCCATTTGCTGGCGCAGGGCATGGTAGGTCATCGCCACCTGGGTGCGCGATTCGTCGGTGTAGATTTCGATGTCGTCGCCTAAGCGGTTGGCCGGGAACAGGCCGATCACACCGTTGGCGTGCAGCCAGTTTTCGTCGATGATGCGTTTCAGCATCGCCTGCGCATCGGCAAACAGCTTGCGCGCTTCCTCGCCCACCACTTCATCGTGCAGGATTTTGGGATAGCGTCCGTGCAGCTCCCAGGTCTGGAAGAACGGGGTCCAGTCGATATAGCGGGCGATCTCCGCCAGCGGGTAATGCGTGAATACCTGCACACCCAGCTGTCTGGGTACCGGTGGCGTGTAGGCGTTCCAGTCGGTGACCAGGGCGTTGGCGCGCGCTTGCGCCAGGGTGGCGCGTTTGGACTGGGCACGCTTGCCCTTGTGGCTTTCGCGGATGCGGATGTAATCGGCCTTGACCTCGGCCATGTAGGCGTCGCGCAACTCCGGGGAGAGGAGTTGCGTGCACACCCCGACTGCGCGCGAAGCGTCTTTTACATACACCGTGGCGCCGCTGTAATGAGGCTCGATTTTAACCGCGGTATGGGCCAGCGAAGTGGTGGCGCCGCCGATCAGCAACGGCAGCTTCATGCCGAGGCGTTCCATCTCTTTGGCGACGTGAGCCATTTCTTCCAGCGAGGGTGTGATCAGTCCGGACAGGCCGATGATGTCGGCCTTTTCATCGACTGCGGCTTGCAGGATTTTTGCGGCGGGCACCATCACGCCCAGATCCACCACGTCGTAGTTGTTGCACGCCAGCACCACGCCGACGATGTTCTTGCCGATGTCGTGCACGTCGCCTTTCACCGTGGCCATGATGATCTTTCCTTTGGCCTCGGCAGCCACGCCGCTCAGCAGCTTTTCTTCTTCGATGAACGGAATCAGATGCGCCACCGCCTGCTTCATCACGCGCGCCGATTTCACCACCTGCGGCAGGAACATTTTTCCCGCGCCGAACAGGTCGCCGACCACGTTCATGCCATCCATCAGCGCGCCTTCGATGACGTGGATCGGGCGCGCGGCCTGCTGACGCGCTTCCTCGGTGTCCTCGATGATGTAGGTGGTGATGCCTTTCACCAGCGCATGGGTGAGGCGTTCGCCGACCGGGGCTTCACGCCAGGACAGGTCTTCCACCTGCTCCCTGGCCGAGCCTTTTACGCTGTCGGCGAATTCCACCATGCGCTCGGTGGCGTCGGGGCGGCGGTTCAAAATCACATCCTCGACGCGTTCGAGTAAATCGGCGGGAATCTGGTCGTATACACCCAGCTGGCCGGCGTTGACGATGCCCATGTCCATGCCGGCCTGGATCGCGTAATACAGGAATACGGTGTGGATCGCCTCGCGCACCGGCTCGTTGCCGCGGAACGAGAACGACACGTTGGATACGCCGCCGGAGATTTTCGCAAACGGCAAGGTGCGCTTGATCTCGCGCACCGCTTCGATGAAGTCCACCGCGTAGTTGTTGTGCTCCTCGATGCCGGTGGCGACGGCGAAAATATTGGGGTCGAAAATGATGTCTTCGGGCGGAAAGTCGAGCTGTTCGGTGAGGATTTTGTAGGCGCGGGTACAGATTTCCACTTTGCGCGCGCGGGTATCGGCCTGCCCCGCTTCGTCGAACGCCATCACGATCACCGCCGCGCCGTAACGCCGGCACAGTTTGGCGCGTTCGATGAACTCGGCCTCGCCTTCCTTCATCGAGATCGAGTTGACGATGGACTTGCCCTGCACGCATTTCAGGCCCGCCTCGATCACCGACCACTTGCTCGAGTCGATCATGATCGGCACGCGCGCGATGTCGGGTTCCGAGGCGATCAGGTTGAGGAAGCGCACCATCGCTGCTTCCGCGTCGAGCATGCCTTCGTCCATGTTGATGTCGATGATCTGCGCGCCGGCTTCCACCTGGGTGCGTGCCACCGCCAGCGCCTCGTCGTACTGGCCGTTGATGATGAGGCGCGCGAACATCTTGGAGCCGGTGACGTTGGTGCGCTCGCCGACGTTGACGAACAGGTCGCCCTCGCCCAGATTGAACGGCTCCAGTCCGGAGATGCGCAGCTTTTTCTCGATATCGGGGATCACGCGCGGCGGATAAACTCCCACCGCCTCGCGGATCGCCTGGATATGCGCAGGCGTGGTGCCGCAGCAGCCGCCGATGATGTTCAGCATCCCGGCCTGCGCCCATTGGCGGATCTGCGCGGTCATTGCTGCGGGCGATTCGTCGTATTCGCCAAACGCGTTGGGCAGCCCGGCATTGGGGTGGGCCGAGACAAAGCAGTCCGCCTTGCTCGATAACTCCTCGACATACTGGCGCAGTTCGCTCGCTCCCAGCGCGCAGTTCAGGCCGATGGACAATGGCCGCACATGGCGCACCGAATTCAGGAACGCCTCGGTGGTCTGGCCGGACAGGGTGCGCCCGGAAGCATCGGTAATCGTGCCGGAAATCATGATGGGCAAACGCAGCCCGTGTTCGTCGAAATATTTTTCGACCGCAAACAGCGCGGCCTTGGCGTTAAGCGTGTCGAAAATGGTTTCCACCATCAGGATGTCCGCGCCGCCATCCACCAGACCGCGCGTTGCTTCGGTGTAAGCGACGACCAGTTCGTCAAAACTGACGTTGCGGAACCCGGGGTCGTTCACGTCCGGCGACATGCTGGCAGTACGGCTGGTGGGTCCCAGGATGCCGGCGACAAAACGCGGTTTGTCAGGAGTTTTGGCCGAGTACTCATCCGCTGCACTGCGCGCCACCCTGGCGGCCTCGATGTTAAGCTCGTAGACCAGATCCTGCATGTGGTAATCGGCCATCGAAATGGACGTGGCGTTGAAGCTGTTGGTCTCCAGGATATCCGCACCCGCTTCCAGATAGGCCGCGTGTATGGCGCGAATGATATGCGGCTGGGTGAGCACCAGCAGATCGTTGTTGCCCTTCGGGTCATGGGCAAAATCGGCAAAGCGCGTACCGCGATAGTCGGCTTCCTCCAGCTTGTAACTCTGGATCATGGTGCCCATGGCGCCATCAAGGATCAGGATGCGTTTTTTGAGGGCGGCGAGGAGCAAATCGGTACGTGTGGTCATAGCGGTGCAAGGTGCAGCGGAAAGCCGGTTATGATACGTGGAATCAGGGGCTTGAGCCAATGCGGCAGCAATTGTGCCGGACTCGTTTGTTGCCCGGTCTGCGCGCACGAACCGTTACCGGGCTGGGTCTGTGGGCCGCTTGTGGAGCGGTCGGCGAGCTCGATAAATGGCCGCAACGCCTACTCTATACGAGACGCGCTATGCATGTCGGGAAAATTCCGGGGCATCTGTCACGCTCCAGGGCGACTGTTTCAACCAGACCAGAAGTTCATCCCTGGGGATGGGATGGCTCATATTGAAGCCTTGTGCCGAGTCGCAGCCCAGGCGTTTGAGATCCTCCCAGACCTCATTGTTTTCAACCCCTTCGGCAACCACGCTGAGTCCCAGGTTGTGTGCCAGTCCGATCAGTGAGCGCACGATGACTGCATCGTTGGCATTGGTTGTCATGTTCAGTACGAACGATTTATCGATTTTGAGCTTCGCCACCAGCAACTTCTGCAGGTAGGCCCTGGAAGAATATCCGGTGCCGAAATCATCAATGGATAGTGAGACACCCATGCCGTGCAGACGATTGATGGCGTCAATGGCGAGTGCGGGATCAAGCATGATCGCAGTTTCGGTGATCTCCAGTTCCAGCCATTCTGCTTTTGCGCCGGTTTCCTTCAGGGCATTGGCAACAATTTCTGGAAACAGGGGATCCTGCAGGTTTATCGCAGAGATATTGACTGCTACGGTCAGATGGAACCCGAGTTGGTGCCAGTCGCAACAATTTCGCAAGGCGTCGCGTACTACCCACGTGGTAAGCGGCTTGATCAGCCCGGTGCTCTCCGCGAGGGGGATGAACCGGTCCGGAAACATGAGGCCATGCCGTGGATGACGCCAGCGCACCAGGGCCTCGACCCCACTCACCTGATGGCTATTGCAATCGATTTTGGGCTGATAAAACAACTCGAGCTGGTTGCTTTCTATGGCCTGCCGTAACTCGGACTGGAGGGCCAGTCGATCGATACTGAAGCTGTCATTCATTTCGCTGTACATGACATAACCGCTGTGGTTCCGTTTGGCGTTATACATGGCCGCATCCGCGCATTGCAACAGCGTGTCGATTTCATTGCCCTGTTCCGGATAGAGCGCTATCCCTACGCTCATGCTGATATCCAGACTGCGCCCTTCGAGCAGCAAGGGTTTTTGTACTATCGCAAGCATTTTCTGAGCAATGTCCACCGCCGCTTCCTTGCCAGCGATGCCCGGCAGTACAAGGGCAAATTCATCGCCACCCAAGCGCGCAGCAGTGTCGGTTTGTCGCAGTGTGCTGGTAATGCGCGAGGACACCGCCTGTAATACCATGTCGCCGCTATGGTGGCCCAAAGTATCGTTGATTTCCTTGAAGCGGTTCAGGTCCATCAACATCAGGGCGACGGAATGATGTTTCCGTTCTGCTGCGAGCATTGCCTGCCGAAGTCGATCGTATAGCAGCGTCCGGTTGGGCAGATGCGTGAGGGCATCATGTAACGCTTGATACGCCAGGCGTTCGTTGGCCGATTCCAGCTCTTTGGTGCGTTCGTCTACCCGTACTTCGAGTTCCTGGTTTAATCGCTGTATGTTTTCTTCAGTTGCCTTGCGTTCTTTGTAAAAGATATGCAGTTTTTCCGACATATCGTTCACGACGGTGATCAACTCGCGAAATTCGCGGCTGGCAGAATGCTTGACACGGGTGCCGAAATCGCCTGTCCCTATGCGATGTACAACAGCGGATAAATGAGTCAGAGGGCGCAAGCCCGCTTCCAGCAATCCCCACAGCAGAAAAGAAAGCAGCGCGATTTCAATGAGGGCAAGCCAAGCTTCGCGTTGCGCGTTTTCCCAGGTTTGCTCAATCACCTCGCCATGGGACACGATGGCGGTTACTTCTCCGTAACGAACGCCGCCAATGTCAATCGGAAAGCTGTCGGACTCTATAGGCAGATCCAGGTAGGAGACAAACCAGCCTGGCGTTTTCGGAACCAGGGCAGTTGTACTCGGTTGTGCGTCTGCAATCGCATATCCGCGATCATCCAGTACAGTAATACGGCGGAATTTTTTCTCGGAGTAGAGCAACTCCACGGTGCTGCGCACCGTGGCAAGATCGTTGGTAATCATGGCATTTGTCAAGGTCCGGGCGAGGGTGCGGCTGACCCACTGCCCCTGGTCTTGCTGGGTGGCGTGGGCATGTTCCCGGGCTTGCTGGGATAGCAGGAAAATGCGGGTGCCGGTATGTACCAGAATGACAATGGTGACTGCCAGAAACAAACGCAGGCGCAGACTCATGAATATTGTTCCTGGGATACAACCGGTAAGGGGGATTTAAAGTTCTTCCTGATAGAGACGCCGGGTTGCATCGTAGTCCGCATCTTTTACAGTCAGGAACCCCGGGATGCCGAGGGTTTTCAGCAAAGCGCGGCCTTTCGGATCGGTAGTCATGCCGACCAGCGTTTTCTGCACGGCTTCGGCATCCGGCTTGGGTACCCGTGGATGCGCCTGAACCGGAATATTGGGCCAGGGCTCGGATTCATAAAGTACCCTGAACCGAGTCTTGTTGTCCGCCTGGAATTGATCGGAAAACAGTTTGTTGAGGCTGGCGGCATCCGCCCGGCCGGTTTGAAGCAGTACGGCTGTGCCGCGCTGGTTGGCGCCAAAAACCTGATTGACCGTCACATGGGCCTGTTTCAAGGCTGATACCGTAACCTGATAGGCGACAAAAGCATCTCGGGACGGGAAAGCGACGGTTTTGCCCTCCAGACCCGCCAGCGTTTGGATGGAGGAGTTCGCATCTACCACAATCTGTCCCACGAGAGGGTGGCCGCCCCATTGGGCCAGAGGTATGTAATGCGCCTGCGCATAACGGGGATCAAAATTATGATTACTATACAGAAAATCGAATTCGCCTCGTGCCGTCATGGCATCTGTCTCCTGCACGGTCGTCCCCATTTTGAGCTTGAAAGCGATACCGGTTTTAGTCTGCAGATACTGAAGGATCGGATTCCATAGGGCTGCTGTTGCCGCGGGTGGCTGCTGATTCAGTACGCCGAAGCTATATTCCTTCCCCGCCCATGATGGCCCCGCACTGCCTGTCAATAACACAGCGAGCAACGCATTCAGCTTCGCATACCGCCAGATCATCGTGCTGATAGTCAAGATAGCCCCCTCTTTCGGCGTTATCAGTGGCACCGCAGCTGTCGGTTAAGCAGGCGAACAGCAAGGGCCTTATTAACCCGAAACGTCGTCAATACCAACTCACCCCGTGAATTGCCGGTGGAACAGGCTGTGATGAGAATGGCGTGTGTTCAGATAACGGCAAGTCTGCTGTTTTCTTGATCTTGCATCCTGCGCCAGTAGGTATACACCTCATCCCGCAGCATTGTGCAATAATCGGCTCATCGGTGGCCATCGATTCCAGACCGGGGAAATGCACTGGAGGCCCCGGGTTTTTGTGTCTCAGTCTACGGAGCCTGCCAGCATGCAACCTCTCAGCCCGAAAGAAGCACATGCTTTCCTGCAAACCCATCCGGATGCGGTATTCATCGACGTGCGTTCGGAAATGGAGTTCCTGTTCATCGGCCACCCGAAAGATAGCATCCATATTGCCTGGAACGAATTTCCGGACTGGGATGTGAATCCGCACTTTCTCGCCCAGGTGCGGCGTGCGACTTCGGTCGACCGCCCACTGGTACTGATCTGTCGCAGCGGCAACCGTTCCGCTGAAGCCGGGCAGTTTCTCGAGCAGCATGGCTACACTGAAGTTTACAATGTGCTGCACGGTTTTGAAGGCCCGCTCGACGATCATCATCACCGCGGCAGCCTCTCCGGCTGGCGCTTCGAGGGCCTGCCCTGGGAGCAGTGCTGACCGGCAAAAAAAGTCACTTTCCAAGCCCACCATGTTGGGCTACCATGCGCGCTGTTATTTAAAGCGGAGATGCTTTGTGGGTACTAGTTCAGGTGACAGTTGTCGCCAGTGCATAACTGGCGATCGCCCGGTTAGATAACCCGCAGAACCGCTTCTGCCGCTATCTCGCCGAGCGCGAGAAGCGGTGTCAAACACCGGTCAACCCCTGACCGGCCCCCTTGCATCACTTCGCACCGACCCTTTGCGTGGCCATACTTCATGTTGGCGCATGGCTGCGAACTCGCCTCATCGTTCTCCTTTGGAATGCAATGCCCACGGTAAGCTGCGAGACAGCCTGCTGCGACATAATGCGCTAATTCAAATTTGTCGTTTGAATGGAAAAAAATGAATTTCAATATTCTGAAAGAGGTTTTTGCCGGCTTCATTCGCAGCCGCGCCATGGGCCGTCACTTCCGGCGGCTGGCGCTGCTCGATGCGCTCACCGGCACGGGTGTCAGCAAAGAAGTGCCACCATCGCTGGCACAGACCCTGACTGGCGCCGCCAAAAGCGACGTCGATGCGTTGCTGAACAGCCTTGGCTCGCATGCCGACGGCCTGAGCGAAAACGAGGCCGAGACTATCCGCGAGCGCGTCGGCGCCAATGAGGTTGAGCACGAAAAACCCATGCCGTGGTGGCTGCATCTATGGCACAGCTATCGCAATCCGTTCAATCTGCTGCTCACCATTCTCGCACTGGTGTCCTACCTGACCGGGGACATGAAGGCGACTATCGTCATTTCGACCATGGTGGTGCTGTCCACGCTGTTGCGCTTCTGGCAGGAGTCCAAATCCAACAAGGCGGCGGACAAACTGAAGGCGATGGTGAGCAACACGGCCACCGTGATGCGCCGTGATCCGGCCGAAGAGGCTGCCGAGGACGCACGCAAATACTTCAACGCAGTCCTGCATCCGAAAGGCCCGCGCAAAGTTGAAGTACCGATCAGGCAACTGGTGCCGGGGGATCTGGTGGTGCTGTCGGCGGGCGACATGATCCCTGCGGACCTGCGCGTGCTGACTGCCAAAGACCTGTTCCTGGCGCAGTCGGCAATGACCGGTGAATCGCTGCCGGTGGAGAAGTACGCCAACCCACGCAACCCGGAGGCCACCAACCCGCTGGAACTGGACAATATCCTGTTCATGGGCACCAACGTGGTGAGTGGTTCGGCAACGGCTATTGTTGTCACTACCGGCAGCCAAACTTATTTCGGGGCGCTGGCCCAGCGCGTGACCACCACCGACCGCGCGCCGACCGCCTTCCAGGCCGGGGTGAACAAAGTCAGCTGGCTGCTGATCCGCTTCATGTTCGTGATGACGCCGTTGGTGCTGTTCATTAACGGCTTCACCAAGGGCGACTGGGTCGAGGCGTTCCTGTTCGCGTTGTCGGTTGCGGTGGGCCTGACTCCGGAAATGCTGCCGATGATCGTCACTGCCACCCTGGCCAAGGGCGCAGTGGTGCTGTCGCGCAAGAAAGTCATCGTCAAACGGCTGGACGCGATCCAGAACTTTGGCGCGATGGACGTGCTGTGCACCGACAAGACCGGCACCCTGACCCAGGACAAAATTTTCCTGGCTCGTCACACTGACGTGTTCGGCGAGGTGTCGGATCAGGTGCTGGAGTACGCCTATCTCAATAGCTACTACCAGACCGGCCTGAAAAACCTGCTCGACGTAGCGGTGCTGGAACACGCCGAAGTGCATCGTGAACTCAACGTCGCAAAGCACTACCGCAAGGTGGACGAAATCCCTTTCGATTTTCAGCGCCGGCGCATGTCCGTCGTGGTGTCAGAACGCGATGATCACCACGAACTGATCTGCAAAGGGGCGGTGGAGGAGATCCTCGGTGTGTGCAACCGGGTGCAGCATGGCGATGCGATCGAGCCGCTCTCGGCTGAACTGCTGGCGCAGGTGAATAGCCTGACTGCCGCCCTCAATGAAGAGGGCCTGCGCGTGGTGGCGGTCGCGATGAAAGAAACCCCTCCCACCCAGAACGTTTACAGCGTAGCGGACGAATCCGGCCTGGTCCTGGTTGGCTATATCGCCTTCCTCGACCCGCCCAAGGAATCCACCGCCCCTGCACTCAAGGCGCTGCAGGCACACGGTGTCGCCGTGAAAGTCCTGACTGGGGACAACGAGCGCGTCACTGCCAAAATCTGCCGTGAAGTCGGCTTGCCGACGCAAGGCGTGATACTGGGCAATACGATCGAGGCAATCAGCGATGCCGAGCTGGCGCTCGTGGTCGAACAGCACAACGTGTTCGCCAAGCTCTCGCCTGCGCACAAGGAGCGCATCGTGCGCGCGCTCAAAGCCAATGGTCATGTGGTGGGTTTCATGGGCGACGGCATCAACGACGCGCCCGCCTTGCGTGCCGCCGACATCGGCATTTCGGTGGATACCGCCGTGGACATCGCCAAGGAGGCTGCCGACATTATCCTGCTGGAAAAGAGCCTGATGGTGCTGGAAGAAGGCGTGATCGAAGGCCGCAAGACCTTCGCCAATATGCTCAAGTACATCAAGATGACTGCCAGCTCGAACTTCGGCAACATGTTCTCGGTGCTGGTGGCGAGCGCCTTCCTGCCGTTCCTGCCAATGCTGCCGCTGCATCTGCTGGTGCTGAACCTGCTCTACGATATCTCGCAGACCGCCATACCCTTCGACAACGTCGACGAGGAGCAGGTCAGGCTGCCGCAACGCTGGAATCCGGAGCATATCAGCCGCTTCATGGTGTTTTTCGGGCCGGTCAGTTCCATTTTCGACATCGCTACCTATGCCCTGATGTGGTTCATTTTTGGTGCCAACACGGTAGCGCATCAGACCCTGTTCCAGTCGGGCTGGTTCATCGAGAGTCTGCTGTCGCAGACGGTGATCGTGTATATGCTGCGCACCCAGAAAATCCCGTTCATCCAGAGCCGCATCGGCTGGCCGCTGCTGGCAACGACGATGGCTGTGATGATGGTCGGGGTGCTGTTGCCGATGGGGCCGTTCGCGCATTACTTCAGGCTGCAAGCGCTGCCGCTAGCCTACTTTCCGTTCCTGGTCGCCATCCTGTTCGCCTACGTGTTGCTGATTCAGGCAATGAAGCGGTTCTATACGCGCCGCTACGGCTGGCAGTAAGCAAGGGCTTGCCGGCTATAACCCCAGCCGCTGCCAGATGGTCGTGGTGAGCGTTGCCTGGTTCATGGTGTAGAAGTGTAAGCCGGGAGCGCCCGCCTTGAGCAGGCGCTCGCACAAATCGGTCACCATATCCAGACCGAAGGCGCGGATGGATTCGATGTCGTCGCTGTAGCCTTCCAGCTGCTTGCGCATCCAGCGCGGAATTTCTGCGCCGCAAGCGTCGGAGAAGCGCGCCAGCTGCGAGAAATTACCGATCGGCATGATGCCTGGCACGATGGGAAGGGTGATTCCCAGTGCGGCGCATTCGTCGACGAAATTGAAATACGCGTCGGCGTTGAAAAAATACTGGGTGATCGCGGAATTGGCGCCCGCGTCCACCTTGCGCTTGAAGTTGAGCAGATCGTCACGTGCGCTGCGGGCTTGCGGATGGTATTCCGGATACGCCGCCACTTCGATGTTGAACCAGTCGCCGGTTTCGCTGCGGATGAATTCCACCAGTTCGTTGGCGTAGCGAAACTCGCCGGTGCTGGCCATGCCCGAGGGCAGGTCGCCGCGCAGTGCCACAATGTGGCGGATACCATGAGTCTGGTATTGCTGCAGGATGGCGCGGATATTGTCATGGGTGGAGCCGATACAGGACAGGTGCGGTGCGGCTGCATAGCCGGCGCGCTGGATGTCGAGCACGGTTTCCAGCGAATGGTCACGGGTGGAACCGCCGGCGCCGAACGTTACCGAGAAAAACTTGGGTTTCAGCAAGGCCAGCTGGTCGCGCGTGACGCGCAGCTTGTCCATGCCTTCCGGCGTTTTGGGCGGGAAAAATTCAAAGCTGAAAGTGCGCTTGACCATATTCAGGTTTAATCCTTATTGCCGGGTATGAAAGCCGAGAGCACCCAGGCAATCACGCCATAGAGAATGGCGCCGACAAATGCAGCGCCGAAGTTGGTGACATGAAAGCCCGGCAGCAAACTGCCGGCCAGCCAGAACAGCAGGCCGTTCAGCACAAAATAAAACAGGCCCAGCGTCAGCAGCGTAATCGGCAGGGTCAAAATGGTCAGCACCGGGCGCACCACGCTGTTGATCAAACCCAGTACCAACGCGGCCACCAGGGCCCAGCCAAAACTCTCCACCTGGATGGCCGGCAGCAGGTACGCGACAGCCAGCAAAGCCACGGCATTCAATAACCACAGTAACAATAGACGCATTGTCGTGCTCCGGTTCGTAAAGTGTTTGCCGTCGCCTTTGATCCGGCTTAATAGCGGTAATGCGCTGCCTTGTACGGACCGTTCTTGTCCACGCCGATATAGGCAGCCTGCTTCTCGGTCAGTTCAGTCAACTGCACATTCAGCGTTTTCAGCTGCAGGCGCGCCACTTTTTCGTCCAGATGCTTGGGCAGCGTGTACACGCCTACCGGATAGTCGGCGGTACGGGTGAACAGCTCGATCTGGGCGATGGTCTGGTTGGCGAAGGACGAACTCATCACGTAGGACGGATGGCCGGTGGCGCAGCCCAGATTCACCAGGCGGCCTTTGGCCAGCAGAATGATGCGTTTGCCGTCCGGGAAAATCACGTGATCCACCTGCGGCTTGATTTCTTCCCACTGGTATTTTTCGATGCCGGCGACGTCGATCTCGTTATCGAAGTGGCCGATATTGCAGACGATGGCCTGGTTTTTCATTTTCACCATGTGGTCATGGGTAATGACATTGTAGTTGCCGGTGGCGGTGACGAAGATGTCGGCCTTGTCCACGGCGTAGTCCATGGTCACCACGCGATAGCCTTCCATGGCTGCCTGCAGGGCACAAATCGGGTCGATCTCGGTCACCCAGACCTGCGCGGACAAAGCCCGTAGCGCCTGCGCCGAGCCTTTGCCGACGTCGCCGTAGCCTGCGACCACGGCGACCTTGCCGGCAATCATCACGTCAGTGGCGCGCTTGATGCCGTCCACCAGCGATTCGCGGCAGCCATAGAGGTTGTCGAACTTGGATTTGGTGACCGAATCGTTGACGTTGAAAGCCGGGAATTTCAGCTCGCCACGTTCAAACATCTGGTACAGACGATGCACGCCGGTGGTGGTTTCCTCGGTCACGCCCTTGATTTGCGCGAGGCGCGTGGAATACCACGTGGCATCGATCGCCAGCTTGGCCTTGATTGCTGCGAACAGCACACGTTCTTCTTCGCTGCCCGGCCTGGACAGCACGCCGATGTCGGATTCGGCACGGGTGCCCAGATGCAGCAGCATGGTGGCATCGCCGCCGTCATCCAGGATCATGTTGGAATAGCCGCCGTCCGCCCATTCAAAAATGCGGTGGGTGTAGTCCCAGTAGTCGGTCAGCGATTCGCCCTTGACCGCAAACACCGGCGTGCCGGTCGCGGCAATCGCCGCCGCGGCATGGTCCTGCGTGGAGAAAATATTGCACGATGCCCAGCGCACTTCGGCACCCAGCGCCTGCAGGGTTTCGATCAGCACTGCGGTCTGGATGGTCATATGCAGCGAGCCGGTGATGCGCGCGCCCTTGAGCGGCTGGCTGGCGGCGAATTCCTCGCGGATCGCCATCAGGCCGGGCATTTCGATTTCGGCGATGTTGATTTCCTTGCGTCCCCAGTCGGCCAGCGACAGGTCGGCAATAATGTAATCGGGGGTAGTACTGGAATGGGTGACGGCGTTCATCACGCCCTCCTTTCTGTAATAAAGACCAAAAAAGCAAGACGTGAGCGCGGTTTCAAATTGAAACGCCTTGAGCCTGGCGGGATGGATACCCGTCGCAACGCTCCTCAAGGCTGGTTGGTAATTCTACCGCAGAGGGCGGGTCGAGCGCAGCATTTTTTGCTGCGCTCCCCTGAACGGCTTACAGGCAGGCATCCGCGCGCAGTGCCTCGGCCTTGTCGACGGACTCCCAGGTGAACTCCGGTTCGTCGCGGCCGAAATGGCCGTAACTGGCAGTGCGCGTATAGATCGGGCGCAGCAGGTTGAGAGTCTGGATAATCGCCTTGGGGCGCAGGTCGAAGTGGGCTTCCACCAGCTTGGCAATTTTTTCGTCGGCAATTTTGCCGGTGCCAAAGGTATTCACCATCAGCGATACCGGGCGCGCTACGCCGATGGCATAGGCCACCTGCACCAGGCACTTGCTGGCAAGACCGGCGGCGACGATATTCTTCGCCACATAGCGTCCGGCATAGGCGGCGGAACGATCCACCTTGCTCGGATCCTTGCCGGAGAACGCGCCGCCGCCGTGCGGCGCTGCGCCGCCGTAAGTGTCGACGATGATCTTGCGGCCGGTCAGGCCGGCATCGCCCATCGGACCGCCGATGACGAAGCGGCCGGTGGGGTTGACCAGATAGCGCACATCGTTTTTGAGCAGATCGCCGGAAATCACCGGCTTGATGATTTCCTCGATCACGGCTTCTTCAATTTGCGCGTGGGAAACGTCCGGGTTGTGCTGGGTCGAGACCACCACGGTGTCCACGTGTTGCGGGATGCCATCCACGTAGCGGATGGACACCTGGGATTTGGCGTCCGGGCGCAACCACGGCAGACGGCCATCCTTGCGCAGTTCGGCCTGGCGCTCCATCAGGCGGTGCGCCAGGTAAATCGGCAGAGGCATCAGCGAAGACGTTTCATCGCAAGCATAGCCGAACATCAATCCCTGGTCGCCTGCGCCCTGGTCGAGATCAAGGCCTTCGCCTTCATTAACGCCCTGGGCGATGTCTGCCGACTGCTTGCCGAAGGTGGTGAGTACGGAACAGGTGTGATAATCAAAGCCGATTTCCGAGCTGTTATAGCCAATTCGCTTGACTGCCTCGCGCGCCACCTGGTTGTAATCAACGGTGGCGTGGGTGGTAATTTCACCGGCGATGACCACCAGACCAGTAGTGACCAGCGTCTCGCAAGCTACACGTGCGTGAGGATCCTGAGTTAGAATCGCATCCAGTACCGCATCGGAAATCTGGTCGGCGACCTTGTCCGGATGACCTTCTGACACGGATTCCGAGGTAAAAATAAATTCTTTCATGGCACCATTCCCAAATCGCAATAGGCGAGGATGGTAGCAAACTTTAGCTGCGCCCGACACCATTCCCTATCATGACGCAATTTCTGCTCCGCTTGTTTGCCCGCCTCCCGCTACGTTGGTGGCACGTTGTGGGCGCGCTGGGTGGACGCCTGACGTATCGTTACAACGCCCGCTACGCCAAGCGTCTGGCGGACAATTTGCGGCAGAGCGGCATTGTTGCCGGCGCGAACGAATACCAGGCGCTGCTACGTCAGTGCGCAGCGGAAATCGGCAAGGGCGGCGCGGAAATCATCCCGATCTGGCTGCGTCCCTACGAGCAGACTTTAAAACTGGTGCAAGACTGCCAGGGCTGGGAGCATGTCGAAGCTGCCGTCAAACAAGGCAAGGGCGTGCTGGCGATGACCCCGCATCTGGGCTGCTTCGAGATTGTCAGCCTGTACTATGCGGCACGCCTGCCGATGACGGTGTTGTACCGTCCGCCGCGCCAGCAATGGCTGGAAGGCATCATGCGCGCAGGACGCGGGCGCGGCAAAGTCAATCTCGCCAAAACCGATGTCAAAGGCGTGCGCGCGCTGCTCACTGCGCTTAAAAAGGGTGAAGCGGTAGGCATTTTGCCTGATCAGGTGGCCAGCAAGGGCGAAGGCGCGTGGGCGAGTTTTTTTGGCCGCCAGGCCTATACGCCGACGCTGGTCGCGCGCCTGCACCAGTCCACCGGTGCGGTGCCGCTATTGATGTTCGGCGAACGCCTGCCCAAGGGGCAGGGCTATCGCATCCACATCGAGCCGCTCAACGCCGACCTGACCGGCAGCAAGGAGCACACTGCCGCGCAACTCAACGCTGCACTGGAAGCGCTGATCCGCAAGTATCCGGCGCAATACCTGTGGAGCTACAACCGCTACAAGCGCCCCGGCGGGGTTGAGCCGCCACCGGGGCAGTAGGTTATGTCCCATATCGGCATATTTTTTCTGTGGCTGGTGCACTGGCTGCCGCTGTCCATGCAGGCGGCGCTGGGCAATCTGCTGGGCAATCTGCTGTATCGTTTTGCCGGCCGGCGCCGCCGCATAGGCGAAATCAATCTGCAATTGTGTTTTCCGCAATGGCCTCAGGCTCATCGCAATGCTGTGCTGCGCGCGCATTTCCGCTGTGCCGCACGGGCTGCGCTGGAGCATGGCATTCTGTGGTGGTCGCCCGTTGAACGGGTGAAGCGCCTGGTGCATTTTGCCGGGCTGGAACATTTCCAGCCGCTGCAAGGCCAGCCGGTGATTCTGCTGGCGCCGCATTTTGTCGGTCTGGACATGGGGGGCGTGCGCTTCACTGCCAGCTATGCACCGATCGTGTCCATGTACAGCCGCATGAAAAATCCCCATTTCGACCGGCTCATGCTGCATGCCCGGACCCGTTTCGGCAGCTCGAAAATGTTTTCCCGCCACGATGGCGTGCGTCCGCTGGTGCGCGAGGTACGCCAGGGCTTGCCGCTGTATTACCTGCCGGATCAGGATTTCGGCGCCAAGGATGCTGCCTTTGTACCATTTTTCGGCGTTGCTGCAGCCACGGTGACCGCGCTGCCGCGCATTGCGCGCGTGGCGGGCGCCCGCGTGGTGCCCTGTGTCACGCGTCAGTTACCCGGCGGCAAGGGCTATGTGGCGCAGTTTTACCCGGCCTGGGACAATTTCCCGAGCGAGGATGTGGAAGCCGATACTCGGCGCATGAACGCCTTCATCGAAGAGCGCGTGCGCGAAATGCCCGAGCAGTATTTCTGGCTGCACAAGCGCTTCAAGACACGGCCACCGGGCGAGCCGAAACTGTATCCATGATTGCGTCCAACTGGCACATTGCCGCGCTGCAAGCCGGCCAGGCCGAGGCGCTGGGCGCGCTGGCGCGGCACATCTGGCAACGGCATTATCCCGGCATCATCAGCCAGGCGCAGATAGATTACATGCTGGATCAACGCTATGGCGCTGCGCTTATCCGGCAACAGCTTGTCCAGCCTGGCCACTGGTGGAAAGTGGCGCAGAATGACGCCGGGATGATAGGTTTTGTGCATTATTTCCTGGAGAGCGACCCGCAGCGCATCAAGCTCGACAAGCTCTATGTGCACCCTGACTGGCAGCGTCGCGGTGTGGGCGCTGCGCTGCTTGGCAGCGTCGAATCCGAGGCGCGCAGACAAGGCCGCACCATCCTCACGTTACGCACCAACAGGCACAACCACAGCGCGCTCGCCGCGTATCAGAAATACGGTTTTGTCGTCACGGCGCAGGTGATCACCGAGATAGGCGCAGGGTTTGTGATGGATGACTACATGCTGGAAAAATCGCTGGATTGAGAAAAGCTCACCCGGATCAGGGTGCCGCGGCCCGCTGGCGGTGCAAGGATTTCCAGCGTGGCGTCGTGCACCCGCGCAATTTCCTGCACAATTGCCAGCCCCAGACCGCAGCCGTCACCCGGGCTGCCTTCGACCCGGTGAAAACGTTCCAGCACCTTGTCGCGCTGCGACTCGGGGATGCCGATGCCGTTGTCCTCTACTTCCAGCACCGCAGCGCCAGCCTGCAGGCAGCGCACGGTGACGCTGCCGCCTGCCGGGGTGTAACGCAGGGCATTGTCAATCAGGTTGGCGAGCAGTTCACGAATCAACAGCGGCTCGCCCACCAGGGATGCGTTTTCCATATCGAAGCCGAGATCAATTTGCCGTTCCATGGCGCGGGGCACCCATTCGCGCGCAGCATCCTCGACCACATTGCGCAGATCCAGCGGCTGCATGGCATCGGGCGGCATGGCGCCGGGTTCGGCGCGCGCCAGCGTAAGCAGCTGGTTGGCAAGATGCGCAGTGCGTACGGTGGCGTCCAGGAGATGCGTGAGCGTGGCGCGCAGTTCAGCCGACATGGTGCCGCGCAAGGCAAGTTCAACTTGGGTTTGCAGTCCTGACAGCGGCGTGCGCAACTGGTGCGCAGCGTTGGCCAGAAAGCGCTGCTGGCCATTCATGGAATCTTTGAGTCGCGCCAGCAGCGCGTTGAGCGAGGCGACCACCGGCCGTACTTCGTCGGGTGCATGATGTTCGGGTACCGGGCGCAGGTCGCGGTGCGAACGTGCCGCGATTTCTTCCTGCAGGCTTTGCAGCGGTGCGAGGCCGCGCCGGATGCCGAACCACACCAGCAGCACTGCAGCCAGTGCAATCACCACGGCTGGCGCGAGCATCTCGGCCAGAATGCCGGCCAGATGATGGTCGCGTTTGTTCAGCGTTTCCGCCACCTGTAAATAGGCGCTGCTGCCATTGGGCAAATGCATCTTTAATGCGGCGATGCGGATATCGCGCCCGCGAAACGCACTGTTGTAGAAAACCGGTTTGTCGCTGATCTGCGCCGGTACCGGCAAGTACAGGTTGCCCGCCAGGCGCGTGCCATCGGCGGCGACAAGCTGATAGTAGATATTGTCGTAGGCATTCACCAGCAGCAGGTCGCGGACACTGGGCGGCAGGTTCAACACCGGTTTGCCGTTCACTACCTGGATATACTGCGCCAGCGCCAGCATGGGATCGAGCAGTTCCTTGTCGTAGGCGTCATTGGCGGCGTTGCGGGCCATGTAAAAAGTGCCCACTGAGCCCAGCGCCAGCAGCACCAGCAGCGGAATCAGCAGCCAGCCCAGCAGCAGGCGTCGCAGGCTACGGGTGTGCATTTTTCGCTTCTTCGAGCAGATAGCCGAAGCCGCGTATGGTACGAATCTTGATATCGGCAGGTTCGAGCTTGGCGCGCAGACGCGACATGTACACCTCCACTGCATTGGTGCTGATTTCCTCGTCCCAGTTGCATACCGCCTGCATGATCTTGTCTTTGCTCAGCACCTGCCCCTGGCGCATCAACAGGTATTCCAGCACGCCCCATTCACGCGCGGTGAGCCCGAGCTGGCTATCGCCCAGCCACGCCCGGTGCGCCAGCGTATCCATGGTGAGACGCCCGCAACTGAGTTTGGCGCTTTGCGCGTGATGTCCGCGCCGCAGCAGGGCGCGCACCCGCGCCTCGAATTCACCCAAGGCGAATGGCTTGACCATATAGTCATCCGCACCCAGGTCGAGGCCGCGCACGCGATCGGCCACCGCATCCCGTGCGGTGAGGATCAGCACCGGTACGGTAAGCCCGCGTTCGCGCAACTTGCTCAGCACGGCAAAGCCATCCTGGCCGGGCAGGCCGATATCCAGCACGACCAGGTCATAATGCTCGGCACCCAGTGAAAGCAATGCTTTTTCGCCGCTGACCGCGCGATCCACGGCATAGCCAGGCAATGCCAGCGAAATCGCCAGTCCGGCGGCAAGGAGTTCGTCATCTTCTACTATCAGAATTCGCATGGTTTTTTCCTTGAACTGCGTGATAAATGCGCTATTTAAGATTAAATCACCGAAACACCGGCGGCTGCGGCTCCGAGGTAAACAACGTGCCAGATGGCGATGCCGCCGACAGGCACTGCCACAAGCTGACCCTGGGCAGTATCATGTCTGGCAGGCTAGCGAAGCAGGCAATGATCCCGGCTTAGCCTTGCAGGCAACTGACGGAGAACATAAAAAAAGAACGAGGATGCGTTACATACAGCGAATTTTGAAGCTGTTGATTTATTTGTCAGCTGCAAAAACCGATCGGGCAGCCGATGAATACCGGCATCGGGTCATTACCGGTTTATGAAGATCAGCGTGCTGCAACTGAGCTGGTATCCAGCTCATCCGCAGGGAGCGGCCGGCTGAAGTAGTAACCCTGATATTCGTCACAACCCTGACCGCGCAGGAAGGCAAGCTGGGCTTCGGTTTCGACGCCTTCTGCCACCACCCGGATATTGAGCTGGTGCGCCATCACGATGATTGCTGCAACCATGCCCTCGTCGTCCGGGTCTGTGGTGATGTCGCGTACAAAAGACTGGTCAATCTTGAGCTTGTCGATGGGGAAACGCTTGAGATAGCTCAAGCTGGAATAGCCTGTGCCGAAGTCGTCGAGTGATAACTCAATGCCCAATGCCTTCAGCTCGCACAGAATGCCGATGGCTTCTTCAGGGTTTTCCATGATGACGCTTTCGGTGACTTCCAGTCCCAGCCAGTGCGGATCCACGCCGGTTTCCTTCAGCACTTGAGTGAAAGTCTGTACCAGGTGTTTCTGACGGAATTGGCGTGGCGACAGATTGACCACCATGCGCTGCAGCGCTATCCCCTGTTCGCGCCATTGTTTAAGCTGATAACAAGCCCGCCGGAGCACCCAGTCGCCGAGCGGTATGATCACGCCGGAGTCTTCGGCGATAGGAATAAACCGGGCCGGGGAAATCAGTCCCAGTTCGGGATGATTCCAGCGTACCAGTGCTTCGGTGGCAACGATACGGCCATCCGCAATATTCACCAGCGGCTGATAATGAAGCAGTAACTGGTTGCGATCAATTGCCTGGCGCAGACTGCTTTCCAGCAGCAGGCGCTCAGCGGCTGCCGCATTCATCGTCTGGGCGAAGAACTGGTAATTGCTGCGCCCCGCTTCCTTTGCATGGTACATGGCCGTATCGCTGTTCTTGAGCAGCGTTTCGACATCCGCACCATCCTGCGGATAAACCGCGATGCCGATGCTGGCGCCGGTGTGCAAGTCTTGTCCGTTGATAACAAATGGCGCTGACAGGGCGCTGAGTATTTTTTGCGCCACCACAGCAGAATCCTCGGCAGCGCTCAGACTTGCCAACAGCACAATGAACTCATCGCCACCCTGCCTGCCAACCGTATCTTCCGCCCGTAAAGACTCGATGAGCCGTTGGGCGACCATTTGCAGCAGTTGATCTCCCACGTTGTGTCCGAGAGTATCGTTAATGCTCTTGAATTTATCCAGATCGATGAACATGACAGCAAACTGTGCATCGGCGCGCCGGGCCCATGCGATGGTTTGCTGAATTCTGTCCTCGACCAGGCGCCGGTTGGGTAAGTCCGTGAGCGCATCGAAATGCGCCAGACGGATGATTTTTTCCTCGGTTGCCTTGCGCTCGGTGATATCACGCATGATGCCGATGAACATACGCTTCCCGTCCAGGCTAAACTCTGAAACCCGCAGCTCCATTGGAAAAGTCTCGCCATTACTGCGCTGTGCCGACACTTCGCGTGCGGCGCCGATTACGTGGGATTCGCCGGTCTGCAGATAGCGCTCCAGATATTGGTCGTGCTCGCTACGGTAAGGTTCGGGCATCAACATGGATATGTTTTCGCCAAGAATGTCCGCGCTGCGATAATTGAACATCCGTTCCGCACCCGGGTTGAACAGCTCAATCATCCCATTGGACGAGATGCTGACGATGCCTTCATCAACATTGTCGAGCAGCATCCGCACCCGGTTTTCACTATCGCGCAAACGTACATTCGCCGCACGCGCTTCCCGCTCCGAGCGCACCAATTCGTTTATCAGCGGAGTCAGCAGCCAGCGCAGCAACAATAGCGCTATAGCAAGCATGGCGACGATTAGCGGCAACAGATAACGTAGCTGGCTCCAGATCGGCGCATACAGCTCGGCGCTATCCATTTTCAAAACCATACCCAGCCCTAAATCGCCAACCGGACTGTATGCGGCGACCACCTCCTGACGGCGGTAGTCCTGTGCAATGATGAATCCGGTTTCTCCCTCCAGGGCATGGGTCATGGGCAATGGCGTACCTTTCGGCGATCTTTTGGCTATAGTGATGACGTGACGAGTGAGTGTAGTGGGAAAGCACTGCATTTGATTGGCTCCCGTGGATGCACACAATGCCAGTTCCGCAGTTTTGCCCGAACGCGCCACACTCTTGAATATGCTGTCCAACGTAGGTAATGGTGTTTCGGTGACCACCCGTCCGACGACGCGCCCGGCTTTCATCATGTTTACCTCCGTGCGCAAAAAGAACCGGGTGCTGAACAGGATTTGCGTGCGGCCGGCAGTATTCACCGGAACGCTGAGTGCGGGCTTCTGCAAGAAAGCACCGGCGTCTGCGACCTCTTTCCCTTCCGCATCGAATAACGAAATTGCGGTGAGCCCGGTCGAAAGAAAGGATTGGGCAGCCTTGGTAAGTACAGTCAGCGTTGCGTTGTCTCCGGAGTGCGTGTTCGCGTACTCCATTTGATTAATCAGCAAGGGGCGCGTGGCAACCGTCTGGCCTTTCTCAAAGGCGCCCCGGATTTCGGATTGAGCGATATCGACGTGGTTTTGTAGCGATGTCTGAAGACTTTGTCTGAGCAGAGCCTCGGTGTGGCGCTGCATGATGTAAAACACCATCACGCCGACCAAGATACTGACTACGATCAGGATGGCCCCGGCCACAAAGCCAATCCGCTGCTGATCAATTTTGTGTTGTGGCATGTATCTATGAGTCTGTCATGTAAAAGAGGGATGTCGGCATGCGAATGCGAAGCCCTGATGACACTCCGCCACTCCACTCATGTGAGTCCATTGATTTAATGCCCATCAACGTATCATGGAAACAAGATTTAAAACAACGGCCCTCGTGAAGGCTTGTCCGGGCATGGGTGAGCGGTGCGTGTACCTTGTCGCCTGTTACGCGACGGTATGGTTCAAACCAAAAAACAATCAATTCGATCAGGCGGTTGTTTTGGTACGCTTCGCGGCTGTTTTCGGCTTGGCCTTAGGCTTGGCTTTGGCGGCTGGTTTCTTGCGAGTAGCCGGACCTTTGGCGGCGCGGGCGGCCAGCAGGGGAAGCGCATCTTCCAGCGTGCAGGCTTCCGGATCGGCTTCCTTGGGCAGGGTGGCGTTGATTTTTCCATGCTTGACGTACCAGCCGTACTGGCCGCTATGCAGGGTCACCGGTTTGTCGTCTTCGGGATGGTTGCCCAGCGGTTTGCCGGCAGGTGCACCGCCGCGCGGCTCCTTCGCCATGGCCAGTACTTCCAGCGCACGCGCCAGTTCGATGCTGTAAACATCGTCAGCCTTGGGAATGGATTTGAACTTGCCATCGTGCTGCAAATAGGGACCGAAACGGCCAATGTTGGCGACAATAGGCAGCTGAGTGTCGGGGTGCAGACCCACTTCGCGCGGTAGTGACAACAGTTTCAGTGCGGTGGGTAGATCGGCCAGCTCGGTGGGGAGGGTTTTGGGCCACGATGCGCGTCGGGGTTTGATTTTTTTGTCTTCCGGCGTGGCGCCGACCTGCACGTACCAGCCGTAGCGACCATTCAGCAACAGGATATCCTGACCGCTATCCGGGTCTTGCCCGAGCACGACGGGGCCATCTTCATTGCCGCCATGCAGCGGGCGCGTGTAATCGCACTCGGGGTACGCGGAACAGCCGATGAATAGACCGCGCTTGCTGGCCTGCAGGAACAAACGCGCGCCGCACTTGGGGCAAGGCTCATCGGGGATCGGGCAGCCGCGCTCCACGTCGGCCTTGGCGGCCAGCGTGCCGGAAAATTCCTGCCAGAAGTCATCCAGCAGCGGGATGTATTTGAGCGTGCCGTTGGACACGTCATCGAGCCGGTCTTCCAGTTTGGCGGTGAAGTCGTAGTCCACGTAATGGGTGAAATGGGTGGTGAGGAAGCAGTTCACCAACTGCCCGATCGGCGTGGGCATGAAGCGTTTCTTGTCGAGGATCGCGTATTCGCGGTCCTGCAGCGTGGAGATGATGCTGGCATAGGTAGAGGGGCGACCGATGCCGTATTCTTCCAGGGTTTTCACCAGGCTGGCCTCGGTGTAGCGCGGCGGCGGCTGGGTGAAATGCTGTTCGCCGAAGAGCTTGTCCACCGGCACGGTTTCACCTTCGGCCAAAACCGGCAGCTTGGCTTCTTCCTCGCTCTCCTCGTCGTCCTGGTTTTCCTGATAGACGGCGATGAAGCCCGGGAACACCAGGGTCTGGCCGGTGGCACGGAACAGATTGTCGGGGCCGCCCACGGCAATATCGAGGCTCACCGTGTCGAACTGTGCCGGGCTCATCTGGCACGCCAGCGTGCGTTTCCAGATCATTTCGTAGAGACGCGCCTGATCGATGGTGAGGAACTTGCGCACCGATTCCGGTGTGCGCGAAATGGCGGTAGGACGTATCGCCTCGTGCGCTTCCTGGGCATTCTTGGATTTGTTGCGGAAATATACCGGTGCCGCGGGCAGGTAGCCGGCGTCAAAATTCTTAGATATATAGTCGCGCACGTCTTCGATGGCTTCGCGTGCCAGATTGACCGAATCGGTACGCATATAGGAGATCAGGCCGACCGCGCCGCCTCCGATATCGATACCCTCATACAGTTGCTGGGCGGTGCGCATGGCGCGATCAGTGGTCATGCCGAGTTTGCGCACCGCTTCCTGTTGCAACGTGGAGGTCGTAAACGGGGCAGCCGCGCTGCGTGATTTGCGTTTTTTTTCCACGCGCGTAACGCTGCCGGTTTCGGCATTGGCGAGGGTGTCGAGCACCGCTTGTTGCGCGTCGCCCGTAGCGATACTGAACTGGTCGAGTTTTTCGCCCTGATACTGCACCAGACGTGCGGAAAACGCCTGCTTGCCCTTGTGGCTGTCGAGGTGGATGGTCCAGTATTCGCGCGCCTGGAATTTTTCGATCTCCAGTTCGCGTTCGACAATCAGGCGCAGAGCCGGGCTTTGTACGCGTCCGGCGGACAACCCTGGGCTGATCTTGCGCCACAGCAGCGGCGACAGATTGAAGCCCACCAGGTAATCCAGCACACGCCGCGCCTGTTGCGCATCCACCAGCGGCATGGCGATTTCACGCGGATTGTCGACGGCATGCTGAATGGCGCTCTGAGTGATTTCGTGAAATTCGATGCGCGCGATAGGTTTCTTCGGCGTGATCTTTTTCTCGCGCAGGATTTCCGCGAGATGCCAGGCAATAGCCTCTCCCTCGCGATCCGGGTCAGTGGCGAGCAGGATGAGATCCGCCTTTTTTGCCGCACGCACGATGGCGTCTACGTGTTTTTCGTTGCGCTCGATGAGCTGGTACTTCATGGCGAACTGGTTGTCCGTATCCACTGCACCGGTTTTCGGTACCAGGTCACGCACGTGACCATAGCTGGCGAGGATTTCGTAATCCTCGCCGAGATATTTTTTCAGGGTTTTTGCCTTGGAAGGCGACTCGACAATAACGAGAAATGACATGTGTATCTGCGCGCCGCAGGGGCGTTAATGGATGGAGAGGTTATTGCCATCGTTAAACAGCATATCCTCTAGTAATAAGTAGTCCTGGTTTGGGTTCTGGCTCCACAGCACCATCAATGCGATCCACTTGATTTTGTCCGGTGTGATTTCATCTTCGTCCAGCGCCAGAACGCGATCGATCACCCATTCGCGCTGCAAGGGGTTGAGAATGCCGACCTGTTCCAGAAATATCAGCAAACCCTGGCTCTCTGTATCCAGCCGGTCCTGTTCCAGCTCGGCATAAAACCGGGTTGCAGGACTGTGGACCAGGCTCGCCGGATATTCTGCACTGTTGAGCGTGCTCAGATCAGAGAACCAGTCCAGCGCATGATCGATCTCATCCCCGTTGAAGCCGGCGGCAGTTAGCTTGAGCGCCAACGCATCGCGATCCGGAGCGAGTTCAACATGCGGATAATTTTCAAATAGGTAAATAAGGATTTCTAACATTATCTTTTTAAACAATACGTTGGTAGAAACCACCGGGGAGTGTGGAGACACTCCCCTGTAGCTCCCTTTCCAACAGCATGGCGGAAAGCCTATCGGGCGTCAACCCGCAGCGTTCGGCCAGCACATCCAGGCTGACGGGTTCAAAACCCAGCGCAGACAGCAAGGGATCATCCCCTGTAGCGTCAGCGGCAAGAGGGAGAATGGTAGCCTGCCAGTGCAATTCATCGAGCACATCCTGCGCCGATTCGACCAGTTTTGCGCCTTGTTTAATCAGTGCGTGGCACCCGTGCGCCACGGGTGAATGGATCGAACCGGGGATGGCAAAAACTTCTCTGCCTTGTTCAGCCGCCAGCCTTGCTGTAATGAGCGAGCCGCTTTGCAAAGCCGCTTCCACCACCAGACAACCCAGACTTAAGCCACTGATAATTCGATTGCGGCGAGGAAAATTGGCGGCAATGGAGGGGGTGCCGATGGGGAATTCCGAGAGCAGCGCTCCGCCCCCGGCAAGTTGATGGGCCAGCGCCTTGTTGCGGGCCGGATAAACGATATCCAGTCCGGTACCGACTACCGCCAGGCTGCTTGCCGCGCCGGCCAGCCCCCCGCGATGCGCAGCAGCATCAATGCCCAACGCCAGGCCGCTGACGATGGAAAGCCCGGCTTGCGATAACGCTCTCGCGAAAGCTTCGGCATTGGATGCGCCCTGAGGCGTGGCATTGCGGCTCCCGACAATGGCGAGCATCGGTGCGCCGAGCAATTCGCGGCGGCCTTTCAGGTACAACAATGGTGGAGGATCGGGGATTTCCAGAAGACGCGACGGATAGTCGCTGTCTGCCAGGGTAACCAGATGATTGCCGGGCTCATCAAGCCAGCGCAGAGCCAGCTCGATTGCTGCGTCATCCACGCCGGCAGATAGGCGTTGGATAACCGGCTGGGAAAGATAGGGTTTCAGGGCGCTGCCAGAAGCAGCGTAGATTTGCTCCGGGCCGCCAAATGCGGCCAGCAAAGCCCGGAAGGTTTGCCCGCCCAGCCCGCGTGTGTGCGCCAGACCCAGCCAGGCGCAGCGTTCAGCCCGGTTCAAGGATTGCGCACAGTGTCCAGCAGGTTAACCGGGCGATGGATCTCCATCACCAAGGCGTAAGACACCTTGTCGAATACGCGGTACACCATCAACAGCCCGCTACGCGAGTCCGGGAGCTGGATTTTGTCCACAATGTTGCCTTTTTTGTACACGGCCAATACCGTGCCGACATCCAGATTGTCGCGGCTGCCCTTGTTGAGCACCACCGTGGCATATTGCCCGGCCTCGGATACCCCGCCATAGATGGAGATTACCCGGCCCTGGATATTGGACGCAGGAGGGTGGGGAATGTAGCGGAACGAGTAGATATCCTCTGCGGGTTTAAGTCGGTCACCTGCCTGAATTTCTTCAGTAGAGCGGGTAATCAGAATCTTCTGCGGATCACCCGGCGTGACGGTGTGCGCGTCGCCCAGGTATTCAACCTGGTATCCCAGAGTCTCGTGGGTGTCAGGGTCTTTGAGTTCCTTGCCAGGGCGTAAAATTTTCCAGTTAGTGGTATCGCCTTTACCGTTGGTAGCGTAGGCCTGATCCCCGCTTCCAAGAACCATGCGGTCATCCTGTGAACCAATGATGCGCGGAGCGTCCTTGAGGGCGCCTTCGTCCATCACAAAGGGCTGGCTGATGAAAGCACTCACCGCAGATGCCGGGATCGACGGCACGCCTTGTTCGGCTTCCGATTCTGCGTGAACTTGCGGGGACAATTTCACCGTGTCCGATTTCCCCGTCTTGAGCAAGGAAAGCCGCGGATTGGCGCCGCTTCTGTCGAGCACAATCACGTCACCCGGATAAATCCAGTGCGGATTCTGGATTTCTTCCTTGTTCATGCCCCAGATTTGCGGCCACTTCCATGGATCCTTGAGGAATTTTCCGGAAATGTCCCACAAGGTATCACCCTTGACCACCACATAGCGGTCCGGGGCGTTAGCCTGCATCTTGAGTGTGTCGGCATGGCTGGAAAAAGCCATAAAACCAGTTAAAAACAACGATAAAGCGAGCTTGCGCATGGTATCCCCTTGGCGCGGATTTTAGTTTAGACCTTGTCTATCCCAAGTGCCGTGTAGTAATGTGGCGTCTTCCTGTTGTAGCTTGTGTTTTAACGGCCGATTCGGCAATTAATTTAGGGACTTGATCTGGATTCTGCATGGAATGGTTTATGCAGGCAAGCAATTATGGCGCTATTAAACATTATTCACTACCCTGATCGGCGTTTGCATACGATCGCCAAACCTGTCGCGCAAGTTGATGAACGCATCCGTAAACTGGTCGCCGACATGGCGCAAACCATGTACGCCGCGCCTGGTATTGGTCTGGCGGCCACCCAAGTCGATGTGCACGAGCAAGTGATTGTGATCGACATTTCGGAAACGCGCGACGATCTGCGCGTATTCATTAATCCTAGATTACTTAAGGCCGACGGCAGTGCAGTCCACGAAGAGGGTTGTCTATCGGTACCCGGCATTTACGATAAGGTCACTCGTGCCGAGCGTATTACAGTCGAAGCGCTGAATACTGAAGGCGCTTCCTTTACGCTTGACGCGGATGGTTTGCTGGCAGTGTGCATTCAGCATGAAATGGATCACTTGCTGGGCAAGGTATTCGTGGAATATCTGTCCAGCCTGAAACAGACCCGCATCAAGAACAAGCTCAAAAAACACCTGCGCGAAACCATGTAGCGCAGACCTCGCCGTTATTCACATGCATATCATTTTTGCCGGGACTCCGGAATTCGCACGGGTTGCGCTGACCGCGCTGCACGCGGCCGGCCACACGGTTGCGGCGGTGCTGACGCAGCCGGACCGGCCTGCCGGACGCGGCATGAAGCTCAAGGCCAGCCCGGTCAAACAGGAAGCGTTACGGCTGGGCTTGCCGATATTGCAGCCTGCCTCCCTGAAGACGCCCGAGGCTCAGGATGCGTTGAGCGCATTGGATGCCGATTTAATGGTGGTCGCCGCCTACGGTTTGATCCTGCCGCAGACGGTTCTGGACATCCCGCGCCACGGCTGCCTGAATATCCACGCCTCGCTGCTGCCGCGCTGGCGTGGCGCCGCGCCGATCCAGCGTGCCATTCTGGCAGGCGACACCGAGACCGGCATCACCATCATGCAGATGGACGCCGGGCTGGATACCGGCGCCATGCTGCGCCGCGACGCCATCCCGATCGCGCAGGACGACACCAGCGCCAGCCTGCATGACAAACTCGCTACGCTGGGCGGGCAGGCCATCGTCGCCGTACTTGATCAGATGAGCAAGGTCGCACTCGTGCCAATACCCCAGCCGGATGAAGGTGCGAGCTACGCTGCCAAAATCAGCAAAGCCGAGGCTACGCTGGATTTTAACCGGCCGGCCACCGAGCTGGCGCGCGCTGTGCGGGCATACAATCCCGCGCCGGGCGCAACGACCCAACTGCATGGCACGCCGCTCAAAATATGGTCAGCGCATGTTGTCGATCACTGTGGTGTTCCCGGCAGAGTCATGGCAGCTGAAGCGCACGGTATTGTGGTTGCCTGTGGCGACAGTGCGCTATGTATTACCGAGGTGCAGCCCGCCGGCGGCAAGCGTCAATCCGTCAGCCAGTTTTTGGCGGGTCATCCGTTATCAATCGATACACAATTCGGCGATTGAATTTTGCGCTATGCGCACCATCTAACCAGCGTCAATTTCGACAGCTGACAAGGAATCGAAACAATGTTTGGCAACTGGTTAAAAACTTCCATACTGATGGCGGGCATCGTCGTTCTGTTTGGTACAGTGGGCATGTTGCTGGGCGGGCAAAAGGGCATGCTGATTGCGCTATTGTTCGCAGGGGCAATGAACGTCTACGCCTACTGGTTTTCCGATCAGATGGTATTGAAAATGTACAACGCCCAACAGGTCGATGCCAGTGCCGCACCAGAGTTCTACGGGATCGTGGCGGAACTGGCCCAGCGCGCAGGGCTGCCCATGCCCAAGGTGTACATTATTGACGAGGCGCAACCCAATGCATTCGCCACTGGGCGCAACCCGGAACACGCGGCAGTAGCGGCGACGACCGGGATAATTCAGTTACTCAGTCACCGCGAGCTGCGCGGCGTGATGGCGCATGAGCTTACTCACGTCAAACACCGCGACATCCTGATATCCACCATGTCGGCGACGGTAGCCGGAGCCATTGCTGCGCTTGCACAATTCGGCATGCTGTTCGGTGGCGGCAGTAACAATGGTGAACGTAACGTGAACCCGGCGGTGGCCATCCTCATCATGATCGTGGCGCCACTTGCGGCGATGCTAATCCAGATGGCGATTTCACGCACACGTGAATTCGGTGCGGACCGAGGCGGCGCGGAAATTTCCGGCGATCCCGAAGCGCTGGCTTCCGCATTGCGCAAAATCGAGGCTTACGCGCATGGCACGCCCCTGCAGACTGCGGAACTGCACCCGGAAACCGCGCAGATGATGATTATCAACCCACTCTCCGGTGGCGATATCCAGAGCCTGTTTGCTACCCACCCCGCCACGGATGAACGCGTGGCGCGTCTGCTGGCGATGCGCGGTCAAATGTAATAGTGGTCCCCGCGACTCCAACCATGTCGGGCTGAAGAAAGTGGACGAAGAGCGCGCTATTGAAAAAATGGCCTGCTGAATTCAGCCTGATATTTTCGCGTTTCACCCTCCGGTTTCGCGCTGACGTTAAATTTCAGCGTGTCGGGCGGCGTAATCCGGAACTCGCCGAGATAATACACCGCACTGCCCTCTTTCACTTTGCGCATGTCAATTTCGGCCAGTTGGGAATTGAGATTGACCACCGTAGCAGTAATTACCGCGGGTACAGGCTCGGAAACGCCGAGCTTGTTTTTGCGCAGTACTGCGATGGTCAGCAAGCCACGGTTGCGGCTGCGTTCGATATGGTAGTTTTTCGCCACCTCTGGTTGCAGCTCATCGGTGGGCATGGCGTTGTAATGGATTTCAATATTGCCGTATTTGACAACCTGTTCGGCTGGATTCGTCTGTGCGGCATGAGCAGCGAAAGGTAAAGCCAGCAGACTGGCGACCAGGGTGAAGTTGGTGAATATATTCATGCGACGACACTCCTTTTATGATTATGGTATTGCTACCAATATAGACAAAATTCCCCGGATGGCTAAGGAAGCCTGTTTGCTGTCACGTCTGATCCCTTTGTGGGTAAGGTTTGTAGCCATGCTCCAACATCATCGAGCAGTTTGCCGGCGGCAATATTGAAGGCGGTGACCGCCCCCGCTGCATTGTAGGTCGGTGCGGGGACATTCTGGATAAAAAGTTTGCGTGCAATCAATGTCCGGGTGCGTATATCGATTACTTCAGCACGCAATTCCACATGGGCGCTGCCGGGTGCAGTGCTGGCCTGATGATAAAAGGCCAGCAAGCTGGTATCGAGCACCCAGTTGCCCTTGATGCCGCTGCCGCTGGAGGCGACTGTCGCGAAAATGTGGTCCGCTTCCAGGCGTGTGAGCAACAGCTGGCCAAGCCGCTTGCCGGGACGATCGGCCCAGCGCGCATACTGATACAGCCCCAGTGTGCCGGGTGCACGGCTAAAGACAATGCTGTCGGTGTTATAGAAAGCATTGGTTGCGGTGTCCAGCACCAACAGGGTGTGGGGGTTGATAGTCGCAGCCGGGGTGGCGTTGCCGCCATCCTCCAGCACGTAGGTAATGATTTCGGGCGCGTTGCTGTTACCCGCCAGGCTGAAGCAGCCGCCCAGACTCAGCGCCAACATCCCGGCAATCAGGTAGCTTTTCATGTTTATTTTTCTCCCGGTCCGGGTTGTTGTTTGCCGGTGCCAAACAGAATGCCGCGCGGATTGGACAAGCGCTGTCCGGCAGTGCTGACGGAATCGGCGCTGCTGCGCAGATCGCGGCTGACACTGGTAAATTCCAGCGTGCCTATCTCTGCCAGCCCCTGCAAACGATTGGATACATCAGTGGTCTGGCGTTGCAGGTTTTCCATGGCACTGGAGGCCTGGTTAATCGCACCGTCGGCATTTTTGCTTACACTCTGGATGCTGATTTCGGCACTGTCGGCAGCCCGGGTAATGCTGACACCCGCCACGCGAAACTCCTCGGCAGCATCCTGTACGCTTTTTATTGCTGCGGTAAGCGCCTGCTTGTTGTCGGCCAGATTGGCGGAGATCACCTGTAAATTTTGAATGGTATCGGAGATGCCTTTGCGGTTGGCGTCGGACAGCAGCAAATTCATCTTGTCCAGCACCTGAGCGCCGTTTTCAGCCATTTGCGAGACTGCATTGGCAACGTTATCCAGATCCGATTTGCCTTCGGCAATGACCGGATAGCGCTCATTCGGCAACACTTCGGTCAATAGCGGGCTGCTCGCGTCAGGGTTACGGATTTCGATGGTTGCCAGTCCGGTTACGATGTTGCGCTTGACCAGCGCTTCGGCATTGCTGCGTATCGGAGTGTCCTGAGCCACCTTGACATCCATGCGCACGGCATCCTGTCCGCCGCCGGCGAACTCGTAGCTATCCACCACACCGACCTTGATGCCGCGCATTTTGACGGCGCTGCCTATATCCAGGCCATCCATGGATTGGTGACTGAAATAAATCGTGTAATGCCGATAAGCGACCCTGTCGGCGCCACCGGCTAGCCACAACAGTCCGATAACCAGCAGCAGTGCGGCGATCAGCACGATCGTGCCTACCAGGGTATAGCGCGCTTCTGCTTCCATCAGAGCTCCTCTATCCGGGCACGTGCAGAAAAATAGTCACGCAGCCATGGATCATTAATTTTTTGCAACATGGCCACCGTTCCGTCAGCAAGCACCTGATGATCCGCCAGCACGATCACGCGATCAATAATGGACAAGAGTGTATCCAAGTCATGGGTAATCAGAAAGACGGTGAGCCCCAGCCCATCCGACAGCACACGAATAAGCCGGTCAAAGGCGCGCGCCGAGATCGGATCCAGGCCGGAGGTGGGCTCATCAAGAAACAGCAGCTCCGGATCCAGCGCCAACGCGCGCGCCAGCGCGACACGTTTGCGCATCCCGCCGGACAGTTCGCTGGGCATTTTAGTCGCGGTGGACTGCGGCAGCCCGGCCAACGCCAGCTTGAGCCGCGCCAGACGCAGGCATTCGGGCTTGGGCAGCGGCGTATGTTCCAACAGCGGCACTGCCACGTTCTGCTCCACGGTTAACGATGAGAACAGCGCGCCGTCCTGGAACAACATGCCAAAACGCTGGCGCAAGCGATTGAGTTGCGCGCCATCCGCCGCCCACACATCCTCGCCAAACAGGCGTGCCGTGCCGGCCGTCGGTTTGATCAAGCCCACCAGTTCCTTGAGCAAAACCGATTTTCCGGAACCGCTGCCGCCTATCAGTGCGACCATTTCGCCCCGATTCACGTTTAAGCTCACCCCATCGTGCACGCTTTGCGTGCCAAAGCGGGTCACGATGTGATCAAGCTCGATAACCGGTTGCGCATCCATCAAAATCCCAGTTCGACGAAAGCAACTGCAAACAACGCATTGATAATGATCACCGCGACGATGCTTTGCACCACGGTAGATGTGGTATTGGCACCTACACTATGCGCATCGCGCGCCACGCTGAGCCCCATGCGGCAGGCAATCACGCCGATAAACAGCGCAAACACCGGGGCCTTGACCAGTCCCTGCAGCACGGTTTGAAGGGGCAGCACCTGATCCAGACGGGCAATGAATGCGGACGCCCCGATTGCCAGCTGGCGCTCTGCTACCAGCATTCCCCCGAGGATGCCTGCAATGTCGCCGATAAACACCAGCAGCGGTAATGCCAACAGCAGCGCCAGAATGCGCGGCACGACCAGCACATTGTAAGGCGACAGCCCCAGCACGCTGATCGCATCAATCTCATCGTTCACCTTCATCGCCCCGATTTGCGCGGTCATTGCGGCACCGGAACGTCCCGCCACCAGGATGGCGACGATCACCGGAGACATTTCGCGCGACATGGCCAGCGCTACGCCGTCCACCACAAAAATGTTGGCGCCATATTGCTCGGCCTGAATGCCCAGCAGGTAAGCGAACACCACACCCATCAGGAACATCATGATAAATGTCAAAGGGATGGCATTGACGAAGATTGCCTCGATTTGTGCGACAAACTCCTTGCGACGAAACGCACCCGGGTGGCGCACCAGCTGCAGCATCTGGTAGCTCAATACGCCGACAAAACTGACCGTGCCGCGCACATGCTGCCATGTCTCCACAGAAACGCGTCCGATATGCGCCAGCATACCGCCTCGAGCGGGCGGAGTAGTGACCATGCTATCCGCAAAATTGCGCTGCACCAGTTCATACACTGCTGCATGGGCAGCAGAAAAATTCACCGGGGTAATTTGTTGCGGATCAACCCCCGCAGCGCGCATGGTCTCGAGCAAGCGTAGCGCGCCGCTGGTATCCAGCGCGGTGAGGTCCGCGCCATCGAGCGCCACACCGCCGGCTGGCAATGCAGGCAGTGGCGCCAGTGTCAGGCCTGCCAGGTTTTGCAGCAGCCAATCGCCCGACACGCGCACTACCACGCTGTTCGCTTGTTGTTCCGAGCTGATCAGCGGGGCGGTCATGGCTTATTGTCCGCGCTCGAAACGATACACCGCCAGGCTGCCGGCCAGGTTGGGCAGGATATGCACCGGTGCGCCTGCCGTCATCACCACGCGCTCGCGGATGTGGAAACCCAGTTTGACGCACAGCGCTTCGAAATCATGCATGGTGCACAGGTGCACGTTGGGCGTGTCGTACCACTGATAGGGAATGTCGTCAGACACCGGCATATGGCCACGCAGCACTTGCAGGCGGTTTTTCCAGTAGCCGAAATTGGGGAAAGTGACGATGCCTTCGCGTCCCACACGCAGCATTTCGCGCAGGATGGCCTCGGTGTGGCGCATGGCTTGCAGCGTTTGCGACAGGATGACGTGATCGAATGAGTTGGATTCAAACACTGACAGCCCGGATTCCAGGTCGTTCTGGATGATGTTGATGCCGTTCTTCACCCCGGCCAGGATATTGGCGTCGGTCAGCTCCACGCCATAGCCGCGCGCCTGGCGCGTGTCCTGCAAAAATTTGAGCAGGCTGCCGTCGCCGCAACCGAGGTCGAGCACCTTGGAACCGGGTTTGACCCAGCTGGCGATGGTCTGGAAATCATGGCGTGTCATGACGCGACTCTTTCCATATAGGCGCGTACCAGGCTGTGATAATGCGCATCGGGCATCAGAAAGGCATCGTGGCCATGACCGGAGGTAATCTCGGCGTAGCTCACGCGGCATTCGTTATCCAGCAGCGCCTTGACGATTTCGCGCGAGCGTTCCGGCGCAAAGCGCCAGTCGCTGGTGAATGACAGCACCAGAAAATCCGCCTGCGCGGGTTTGAGGGCATCCGACAACTTGCCGCCGCTGTGGTGGGTGGGGTCGAAATAATCCAGCGCCTTGGTCATCAGCAAATAGGTATTGGCGTCGAAACTTTCGGCGAATTTGTCGCCCTGATAGCGCAGATAGGATTCAATCTCGAATTCCACGTCGTAGCCATAGTTGAATGCACCGGAGCGCAACACGCGGCCAAACTTGCTGCCCATCACATCGTCGGAAAGATAGGTGATGTGCCCGAGCATGCGTGCCAGCCGCAGGCCGCGCCGGGGCCGGGTATTGTGCGCGTAAAAATCCCCGCCGTGAAAATCCGGGTCGGTCAGTATCGCCTGGCGCGCCACATCATTGAATGCAATGTTCTGCGCGGTGAGTTTGGGTGCCGAGGCGATCACCAGGCAATGGCGTACGCGTTCGGGGTGCTTGATGCTCCAGTGCAGTGCCTGCATGCCGCCCAGCGATCCGCCCATGATCACGGCAAACTGTCGTATACCCAGACTGTCCGCCAGCCGGGCTTGGCTTTCCACCCAATCCTCCACCGTCACCAACGGAAAACGCGAGCCGAACGGCTGGCCGGTAACCGGATTAATTGAAGCCGGGCCGGTAGAGCCATGGCACCCCCCCAGGTTATTCAGCCCGATCACAAAAAAGCGGTCGGTGTCGATGGGCTTGCCCGGCCCCACCATGTTGTCCCACCAGCCCGGTTTTTTGTCTTGTTCTGCATACACGCCCGCCACGTGATGGTTGCCGGACAATGCATGGCACACCAGGATGGCGTTGCTTTTATCCGCGTTCAGTTTGCCATAGGTTTCATATACCAGGTCGTAGCTGGGCAGCACCGCGCCGCTTTTAAGGGTGAGCGGGGTGGTGAAATGGGCGGTCTGGGGTACGACAATGCCAACAGATGAAGCAGGCTGCATGTCTGGTTATAATTTAGCGATGTTAGCGAAGATTATAGCCGCATTCCGTCCCGATCCCACAGCCTTGCGCACGCGCTTTTTACAGCGCTTTGCGGGCAGGACCATTATTGTCCACGACGGCCTCAGCATCGGTTGGGTAAGTGAGTTGAATAAAGAAGCTGGCGGCGGCGCGCATTTTCGCATCGATGCACGCAATGTGCCAGACCGCAAACCCACCCCGATTGAATGGGTGGTGCACCATCACATCCTTCCGCATAAGCTGCCGCTGCCATTATTGGTGAAAGTGAACGACGCGCAACTGTTGATACGCCACCTCACCCGCAACCATGCGCCGGTTCACCCTTCCGAAATCTACTGGATGCTGGGCGAGTTTCCCGAACGCGCGCACCTGATTCTGACCGTCGGAGGCAAGGGCTTTGCCGTCACGCGCGGGATACCGGTATCGGATAATGCGGTGGACTTTGATGTGGCCTTCACCGAGCCCGAGTAAATTATCCTGCGCATCCAAAATCGCCATGATGTTCTAGACTGGAATGGGGCCTGCCCGTAATTTCCCTAAGGAGAGAACCATGGACAAAATCGCCATCAAACCCAATCTGCATGCAATCACGTTGCCCGCCATCGACCGTATCACCGATTACACCCGTCCCATGCTGTGGTTGCGCCAAGGCTGGCGTGACATGCAACGCACCCCGCTGTTGAGCCTGGGTTTCGGCGCGCTGTTCGCGGTGCTGGGCTATGCATTGGTGCACTTTGGCTGGGGCGGAGTGCAAACCGGGATGACGCTGACCAGCGGGTTTCTGCTGGTAGCCCCGTTTCTGGCTGTGGTGTTTTACGATCTCAGCCGTCAGGCGGAGCATCACCACGCGCCGCGACTCGCGCATATCCTCAAGCCGCTGCGCGCCAATGGTGCCTCAATCGGTTTCTATGCGCTGCTGCTGGCATTCATTTTTAGCGTGTGGGAGCGGCTCTCTGCCATAGTGGTAGGCTTATCTGTATCGGGCGATCCGGTGAACTTTGCGGGTTTCCGCGCGCTGCTGGCAGGTTCCGGACAGCTGGGCATACTGCTGCCCTATGCGGCAGTGGGGGTCTTGCTAGCAGTTCTGGTATTTGCGCTGAGCGTCGTATCGCTACCCATGATGTTGCACCGCAAGGCTGATCTGGCCACGGCGCTGATGACCAGTTTATGGGTGGTGCGGACCAACCCGTTATTGATGCTGGAATGGGCGCTCATCATTGTTGCGCTGAGTGTGCTGGGTTATGCCACGTTGTTTGTTGCGATGGTGGTGGTATTTCCGCTGATCGGCCACGCTACCTGGCATGCCTACCGCGATCTGGTGGAACGCTGAAATGAAAAACGCCCCTTGCGGGGCGTTTGGTATTGCCAGCAGTCCGATGGGCACCGGGGCAGGCCTTCGGAACCATACGGCTGCCGGATTGTTTACTCCAGTTTCTCACCGTGCAGGCTGATGTCCAGACCTTCGCGTTCCTGGTCTTCAGTTACACGCAGGCCAATGACCATGTCTATTATCTTCAGGATGACGAAGGTCACGACTGCGTCATAAACGATGGTAACCCCCACACCCTTGGCCTGAATCATGAGTTGCGCCATATTGCCTTCAAGCATGCCGGCGGTACCGCCGATGGCTTTAACAGCGAATACGCCGGTCAGCAGTGCTCCCACAATACCGCCAATGGCATGTACGCCGAAAGCATCGAGCGAGTCGTCATAACCCATCATGTTTTTCAGGTATACCGCAGCCCAGAAGCACACTATGCCCGCGGCGATACCGATAAACAGTGCACCGGACGGGCCGACAAAGCCAGAGGCCGGAGTGATGGCAACCAGACCGGCTACCGCACCGGAACAGATACCGAGAAGGCTGGGTTTGCCTTTGGCCATCCATTCAACAAACATCCAGCTTAGCGCTGCAGCGGCAGTGGCGATCTGGGTGGCGGCCATTGCCATGCCGGCACGGTCGCTGGCGGCGACGGCTGAACCGGCGTTGAAACCGAACCAGCCCACCCACAACAATGCTGCGCCGATCATAGTCAGCACCAGATTGTGCGGGGGCATAGGCTCTTTGCCATATCCCACGCGTTTGCCAATCACCAGTGCGGCGACCAGGCCTGCCACACCCGCGTTGATATGCACCACTGTTCCGCCGGCATAATCCAGCACGCCATCGGCACCCAGCCAGCCTCCCGGACCCCATACCATGTGTGCAATCGGTGCGTACACAGCAATCAACCAGGCGGTTATAAACCATAGCAGCGCGGAAAACTTCATGCGCTCAGCGAACGCTCCGACAATCAGCGCAGGGGTGATGATTGCAAACGTCATCTGGAAGGTCATGTAAGTCGTTTCGGGAATGGTCGGCGCCAAGGCGTTCACGCTATCCAAACCCAGACCTGTCAGGAATACCCGGCTCAACCCTCCCAAGAACCCGCTGCCTGGGGTAAATGCCAGACTGTAGCCGATGATCATCCACAGCACCGTGACCATGCAGGTGATTGCGAAGCTCTGCATCACCGTGGCCAGCACATTCTTCTTGCGCACCATGCCGCCGTAGAACAAGGCCAGACCCGGGATGGTCATCATGAGCACCAATGCGGTGGAGGTCAGCATCCAGGCATTGTCGCCGGAGTTGATGAACGCTGCCGGGTTGGGCGCAGCAGCCGGAGCGGCTGTGGCGGGAGGTGCCGCCGCCGGTGCGGACGCGGCATCAGGTGCCGGAACCGCTGCCGGGGCAGCAGCGGCCGGTGGCGCCGCCGTGTCGTCTGCGCTGGCCATGCCGGATAAGCCCAGCGTGCACAGCATACTGATTGCAATGAGCCATTTCTTCATGTTGCTCTCCCTTAAAGTGCTTCAGGCCCGGATTCGCCGGTGCGGATACGCACGACCTGCTCCAGGTTGAATACGAAAATTTTGCCGTCACCGATCTTGCCGGTGTGTGCGGATTTCTCGATTGCCTCGATCACCTGATCCAGCAGGTCGTCCGCAATCGCCGCTTCGATTTTGACTTTAGGCAGGAAATCCACCACGTATTCCGCACCGCGATATAACTCGGTATGCCCCTTTTGCCGTCCAAAACCCTTTACCTCGGTCACTGTGATGCCCTGCACGCCAATGGTGGAAAGCGCTTCACGTACCTCGTCGAGCTTGAACGGCTTGATGATTGCCGTAACGAATTTCATGTTATCTCCTTGGTAAAGACGCAGCAGCCGGGAGCTGCCGCGCCGAAACGGGCTAGATGCTCAATTAGAAAGTCTTTGATATAGCAGCTACGAAATGGCTGTCGCCCAGGTTCTTGTTGCCATTTACACCGGTAATTTTGTAGCCGGCGTCCTTGGCATTGGTATCTGTGTAATAGGCGGTCGCGCTCCAGCCAGCACCAAGGTCTTTGGTCACACCCAGTTTCCAGTCGGTGTAGGAGTACAAGCTGTCGTTTGAAGCTGCGCCAGTTGTGGCAGTTCCCGTGTATTTCTGCTCACCGACGTGGGCATTAAGAGTCCAGGTGTCAACAATAGGCACATTGGCGGACAAATCGAGATAGTAGGAACCGTCCGCGTTATCCACCCCGAACAGCCCTTTGGACACAACATACGACACTTTGCCGGTCAGCCACTTATAAGACAGGGCGCCATAAACTTCTGTGGTATTAGGCTTGACCGCGCCAGCAGCCAGTGTGGGATAACGACCTGGATAGTAATATTGCAACACGCCTACGTCATAACCAATGTTGCCAATGGTGTTGCGGTAGCCGCCATAGAGATCCCATTCCATGCTGACCGAGCTGCCCGGAACCGCATCCGAGTACCAGCTGATGTTGGAACCCCAGGTGCCCAGATACAAGCCGCTCGAGTGCGTAAAATCAGCGCCGCCCTGAATGGCCGGATTCCGTGCAGTTTGTGTAATGCCGCGATAAACATACTCACTGGTCAGGCCAACGTTCGCGGTCAGGGTATAGGCAGGCGTGGGCGCGGGGGCAGCATCGGCGGCGAACGCAGGAATCGCAGCGCAGGCCAGGGCGACGGCCAGAGCGGTTTGAGTGAATTTGTGCATGAGTCTTTTCTCCTCTTAAAAGGCTTCAAAATCGCAACATTGCAAAATTGCGACAATCCTTTAGCATGCTTCGTGCCATATTTATTATTTATATAAAACATATAGTTATTGTTTTTTTACGGTAAGACACATTTTTGTGCGCACTAAAAATGTGCATTAATATTCCTTGATGCACTGCTGCGGAGCATGATGGATTAGGCCATTTGGATGATGAAATCATCGGGCAGTCCTGCATCAAGGTTTGGAATTCAACGCCTGCTTATTTGGTACACTGACCGATGTCTATGTAAGGAGAACATCGGATGCTGCCCAATCAGAAACTGCTCGACGAAATCGGCGGGAAAATCAGCCAGGTAATCAGCAATAGCCCGGCCAGGGACATTGAGAAAAATATCCGCGCGATGATGCAGAGTGCGCTGCAAAAGCTGGATCTGGTGACGCGCGAGGAATTCGACGTGCAACAGGAAGTGCTGCTGCGCACGCGCGAAAAGCTCACTGAACTGGAAACCCGGCTGGCGCAGCTGGAAGCCCTGGCACACGCCGCGGATCACCCACAACAGTTGGAACCCTGACCGCTGCGAATGGGCATTGCCGTCCTCCACAGCCGGGCGCTGTCCGGCATGGACGCACCCGAAGTGGTGGTGGAAGCGCATCTCGCCAACGGCCTGCCCAGTTTCACCATCGTTGGTTTGCCCGAGGCCGAGGTGAAAGAAGCCCGCGACCGGGTTCGGGCCGCGATCCAGAACGCACGCTTCGAATTCCCGGCGCGGCGCATCACTGTCAATCTCGCCCCTGCAGACTTGCCCAAGGAATCCGGGCGTTTTGATCTACCCATCGCGCTTGGTATCCTCGCCGCCTCCGGACAGATCCCCGCCAATAAGCTGAAAGACTACGAATTCGCCGGCGAGCTGGCCCTGACTGGTGAGCTGCGCCCGATCCGCGGGGCGCTGGCGATGACTCTGGGCGCGGTTTCCAGCGGGCGTGCGTTTATCCTGCCCAGTGCCAGCGCACTGGAAGCCGCGCTGGTGGAGGGTGCCGTCGTCCACCCCGCCGACTCGCTGCTGGCAGTCTGCGCTCACCTTGCCGGACAGGCCTTGCTGCCATTGCAGGCGCTGCTGCCGGTGGCATCCGTGCAAGCGCATTACCCGGATTTCAACGAAGTCAAAGGCCAGCTCGGCGTCAAACGCGCACTCGAAGTCGCCGCGGCCGGCGGTCATTCGGTGCTGATGGCAGGACCGCCCGGTACCGGCAAGGCCATGCTGGCGGCACGCTTTCCCGGCATTCTGCCTGGCATGAGCGAACAGGAGGCCATCGAATCCGCGGCATTGCTTTCCTTGAACGGCGGTTTTCGCATCGAGCACTGGAAGCGCCGCCCCTACCGCAGCCCGCACCATACCGCTTCGGCGGTGGCGCTGGTGGGCGGCGGCGGGATTCCGCGACCGGGCGAGATCTCACTGGCGCACCACGGCGTGCTGTTCCTCGACGAGTTGCCGGAATTCCCGCGCAGCGTGCTGGAGGTATTGCGCGAGCCTTTGGAATCGGGGCGCATCACCATTTCGCGCGCCGCCCGGCAGGCTGATTTTCCTGCACGTTTTCAATTGATCGCGGCGATGAACCCGTGCCCGTGCGGCTACCTCGGCCATCCAGCAGGCAAATGCCGCTGCACGCCGGACCAGATTGCGCGCTATCGCGGGCGCATCTCCGGCCCGCTGCTCGACCGCATCGACATCCAGATCGAAGTCCCCGCGCTATCGCACGAGGATTTATTGCGTCAGCCCGATGGCGAAACCAGCGTCGCGATTCAGGCCAGGGTGGAAGCTGCACGCGTCCGCCAGATTGCGCGCCAAGGCAAGCCCAACGCTGAGCTCGGCACCAAGGAAATCGATACCCACTGCGCACCGGATGCGGCTGGCGAAGCGCTGCTGAAACAAGCCATCAGCCGTCTCAACTTGTCGGCACGGGCCTACCACCGCATCCTCAAAGTCGCGCGTACGGTGGCTGACCTGGCGGATGACGAGCACATCGCCCCGCGCCATATTGCCGAAACTATCCAGTACCGGCGCTTTACGGGCGGCTGAACTTTCACATAACGACAAACCGCCTTTTCAGGTCAGCCAGGCTCAGTTCGCAGAATATAAAACTGACCAAAACTCCTTGTTCAACTATACAAACTTCGCCGTGATGCATGAGGGTTCGACTACCTTCCTGTCGCGCACGAATTCTCGCTATTCGGTAATCCGAATTAACGCGCGGCGCCTGCCCAAAATAAATTAGGCCAAATAGCCTATGCCTTATGACGAATAGCCCAGGTTGGTCAGATTGCTTATAAATGCCTGACGCAAGCAAGGTAATGTTCTTGATTCAAGACGGTATTTGATCTCATGCCCCCATTCTTTATGGAGTGTTAATGCAAGGCTCAGAGGTTTCGTCACCGGGTTTGCGGCATCTTACGCAATCACATAGGAGCTTGTTATGGCACAGCAACTTGAGAAAATTTCGGGGCATGGCGGACTGCGTGGTTCAACCTCCCCACGGACCTCGTCTAATTTTCAGGGGCGCTTTGGGCGCATGTTTCGCGCCTTGCCTCCAGCCGAGTTTAACGATGAAGATCTTGTGGCGTTGGCAGGCAGCGGTAAGTTACCCGATCTGCCTGAACAGGAAACTCCGCCCAGCGGCATGAACGCGTATCCTGAGGTGAAACGCAACGCCTCCACCGGCAAACCAGTCAGGAACAGCGATGGTGGTCTGGTGCCGTCGCCAGCGCCGGAAGACAAAGCCGACTCGGAAGAGAATTTTGGTATCCCCACGGGATACACTTATCTGGGTCAATTCATCGATCATGACATCACGTTCGATCCGGCCAGCAGCATGCAGAAGCGTAATGATCCGGAAGCACTGGTGGATTTTCGCACACCCGCGCTCGACTTGGATTGCCTGTACGGTCGAGGGCCTGACGACCAACCTTATATGTTCCAGACGGACGGCGTGAGGTTTCTGTTAGGTGCGCCTTTGACCAAGGGTGTTGACGCAAGCAATGCGCGCGATTTACCACGTTTGCCAGTATCTAAATCCCCCCATGAACCACAGCGCGCGGTGATAGGTGATAAACGCAATGACGAAAACGTGATCGTGTCGCAATTGCATGGTGTATTCCTGCAATTCCATAACGCCATTGCGGATCAGTTGAAAGAGCCTGCGTTCGCTGAAGTGCAGAGATTGGTGCGCTGGCACTACCAGTGGGTTGTGCTGTATGACTACTTACCCCGCATCGTCAATGCCAAGACCTATAAGGAAGTTTTTAGGCACTTAAAGTACGTACCCGATGAAGAGTTGGCACAGGGGGTTAAAACCGCATATATCACTGAGACAGACAATATTGTCGCCGATGGTCAGGCGCCTAATTTGAAGTATTACCATTGGCGCAATGAGCCTTTCATGCCGATTGAGTTCGCCGCGGCGGCGTATCGTTACGGACACTCGATGGTACGACCGATCTATCGGCTGAGCCGCAAGCTGAATACCGGCGGTTTGGTTGGGGATGGCCGCCGTGCCATCTTTGCCGGTGTCGCTGGGGCAGGGCTCAGTGGTTTTGACAAATTTCCGACAGATTGGGCGATTGATTGGGATCTTTTTTTCGAAATCAATGAAAAGATAGGTGCTTCTAGAACTGGCCCAAATCGCGTCCAACCCGCGTATAAGATCGATCCATCACTGGTAAATCCGCTTGCATTCCTACCGGAATTTTCTCTGAATGAGATGGACAGCGATGGCAACCTTAAACCCCAACCGGGCAAGCTGCCAAACCTGGCGCTTCGAAATCTGCGGCGTGGCAACGCGATGGAACTTCCTTCGGGCCAGGATGTTGCCCTGGCAATGGGTATCAAACCACTCACCAACAAGGAAATGCAAGTAGGGAAAGCTGCCGTTGGTGACGTAAATGGCAACCGTACAATCCAGGATTTGATAGATGCCGCCAAAGAGCAGGGGCGCAGTTCAAGTTTCGAACATGGCGTACCTTTGTGGTTCTATATTCTGGCAGAGTCCTTAGCCGACTGGCGCAAGGCAGTCGAGGCCCATAAGATAAAGTGTCCCGATGCCAGCGAAGAGGATATGAACGCAGTACCTGTCCGGCTCGGTCCGGTCGGCGGGCGCATCGTGATGGAGGTCATAGTGGGCCTGTTGCTTGGGGACCCACATTCCTTTCTTGCGCAAGATCCACTATGGACACCCGCGCGTGACTGGAAGGCCGGGGGCGATGGTGTGCTCAAGAACTTTATCAAGGATGGCCGCTTTGGGATGCCGGAGTTGATTCGCGTCGCGGGATTGGCCTAAGCCACGTGGGTGCAATGATATTCCATTCTGATTGCATGACCCGTTCTCACCCCCTCGCATCCAAGTAGATATGTCGACAAATGTTCAACTTGGTGCGGGTGCTCAGAAAATGAGCGCATTTTATGGCTTAAGCTGCATCAGGGAGACGCGTCATGATTTTTTTCCACAAGAAGCCGACCGAAAACGATACCGCTTTCGATCTTGAGACGGTGCTCACACAGGAACGAGCACTAATAGACACCCTTCGTGCGCAAGCCAATATCGAGGCAGGAACGCCCTTGGTTGGCCTGGCCTTCTCCGGCGGCGGTATCCGCAGCGCCACCTTCAACCTCGGCGTGGTCCAGGCGCTGGCCGAGCGCAAGCTGCTGCGCGGTTTCGATTACCTGTCCACGGTGTCGGGCGGCGGCTATATCGGCGGCTGGCTGGCGGCGCTGATCCGGCGCAAAGGCAATGGCAGCGTGGCGGCACTCGAGCCGCTCCTGGCGTGCGGCGGAGACGAGCTGACGGCGGTGCGCTTTCTGCGCAGCTACAGCAATTATCTGACGCCGCGTGGTGGCCTGCTGTCGGCTGATACGCTGGGCGCGGTGGCGACCTACCTGCGCAATCTGTATCTCAATCTGAGCGTGCTGATCCTGAGCGTGGCGGCGCTGCTATTGCTGCCCAGGTTGCTGATTGCGGGACTGCCGCAGCTGGCTGATCTGCGGCTGCCGGGGCTGGGTACGCTGCTGGAGTGGAGCGGATTTCATTATCTCAATGCGTTGCACCCGATCTACTTCGGGCTGGGCGGGCTGAGCCTGCTGGTTGCGGTGGTGATGACCTCGTTCAATCTGGTGAGCACCGGGGCGCCGCGCTGGTACTGTCAGCAAGGCTGGGTGCTGAGACTGATCGTGTTGCCGACGCTGCTGGCCGCGGTCTTGTTCAGTTACGGCTTTTTTCTGCTCGGCGCGCAGCTCACCGCATCGCCGCTGGAATGGATGAAAACCGCCGCGCTGCTGTATGCCGTGCCGTGGCTGTACGGCCGCTTGCTGAGTCTGGCGTTCGGCCAGACTGAGCGGCGCGAGTTGCGGCGGCGTCCGCTGTGCAGCGGGCTGGTGATGCTGCTCAGCACGCTGGCGGCGGGTGCGCTGGGCGGGCTGCTGTTTTATGCAGCGGTGCATGGCTTGCGCTATCTGCCCGCCGGGACCGCGGTGTGGTGGGCGGTAGGGCTGGGCACCCCGTTGATTCTGATGATTTTTTCGCTGGTCGTGGTGGCGCACATCGGCTTCATGGGGCGCGATTTTTCCAACGCCATGCGCGAATGGTGGAGCCGGCTCGGCGGCTGGATACTGATCATCGGGCTGGCCTGGCTGGCCCTGTTTGTTGTTGCCATCTACGCATTGCCGCTGTTGCTGTGGGCCAGCCACTGGGCGTATGGCGGCGGCGCTGCCTGGCTGGCGTCCACGGTGGCCGGGCTGATGCTCGGCTCGGGGTCGGCCACCGCGAGACCCGGCAGTGTGTGGTGGAAGGAATGGCTGGCGAAAAGTGCGCCGTGGGTGTTCATCAGCGGCCTGCTGATCCTGCTCAGCGCGCTGCTGCAATATGTGCTGAGCGATGTGGATGTACGCGTACTGGCGCCTGGCAGCAGCGTCCAGGACTATGCCTACCACTGCCTTGCCGCCATGAACCAGGTGTCCGGCTGGCTGCTGCTGGGGGTGGCGCTGGCGTGTGTGGCTGCCGCTGCGCTGCTGTCCTGGCGCGTCGATATCAATCTGTTTGCGCTGTATTACTTTTACCGCGACCGGCTAGTGCGCTGCTATCTGGGCGCCTCGCGCCAGCCTGAGCGTGCGCCGCAGCCGTTTACCGGCTTCGACCCGGCTGACGACCTGGCACTGGCCGATCTGGTGCAGCGCCCGTACCCGATTTTCAATACCGCCATCAATCTGGTCAAAGGCAGCGATCTGGCCTGGCAACAGCGCAAGGCGGCGGCGTTCAGCTTCACCCCCAGCCATTGCGGCTTTAGCCTGGCGACGACCGCCAGCAGCATCGCAAAGTGCCGCGGCGGCTACCGCCCGAGCGCCGGATACCTCGGCCCGCACGGGGCTTTTCTCGGCACGGCGATGGCGATTTCCGGCGCGGCGGCCAGCCCCAACATGGGTTATCACAGCTCGCCCGCGCTGTGTTTGCTGATGACGGTGTTCAACCTGCGCCTCGGCCACTGGAGCGGCAATCCGTGCCACCCCAGCGCCTGGCGCGCCTATGGCCCGAAACTGGGCGGGCGCTACCTGCTGAGCGAACTGTTCGGTCTCACCGACAGCGATACGCCGTTCGTCTATCTGTCCGACGGCGGTCATTTCGAGAACCTCGGCATTTACGAACTGGTGCGGCGGCGCTGCAACTACATCGTTGCCATCGACGCCGGACAGGACGAAAAATTCAATCTCGACGATCTCGGCAACGCCATCCGCAAGTGCTACACCGATTTCGGCGTGCGCATCGACATCGACGTCAGCGCGCTGCGCCCGGACTCCGCCACGGGTTTGAGTCTGTGGTCGGCGGCAGTCGGCCGCATTCATTACCCCGATGCGCCGGACGCCCAGCTGCTGTACCTCAAGCCCACGCTGGCATGCGATATTCCCTCCGACGTGTTCAACTACGCGGTCAGCAACCCCGGCTTTCCGCACCAGCGCACCAGTGATCAGGACTTTGACGAAGCGCAGTTCGAGAGCTACCGCAAGCTCGGCCACCACCTTGCAGCGCACGTGTTTGACGACGCCTATCGCGAACTGCTCGGCAACCATTACAATGCCGGACAGGATCTGCCCAACCACGAGTGGGCGGGATTGTTCCGTATCCTGCGCGCCCACGCAGACGCAGACTTTCGCAAACAGGCCAAAATCACTACATGACATCACACGCATTTGAAGGCTGGCTGGAAGAAAAACGTTCCGTATATCTGTACCGTGCCGTAGCCGCAGCCGAATCCGGCACACCGCGACAGGCTTTATTCAGCGAGCTGGCCGAGGCGGCAGAAGGGCAGGCAAACCTGTGGGCTACAGAAATCCGCAAGGAAGGCGGCATCCCGCCCACTGCCTTTCATCCCGATATGCGCACACGACTGGTTGCCTGGCTGTTACCCCGGCTCGGTACGCGCGCCATGCGCCATGTCCTGGCGGCGATGAAAGTGCGCGGCATGTCGCTGTATTTCAAGCCCACTGCCACCCACGGCATGCCGACCTCGCTGGCCGAGGTCGGTACACGCCATCAGGGACACAGCGGCAACGGCAACCTGCGCGCAGCGGTGTTCGGCATCAACGATGGCCTGGTGTCCAACGCCAGCCTGATTCTCGGCGTGGCCGGCGCTGCGGCCAGCAGCCAGACCCTCCTGCTGACCGGTGTGGCCGGTTTGCTGGCGGGCGCGTTTTCGATGGCGGCGGGGGAATACATCTCGATGCGCTCGCAGCGCGAAATGTTCGAATACCAGATCGGTCTGGAACGCGAAGAACTCGACCAGTACCCGCAGGAAGAAGCCGCCGAACTGGCGCTGATTTATGCCGCCAAGGGCATTCCCGAGGCCGAGGCCAGGAAACTCGCGGATACTTTAATCGCCGACCCGACTCGTGCCCTGGACACGCTGGCGCGCGAGGAACTCGGGCTCAATCCGGATGAGCTGGGTTCGCCATGGGGCGCGGCGATTTCCTCGTTCATTTCGTTTTGCGCCGGCGCGGCCATTCCGCTGGCGCCGTTTCTCGTCACCAGCGGCAACCCGGCGCTGCTGGCGGCGGTGGTGCTGACTGCTGCGTCGCTGTTTGCAGTGGGCGCCACGCTGAGCCTGTTCACCGGCCGCCACGCCATACTGGGCGGCTTGCGCATGCTGGCCATTGGTGCCACGGCAGGAGCGGCGACCTACTTCATCGGCAGGCTGATGGGCGTGAGTTTGGGCTGATTTCGGTGCGCTTAAAACGCAGCACGCTTTTTCAGTTCACGCGTCAGGCAGCACGCTTTTTCGCGGCGGACGCGTTCTCTTTCAGGCTGTCGCGCAAGCGCTTGCCCTCGTCCAGAAGATAGCGCTGATAGTCATCCAGATCGCCATCGAACGGTTCCACGCCGCCGCGTGTGACCAGCCAGAATTCATCACACACGGCACGCAATAGCGCGCGGTCGTGGCTGACCAGCATGACGGTGCCTTCAAATTCGTTGAGCGCCATGGCGAGCGCCTCGCGTGTGGCCAGGTCGAGGTGGTTGGTCGGCTCATCCAGCAGCAGCAGGTTGGGGCGCTGCCACACGATCATGCACAGCACCAGGCGCGCTTTTTCGCCGCCGCTCATGGTGCCCACGGCCTGCTTGACCATGTCGCCGCTGAAGTTGAAGGTGCCCAGAAAGCTGCGCAGATCCTGCTCGCGCGCGTTGCCGCGGCCATTGACAGAAGTTTCTTTTACCAGCCGTATCATATGTTCCAGCGGCGTATCCGCCGGGCGTAGCACGTCCAGTTCCTGCTGCGCAAAGTAGCCGATATTCAGCCCGCGTCCTTCAGTCAGCTCGCCGCCGGTGGCAGTCAAGGCACGCGCCACGGTTTTCACCAGCGTCGATTTGCCCTGCCCGTTGGCACCCAGGATGCCGATGCGCTGGCCGGCGAATACCGAGCGGCTGACGTTTTCCACGATCACCGTGGGCAGCGCGCCGGCCGGCGCATCTTCCGGCGCGGGATAACCGCAGCTGACATTTTGCATGGACAGCATCGGGTTGGGCAGGTTGGCCGGTTCCTTGAACTCGAAGCTAAAGTCGGCACTCGCCAGTAACGGTGCGATACGCTCCATGCGATCCAGCGCCTTGACCCGGCTCTGCGCCTGCTTGGCCTTGCTGGCCTTGGCTTTGAAGCGGTCGATGAACTTTTGCAGGTGCGCGATTTTGTCCTGCTGTTTGGAAAACGCCGCTTGCTGCAGCAGCATCTGCTCTGCAAGCATGTCTTCAAAAGTGCTGTAGTTGCCGCCGTAGCGGGTGAGCCGCGCATTGTCGATATGCAGCGTCACTTGCGTCACCGAATCCAGGAATTCGCGGTCGTGGCTGATCACTACCATGGTGCCGGTGTAGCGCTTGAGCCAGGCTTCCAGCCACACCAGTGCATCCAGATCCAGGTGGTTGGTGGGCTCGTCGAGCAGCAGCAAGTCGGATGGGCACATCAACGCCCGCGCCAATTGCAATCTCATGCGCCAGCCGCCCGAAAAGCTGTTGACCGGATTATCCAGCTCGCTGGTTTTGAATCCCAGCCCGAGGATAAGCGCTTGCGCCCGCGCCTGCGCATCGTGCGCGCCGGCGTCATACAGCGCCATGTAGGCATGCGCCATGCGATCGCCGTCGTCGCTGGTTTCGGCGGCGTCCACCTCGGCCTGCGCGGCAGCCAGCACCGTGTCGCCCTCGATTACGAAGTCGGTCGCGCTGTGCTCGGTCTCCGGCATGTCCTGCGCCACTTGCGCCATGCGCCACTGCGCGGGCATGGAAAAATCGCCTTTGTCTTCATGCAGCGTGCCGTTGAGCAGCGCGAAAAGTGTGGATTTGCCTGCGCCGTTGCGCCCGACCAGACCGACTTTTTCGCCCGGATTCAGGGTGACGGATGCGTTATCCAGCAGCACTTTGGAACTGCGCCGCAAACTGAGGTTTTTAAGAATGATCATGCGTACGGTATACCAGCCTGTTTGAAGAGTGCAGCAATAAAAAACGGGGCAGATGCCCCGTAATTTAGTGCGCAGATGACGCCTATAATACTTGTTTCAGCGACGACAGGCAGTAATCAATATTTTCCGCACGGCTGGCATGCCCCATCAGGCCGAAGCGCCACACCTTGCCCGCCAAGTCGCCCAGACCCGCACCGATTTCCAGATTGAACTCGTTCAGCAGGCGGGTACGTGCGACGGCGTCGTCCACGCCTTCGGGGATATACACGGTATTCAGCTGCGGCAGGCGGTAGTCTTCCTCCACCACAAATCTCAAGCCCATGGCCTCGAAACCGTCGCGCAGCATTGCGTGATTGTGGGCATGACGCGTCCAGCTGTTTTCGATACCCTCCTCGGCCAGCATGACCAGGGCTTCGTGCACGCCATAGAGTGGGTTGATCGGCGCGGTATGGTGATAAGTGCGCTTGCCCTCGCTGCCCCAGTAACCCAGTACCAGGTTGAGATCGAGGAACCAGCTTTGCACCGGGGTTTTGCGGGCCTTGAGTTTGGCGATGGCGCGTTCGTTGAACGTCACAGGCGACAGGCCGGGGGTGCAGGACAGACACTTCTGGCTGCCGGAATACACCGCATCGAGTTCCCACTCGTCCACCATTACCGGGATGCCGGCCAGCGAGGTGACGGCATCGACAATGACCAGGGCGCCGTATTTGTGCGCAATGGCTGCCAATGCATGCGCATCGGAACGCGCGCCGGTCGAGGTCTCGGCATGGACAAATGCCAGCACCTTGGCGTCCGGGTTGGCGGCAAAGGCTTCTTCCACCTTGGCGGTATCCACTGGCGTGCCCCAGGCATCGTCCACCACCACCGGCACGCCGCCGGTGCGTTTCACGTTTTCCAGCATGCGCCCGCCGAATACGCCGTTTTTGCATACGATGACTTTGTCGCCCGGTTCCACCAGGTTGACGAAGCACATTTCCATCCCCGCCGAACCGGGCGCGGACACCGGCATGGTGAGCGCGTTTTCAGTCTGGAACGCGTAACGCAGCAGCTCCTTCATCTGTTCCATCATGCCCACGAAAGCGGGGTCGAGATGGCCGATGGTGGGGCGAGCCATGGCATCGAGAATGCGCTGCGGTACATCGGACGGACCTGGCCCCATCAGCGTGCGGCGCGGCGGGATAAAAGAAGGAATATCGGGTTTTTGCATGATTGACCTGTGGATTATCGTTGGTGTATTAAAACACTGTGGCGGTAGCACAACGTTTGATTCTAACCTAACTCACACGCTACAAATACCATGTTAAACATGGGGTTGTTAATTTGACGTACTTGACACCGCAACATTGAGCGCGCGGCTCGAATGGCCGCAACCCATTTCAGGGCTGACAGAATGAGAAAAACTGCAATTGTTTGCATGGTGTTTTTGGGCGCGTTCGCCAGCCATTTTGTGTGGGCAGATGCAAGCCGAATCGGGGGCGTTGAACAAGCCGGCACGCCCGAAGAGATATGCCATCCTCACCCCGAGCATGGCAAAAACCAGTATATCGTTGGCTACGGCAGCTTATTGGAACGGGCCTCGCGCCAGCGCACAGCGCCCGCCGCGGGCGAGGCCGTGCCGGTGCGCGTGCAGGGATTTCGGCGCGCCTGGATTGCACGCGGTTCATCCACGGGTTTCAGCACTACGTTTTTAGGGGTGTCGGCGGATGCGCGCTCCCCGATGAATGCCGTGCTTTTTTCCTTGCCGGATGAATCTGCAATCGCCGCCATGGACAGCCGGGAGAATGGCTATTGCCGGGTCAAAATCAGTGCAGCGCAAATCACCACGCTGGATCTATCGCCGCTCCCGGACGGCGAGCGCTGGATTTATGTGAACAAGCCGCAAAACATCGCGCCACCCTCCACAAGCTACCCCATTGTGCAATCCTATGTGGATGTGTTCTTGTCCGGCTGCCTGGAAGTCGGGCGGGCGTTTCAACTGGGTGATTTTGCGCACGAATGCATCGCCACCACGCATGGCTGGTCAAGCCACTGGGTGAACGACCGAATTTATCCGCGCCGCCCTTTTATTTACCAGCCCAATGCAGGCGCGATCGATGCGTTGCTGAAGCGTGAACTGCCGCGCCGTTTCCGCTCGATCCGGATCGAGTGAATAAGCGGCGCTAGAGTCAGGCAGACGGTGACTGCATGAGCGGGCGCATCGCCGTCAACAAGCTGGAAAACAGCTTGGGATGGGCCTTTTCCTGTTCCGCCAGCAGTAGCTTCATGCTTTGGCGCTGCATCGGCATGGCGAAGCAGGCCGGGCAATTTTCAGGCACCACGGGCAGTGCAGCCTGCTGGGCGAAGGCGGCGGTCTGGCGTTCACGCACATACACGAATGGCCGGATCACGCGCACATCGCCGGCATCGTTGGTGTAATGCGCCTGCATGGTACGCAGCTTGCCGCCGAAGAAGGCGGACATGAAAAAGGTTTCGGCCAGATCGTCCAGATGCTGCGCCAGCGCGAGTACGTTGTAATGGTTTTCACGCGCGACGCGATACAGTATTCCACGCCGCATTCTTGAACAGTAGGCGCAGAACGAGTCGCCGTCCATGTTGCGCTTGGCTTCTTCCAGTACCGGCTGGCTCTCGAAAAAATACGGCACACCCAGCCCCGCCAGGTAGGGTTTCAGCACGCTGGGGTCGTAGTCCGGCGATTGCGGGTCCACAGTACAGGCGGCGAGTTTGAATTTCACCGGTGCGCGGCGTTGCAGATCGAGCAGCACATGCAGCAGCGACAGCGAATCCTTGCCGCCGGAAATGCCCAGCAGGATGCGGTCACCGTCGCGGATCATGGCGAAATCGCCGATGGCCTTACCGGCTGCGGAGAGCAGGGAGCGTGGCGGTTTGACGGGCTGGATGGCTGGCTCGGTCATTTTCTTGAAAATCTTTTAGCCACGGAGAACACAGAGGGCACAGAGAGAATCGGCGCTTGCAGACAAGCCGCTTCGGTCACCCAGAACACGAGCCGCTTGCCCAAATGAAGGGTTTTCTCTGTGCCCTCTGTGTTCTCTGTGGCAAATGGGTTTCATGACTTGGTCTCGTGAAATTGCAGCCGGTGCAGGTGGGCATAGGCGCCGTTTTTGTCCAGCAGCTCGCGGTGGCTGCCGATTTCGATGATGCGGCCCTGCTGCATCACCGCGATACGGTCGGCGTTTTCGATGGTGGACAGGCGGTGTGCGATGACCAGTGTGGTGCGGCCCTGCATCAGGGTTTCCAGCGCGGCCTGGACGTGGCGCTCGGACTGGGTGTCGAGCGCCGAAGTAGCCTCGTCGAGGATCAGCACCGGCGCATCTTTCAGCAGTGCGCGCGCGATGGCGATACGCTGGCGCTGGCCGCCGGAGAGCTTGACGCCGTTCTCGCCGACCATGGTTTGCAGGCCGTGCGGCTGCTCGCGGATGAACTCCATGGCGTGCGCAGCTTCGGCGGCGCGGATGATGTCGGCCTCGCTTGCACCGGCTTGCGCGCCATAGGCGATATTGGCCGCAATGCTGTCGTTGAACAGCACTACGTCCTGCGACACCAGCGCGATATTGGCGCGCAGGCTGGCCAGCGTGATGTCGGTAATGGCGCGATCATCGAGCAGAATCTGTCCTGAATCCGGTGTGTAGAAGCGCGGGATCAGGTTGACAAGGCTGGTCTTGCCGCTGCCCGATGCGCCGACCAGGGCCACGGTTTCGCCGGGGCGAATGGCAAGGTTGATATCGTTGAGCGCCGGGATGGGTTTGTCCGGGTAGGCCAGGGTAATGTGGCGGAATTCCAGTGCGCCCCGGGCGCGGCCAATCGCCAGTGTGCCGGTATCGGTTTCGGTGTCGCGGTCGATCAGCTCGAATACCACTTCCGCCGCGGCCAGACCGCGTTGCAGTTGCTCGTTCACCCCGGTGAGTCGCTTCACCGGCCCGAAAATCATCAGCATCGCAATCATGTAGGAGACGAAGCCGCCCACAGTGAGTTCCCCACGCTGCGCCTGCTGGGTGGCGATATACACCACCAGCGCCACGCCCAGCGCAGCCACCAGTTGCACTACCGGGCCATTGGCGGCAGCGGCGGAAATGCCCTTCATGAAATAGAGCCGGGCGTTGTTTACCGCTGTTCCGAAGCGCTGCAATTCGTAATCCTGCCCGCCGAATATTTTCACTACCTTGTGCGCGCCGACCGACTCTTCCACCACGTGGGTAATCTCGCCCAGATTCTGCTGCGCCTGACGATTGATGTTGCGCAGGCGGCCGCTGACCGTGCGGATAATGAAAATGGCCAGCGGGGCGATGGCGATGATGATCAGCGTGAGTTTCCAGTTCAGCCACAACAGCCAGCCCAGCAGCCCGGCGATGGCGAGCGTGTCGCGCACCAGCAGCGTCACTGCGCTGGTGGCGGATTGGGTGACCTGGGTGACATTGAACACGATATGCGCGATCAGCGTGCCGGTGGAGCTGTCGTCGTAAAAGCGCGTTGGCATCGCCACCAGCTTGCGAAACATCGCCGTGCGCAAGTCCATCACCAGGCGGCTGCCGACCCAGTTCATGCCATACGTTGCCGCAAAGTCGGCCAGCCCGCGCACCACAAACAGCGCAATCATCACCAGCGGAATCAACCGGATCATGTCCGGGTCTTTTTTGACGAAGCTGCCGTCCAGCAGCGGTTTGAACAGCGCCGGGATGGCCGGTTCGGCCGCCGCCGTCACCGCCATCGCCAGCAGCGCCCCGGCGAACATTTTCCAGTACGGACGGACGTGGCGCAGCAGGCGCAGATAGAGGGCCACACCGGTATGGGGAGTTGAGGTCATAAAGCCATTTTCAGTTTTCGTCCGCCGGCGACGCTGAATCCTTCGCGTTCGTAGAATGCCAGCGTGCGGTCAAATTGCGGCAGTTGCGGCGTGGTCACTTCCAGACGTTTCCATTGCCTGGCGTGGCCGAACGTTTTGGCAGCCTGAATCAGCTGTTGCCCGACATGCTGTGAACGCAGTTCCGGGCGTACATACAGCTCAGGGATGGTTCCATAGGCGCCTTCGGCATACAGCGCAAAGCTTTCGCACAAGGTAAGGAATCCGACTTCCGTGCCAGCCGTTGCGTCGCGTGCGATCAGCACATGGTATTTCTCCTGTTCGAGAAATGTCCTGAGTCGAGCCGTGGTTTCTTCCAGGTTGAAATGGAAAGCCTTGTTGCCCGTGGCACGCATGATTTCATTCAGCAACTCGCCCACCATTTCAGCGACGACGGGCGCGTCGGCAGCGCAGGCATGGTCGATGCGGATGGAAGACGTCATTCGGGTTATTCCCCAAATACCTGCTGCGCCAGCCCCCATTTTGCCGCCAGTGTCTCGGTGGCATTCTGGATTTCCTCGGTTCTGGCCGGGTGGTTGTAGAACATGCCTGCGAAGCGCGCCAGCGCGTCGTCGTGGCCGAACTGCTGGGCGATGACGTGGAGCATTTCGCCGGCTTCGGCCCCCACCACTTCCGCGCCCAGCAATGCGCCGCTATCCATGTCGGCAATCAGGCGCACGAAGCCGTCGGTGTCGTCCTGGCCGAGCGCACGCGGGTTGGTTTCGAACGCGGCAAAGCCGACGGCGGGCTCCAGTTCGGCGTCTTCGGCATCGTCCTCGTTCATGCCGATGCGGCCCAGCTCGACGGCCGAGTAAACCAGCTCCGGCACGGCGCCGGCATCCCGCTCGCGCGAACCGGGGCTGAGGATATTGGCGATGGCCACAGCGGCATCGGCCAGCGCCTGGTTGGCGGTCATGCGTGGATTGGCGACATCGCCGATGGCGTAGATGTGCGGCGCGCTGGTTTGCAGATGGGCATTCACTTTGACGAAGCCCCTGGCGTCAAGCGTCACGCCGGCTGCATCGGCGGCCAGATTGTCGGTATGCGGACGGCGCCCGGTGCCGAGCAATACCCAGTCCACGGTTTCCACGCTGCCGTCGCCGAGGGTGAGTTTGACGCCGTCCGGCAGTATTTCCACGCACTGCGCGCGGCAGCCGGTACGCACCTTGATATCGTGCCGGGCCAGCGCTTCGTACAGGATTTTCAGCGCCGGCTGCGAGTAGGCGCTGCTGGCCAGCGGCTTGCTGTTGGCGATCCACAATACGTCACGGCCGAGCTGGCTGAGGATGAACGCGAATTCAGTACCGATCACGCCGCTGCCGACCAGCGCCACGCGTTTGCCCGCGGGCGGTACATGGTCGAACAGGTCGTCGGTGGTCAGCACGCGGCCCGGGGTGAGCGGATAAGCGTCGGGAACCAGCGGGCTGGAACCGGTGGCGATGATGATGTGTTGGGCGTTAATACTGGTTTCGCCGACGGCGACAGTGTGGGGGTCGACGAAACGCGCTGCGCCATTGAAGGCGCTGATGCCGAGGCGCTTCATGTAGTCGGTGTAGCTGTCGCGCACGGTTTCCACGACTTTTTTCTGGTGTTGCCAGGCGCCGTCGAGTTCTGCGCTCAGCGTCCCGCTGATGCCGCGTTTGGCAAATCCTTTGCTCGCCGCCACCAGTTGTGCGGTGTGATGCCAGTCCTTCTTGGGCACGCAACCGCGGTTCAGGCAGCAGCCGCCCCAGTCGGCCTTTTCAATGATGGCGACGGACAAGCCGCGCAGGGTGGCGAGCACGGCTGCACGGTAGCCGCCCGGGCCGGAACCGATTACGATGAGATCAAATTGCTGCATGATTAATTCCTGTCGATCGAATTGCAAATAGCGATGCCGTCATTGCGCGAGTCCGCTGTCGCGGCGCTCACTTCAAGTACGCCATAAACAGGGTCGCCAGACCCAAAAAGATGAAAAAGCCGCCGCTGTCGGTGACGGCGGTAATCAATACGCTGGAGCCGACTGCCGGATCGCGGCCGAATTTGTGCATCAGCACTGGAATGGCGACGCCCATCACTGCTGCCAGCAACAGGTTGAGCGTCATGGCGCCCATCATCACCAGGCCGAGCGCCGGTTTGCCGTACAGCATGTAGGCAAACAGGCCGACCACGCTGCCCCAGATCAGGCCGTTCAGTGCGGCCACGCCGATTTCCTTGGTAAACAGTTTTCTGGCGCTGTCCGGGTGGATTTGTCCGAGAGCCAGCGCGCGCACGATCATGGTAATGGTCTGGTTGCCGGAGTTGCCGCCGATCCCGGCAATGATGGGCATCAGCGCGGCCAGCGCCACCAGTTTTTCGATCGTGCTGTCGAATAGGCCGATGACGCGCGAGGCGATGAAGGCGGTGACCAGGTTGATGGCGAGCCACGCCCAGCGGTTTTGCACCGACTTCCATACGCTGGAAAAGATGTCCTCCTCCTCGCGCAAACCGGCGATGGACAGCATCTCGCTGTCGGACTCCTGGCGGATGTAGTCTACCACCGCATCCACCGTAAGCCGACCGACCAGCCGGTTGCGCGCATCGATCACGGGCGCCGACACGAGGTCGTAGCGTTCGAAGGCCTGGGCGGCATCGGTGGCTTCGTCTTCGGGACGGAAAGTCACCACTTCTTCCGCCATCACGTCGGCCACGTTGGCGTCGGGATCCTGCAGCAACAGACGTTGCAACGGCATCACGCCGCGTACCGCGCCATCGCGGTCCACCACGAACAGCTTGTCGGTGTGATCCGGCAATTCCTTCAGCCGGCGCAGGTAGCGCAGCGCAACTTCCAGCGTCACATCGGCGCGGATGGTGACCATGTCGTAGTCCATCAGTGCGCCCACGCTGTCTTCCGGGTAGGACAGCGCCGATTGCAGGCGCGCACGTTTTTGCGCATCGAGCGACTCGAGCAGTTCCTGGATCACGTCCTGCGGCAGGTCGGGCGCCAGGTCGGCGATTTCGTCGGTGTCCAGGGTTTCGGCAGCGGCGAGCAGCTCGTCGCTATCCATGCTCTTGATGAGCGATTCGCGTACTGCGTCGGAGACTTCCAGCAATATCTCGCCGTCATGCTCTACGCGGACCAGATCCCATACCAGCAAACGGTCATCGCGCGGCAGCGCTTCCAGTACTCGTGCCACGTCCGCCGGATGCATGTCGTCCAGCAGCGCATGCAGCTCGGCCAGGTGCTGTTTGTGGACCAGGCCTTCCACCAGGTCATGGCGCGGCATATCCTGTTTATGCACCAGATTTGCCACCAGATGATGCTTGCGCAGCAACGAGACCACCCGATCCAGGTTGTCTTCGGTGCTGTCGTGGGCTTTGTGGATTTCCGGAGTATCGTCCATGGGCTTAGACGCGAATTAGGGGGTGTGGCTAAAGTCGTGATTGTACGGGAACTTGCATGACGCCTGAAAGCGCGTTGTCATTGTCAAAGCCGGCAGAATTGAGCAGGCGGGGAAAGACGGGGTGAAACGAGCTCAGCGGGTACCGAGAATAGCTTGTTCGACGTGCAGATTCTGCAGCATATCCATGCCAAAGCGCAGCATGGTTTCCGGGTCCGGGTGATGTATTTCTTCGGCCAGCTTGAGGAGAGCCGCCCGTCCGCTGAGTTCACCCGTTTCCAGCAGGCTGAGCAGACGTGCGCTGACCGGATTCAGTACGATAAAACGCATCCGGTCTGCCAGGTCGCGCAACACCAGCAGGTGGGTGGTTTGGGCAGGCGCCTCAACGGGCTTGAACTTCGGCCCGAGGCGATGGACTGGATAGACATAGTTGAGTAGAGCCATCACCGGATTGAGTACGGGACGTCTTTCCAGCAGCTCGGCGCGGCTATCGAGTCCGCTCAGATCCGTTTCGTGCGCGGAGACTGACAGCGCCAGCTCGATCCATTCGTAATGCGCCAGTTCCAGCATAAACGGCGGGTAATCGGCAGCTGGCGTCCATTCATGTTGCAAAAACTGGATGAATTCGTCGGGTATCTGGCGGAAATAAGTCGTGTGGCTACGGTGCTGTGCCAAAAAGCTGCGCACCAGCCTGCCCCATTTGCGCTGGCCCAGTATCCGGCGCAGCACCGGAAAGCAGGCCAGCAGCGCGCTTTCCACGCTGTTGTAGAGCAGTTCGCGATACAGCGCCATGCGCCGGGCCTCAACCTTGCGCGGGCGTGGATGCGCTCGGGGATCGCGAAGGTGGGCGGTGAAGGCAAGCTGATAGCGCTGGAATGCCGGCAGTTCAGGCGCTTTGGCGTCGCTCATGGGGGTGTTGATGGCTGCGCTGCAAGGCGGCGATACGCTCGACTTCGCCGACCAGCTGGCTCAATGGGGGAATGTTGAAATCGCGTTCCAGCAGCGTAGGCAACGTGCCGGCATGGCGGTATGCCTCATCCAGCAGGGCCCATACCGGCTCGATGACATCCGCGCCGTGGGTGTCCACCAGGAGGTCGGGCGCTTCCTGATAATGCCCGGCCATATGCATATACACCACGCGTTGCGCGGGCATGGCGCGGATGAAGGCGCTCGCATCGAATTGGTGGTTGATGCTGTTGACATAGACATTGTTGACGTCAAGATGCAGCAGGCAATCGGCTTCTTCCAGAACGGCGTTGATGAAGCCGGCCTCGTCCATTTCCGCGATGTCTGCCATCACATAAAAAGAGGCGTTTTCAATGGCGATCTTGCGTTCCAGGATGTCCTGGGCGCGACGGATGCGCGCTGCCACGTAAGTCACCGCCTCACTGGTAAACGGGATGGGCAACAGATCATATAAATGCCCGTCATCGCTGCAGTAAGACAGGTGTTCGGTAAACAAGGCAATATCGTGCAGATCCATGAAGGCCTTGGTTTTGCGCAGCAGGACTTCGTTCAGCGCAGCCGGGCCGCCCAAGGATAGCGACAAGCCATGGCAGACGAACGGGTAGCGCTCGGTAAAGGGGCGCAGGCGACGGCCCAGTGTTCCACCCAGATCGATCCAGTTTTCCGGGGAAATTTCGAAAAAATCAATCACGGAAGGAACCTGGGCTTCCAGAGCACTGAGCAATTCTCTGCGCAGCCCAAGCCCCGCACCGTGCAGATTGAGCGGACTCATCCTGACGCGAAGTCGAAATTACATGGCGGCCGGCATGTCAGCCGATTTTTTATCGGCGTCGCTTTTGTCCCCTTCCATTTTTTTATGGCTGCCTTTCTTGTCTTGCATCATTTTTTTCTTGCCGGAACACGCACCTTCCTTGGTTTTCATGTGAGCGCTCCCGCAGTTTCCCTCCATGGCCTTGCTATCTTTGGCCATATGCGAGTCGGCGGTCATATAACCCTTGTCCATGCTTTGCATGGCAAACGGGTTTTGAGCCGCATCAACCACCGCGGCCGTGCCGAAAGCGGCAACAAAAGCGCTACCCAGGGCAATGTTCAGTATATTTTTTTTGCTGACCATAATTATCTCCAAAAGTAAAAAAGCGATTCAAAATGAAGTGCTGGTTAGCCGGTGCGAATGCCCACCAGCAACGCAATGAGTGTGCCGAGCGGGATCCAATCCCGTTCCCGGTTCACCTGCCTGTAAGTCGCATGAACTTGAAATACCTTACAAGAAAATTTTTCCCGGCGCTGAATTTTTACCACACCGCATACTCCAATCGCCATTCTGCATTGAAGGGCCGATATATGCAGTTAGTTGGAATTTGCAGGAAAAGGTTCGCCGCAACAAGCGCTCCAAATTGCAGAGCCCCGGCCGGAAGTGGCGGCGGCAAGAATGATGTGCCGCTTTTTTGTTTCCCCCTGTGCAGTTAGAATTCAGCCTATCCATTCAGAATCAAGCCACCATGCCGACCAGCAAATTTACCCCGGGCGATAAGGCCAATATCCTTTCCGAAGCGCTGCCATACATCCAGCGCTTCTTCGACAAGACCATCGTCATCAAATACGGCGGCAATGCGATGACCGACCCCAAGCTCATGGAAAGTTTCGCCAAGGACGTGGTCTTGCTCAAGCTGGTGGGCATGAACCCGGTGGTGGTGCATGGCGCCGGACCGCAGATCGGCGAATTGCTGAAACGCATTGGCAAGCAGAGCGAATTTATCCAGGGGATGCGCGTCACCGACGAGGAAACCCTGGACGTGGTGGAAATGGTGCTGGGCGGTCTGGTCAACCAGGACATTGTTACCCTGATCAACAAGCACGGCGGCAAGGCGGTCGGACTCACCGGCAAGGACGGCAACTTCATCCATGCCAAGAAAATGCTGGTGGAGAGCAAGGAAGAGCAAGGCAAAATGCTGGACATCGGCCAGGTGGGAGAAATCACCAGCATTGACCCGGAGATTATTCAGCTCCTCGACTCGGGTGATTTCATCCCGGTGGTCGCCCCGCTGGGTACCGATTCGCAGGGCAGCGCCTACAACATCAACGCCGACGTGGCCGCCGGCAAGCTGGCTGGGGTGCTCAAGGCAGAGAAGGTGGTGTTCCTGACCAATACCGCCGGCGTGCTGGACCAGGCAGGCAAGCTCCTTACCGGCCTTACACCCCGACAGATCGACGCATTGATCGAGGATGGCACGATTTCCGGCGGCATGATTCCCAAGGTGGGTTATGCAGTGGACGCGATCAACAGCGGCGTGAAATCCGCGCATATCATCGATGGCCGGGTCGAGCATGCACTGCTGCTGGAAATCCTGACCAAGGAAGGGGTGGGCACGCTTATCAAGCGCGCATGAGGTTGTCGCCCACCTGCGCCTTGGCATACCAGGCATTCAGGCTGGCGTCGTCCAGATCGACATCCGGGAAATAATCGCTCGCGGTAATGGGCCGATACGGTCCATGTTTCACTTCAAAAATCACCCCGCCTGCATCCAGCGACAACACACCGTGCCAGACGCCGGCATCATGTTCCAGCGCCTGCACCGTCTCACCCAGCACGGCGCGTGCGATCACGGTGCCGCTGTCATCGAAGTGCAGCACCACAAAACGCCCGCGCAGCGCGGTGAGAAGTTCCCAGGTCTGCAGATGGCGGTGCGGGCGGATGCAGGTATCCGGCTCCATCGCAATGGCCAGCCGCTGGATCGGATCGTTTAAATCTTTGTGCAGATTGTAATTGGCTCGCTTGCGCGGCGAGAGTTGTGCCTGTTGCGCAAGCGTGTCGAGCATGGTGTCGTCGAGTTGTTTCAAATGCGTTTTCCTAATGCAGGGTATGGGCCGGACTGAACAGCGGGACGTCGTTGCGGTGGGCGCTTACGGTGAGAAACACCGCGCGTGGCAAGGGTGAAAATTTTGCGGCTTGATGATTTTGATTGACCGCATCGTAGCACTCTGACTCGGCACCGATCAGCGCGGCGAAATAGACTTCGAGCTCCTGCGGATCGACGCGCAGCTCGCCAAACGGATCATGTTCGTCGTGCGGTTTCCAGAACAGTGCCGGATCCCAGTCGTGGTACTGGATTGCCGGGTGCTGGAACCAGTTTTTGAGTTTCATCTCCAGGCTAGTCATGACAGTCTCCTTGAAACGAGGTTGGACTATCAATATAGACCGTGTCAGGCATACACGCGAGTTAACAGCGGCAACTCGTGGCGACGCGCATTGGCAGCCAGAAAATCGCCGCGCAGCATGTAATCGCCGCGCACCTGCGATTCGGCATTGAGCTCAGCCATGCACTCCGAGGGTGCGCCGATCAGCGTGGCAAACAGCACCTCGAGTTCGCGTGGCTCCACTTTCAGCGTGCCGAACGGATGGCGCGTGTCGATTTCTTTCCAGAACAGGCGCGGTTCCCAGTTATGGGCCTGTACGGCGGGTTCCTGATACCAGCGGATGAGTTTTTCTTCGAGCAGGCTCATGTGTATTTCCAGTAAAATCGGAAAACTCCGAAGAACCGATTATATGCCGAGGAAGCCATGCGTTACTGGTTAATGAAATCCGAGCCTTCCGATGTGAGTATTGACGACCTCGCCGCGCTGCCCGCGCAGACGGTGGCCTGGTACGGTGTGCGCAATTACCAGGCGCGCAGTTTCATGCGCGACCAGATGCGGGTGGGGGACAAGGTGCTGTTCTACCATTCCAGCTGTGCGGAGCCGGGCATCGCCGGTCTGGCCGAAGTCAGTCGTCTGGCTTATCCGGATGAAACGCAGTTCGACCAGGCCAACAAATATTTTGACCCCAAGGCGACGCGCGAAACGCCGCGCTGGTTCAATGTGGATGTCAGGCTGGTGAAAAAAACCCGGCTGATGCCGCTCAGGGAAATCCGTGCAGCCCCCGCACTTGCCGGCATGCGCATCCTGCAAAAAGGCAACCGGCTGTCGATTACGCCGGTGGATCCTCGCGAATACGAATTCATCGTCAGCCAGTTGTAGTGGCGGAGATGCTTGAATCATGACAAGGCCGCGACTGTTCCATTACTGGTCTTCCATGCCCGCGCAGCGGGTGCGGCTGGCGCTGGCCTACAAAGGTATCGACCATGAACTTGTGGCGCTCAGCCACGACGATGACGCAACTTTTTTTGAGCTGGGTATCGCCCACGCCGATCTGGTGCTGTGTCTGGCGGACGGCAGCCTGCATACGGATTCGCTGGCAATATTGCGCCAGCTGGATGGCTGGATTGGGGGCAGACCGATTTTTGACGGCCTGGTTGAAGCGGCCACCTGGCAGGCGCTGCTGGATTGGCGGCAATCGGTCGAGCATCTGCTGGCCAGGCTGTATGCACCGGTGGCACCGGTGTTTGCCGATATTGGCGCTGACCCGGCGATCCAGACGGCCTATAAAGCGCAAATCGAGCACCGTTTTGGCATGAGCGTGGAAGTCTTGTCCAATGACCGCTACGATGGTTTCAGCCAGTTTTCCGCGCAGTCCCGGCTGGCTGAGCTGGCGCGTCATTTGGGGCGCCAGCGCTTTTATGCCGGGGGCGCGTTCAGCGCTTGCGACCTGCTGCTGGCGTGCGACCTGTTTCCGCTACAATTGCTGGACGGCGTGACCATGCCGCTGGATTTGATGTACTACATCGAACGCGTCGAAAAGACTTGCGGGGCAAGCCTGCGCGACGGACTTATCATGCAACACTAAGGAGTTTCACATGACGTTTATCGAACTTTTGACCTATGTTGGCAGCCACTCCAAATACGACATCATGGATGGCGATGCAGAAGCTACCCTGGAGGCGGCGCGCAGCGGTTCGCACAAAAATCCGGTGGCAGGCAAAGTCATCGCCGACATGTACCAGAATAGCGGCCTCGCCACCCCAGCGGACGCCATCGAGCGCGCCCAGGCCATCAAGACACTGGGGCCGATCCGGCTGTTCTACATGAAAGACGACGCCCCGGTGGAAGGATTCCGCATGGTGGAAGATATCGTGCACAAGATTGATGGCGCCTTCAACGAAGAAGCCATGCGCCTGAAGGCGCAAATCTAGGAGCTGGTGTGACTCATTACCTTCCGCATTACCTTGCGCTGGGTCTGGTGTCGGGTTTTGTGGCGGGTTTGCTGGGCGTGGGCGGCGGCCTGCTGATGGTGCCGGTGCTGGTGTTTATTTTCAGCGCCGAGGGATTCCCCGCCGACCGCGTGCTGCTGTTCGCGCTGGCCACCTCGCTGGCGATCATCGCCTTCACTTCGCTCTCCAGCGTGCGCGCGCATCATGCGCACCGGGCGGTCAACTGGGTTGCGATGCGCCGCATCAGTCCGGGAATCGTGACCGGCACACTGCTTGGCGCCTGGCTTGCCACCTTGCTGCCTGCCACGTTTCTCAAGTATTTCTTTGTCGCGTTCCTGTTTTACGCCGCCACCCAGATGCTGCTCAACATCAAGCCGCAGGCTCATCGCGGCTTGCCCGGCACTGCGGCGATGTTTGCCGTGGGCAATGTGATCGGCATGGTGTCGAGCTGGGTGGGCATCGGCGGCGGCACGCTGTCGGTGCCGTTCATGCTGTGGTGCAATGCCAAAATGCACGAAGCCATCGGCACCTCAGCCGCGATCGGGTTCCCCATCGCGCTGGCGGGCACGCTGGGCTATATTCTGTCCGGCTGGAACGCCACGGCCATGCCCGCCCATAGCCTGGGCTATGTCTACCTGCCGGCACTGGTGCTGGTGGCGCTGGCGAGCATTTTTACCGCGCCGCTGGGCGCACGGGCTGCGCATAAACTTCCGGTTGCGACCCTTAAGAAAATTTTCGCCGTATTGCTCTATAGTCTGGGTATCAAGATGATGTTGAGTCTGACCTGAGTCCAACCAACGCAGCGAGGGGAACGATATGCGCACATTGTGGATGATTGTGTTGTTAATGCTGACCAGCAGCACTTTTGCGGCGGATGCGGCGGATTATGCGCGCGAGAAAAAGTGGGCGGACGAGGTTGTTCCGGGTGTGGTGGTGGGCGACCCGATCTATCTGGAACAGCCTAACGGGCACAAGTTTTTAACGCTCTACACCCCGGCCAAGGATGCCAGGGCGGCGCTGGTGATCGTGCATGGGATGGGCATCCATCCCGACTGGGGTCTGATCGGCGTATTGCGCAGCCAGTTGCCGGACCGCGGCTACACCACGCTGTCGGTGCAGATGCCGGTGCTGGACAATGCCGCCAAGGCAGCGGCTTACACGGCCACGCTTCCGGAAGCAGCGCAACGCCTGAAACTGGCCGTGGATTTTCTCAAGGCCAAAGGCTACGCCAACATCGGTTTTGTTTCGCACAGCATGGGGTCGCGCATGAGTTATGAATATCTGTCTGCCCGGCCTGACCCGGCAGTCAAGGCATGGGTGGCCATCGGTATACCCATCCGCGCGGATTACCGCAAGGTCAACATGCCGGTGCTGGACCTATACGGCCAGAACGATCTGCCCGACGTGCTGAACAATGCGGCGGCACGCAAAGCAACCTTGCAGGGCAAACCGGGCTCGGAGCAGATGCAGGTGGCGCGCGCGGACCATTTTTTCACCGATATGGATAGCCAGCTGGTGGATATCGTGGCGACCTACCTGAACCAGCAGTTCAAGTAGTCAGGCGCGCCACCGCTTCGCGGTATTTCTCTGCGGTTTTTGCAGCGACTTCAGCCGGTAATTCCGGCGCAGGCGCCTGCTTGTTCCAGCCGGAAGCCTCCAGCCAGTCACGCACGAACTGCTTGTCGTAGCTGGGCGGATTGCTGCCGGGCTGGTACTGATCGGCCGGCCAGAAGCGGGAAGAATCCGGGGTCAGCACTTCGTCGATCAGGTGCAGCTTGCCCGCTGCATCCAGACCAAACTCGAACTTGGTGTCGGCAATGATGATGCCGCGGGTAAGCGCATACTCCGCCGCCTGGGTATACAGGGCAATGCTGGCGTCGCGCACCTGGGCGGCGATGCCGGCACCCAGCAGTTGTTCGACGCGGGCGAAATCGATGTTCTCGTCGTGTGCACCCAGCGCCGCCTTGGTGGATGGGGTGAAAATCGGCTGTGGCAGTTTGCCCGCCTGTTGCAGGCCGGCGGGCAGCGCGATGCCGCATACGCTGCCCTGGCTCTGATATTCCTTCCAGCCTGAACCCACCAGATAACCGCGCACAATGGCTTCCACCGGCAGCGGTTGCAGGCGCTTCACCACCATAGCGCGGCCCACCACCTGGTCGCGCTCGTTTTCCGCCACCACCGATTCCGGCGCGTCGCCTGTCAGATGATTGGGGATGAGGTGCCCCAGCTTGCCAAACCAGAAATGCGAGATTTCCGTCAGCATCGCGCCCTTGCCCGGGATCGGCGTGGGCAGCACCACATCGAAGGCGGACAGGCGGTCGCTGGCGACAATCAGCAGGCGCCGGTCGTCTACCGCGTAAACATCGCGCACCTTGCCGCGCGATAGCAATTGCAGGGAGGGAATGGCGGATTCGAGCAGCGGCGTGGTCATGGCGGTAGCAGTCGTGGCAAAACCCGCATTATACCGTTCAGTCCTGATACAGGCTGCTGTGCTGATAAGCCGCCCGGATGTGGCGCAGCGTCACCAGCAGCATGGCGGAGATGGGCAATGCCAGCAGCACGCCGAAAAAACCGAACACTTCGCCGAACGCCAGCAGCGCAAAAATCACCATCACCGGATGCAGGCCGATGCGTTCGCCGACCAGGCGCGGCACCACCACATAGCCTTCCACCAGCTGGCCGATGCCGAATACCACCCAGACCGGGATCATCCCCGACAGGCTGGAAAACTGTACCAGTCCCGCCAGGGTAGCCAGCGCCATGCCCGAGATCGCACCCATGTACGGCACGAACACCAGCAGTCCGGCCAGAATGCCGATCGGCAGGGCGTAATCCAGCCCGGCGATCCACAAACCGGTGGTGTAGAACACTGCCATGATGAGCATGACCGAGAGCTGGCCGCGCAAGAACTCCGACAACACCGCATCGATTTCCGTGGCCAGCTGGCGCACTTTGGCGTGCCAGCGCCGTGGCACCAGCCCATCAGCCCAGTCAATCATCACATCCCAGTCGCGCAGCAGATAAAAGAACACCACCGGGATCAGCACCAGGTTGGCGACCAGGCTGACGATGCCCAGCGTGCCGGTTTTCAGCCAGACTGCGGCACTGCCAGCGGCGTTACCCGCACCCTGCAGGTGATCGGACAGCAGCTGCTTGAGTCCCTCGGCATCGGGCACGGTGATGCCCAGATGCTCCTGCAGCCACGGCGCAGCACTGTGTTGCAGCCAGTCCACATATCTCGGCAGGCTGGCAATGAAATGGCTGGTCTCGGTTTGTATCATCGGCAACAGGATCAATACCAGCAGGAAAAACACCAGCCCCAGCACGATGATCACGATGCCTGCTGCCGCGCCGCGCGGCAGTTTCAGCCGCTCCAGCCGATCGGCCAGCGGGTGGCAGATATAGGCCAGAATCGCCGCCAGCAGAAATGGCGTAAGAATGGGGGAAAGCAGATACAGCAGCCCGCCCGTGACAAGCACGGCGGCGAGTATCCAGACAAAATCGCGGTTCGGTTGGGTAGCATTCATTTGCGGTAAAATAGCACGAATTTTCCAATCGAAACGCGAGCCCGCCGTGACTTCTCCCAACAAACCCACCCTTTCCTATCGTGACGCAGGCGTGGATATCGACGCCGGCGATGCCCTGGTAGACCGCATCAAACCCTGGGCAAAACGCACCATGCGCCCGGAAGTGCTGGGCGGCATCGGCGGCTTCGGCGCGCTGATGGGCCTGCCCGCCCAATACAAAAATCCGGTACTGGTATCCGGCACCGACGGCGTCGGCACCAAGCTCAAACTCGCCTTCATGCTGAACCGGCACGACACCGTCGGCATCGATCTGGTCGGCATGAGCGTCAACGACATCCTGGTGCAGGGCGCCGAGCCGCTGTTCTTCCTCGACTACTTCGCTTGCGGCAAGCTCGATGTGGACGTGGCGGAACAGGTTATCAAGGGTATCGCGCTGGGTTGCGAGCAGGCCGGTTGCGCGCTGATCGGCGGCGAGACCGCGGAAATGCCGGGCATGTACCCCGCCGGCGAATACGACCTGGCGGGCTTCGCGGTGGGCGTGGTGGAACGTGACGCAGTCATCGACGGCAGCACCATCTGCCCCGGCGACGCGGTGCTCGGGCTGGCCTCCAGCGGCGCACACTCCAACGGCTACTCGCTGATCCGCAAAATCCTCGAAATCAGCGGCGCCGACGTGGACGCCGATTTCCATGGCCGCCCCCTGGGCGATGTGCTGATGACCCCCACCCGCATCTACGTCAAGCCGCTGCTGGCCCTGATGCAGGCCATGCCGGTGAAAGGCATGGCGCATATCACCGGCGGCGGCCTCACCGGCAACGTGCCGCGCATCCTGCCCGAACACCTGATGGCGGATATCGACGTCCAGTCGTGGGACATGCCGCCGCTATTCCACTGGATGCAGAAACACGGTGGCGTGGCGGACAGCGAGATGCACCGTACTTTCAACTGCGGTATCGGCATGGTGGTGGTGGTGGCCGCTGAACATGCCGAGGCGGCGATGCAGAATCTGGTTGCGGCGGGGGAGACGGTTTTCCGGATCGGGGAGATCCGCGCGCGCGGCGAAGGCGAGGCGCAGACGGTGGTGCGGGTTTGGTTTTGATGAGTTGTTCTTGTTTGGCTCGTCAGCCTGGTTTTGAAACGGGTTCTGGGCTGGTGGCGCAGAACCCGTGATTTCCAATTACTCGGTTGGATACAATGGAGCAAATGACCGGACAGCGACGCTAAGCCAAGCCATGCGGAAGGCCCAATGTGCGGAATCCGGTGAGTAGGTTTAAAGTGAACCCGGCCCCTTCTTTGCTTTAAAAGGATAACGAACGCCCCCTTATCTCTGTAGCACGTCAGGGGCGACACGGGAGAGGGAGCGCCGCCGCATTAAACCAATGACCGCCAGACCGGCGCCCAGCAGGCTAATGGTCATGGGTTCGGGAACGCCGCTAACCGGCGGCTGGGTGCCGGCCAAGTAAACCCCTGGCAGTTCTCCTTCCAGCACGATTCCCGCAACGCTGGAAGTCAATTCCGCATCAAAGGTTGACCCAAAATCTCCCAGGCTGCTGGCCGTGATAGAGATAAGGTCAGTGTTATCCCAAGCATACGCCTGCAGGAAAATATCCATATAGCCTTCAATGGCCAGGGTGTTTCCAACAAGGGTGTCAATCTGCAGGGCAAGCAATCCTGTATCCAAGGTGTAACCCGTGGATCCTGGCAAGCCGCCTGCCACTTCATCGTAATCATTCACGAACGCGCCGGGAAGGTCGCCATTCACAATGGAATAAGCGTCCCAAGAATAGCGGCGGGATGAGAACAAGGTGTTGGGAGCAGTACTCTTGCCCTGATAATCGTACCAAAGGTTGCCGAAGCTGCTTAAACTAGCCAATGCGAGAGAGGAGCTGCCGCCGGGGCCCCCCTCGATTCCACCTCCACCAGGCGACCCCTGATTCAAGTCTGTGACGCCGTAGCGAAAACTGATATCGGCAGTGGTTAACAGCCTGTAGTCAAGCGGGATGTAGAGGAGTGTGCCGGGAGGGGCGTGGTTAATAAAGCCGGTTCTGGCAGCGCCATCAAGACGCAGCGCGAGATTGAGCCGGACCGGAGTCCCGTTCGCTAACCCTGAAGTGCCAGAGCTGACAACCACCTCTTTACGGAAATGCGTTTCGGTCTTTGCCGATGCATTAGGCCCCTCTGGGAGGGAGTTCACCCTAAGATCAGCGGCGGCGCGCAGGGTTTGTTGGGCGGCGGATGCCGCGCCAAAGTGACTGCTGCGGGCAACCGCACCGCCGGAAGGCATCGCAATTGTGTGGCTGACGGGATCGGTGTTTGATGTGAAGCCAAACGGCTGATTCGTGTAGAGAGGACCGTTGGCGTCATGGCCATAGACATCGGATTTGAGGACGCCGGCATGGGCGCCCGTCGCCCCGACGCTCAGCGCCGCGAAGGCCGCGCTCACCAGAGCTACTGATTTCATTAAATGTGCGTTCATGTTTCGTCATCCTTGTTCAATACTTCCATTAATCACAATCGTACTACTCCTTACCAATCATTAAGCATTATCCATTCCAATAGGATGGGTAATAATAAAATTATGTTTAACTACATCATGTTAAGTATTGGAATAGTGAATAGCAGCAACTAGTCTGAAACATTCCCAGGCGAGACTGTAAAAATTTCTGACAAATAGCTGACAAGTCAATGACACTCAAACGCGACGTTTCGGGTTTATCAAAGATCCCGCCAGACTCATCAGCCCGGTAGGGCGCAATCGTTATTGCGCCGAATGAAATGGGGTTCGCAGGGATGGGTGACTTGTCGCCCAACTCGCAAAACATCCGGTGCAATGCGCTGCGCTTACTGGCGCCCGGCTTACTTCTTACGCGGGTTAATTTTCCGAGTTAGGCCTAGCGTAGATCGGTGCTGTCCGGATGTGCGAATCCATTGCTATGCGTGAAAATGTAAACTAGACTAACAGAACTTAGTTTATAAGAGACATGCCATGCACACTGTTAATATTCATGAAGCTAAAACTCACTTGTCGCGCCTGGTTGAAGAGGCCGTCAAGGGCGAGTCGTTCATCATTGCCAAAGCGGGCAAGCCGCTGGTCAAGGTAACCGCACTGGATGCCCCGACGGCCGGACAGGTGCAACGTATCGGTTTCATGGCGGGTGAAATTGTGGTGCCGGACGATTTTGACCGGATGGGCAGTGCGGAAATCGAGCAATTGTTTGGCGGCGATGCATGAAGTTGTTACTGGATACCCACTTGCTGCTATGGGCTGCGGGGCAACCGGAGCGTCTGTCGGCAGCGGCGCGTACTTTGCTGGATGAGCCGCAGAATGAACTGCTGTTCAGCTCGGCCAGCCTGTGGGAGGTGTCGATCAAGCGCGGGCTCGGGCGCGACGACTTCCGTGTGGATCCACGTCTGTTGCGCCGCGGACTGCTCGACAATGGATATGGCGAACTGTCAATCACCAGCGAACATGCGGTGATGATTGGCGACCTTCCGCCGATCCACAAAGACCCATTCGACCGCATGCTGGTTGCGCAGGCTAAGGTCGAAGGCATCACTTTGCTGACTGCTGATCCGCTCGTCGCGCAATATCCCGGTCCGGTGCGTAGCGTTTAGCCTAGGGCGCAATCGTTATTGCGCCGAATGAAGACTCCGTTGCAATACGCTTTGCTTATTGGCACCCTACATTACGCGAGTGCTGTGATGCTACAAATAGTAATCCCCTACACTTCTCGCCTGACCGGCTCGGACGAAGCGACGCAAACAAAAGGGGGAGGCCATCAGCACGATGATTGCCCACCAATATTCATCCTAGTTCCGCCAGTAACTTCACCATCATCCCCTCCGCCTGCCGCGCATAGCTGCTACCGAACAGATTGGCGTGATTGAGAATGTGGTATAGGTTGTAGAGATTTTTGCGTACCGCATAACCTGCGTCCAGCGGCCACGCCTCTCGATAAGCCGAGTAGAAATCTGCCGGGAAGCCGCCGAACAGTTCGGTCATGGCGAGGTCGGCTTCGCGGTCGCCATAGTAGACAGCGGGGTCGAAGATGACGGGTTCGCCCGCCTGGGTATAGCCGTAGTTGCCGCTCCACAGGTCGCCGTGCAGCAGCGAGGGTTGCGGCTGGTAGCCGTCGAACAGGCCGTCGAGTTTTCCCATCAGGCGTTCGCCTTGGTTTTGCAGGCTGCCGACGAAACCGTTGCGCGCGGCCAGTTCGAGTTGAAATCCCAGGCGCTGGTGGCGCCAGAAGTCTATCCAGTTGTCCGTCCAGGGATTGCGCTGAGGGGTGGCACCGATGGTGTTGTCAGCGGTAAAGCCGAAGCGCGGCGCGGTCGTCCGGTGCAGCGCGGCGAGTTGTTGTCCGAGTTGTGCGGCGCTGCCGTGGCCGTCCAGGTCCACCCATTCCAGCACCAGGAACGCTTCGTTACCCGCCACACCGCTGGTGACGGGATGCGGCACGCGCAGGGTGTGGCTGGCGGCGAGTGCCGCGAGACCGGCTGCTTCCGCCTCGAACATGGATAGTTTGGCCGCGCTGTTGGTTTTAACGAAATAACGCGTTGTGCCGCTCTCGATGCACCAGGCGGCGTTAATGCAGCCGCCGCTGACCGGGGTGGTGCGCTGGATAGGGAATGCTGCGCTGGTGGCGGCCTGGATGCTTTTGGCTACGCCTTGCCACAGGCTCATCGAGCGGTGCTTTTAGCCAGCGCCAGGTCGGGCTGGATATCAAAAACCAGCTTGGCATGGGCGCTACGCAGCGCGGCTTCGGCTGCTGCGGGTGTGGCGGCGCGGCTGAAGATAAAGCCAAGGTAACTGGCACCCTCCGGGGCGGGTGCGATACGCTGGCCGGGGACAGTGGTGATGCGGATGTCTTCGATGTGCGGCACCTCGCGCGCGGCCTCCAGACCCATCACGCTTTGATAAATGCCGCGCCTGGGTACCGGAATCATCATCACGCCACTGGCGTCGCTATGCTCCGGCTGGGTAATCGGCAGTCCCAGCGCATGGCGCAGGATGAGTTCTTCCAGTGTCATGCCCAGGCGCCAGCGCAACATGCGCCCGCACAGGCCGCCGATGGAGCGCGCGGCGATTTCGAGCAACCACACGCCGGTGTCGTTCACGCGCATTTCGGCGTGAATGGCGCCGTGGCTGAGCCCGGCGGCGGCGCAGACGCGCTGCACGCTGTCGGCGATGGCGGTCTGTAGCTCACTGGACAGACGCGACGGCGTGACGTAAATGCTTTCTTCGAAATACGGGCCGTCCAGCGGGTCGGGCTTGTCGAACAGCGCCAGCACGCGCAGCTGGCCGTTTTCCAGCAAGCCTTCGAGGGCGTGTTCGCTGCCGGGGATGAAGCTTTCGACGATCAGGCCCAATGCGCCGGCGTCACGGTCGGCGCCCGACTGGATGCGGCTGACCCGACGCACTTGCTGCAATAAATCCTGCGCATCATCGGCGCGAATCACGCCGCGGCTGGCAGATAATCGGCGTGCTTTGACTACCACCGGATAATGCAATTGCGCGGCAAGGGCACGTGCTTCTGATGCGCCGGCGAGGTGGTGAAACGCCGGGCAGTTGAGGCCGTTTTGCTGCAACAGCTGGCGGAAAGCGAGTTTGTCGCGGGTGGGGCGTACCGCCTCGGGCGCATTGCCGGGCAGGCCGAGTTTTTCGCGCAGCACGGCGGCTAGCTCGACGCCCGCATCGTCCACCGCAAGTACCGCATCCACGCGTCGTCCCAGCGATGCCAGCACTTGCGCTGCGGCGGTCTCAGGCTGGTCGAAATGCAATGACAGGATCGGACTCAGCCCGCGCTGCGGGGCGAACTGGGGGCAATGGTCGGCGGCACTGACCACTTCCACGCCCAGCTTGTGCGCGGCATCGAGGAAATCCTGATTGCGGTAACTGGCGATGGGGAGCAACAGCAGGACGCGCAGCATGGCTTAAAACGATTGCAATTGCTGGTCGGTGGGTTCGGCGCAGCAGTACCACGGTTCGGACAGATGGGCGATGGTCGCGCCGAAGTCGGCGTGCTCCAGCGTCGGCGCGGGTAGCCCGGCGGCGTCATGGGCGAACTGCCAGATGGCGCGGAACACCTGGCTGCGCGGCGCGTTCTCCAGCTGCATTGCGGTGCTCATCACCTGCTGCTGCAGTGCGTCCACGCGCGGGTCGGCGTGGCGCCAGGGGTAGCCCAGCAACGCCGGGTCGAAAGCCCCGATCTGATCAATGAAGCCGGGCAGTTGCAGCAGATAGGAACCCTGCGGCACCAGCAGGCGGATGGCGAGTTGCACCGGCGGCACCGCTTGCACCAGTTTCAGGCGCAGCAGTTCGCCGAGCAGGTCGATGTAGCCGGTCAGCGTGGTCCACGGGCTGAACGGCACGAAGGTGGGCGCAAGGAAAATGCCGTTCGCGCGGCACAGGCCGAGCGCGCGTTCGAAACCGGCGCGGGTGTGATTTTTGTCCAGATACTCAAGCACGGCATCGTCCACCGACTCCACCGCGCTGGTGATGAACAGGCAACCGTAGCCGCGCAATTGCGGCAGCAGGTCGGCGTGGTCGAGCAGATGCTGAATCTTGATGGTGGCGTCGAAACTGAGATTGGGAAAGCGTAGTTGCATGGCCTCCAGCACGCGCAGCGCGTGGGTGGGGCCATTGAAAAAATCCGGGTCGCCGAAGGAGATGTGCTGCGCGCCCGCCACCACCTGCTGTTCGATGTCGGCCAGTACCACGTCCACCTGTACCGTGCGGAACTTGCCCTGATACACCGGCACCACCGGGCAATGCCGGCACAAGTGCTTGCAGCCGCGCGTGGTCTCGGTAAAGCCGACGATTTTTTTGCCGCCGTCGGGCAGATTGAGGTGGGCGTAGCGGGTGAGTTTGGGCAATCCGCTGCGATCCGGCGGCAGAAATTTCACTTGCGCGAGCTGCACCATCGGCGTGGCTTGCGCGCTGATATCGCCATCGCGCAAGCGTTCCGCCAGCGCCACCAGGTCCGGCTCGGATTCGCCGCCGAGCAGGGTATGTACGCCCAGCCCGCGCAGCAGGTCGGCGTTCATTGGCGCGTACAGGCCGTACATGGCAAGGTGCGCGCCGGGCGCCAGTTCGCGGATTTTCGGCAGAGCGGCGATGGCGATGCGGGTGGCGGTGTGCATGCCCAGATGGATGGCCACCAGTCCAGCGTCGCGCAGGGTGTCGGGCTCCAGTTTTTGCAATGTCAGATCGAGACAGGCGACCTCGCACCCGGCAGCTTTCAACAACGCGGCGGGAGCGGCGAGGTTAAAGGACTGGCGACCGAGTTCGTAGGGATTGATCAGCACGACTTTGAAAGCTGCGCTGGCTGTGCCGGTTTCGCCCCAGTCTACGGCGAAATAGTCATTCATGTTTATTTGGTCTTGGGACGCTCTTCAAAGCCGGCGATGGGTTCGCGTGAGGCACCCGCATTCGCCATGTTTTGCAGATAGCGTTCCCATAGCGCATCCTGATTTTGGCCCAGTTCGTAAAGGTAATCCCAGGAATAAATTCCGGTGTCGTGGCCGTCCGAGAAAATAGGCTGCACGGCGTAGCTGCCGACCGGCTCGATGCCTGTAATTTCGACATTCAGCTTGCCCACCTGCAATACTTCCTGGCCATGGCCGTGCCCGCGTACTTCTGCGGAGGGCGAATACACACGCAGGAATTCATAAGGCAAATGGAATCGGCTGCCATCGGCGAAGGCGATTTCCATCACTCGGGATTTCTGGTGCAGCTTGATTTCAGTGGGTTGGGGGGTATTTTTGTCCAGTCCTGCCATGTGAGCTCCGCCGGATGGGATTGCAAGGGATGGTGCGCCCAGCAGGATTCGAACCTGCGACCCTTGGCTTCGGAAGCCGGGCTAAACACCAAATAAAATCATAAGCTTAACGTAACTACTGGTTTTTAAACCAAAAGTCGTTGCGCAGTATCGCGCAATAATCCGCATCAATCAACCATCTTTTTGGTATGACTTGGACCAAAACTTGGACCATGCAGGACGTTCATCATGAATATTACTACTTTGCGCTAACAGGCGGCTGTGAAGAAGACTCAGAGCTGCACCAAATTACTCGAATTCTTTGCCCAGTGCCGGTCCTGAGCCTTATCGGCATGGAAGCCTGTAGCGGCCCATCACTGAGTGCGTCAATTGAGCAGTCTGGGGCATGATGTCCGCATCATCGCCCCGCGCTTTGTCATCACCTCAATACCATGTTTGCTTTGACGGCAAAAGTGCAGGAACGAAGGTGCCCAACAAAGGGGAGCCGCCAGCGAAGCTGGTGGGGCAAGGCCATTTAGGCCAAAGCAACCGGAGCCGCGATTCGCCCCAGCGAATCCAGCGAAGTGTGGGGGGTGCCGCGAGGAAATTTCGCCCCAAGGCGAAATAAGCATCCCCAGATGCAGGTTCCGAGTGGGGGCGCAGCCCCGCCATCCCGCAAGCCGAAAGGCGCCGTCGGGCACCTTGGTTTGATGGCTGTCGTACAGACAGAGACAGTGAAAACTGTCGGCCTCAAAGCGAGGTGCCCGACGGCGCAAGTCCACTTTCAGTGGATGCAAGGCTAGCCGCCGCACAGTCGGGATGGCGCGAACAGAAAAAGGGGGGATGGACGTACAGGCCAGCCAGGAAGCTGCCCCACCCTAGTGGGTGCTGGCACAGCAAGGCATCTGACCCGTCACCAGGCGTAAGCCTATCCATTTTTGACCTGCTTAGCGTCTTTACCAACCATCTACTCGTTCGATACACATGCTTTGCAGCTCAAAGCGAGGGTTGGTAGCTATATTGGTTTTCAACTTTAAAAGAAAACCGATGAAGATAGATCTATTTGACTTTGGCTCGATGCTAAGGGAGCCAGAAATGCCGCCGAAGCCATTACCGTCCGATCTTGTACAGAAGCGATCCGGGCGAGAAGTTGCGTCTGGGAATGAGCTAAAAGTACTCAAAGCCATTCGATTGTTTGGACATTTGCGCTTGCAAGAGCTGGGGCGTGCAGTCTGGCCCAAATATGCTTATGCAGGGCAAATGGCCGCTAGGACGTTGAAACGGCTTGAACTGAAAGAAGAAGTGCTCAGGCGTAAAAACAGCCTGGCCAGCAGCTCGTTTGTGCTCTCTTCCAAGGGCGCGCGTCGATTGGAATCACTGGGTCTGCCATGCCGCCACGGGCGCGATATTGTGGGGGTTGCGGGCGCTACATTTTTTCATCGCACACTGGCTTCTCGATACTTGATCGAAGAGCAAGTTCTCGGAAAAGAGGTTTTTGGCGAGTATGCAATTGCCCACAATTTAGCACCTGCCACGCGCGAGCATTTGGCGAAGACTTTTGGCAAACTCCCTGACGGATTGGTAATTTATAAATGCAAGACAAACACAGGTAATCCGATTTTGCTCGCTGACTGGCTCGAAGTGGAGCAAGCGGCAAAACCTCTGGATGAGATAAAAAAAGTTGTTCGTATTGCGCAAAAATGTGGGAGCTGGCTTGATGCAGGGCAAAAAGTTAAGCTTTTTCGACTTGTAGTCCTGTTTGACCAAAGTCAAAATCACGGTACACGATTGCTTAAAGCTGCGACCGAAGTCTGGTTCGGCAGCGATGAGAGAAGTAGGGATGATATTGAGTCGAGAATTGTCCTGGCAAGGGCGGATGTCATCTTTCCGCTGCAATGGCGAAAGTTTGAGTTTGTTACTCTCAAGGATTTCCGAGCTCATCACATTTCAAAAAATAATTAAAAATGTCATGACGGTTGCTATACGTTGTAGGAACCTGGTACGAAAATTAGTTGAGGCCATATTTCTGCGTATTATTCTAAGGGGTGACCGCGCAGGCACCCCTCCCCGCAAGGGGGATTATCGTAATTCCTCCACAAATTTAACCGTCAACAGTTTGTATGGCGGTCTGATTCGACCCCTCAATATACAGTCGAATGAGCGTGCCTGACTCTTTCAATCACGACAATTTCACTCAACCACCGACGCTCCTGGTTTGCTATTTGTAAGGATCGCTTGGTTGATCCAGCAGGCTGTCAACCTGCTCCTCACTTTGACCGGCGGCTATTTGTCGCTTGCTCAACCATATGTGCATCTCAGCGAGTTGGATACTTGATCATTTTTGTGCGCTGAAACTGGCAAATATGGTGCGCCGTTTTACATCCTTACTGCGCGCATTCTTGATGCATACCTGCCCATGCGGCAGAGGTACGAAACGCTAGAAGTGTTGCTTAGATGCGGATGAGGCAAGGCGAGGATGATTTTTTAGTGAACGAATAACTTCATAGGTTCAGGTTTTGAGTCAGAGCGGATGTTAGCATGGCAGTCATTTTGCAATACTGTTCACGAGGAGTTAAAGGGTGACGACCCCATTGGGTGCATTTGGGAAGCTCGAACGCGATGATCTCGGCACTGTCATTGGCTGGCATCCGTTGGTTGATCACATGATTGATGTGGCGGCTTGCTTTGAATGTCTAAGCGCTTGTCATTCAATTCGTCGAGCGATGGAAAAAGCGGCGGGCAGGGAGTTGGATGAACGCGATATTGCGCGCTTCTCAGTGCTGGTTTTCTTGCACGACCTTGGCAAAGCCAATAGCGGGTTTCAAGCCAAACGCTGGAAAAATTCGCAGGATATTCCCAAAGGATGGCCTCTCCATGCGGGGCATGGTATTGAAGCAATCAAGCTGTTTTATGAGACTCTAGCTCGACAACCGATTGAACTATTAATTGAGCAGATTTGTACGTGGGGTGATGCAAGTGAGTCGCTGCTGATTGCCAGCATCAGCCACCATGGACGCCCGCTCAAGGATCATCCCGGTGATTGGAATAAGAGCATCTGGAAGCCCGTGGCAGACATCTATAACCCTGCCGCCGTGCTGAAAGATATTGGCGAGCGCGTTTTAGCACTTTATCCGCAAGCCTTTGAGGCAGGAGGCAAGCCACTGCCCGATGCACCAGCCTTTGGGCATCTGTTCGCAGGTCTGGTGCAATTGGCTGACTGGCTGGGATCGGATACGGATTTTTTCCCGTTCTCTGAAAAAGGCGAGGATAGAGCCGTCACCGCCAAAGAAAAAGCGCGAAAGGCTATCTCAGTGATTGGCCTGGATGCCGATGATTGGCGCAGCAAGCTGAATGATCGCTCACCCAATTTTGCAAATACTTTTGACATTGCGGAACCGCGTCCTATTCAAGCGGCCATGAGCGATGGCCAGCTTGGGCCGTTGGTGATTCTTGAATCGGAAACTGGCAGTGGCAAGACCGAGGCGGCACTATGGCGATTCGTGCATTTGTTTCGTGCCGGGGCGGTGGACAGCCTGTATTTTGCCTTGCCGACCCGCGTCGCCGCCTCGCAGGTTTATAACCGTGTTCGAGCAGCCGTCAAAAATCTATGGCCAGAAAATCCGCCACTGACCGTACGGGCATTGCCTGGCTATGTCAATGCTGACGGCGGGGATGCCAGGCAATTACCAAACTTTGAAGTGCAATGGTCAGACAACCCGGATGATGCTAAAGCTCAGCAACGTTGGGCTGCGGAATCTGCCAAGCGCTTTCTTGCCGCGCCGATTGCCGTTGGCACTATTGACCAAGCCTTGTTAGGCGCGCTGCAAGTGCGCCATGCTCACTTGCGTCATGCCATGTTGGCGCGAAGCCTGTTGGTGGTGGATGAAGTTCATGCTTCCGATCCCTACATGACCGTGTTGTTGGAACACCTGCTCAAGGCACATCTAAACAGTGGCGGACAGGCATTGCTACTTTCTGCAACGCTCGGTTCCAGTGCGCGAAATCGCTATCTGGCACTCGCTCCAAAAGGGCAACGGGAGCAAGCCAAGCCCATGACCTTTGAAGCCGCGTGTGCCGTTCCTTACCCAGCTATTTCCGACCAGAAACAAACGCGAGCCGTTGATGCGACTGGCAACACCAAACAGGTGACGTGGACAGCGTATGACATTATCGACGTACCCGATAAGATCTCAAACATGGCGATAGCTGCCGCCAAGCTGGGTGCAAAAGTTCTGGTGATTCGCAATACCGTAGCAGATGCTATCGCTACCCTGACTGCCATCGAGGAAAGTATTCCCGATAAGGCTTGGCTATTCACTGTCAACGGCGTAGTCACCCTGCACCACAGCCGCTTTAGTCGGCAAGATCGGCCCGTCATGGACAAAGCCGTTGAATCGCAACTCGGCAAACAACGCCCACTTGGCGCACTTATTGTGGTGGGCACGCAAACGCTGGAACAAAGCCTGGATATAGACGCTGACGTGCTAATTACAGACCTATGTCCGATGGACGTGTTGTTGCAGCGCGTCGGACGGCTGCATCGCCATATCCGTCCGGCATCGGAACGCCCCGAGGCGTTCCAAGCAGCGCAAGCTTGGGTATTAACGCCAGCAGGGCAAGATCTCAATCCGTTAATTGCCAAATCTCGGCATGGCTTGGGAATGTTTCACAATGGCGGCGGGGTCTATGCCGATTTGCGCGTGCTGGAAGCTACACGGGCATTGCTTGTCGAGCGACCTGTTGTGTCGATTCCTGCTGACAATCGCTATCTCGTTGAAACTGCCACTCATCCAGATAAGCTGCACGCTATTCAAGAGGAAAACGGAGAGGCCTGGCAAACTTTGGGGCAGAGAATCGAAGGAGATACCGGCGCACAAAAAACGATTGGTTATATGCACGCATTGGACGTTGAGCAAACATTTGGTGAGAAGGAATTCCCCAACGATGTGCAAATTGCCACCCGCCTTGGTGCACAAGACCGGATTCTGCACTTTGACCTTGATCCGCCTGGCCCATTCGGTGATCCTATCAAGGAACTGCCGATTCGTTACCACCTACTACCCAAGGATTTGTCGCCTGACACCGAGCCCAGCGACATTACCCACACCGAAACAAGCCTTACTTTTCGCTTGGGCAATGTGCAATTTCGCTATACTCGTCTTGGGCTGGAACGCCTCAAGGACAATCATCTTTCTGATGCTGGAGGACTGCTGTGACGCTTCAATACTCCCTGCTCGATGAACCGCTGATACGCGCCCGGTTGGTGGGCGTCGGCCAACCCGTTAAATACAGCTTACCCGGCTTGTTTGTGGCACTGGCGTGTGATGAGGTGCGCGACTTCCCCGCGCTACGCCCGCATCAACGCCACCCGTGGCACGCTTTTCTAGTACAACTCACCGCCATGGCCTTGCACCACGCAGGGCAACGGCAGCCTTTTGAAACGGAACAAGCCTGGAAAGACGCGCTACTGGCACTAACGCCGGAATACCCGGACGGCGCGGCCTGGTGCCTAATTGCGCCCCACGACAAACCGGCTTTCATGCAAGCCCCTGTACCGGGCGGAAAGGTGAATGATTGGAAGTCGGTAAAAGACAAAACAACCATCGCCACTCCTGACGAATTAGACATGCTGGTGACTTCTAAAAACCACGACCTGAAAGCCGCACGTATGCGGCAAGCGCAATTGGATGACTGGGTGATGGCGTTAATCAGCCTGCAAACGCAAGAAGGTTTTTTGGGAGCAGGAAACTATGGTATTTCCCGTATGAATGGCGGTTTTGCCAGTCGTCCAGCTCTCGGCGTGGTTCCCAAAGGTCACTGGGGACGACGTTGGCAAAGGGATGTAGCTGTACTTCTGAATCACCGGGACGAAATTGTTGAACACATAGGTCTTCGTGATGAAAACGGCATCGGACTCCTGTGGTTAACAGGGTGGAGCGGCGAGAACAGCCTGGCTTTTTCATCCCTCGATCCTTTTTATATTGAAATCTGCCGGCGCATTCGTTTGGTAATGCTTGATGATGGACAGTCAATTGGTGCAATTGCCACTGGTAGTAAAGCTGCTCGTGTCGAAGCTAAGGCCCGAAAAGGTATAACTGGTGACCCTTGGATGCCCATCGACCCCAGCATAGATAATGAGAACCAATTCGGTAAAGCACTGACCATTAACCCGGAAGGGTTCAACTACAAACTGGCTGCTGAACTGCTCTTTGGTAGCAAATTCCGCCGTACCATCGCACAAGTGCCTGAAGCTGCTGATGGTACGGAAGGCATAGTGGTACTGGCTCAAGGGGTGACGCGCGGCCAAGGCAAAACCGAGGGCTACCACGAACGTCGCATCCCTGTTTCCCCAAAGGCTCGCATGCTACTTATGCAGAAACAGTCTGATCTCTCGGCAACAGTTGCTGGTGAGCGCGTCGATGCCATTGGGAAAATGCGTAGCGTGCTGTGGACTGCTGTAGCCACGCTATTCGATCAAGGTGCTGTGAAAGACAAGTTTTCAGACAGTGCCAAAAATAAAGCCAGTGATTTCATTAAATCCTTTGAGCAAGCTGAAGATGCCCGCTTCTTTGATGAACTCAATGCTGAAATTGAGTCCGATGTTCCTGATGACGCACGTTTGCAATGGCTTCTGTCTATGGCAGATCGTGCAGAAGCCGTACTCAAAAACGCGTTTATTGCCGGGCCGCAAAGTGGCGAACAGCGATACCGTGCCAGGTCAGCTGCTCTGTCCAGGTTTCATGGTGGTTTGCGTAGTGACAAAACACTGCCCACACTCGCGCATTACTATCGCCAATTAACCGCTAATAAGGAGATTGCACATGAGCCTGTCTGATGCCGTTCCACGGGAACTACCCGAAGAAACAACCATCGCTGCGCCGCCTATCTCTGAGCGAATGGAGCAACCGATCTCACGTTTGGCGCGCATCATTGTCCAGGCCTCACGCTTTGCAGGCGATGCACATGGGCTGGATAACGGCGAACGTGCCGCACTGGCACGACTGAATCCTGACGACAATTTGCGCCCGCATCAAATCGCTGCACTGTCGCGGGCATTGATTTATGCCGATCTTGAGCCGGATACATGGAAAGTAGAAACGTGGCAACGCTGGGCACTGATTGCACATGGCATGGCACTGGCTGGAAACGATGCCAGCCAGAGTTTGGGGCAGCAGCTGAGTCAAGCAGGTGTATCCGAATCCCGCGTCACCAAGCTGCTCACCGCTCGTGGGGATGCTTTCCGTCAATTGCTGCCGCGCCTGTTGCGACTGATCGCCAGCAAGGGCGTTGCGCCCAACTGGCACGAGTTGGGAGGGTTGATTCTTAACCAAGAACGCGATGAAGAAAGAGCCGAAGACATTCGTCTCAAGATCGCAGGTCGCTTTTTCTCTGCTGAAGCCAAAAAACCGAAACATTAATTTAATATTTGGAGACCGACCATGCCATTGCCGCGCTTTATTCAAATTCACACCCTGCACACTTACCCAGCGGCACTATTGAACCGCGATGATGCGGGTTTAGCGAAACGTCTGCCGTTGGGCAATGCTGTGCGTACCCGTATTTCTTCGCAATGCCTGAAACGACATTGGCGCGTGACGGACGACCAGTTTGCCTTGTCAAAACTGGATGTCCCCATGGCAATTCGCTCTCGCGCCACACTGGAACTTATTAGCAAGCGCATTCAGGAAAATGGTATTTCCGCTGCACTGGCGCAAGCCGCCGCTGAGGCACTGCGCGATGCCGGACTGCTCGACAAGGGCGGCAAGGACAAGAAAGGGGAAGATGCCCTCAAAACGGGGCAGGCCGTGTTAATGGGTAAACCGGAAATTGACTATCTGGTTCGCCGCTGTACTGAACTGGCTCAAACCAGCCCAGATGAAAAATCGCTCAGGGCCGACATCATCAGCGCACTGAAAGACGAAAAGAAAAATATTGAGGCAATTAAACACGGCAGTGGCTTGGAATCCGCCCTGTTTGGTCGCATGGTGACATCGGACATTCTCGCCAGTCGCGAAGCCTCTGTTTCGGTCGCTCATGCTTTTACCGTGCATCAAGCTCAAGTTGAAAACGATTACTTCACGGTGGTCGATGATCTGATGCAGGAAGCAGGTGAGTTGGGATCGGCAGGTATTTTCGATACCGAGCTTGCATCTGGTCTTTACTACGGCTATGTGGTGGTGGATGTGCCGCAGTTGGTTGAAAATCTAGAAGGCATTGATGCTACAGACTGTTTCGCAAACGGCACCCCGGCAGAACGTCGTGAACTGGCGGGGCGTGTAGTGCAGCATCTGCTGCATTTGATTGCTACGGTCAGTCCCGGCGCAAAGCGCGGCTCGACCGCGCCCTTCGACTGGGCAAAATTCATGCTGGTGGAAGCGGGTGATTGGCAGCCGCGCAGCTTGGCGGGAGCGTTTCACGATGCGTTACCACTGGAAGACAAAGCCAACGCGGGCACTATCCGGCAGCGCGCCGTGATGCGCATCACCCAAGAAATTACCGCGATGGATGAGGCTTATGGCTCACCACTTGCGCGGCGCTTTCTGGCACTGGATGCTGTTGAAATCGCTGGTGCGGAACGCGCCAACCTGACCAAGCTGGGCGAGTGGGCAAGTGCGATTGTGCGGCAGGGAGCATGTTGAAATGCCGCGCCATCTTCTGCTGCGGCTGGAAGCGCCGCTCATCGCTTTTGGCGGCGAGACCATCGATAACTTCGGTGTGATTCGCGACTTTCCCGCACTTTCCATGATTACCGGATTGTTTGCCAACGCGCTCGGCTGGCGGCGGGAAGACTGCGAATTGCATGATCGTTTGCAGAACCGCTTGATAGTTGGGGCGCGGTTGAATACGCCAATACAGCGTCTCACTGATTTTCAAACCGCACAACTAGGAAAAGACGATAAAGGTTGGACTACCTGGGGTGTTCCTGAAGAGAGGCGTGGAGGTGCAGGCACTTATGAAGGGCCTCATTTGCGCTATCGCGACTATCACGCCAGCCTTAACGTACTGGTCGCTTTGCGCCTGGATCATTCGGAAGAAGCTCCCACGCTGGACGATCTTGCCCTCGCCCTTGATCACCCAGCGCGCCCTCTGTTTATCGGTCGCAAAACCTGCTTGCCTAGCCAACGGATTTTTGCCGGATGGCAAGAAGCTGACAATGTGCTGCATGCCTTAAGAATCGCCCACCTTCCTGAAATCGGCAGCGTACAATCCTTGCGTATGCAATGGCCGGACGGTGAAGGTAATCTTGCTGGAGATCGCCTGATTGACTTGTGTGATGAACGCAACTGGTCGAGTGGCGTGCATGGTGGTTGGCGGCCAGTGCGGGAGGGCAGTTTCACACCACAAGGCGCGCAAATATGACTTTTCAATTGATGCGCTTGCAACCAGACTCCGTTGCACTTGCGGCTTGGGCGACTCGCCATGGAGTGTTATCGCCAGACGGTGATTATGGTTACGCCTTGCATGGCTTGCTTAGTGCTGCATTTGGTGAGCAAGCCCCCAGGCCATTTCGCTATATGGGCAACAAGCAAGGATTGCTCGCCTACACTTTGGAGAATCTGGAAACTTTGCGCCAACATGCCAGCTTGGCCACACCGGATGTCGCACGGGCTTTGGGGCTGGATGCGTTGGATGCACGCCCGTTTCCTAGTGTATGGAAAGAAGGGCAGACACTGGGTTTTGAAGTGCGGGTGCGTCCGGTGGTTCGCGCTAAGGATGGACGTGAACGCGATGCTTTTTTGCATGCCGCTGATGCTATTCCGGCAGCAGAAGGTGATGGAATAGCTCAGCGTGCCTTGATTTATGGCGGCTGGCTTGCCAAGCATTTTGCCGTAGATGGGGCTGCAAAAATTATCCAGGCACAGATGGAAGAGTTTCGTTTAACCCGTGTATTACGCAAGGCCGGGACTGGCGAAAACGGTAAACGCAAATCGCACGCTGTGACTGGCCCGGACGCAGTGTTCAAAGGACAATTGCAAGTTGGCAACCCGGATGCATTTGCGCGCCTGTTGGCGCGAGGTGTTGGGCGGCACCGTGCATTTGGATTTGGCATGTTGCTGCTCAAGCCAGCTTCCTCGTGTTAAAAGGTCGCCTCGGGCTGGAAACAGCCCGCATCCCACATGCTGATCGCCACGGTTTAATCTGGCTGGAACGCGGCGAACTCTGCGTAATCGACGGTTGCCTGAATTTCATGGCGGGCAAAGATTCACTCACTCCACACATTCTCCAAGTGCCGCATCAGGCGGTATCTATGATACTGCTCGGGCCGGGCAGTAGTGTCACCCACGATGCACTACGCCTGCTGGCGCGTCACGGCACTTTGATGGCGGCAGTCGGGGTGGATGGGGTGCGTATCTATACCGCGCCGCCTTTAATGCCAGATCGTTCCGATGTGGCGCGGCGTCAAGCAGAGTTGTGGGGCAGCCCACGCCGCCGTATCAGTGTGGCGCGCCACATGTATGCCTTGCGATTGGGGGAGGTTCTGCCGCACCGGGATTTGGATACCTTACGGGGAATTGAAGGGGCGCGGGTCAAGACCATTTACCGCCTTATGGCAGATAAATATGGCATTGAATGGAATGGCCGACATTACGACCGAGGCAACCCAGACGCGACCGACACACCTAACCAAGCTATCAACCATGCTGCAACAGCAGTACAAGCTGCTGCAGCGATTGCGGTGCAGTCGCTCGCCGCAATTCCACAACTCGGCTTTATTCATGAGGATTCTGGGCAAGCCTTCGTGCTGGACATAGCTGATCTATATCGCGACACCGTTACCTTGCAAATTGCGTTCAGTGTAGCAAAAAATGTGGCGGCTGGTGATGACACGAGCATTGATCGATTGGTAAGACGAGAAGCCTCTGTAGTATTTCGGAAGCAAAGTGTAATTTCATCCATGATCGACAAAATAAAACTAGTGTTGCGCACGGAGGAACGGGATGGCGCTAGTAGTGATAGTGACACGTGATGTAGCGGATCGTTTCCGGGGATTTCTGGCATCAACCATGCTGGAAGTGGCTCCGACGGTGTACATCTCCCCGCGCATGAGCGCGGGGGTACGTTTGCGAATATGGAATGTGCTATCTGATTGGCATGGTGCCGAACCACGCGGTAGCATCGTAATGGTTTGGCGAGATTTGAATGAGACGGGTAGTGTTGGCATCGCAAATTTGGGCTCACCTCCGCGTGAACTGATTGAGATGGATGGGTTGTGGCTGACAAAGCGGACTCTGTAAAATGCTCTTTAATAAAATGGACGTGTTTTGCGTTTATCTCTTATAGATCATTGTTTTATCTATGAGAGTTTCCCCCGCGTTCGCGGGGATAGGCCCCCCCGAAAATGAAGAAGCCGAAGAACATGCAAGTTTCCCCCGCGTTCGCGGGGATAGGCCCAAGAAAGGGGGAACCATTGGGCGAAGGAATAAGTTTCCCCCGCGTTCGCGGGGATAGGCCCCCGGCAGATATCGCAAAAATCGCACTTACGGCGTTTCCCCCGCGTTCGCGGGGATAGGCCCTTGACAAGTTGCAAATAATCGTTGTCATCAAGTTTCCCCCGCGTTCGCGGGGATAGGCCCTACGTCAGTCCTTACGCTGTGGGGACAACTGGGTTTCCCCCGCGTTCGCGGGGATAGGCCCCATACGGCCCCGCTATCTGTGAACTTGAAGGCGTTTCCCCCGCGTTCGCGGGGATAGGCCCGTACGAGGTCTAGTTAAGCAAGCCATATTAAAGTTTCCCCCGCGTTCGCGGGGATAGGCCCGGCCTGATTGTTCGGAAAGTTCAGGTATTTGGGTTTCCCCCGCGTTCGCGGGGATAGGCCCCCGGATTATCCGGGGGAGGAGGAGGCAGACATCGTTTCCCCCGCGTTCGCGGGGATAGGCCCTGATATTGTGCTTGGTCCAGCTCACATATCCTGTTTCCCCCGCGTTCGCGGGGATAGGCCCTCGAACGATTTGCCCACATAGCCGCCGTCTACGTTTCCCCCGCGTTCGCGGGGATAGGCCCCGGACTGATTGAAGTTGCCTTGTGGAATATCGGTTTCCCCCGCGTTCGCGGGGATAGGCCCGCAATGGGCAAACGCGGCACGCTCGCAAAGTCGTTTCCCCCGCGTTCGCGGGGATAGGCCCAAATCATTCCAGCCGAGGCCACTAAGCGGCGTGTTTCCCCCGCGTTCGCGGGGATAGGCCCGGCTGCCCAATCGGTGGCGGTGCCCACTTGCAGTTTCCCCCGCGTTCGCGGGGATAGGCCCCTGGACGGCGCCGCGCTGGCCAGCGCCCAAGCGTTTCCCCCGCGTTCGCGGGGATAGGCCCGCATCCGAGCAAACTCAGGCGGGTATGTTTTCGTTTCCCCCGCGTTCGCGGGGATAGGCCCAGGGGAGGAAGATTCATGGCGCTGCAAAAATGGTTTCCCCCGCGTTCGCGGGGATAGGCCCACTTTTATCGTCTACGAGGGTGTCGAAAATACGTTTCCCCCGCGTTCGCGGGGATAGGCCCGTCCAAGGTTACGCCGGTCAGGATGCCCATGCGTTTCCCCCGCGTTCGCGGGGATAGGCCCGCGACACAATGAACGGGGAAACGGAACAGGAGGTTTCCCCCGCGTTCGCGGGGATAGGCCCGAAGCAGAAGGCACCAAGACACGCAAGGGAACGTTTCCCCCGCGTTCGCGGGGATAGGCCCTCATCGCATTCCCCTTCAAAACATAATAAATAGTTTCCCCCGCGTTCGCGGGGATAGGCCCCAGCCAATGTGTTCCGCGATCAGCACAAGGCCGTTTCCCCCGCGTTCGCGGGGATAGGCCCTTGAGCCGCGCCGTCGATCAATCCAGCATCCAGTTTCCCCCGCGTTCGCGGGGATAGGCCCGGCAGTAGCCGACATACCGCCAGTTATGGCTTGTTTCCCCCGCGTTCGCGGGGATAGGCCCTAATCGCCATATCTGCCGCAGATTTGATAGTCGTTTCCCCCGCGTTCGCGGGGATAGGCCGTTCGGGTATGCCAGTCACTTGACCCGCTAGCAGTTTCCCCCGCGTTCGCGGGGATAGGCCCTTGATCGGCAAGTGTAGACAAATATCCGTTTCGTTTCCCCCGCGTTCGCGGGGATAGGCCCCACCGTCAGCTAAAATTGCTCCGCTTGCCGTAGTTTCCCCCGCGTTCGCGGGGATAGGCCTTGGCGCGATTTGTTCGGGTATTGCATGTTCTTGTTTCCCCCGCGTTCGCGGGGATAGGCCCTTTCAATCAGAAACACAACAGCATTGAAAGTGGTTTCCCCCGCGTTCGCGGGGATAGGCCCGGACAGGGGTCGCTCATCGGCGTGATGGTATGGTTTCCCCCGCGTTCGCGGGGATAGGCCCCTGGCAGGCGCATCTCTGGCGATATCGAGCGCGTTTCCCCCGCGTTCGCGGGGATAGGCCCCAGTACGTCGCTGCCAAATGGGGGCGCATTCTGTTTCCCCCGCGTTCGCGGGGATAGGCCCCTATTACTCGATGTGGCTCGGTGATTAATATGGTTTCCCCCGCGTTCGCGGGGATAGGCCCGGGTAGTACTCATCGCCCGGCTTCATCATCTCGTTTCCCCCGCGTTCGCGGGGATAGGCCCTCAGGATGATTGCTTGCCGCTGTTCTGGCGTGGTTTCCCCCGCGTTCGCGGGGATAGGCCCGATCGTGCATAGCGATTAAATTTTTACCTATGGTTTCCCCCGCGTTCGCGGGGATAGGCCGTTGTGTCATGGCTAAGTCCTTGATTTAAAATGGTTTCCCCCGCGTTCGCGGGGATAGGCCCCGTGTTCAAGCAGCCCATTCAGGGTGTGACCAGTTTCCCCCGCGTTCGCGGGGATAGGCCCCACGCAGTCAGTCGCTGCGGCGCATGCGATTGGTTTCCCCCGCGTTCGCGGGGATAGGCCCTCGATCAGGTGGCCGTGCGGCGCCTTGGTTTTGTTTCCCCCGCGTTCGCGGGGATAGGCCCTTGTTTGTCTGGTTTTGCCATTTCGATATCCAGTTTCCCCCGCGTTCGCGGGGATAGGCCCGCGTGATAACCCGCAACGAATACTTTACGGCGGTTTCCCCCGCGTTCGCGGGGATAGGCCCTTGGCTTTAGCAAGGTTCAGTTTCTGTTGTGCGTTTCCCCCGCGTTCGCGGGGATAGGCCCGGCATTGTCACCCAGGCGGGTTCCGGCAAGGTGTTTCCCCCGCGTTCGCGGGGATAGGCCCAGGATGGACTTGGCATTTGCAGCCATGACCGGGTTTCCCCCGCGTTCGCGGGGATAGGCCCCGTGCTCCTGCACTCGGGTGATCCCATCCGAAGTTTCCCCCGCGTTCGCGGGGATAGGCCCCATTCAAGCGATGCCGTGCTGCGGGTGTCCAAGTTTCCCCCGCGTTCGCGGGGATAGGCCCCAGGCCGTCCCGCTTGACCTGAGCATTCGTCAGTTTCCCCCGCGTTCGCGGGGATAGGCCCTGCCGAGGTCGAGCCGTCCGGCGGCGCTTATGGTTTCCCCCGCGTTCGCGGGGATAGGCCCGGCCCAAGGATTATCAGCGCGCCGATTTCCTCGTTTCCCCCGCGTTCGCGGGGATAGGCCCTCATCATCAAGATACCAATCCGGATTAATCAAGGTTTCCCCCGCGTTCGCGGGGATAGGCCCAAGCCGCCGATCATGCCGCACTGAGCGCGGCAGGTTTCCCCCGCGTTCGCGGGGATAGGCCCACTGCGTAGCCGTTTTGGATAACTGCAAATTTGTTTCCCCCGCGTTCGCGGGGATAGGCCCACATATCAGCTATCTGGCAACACTACTAATACGTTTCCCCCGCGTTCGCGGGGATAGGCCCCTCTTGGACAATGCCGGTTGCCATTTCATGCAGTTTCCCCCGCGTTCGCGGGGATAGGCCCGGATAATCCCCATCGCGCAGATGTACGTGCGCGTTTCCCCCGCGTTCGCGGGGATAGGCCCGCGGCATGGGATGGCTTAGCCCACGCCGACTTGTTTCCCCCGCGTTCGCGGGGATAGGCCCTCCCAAGCCTTGCACTGGCGCACCGTGTCCAGGTTTCCCCCGCGTTCGCGGGGATAGGCCCCCGGCCATCCTGTACGGTTGAGCGCAGGACTCGTTTCCCCCGCGTTCGCGGGGATAGGCCCCGATCATCGGTGAGCCGCGCTTTAAAGCTGCGGTTTCCCCCGCGTTCGCGGGGATAGGCCCCCGGTTTTCTCGAACGCCGCCCGCCAAAATGAGTTTCCCCCGCGTTCGCGGGGATAGGCCCTGGCCAGCTCAGGCGATAACAGCCAACTGGCCGTTTCCCCCGCGTTCGCGGGGATAGGCCCGTCAGCTGCCCGGTAGTGCCGGTGGCGATTTTGTTTCCCCCGCGTTCGCGGGGATAGGCCCCCAAGGGATACAGGTACACGAATTAGAGTTGTGTTTCCCCCGCGTTCGCGGGGATAGGCCCACAAAGGCCAGCCACAAGAGGCTATCGCAAAAGTTTCCCCCGCGTTCGCGGGGATAGGCCCACAATTTCGGTATGGGGAAAATCAATCAAAAAGTTTCCCCCGCGTTCGCGGGGATAGGATCGCACTGGTCACAAACGCCCTAGGCGTGCTTTTCGATTCACCCGTAGGGGTAAACTCTCCGTGCTAAAAAATAACACGCCAACGCGCAGCCAGCATGCCTATTGCTTACCTGCACACCCCTTTAACCGCCGTTTATAGGTTAAAGCGGATTGAATCCGTAGTGGTTCGTTATAGTAGCCGCGCTATTTTTTTCCTCGCGCTGGTTTTCCCTACGCCAAAGTAGCAATTCTCCTGATCGAGATAGGCTAACTAGCTAATCCAGGCTCTTAGCTCTGCTGGAAGCAGCCAGCGTAGCAGCCACCGCCGCCAGCCAAGCAATTTTACCGGTGTAGGGGACAGGCTGGTCGAGGCGGACATTGGATTCTGAACGGACGCTAAATCTGCCCACACCATGGCAGCAGGCTCACCCGCGCGGATTCGCGCAGCCAAGGTTTTGACCTGATCATGCAGCTCAGTGGGGAGCGTCACCGAAACCTGTTTGACTCCTTGCAGCTTCGCGTTTTCACGTGAGCGTTTTGTTCGCTTCGCCCCTGCTGTGCGGGCTTTGTCTGTGTTATCCGGCACCCAGGCTCGTACTTGCCTCAGCCCGAGGCTGTGGGCCGCAGCGACGAGTTCGTTTGGGCTCAAAGCATCTTCCATGCTGGGAATTGGTACGTCGTTTTGCATTGCTTTTTCCGTTTCATGTAATGTTGTCATGAAACGTATAGCTACCTTGGTGCGAAATTCGCTTTGAACATGGCCACGAATATTTGTATGTATTGGCTGGCTGCAGATGATTATTCAAACGAGTCATGACATCCATGTATCGTCGTGTATTGTGGGCGTGGTCCAGTAGTCATCATGCAGATCCGTCCCATACGGGTTGCCTGCCACATCTACTCCGCTGCAGCTACCATCTATCATGGGCAGCCCCGATGCTGGATTAACGTTGCAGTCAACGCCCTGATGAAGCGATGTGCCGTCGTCAAACTCAACGGTGCTGCTCCCGCCTATCCAACTAAATAATGAATTCCAAAAGGACATATAGTTTTCTCCAAATTGCGATTTCAAAGCCCGCCCAGGCTGGGCTGGGCGGTTGGGGCCCCAGTCCAGCCATGCCGGTTACTGGTTACAGCGCGTTGTGGTTGGTCACCACATAGTCTGTGCCTTCGAACCTGAACTCGTAGATGTCACCGCCTAACTCCAGATCGCGGGCAAAAGCCTCGATGTCGATATAGGTTCGCAGCCCTTCCGGCAGGTCTGGGTATATCTCATCAAAAAATTCCTCGGCGTACTCTTTGGCGCTGCCCTCGTACAAACAAACATCGCCAATCGTCACTAAGGCGCCGTTCACGTCCATGCATAGGCATTCACCCGTCAAATATGCCAGCGCTGCCCGCTCGTGCTTGTCCAATTCTTCGACACGATCGAACCAAATGTCCAAAGTTGACTGGTCGATTTTCAGGCCACTGAATAGCTCCCCGCCCTCGCCGTCGATGAATTCGATTTCGTACTCCTCCACCGGGGCGCCGAAGCTGTCCCGGTTGGCTTCGAACTTGGTCTCATAGTCGGCCAGGTCGGTAAAGTAAAAGCCCATGGCGTCCAGGCTATAGGGCTGTGCATGCAATGTAGTCATGATTATGTTCTCCGGGGCGAGCCTTCAAAATTGATGCTCTCGATTGCCGCCTCTTCGCCCCTTCCTGTGTGGGAAGGCGGGGGTTGGGAGATATGGCGGAGCCGCGGAAGAAACACAACAAAACCGGGATTTTTCCGGATTGGTTTAGATGCCCCAGAAAGTCCCCTTCACTCGGTTTGAGGGGCTGCCGCCGGGCATTAGCGATCGGAAAGTTTTGGTGAGATCAAAGCATGCTGGCGTAGCTGATGTTGAAGTTCAGCAGGGCTGTTGAGCGTAGTGCATGCCACCAAGACGCGAAGCGACGGCTGGCGTGCACTATGCCGGACAGCAGATGTAGCGCTAGCGTAGGCGGCCACGCTGGGTTTGCGGGCTGGAGCAGTCTCGGGTGGTTGAGTCTGCTCCAGCCGGAGAGATTAGCCGAAACATGATGGCGCATGATGTTTCGCCCTCATGCTATTGCGTTAGCGATTAAGGCCAGCAGGGGCGAGACAAGGACGCAGTCCGCTGGCTCGATACGAAGCACGAGAGCGTGCTCAGATGCCCGCACCGCTTCTCAGATGACATCAAAGAGGCTTTGCTCAACAGTTAAAAACTACAACCATCACATTCCACAAAAAGCGCCCAAACATACAAGCATGGATGAACGTCATTAAAACAAACTCGAGTTATTAAAAAACCAGATTTATGATCAGGTGCAGACTTTATGTCTGCGCTGACGAGGCGAGCCTGTGTCGTGTTAACGTCATAGAGTGACTGCGCAATGACTTGGTGTGCCCGTCCGATTTCATTCTTTTTCCAAGTAGATTGAAGTAGCCGCTTTAGCGGAAAAGTAGCCGCGCAGTGGGAGTGGCAGCGTTGTTGTACGCTGCCACCGGTAGCCTAGGGTGCAAAGAAAAGGGTGCACTACTCTCTTATAAGGGGTTCGTTGCACCCTTGCACCCCCTCATTAAGCAGCAACACTAAAAAGGGTTTCGCTAGTTAAAAGAATGTATTCATGGCGCTTGTCAGGCCGCAGGCGGCGAGTTATCCAGCCACGATCTCCTGCATCCTTTATCAGTTGCTTTGCACGCCTTTCTCTTACGCAATAAGCGTTCATGACCTGTTCAAGAAGCCCTTGGGCTAAGCAAGTCTGCACACCCTGAAATGCAGCAATGATGACGTTCATGAGCCGATTCGCTTCCTGTGCCGAAGCTTCAAAAAAACAAAGATTCTGGTCCCTTTCAATAAGCATTTCATCGGGAGCCTCGACGTTGCGTGCGCTGAAACGCAAGCTATATCGAGCCCCCTGTCCCGAACGGACATGCATTGCCATTATTAAATCAGCTTCGCCATGAATTGAGCTAGCCCCTCGCATACCCAGCGCCCCGACATTCACATTTTCAGCCCCACTTGGAGGCTTGCGCATATGATGCAGCACGAGATGGGCGCGGTCAGCGGATGCAATGCGGATAGCGTGCATTACAGCACGCATGCTGCCATTGTCGTTTTCATCTGCACTGTGCATCCGCGCTAGCACGTCCCACACGACTAGCCCAATATTGTTCTCCCTTATGAACTCGGAAAAACTCTCTTGTTGCTTAATGTCGAGAATATCCAAGGTCCTCAGGTGGCTGATTGCAAGCAGGTTTCGATAAGCTGATAGGTAATGGATTCCGCCAACCTGGGTTATCAATCGTCTTCCAAAGCGTTTTGGGCGCAGTTCCAAGTTGACATAGAGCACTTTGCGGGGGGCTGTTGCCCGCCATCCGAGAAATCGTCCGCCCGAAGCGACAGCTAGGGCTATCTGGCTTGCCATCAAAGTCTTGCCAGCCTTTGGCGCCGCGGCCAGGACCACCTGATCCCCCTCTTCAATCAGACCTTCCAGCAGCCAAACGTCAGGTTCGCTCGCTGCAGCTACCATGTCGGCCATATCATCAAAAATCAGTGTGGCAGGCATCTTATGCGCACTCCTGACACAAAGGGTATTCCATAGTACGCTGCAAGACATTGTTCCAATCCTTGGCTAGCGGGCGCTCACGCTGGATGCGCAGGGTGCTATGCGTGAGACTGGCTATCAGCTTCTCTGCATTGCTTTCGCCGGCATCGTCGCTGTCATACGCAATGGCAATATCGGGGGTGCCGTGGAATTGGGCGAGGTCAAGCAATTTTGGGCAATCGGGCATTACCCCGGCGGTGGAAGCGATAAGCGCCCCTCCCTGCGGGTGGAGCGCATGGTAAGAAAGTGCGTCAATGGCACTTTCAACGACGACCAACCGCATTGGCTTCGGGTGTGACACTGTAAAAAAACCAGCACCGCGTTGGCTGCCAGGGGACATACCCTTATATGCTTGGCTGCCTGTGCCCCGGATTTCGGCACCGGTTATTTTTCCACCAAATTCGCACAAAAATATAGCGTTGCGCTTTGCGTCCGCAAAAATCTTGCCCTGTTTCACTAGCTCTTTTACTAACGATGCGGGAATGGCACGCTCGGCAGTGAGGTATGCCAGCACATGGGCCAGGAGTTGGGGTGCGCGCCTGGGTTCTTGAAAATCCGGCACTAAAAGCGGCTTCGCCACAGGGACTCTTTGTCTTACTGGCTCATGAGAGGTACCAAAATTTTCATGAAGCCATGCCACTGCGCTTTTAAAGTCCACCTGCAGGATATATTGCACTAGGTCGATTGCTCCACCTCCTCCCACACCCGCAGTATGATCGAAGAATTTTTGCGAAGAACTGCCCGTACCTAGCCAGACAAATCCATTGGGAGTGTGCCATTTTTGCCGGTCATGCCGGTCCTGGATGCCGCCAGCCTGGGCAACGACACGCTCAAGGGGAATGGCACGGTATTGGTTTGCTAATTCGCGCCAGGATTTCATAGCAGGACCTCCCCAATCAACCTTGTATTGCGAGGGCGTCCACGTTTTGGTTTAAGGGGTTGATCGCTCGACAATGGAAGCAATCCGGCTTTCTGTCGAAGCCATGCAACAAGAGTTTCTTCAACCCATAGCGCTCGTCTTCCGAGATAGATGGGTGATGGCATGGCACCTTGTGCCGACCAATTCTCGATAGTTCTTTTACTGGCTTTTAGTTTCGCAGCAGTTTCTTCTTTTGTTAGTAAGTTCATGCAGTTACTCCGATTCTAAGGTAGTTGGAATCGGATGCGCTTAATTGCGCATCCACAGAGTGTAGGTAGGACAACTCGTTTTTTTCCAAAAGCTTTAAATATTTTTGTAGGCCTGCACGACACCACCAGGATAACGAGGTTTGACGCCTCGCAACCCCAGCGGATTCATAGCGGAATAAAGTTCACCTCCAGCTTGAGTTGAGCAATTTGAGCCGCAATAACTTGCGACTGTGGCTTCATGTAGTAGTCAACCAGAGTCTGTACTTGACGATGCCCTGAAAAATTCATGATTTTTTCCACCCCCAGGCCGTAGATTTCTACATACCGGGAAATCGCTTCACGTCGCAAGTCGTGCAGGCGGGCATCTTTTAAGCCAGCCCGTTCTTTTGCCCTGCCAAAAGCCTGGGTGAGCGTTGCGGGGGCTATCGGCCAGATCGGCCCTGAATTCTTCGCGCCCAGTTTTTTTAGTATCTCTATCGCTGCCGGGATTAATGGAACGTCACGCTCCTTCACCTTTGATTTTTTTACATAGCCAAGCTTGCGTAGCCTGATCACCCGTCGGGCGATGTCCACATCTTCCCAGTTAAGGGACACAATTTCTGACCTGCGCAGCGAAGTACAGGCAGCAAAAGCAATAGCGGCCCGGGTTTGATCATTACAAACCCCACTCAATATTTTGAAAAGCTCATCATCAGAAAAACGTCTCGTCCGAGGAGCGGCCTTGTCCGGTAATGTGACTGTCATGATCGGATGTAAGAGCAGGGCGCTGCTTTGCGTAGGTGCAAACTTTTGCTTTATGACCCAGTGATTAAGCGCGCGGCGAAGCAACGCCAGTTCATGCCTCACAGTTTGTGTGCTAGGGATTTTCACAATGTTGTTGGTTGGGGGTTTGATTTTTTCGGCTTTTCGCTTTGATCTTCCCCGGTTTTTTCCGAGATAGACTGTGCCGTCAATACAGCCTCGGCCCTGTCCTAATTTGCCCAAGAGCCGCACGTTTTTATAATCATCCAGTTCTTGTTCGGTTACTTCTTGCAAGCGTTTTTCCCCGAAAAATGCATTGAGCCGTCCAACTCGTCCCGTTTCCTGAGCATTACTTGCTTTAGTCGGTAGGACGTTTATCAAATATTCATCGAGAACAGATGAAATTAGGACGTCAGCCGGTTTGTCACCAGAAGGAGCTATTTCTGCTGATGCAATCTCGGATTTTGGTATGGAAAATTTGGCGGCTTTTTTTGCCGCCAGAAGCTCGCCATGGGTTATTACAGCCCAATCATGCGCATCGCGATAAGTATCGAAGGTGGCGGTTTTAGCAGGGTGATCGTAGATGCGGACACGTACACGCCAAGCATTTCCACGTGGTTTGACATCGAAAGACATTCATAACTCCAAAGGTAGTGGAGTTACGTGTAGCTACCTTTCCAGTTTTATATCCATTTTTATATCGCAACTTGGACCAAAACTTGGACCAAAATCGGGTAATGGCTGGAAAGTGGTGCGCCCAGCAGGATTCGAACCTGCGACCCTTGGCTTCGGAAACCAATACTCTATCCATCTGAGCTATGGGCGCGAGAGCTGGCAAGAATAGCGATTTTCGCACCCAGCGTCTATATCAGGTGCTTTTGCCAAGCTGCCTTTTGCCGCTATAATCCGCGTTCTAAACTATTTTCCCGCCAAAGTTAAGGAAGCAAGCATGAGCGATGATCACGTCAAGATGACCAAAACAACGCCGCAACAATTTTTTGTTGCGCTCTGGGCGGGGATGTTCGCGCCCATTATTGCCATTGCACTCATACTTGGTTTGATAGCCAAGATTCAGGGTAGCCATGGCGAGAAGGATTCGCTCGAATACAATACCAAGGCTACGCTGGAGCGCATCCAGCCGGTGGGCCAGTTGAACATTGTCGATGCCAGTGCGCCGCGTGTGGAAAAGGAAGGCAAACAGGTATTTGACGAAGTTTGTACCGCTTGCCACACGCCGGGTGCGCTGGGCGCACCCAAGTTCGGCAACAAGGCTGACTGGGCGCCACGTATCAAACAAGGCTACGACACGCTGATCAAGCATGCGGAACAAGGTATTCGCCAGATGCCGCCGCGCGGTGGCAATCCGGACCTGTCCGATATCGAAATCGCCCGTGCCGTGGCTTATATGGCGGATGCTGCCGGGGCCAAATTTACGCCACCTGAGGCACCCGCTGCCGCTCCTGCAGCAGCCCCGGGTGCTGCGCCAGCGCCAGCCGCCGCCGGAGCAACACCGGCCCCCGCTACCGCGCCCGCCGGTACTCCAGCACCAGCACCAGCCGCCGCTACTGCTCCTGCTGCGCCTGCGGCTACTCCCAAACCGGCAGCAGGAAAATAAGCTTCCGGCCATCCTGTGATGGTTAAGCATCCGTGCAGAGGCTGACGTGTCCGGAACAGCGCTTATGAACAAGGGCTGTCCTGAATGCGGGAGCGCCCGCCTGCGCGGATCGTCCATTCGTTCAGGCGATACGCTTGTTCAACGCTTAGTCTGCACACCGCTGCGCTGCCGTGAGTGCCGGTCACGTTTCTGGATTTACAGCCCGGTCAAAATCGTCCTGCTCAGTGTGTTATTGCTGGGACTGGCGTTTTGGCTGGTGCGCGGCCAGCTGCATCCGGCCCCGATCTCTGCTGCAAGTGACCTTGCGGCTGCCGATAAACAGTTCGCCAGGTTGTCAGCCCAGGCGCTCAAGGGCAATGCCGAAGCGCAACTGCAGCTTGGCAAAATGTACGCCAACGGCGAAGGCGTGATCGTGGATGTGACCAAGGCGGCCCACTGGTTTGATAAGGCCGCGCATCAGGGCAATGCCGAAGCACAGTTTCTGTATGCCTCTGCGCTGCTTGATGGCCGCGGTGTCGTGCAGGATTATCAGGCCGCTCTGAAATGGATCGAGATGCCGGCCCGGCGCGGCAACTCGCAGGCGCAATACCGCCTCGGCCAGATGTACCGTTTCGGCATCGGTACGCCAGTGGACAAGGTGAAAGCCTATATGTGGTTCAATCTGGCGGCCGCTCAGGGTATGGACGATGCAGCCAGGGCGCGCGAAAGTGTGGTGGGGCAATTGAAGCCGGAAGAAATTGCCCGGGCACAGGCAGATGCGCACCAAATCAACGAGCAAACGCAGCACAAAACCGGCGCTGACAGGAACGCCCCTACTTCGCCGCCAGCATCGCCTTGAGCTGCGCCAGACGCGCGTTGCCTTGCTGACGCTGTTCTGCTGGGTCGGCGTCCTGCCCGGTCTTGCGCACATCTTCCTGTGAAACCTCGCTGATGAAGCGCGAAGGCTCGCAGCTCTGAAACTCTCCGGCGCGTTTGCGCTTCTTGCAAAAACTGATGGTCAGCGAGCGCTCGGCACGGGTGATGGCGACATACATCAGGCGCCGCTCTTCTTCCAGTGTGCCGTTTTCTACGGCGTCGCGGTGCGGCAGTATGTCTTCTTCGGCACCGACCAGAAATACATGCCCGAACTCCAGCCCCTTGGCGGCGTGGATGGTGGACATGCGTACCGCATCGACCTCGGCGTCGTCGCGGTTCTCCAGCAGCGTGATGAGAGCGATGGTCTGGGTCAGCGCGATGACATCCTTGCCGTCCTCCTCGCCTTTCTTGCCGAGCCAGCCGACGAACTCCAGCACATTGTTCCATTTGCTCTGGGCGCTGCGGGTTTCCTCGCTGTCAAACAGATAGGCTTCGTAATTTATCGCTTTCAGCAGATCGGCCATGATCTCGGCAGCAGGCGTCCTGCGCACGCGGAATTCCAGCGCATTGATGAAATTGCAGAACTCGATCAAGGGTTCCAGCTGGCGTGCCGGAAGCTGGCTCTGGAAGCCCGCCTCGAAGGCCGCTTCGAACAGGCTGACATGGCGCTGGCCGGCATACTCGCCGAGCTTTTCCAGCGTCGCCGCGCCCACCCCGCGCCTCGGCGTGGTGATGGCGCGGATGAAGGCCGGATCGTCGTCACTATTGGCCAGCAGGCGCATGTAAGCGGTGATGTCCTTGATCTCGGCTTTCTCGAAAAAGGATTGTCCCCCCGACATCACATACGGCACTTTTTCATTGCGCAGAAACTGTTCGAACGGTCGCGCCTGATAGTTGCCGCGGTACAGAATGGCGTAATCGCCATAGCGAGTGCGGTGCTCGAACTTGTGCGCCAGCAGGCGCATCACCACGTTCTGCGCTTCTTCTTCCTCGTCTTTGGCAGCCATGACGTGCAGCGGGTCGCCGTGGCCATGCTCGCTCCACAGCTGCTTGTCGTAGAGCCGCGTGTTGTTGGCGATGACACTATTGGCGGCACGCAGGATGCGTATCGTGGAGCGATAGTTCTGGGTCAGCTGGATGACTTTCAGGCGCGGATAATCTTCATGCAACTGGTGCAGGTTTTTAACGTCCGCACCGCGCCAGCCATAGATCGCCTGATCGTCGTCGCCCACCGCCGTGAAAGCGCCGGACACGCCGGTGAGCAGTTTGACAATCTGATACTGACAGGCGTTGGTGTCCTGGTACTCGTCCATCAGCAGGTAGCGCAGTTTTTTGCGCCATTTTTCCAGCACCTCGGCGTCGCTGGCGAATAATTCGGCCGGCAGACGGATTAGATCGTCGAAATCCATCGCCTGATAGGCTTTGAGGGTGTCCTGATAGCGCAGATAAACCTTGGCGTAGGTGGCGTCGATGTCAGTTGTTGCGGTGTTCAGTGCGGCAGTGGGCGAAACCAGCGCATTTTTCCACGCCGAGACGCGCCATTGCGCGCGGCGGATTTCCTGTTTGTCGGTAGTTTTCAGTATCTCGTTTACAATCTGCATCGCATCTGCAGAATCGAGAATGGAGAATTGCGGCTTGTAACCGAGCCGTCCAGCCTCCTGGCGCATGATTTGAACGCCGAGTGCGTGAAAGGTGCATACCGTCAATCCCTTGGCGGGCTTGCCCTGCAGCAGTTTGGCGACGCGTTCCTGCATTTCGCGCGCAGCCTTGTTGGTGAAAGTGATGGCGGCGATGTGCTGCGGCGCGTAACCGCATTCTTCGATGAGATAGACGATTTTCTGGGTGATGACGCGAGTCTTGCCCGAGCCGGCACCGGCCAGCACCAGCAGCGGGCCATCCAGATATTTGACCGCTTCGCGCTGGGGGGGATTGAGATGGGACAGCATGAGAAACCACAACAGAACAGGCCGGCAATTCTAACATGAGCACCTATGCTATCGGCGATTTGCAGGGCTGTTTTCAGGCCCTGGAGTTATTGCTGGACAAGATTCGCTTCGATCCTGCGCACGACCATATCTGGCTGGTGGGCGATCTGGTCAACCGTGGCGCCGATTCGCTCGCGGTGCTGCGCTGGGCGCGCGCCATGGGGGACGGCGTCACCGCGGTGCTGGGCAACCATGACCTGCATTTGCTGGCAGTCGCGGAGAATTTTGTAAAGCCGCATCGCAACGACACGCTGGGCGGCATTCTCACCGCTCCAGACCGCGACGAACTGCTCGCCTGGCTGCGCCATCGTCCGCTGGCGCACGCCGCAGAAGGCTATTTCATGGTGCATGCAGGGCTGTTGCCGCAATGGACCGCGGCGCAAGCGCTGATGCTGGCAGCCGAGGTGCAGGAACGCTTGCAGGCGCCCAATTACCGGGGATTCCTGGCGCACATGTACGGCAACCATCCGGATCGCTGGGATGAGAATCTCCGCGGTCTGGACCGCCTGCGTCTGATTACCAACGCCATGACCCGGTTGCGTTTCTGCACCCCGGACGGGACCATGGAATTCAAGACCAAGGGCAGTCCGGAGCAACCGCCACCGGGGTGTTTGCCCTGGTTTCAGGTACCGGGGCGCGCCAGTGCCGGCAGCCCCATCGTATTCGGCCATTGGTCGGCGCTGGGGTTGCGGGTTGAAACCGACTGCATGGCGCTGGATACCGGCTGCCTGTGGGGCGGGCGCCTCACTGCGCTGCGTCTGGAGGACCGTCAGGTGTTTCAGGTGGAGTGCGCCGGACAGGCAGGGACAACGCAATGGCAATAGCCGTCTCGGCCTGTAGTGCCAGCGTGCGGCGGGTGTGGGATGCCCCCGCGATGTACGGGCAAAAAATCAGTTCAGCGACGATGCCGCGTGCGGCGATGATGCGCAGGATGGAATCCGCAAAGTTCATGTCGCCTACCCAGACCGGGGCAGCATGCAGACGGCCCGCTTGATCGACATAACGAATTGCCACCGGGCACAGGTATGCATTGCTGGCGCAGGCGGCCTGGAGCAGTGCGGGTTTGAATGGGTGGAGGGCCGTGCCGTCGCCCGTGGTGGACTCGGGAAACAAGGCGACGTTATTCCCGGCGCGTAACAGTTCGGTAAAACTGGCGCTAATCCGCCCCACATCATGGCGGCGTTCACGCTCGATAAACAGCGTGCCGGATTGTGCCGCCAGCCAGCCCAGGACCGGCCAGCTGCGCACTTCGGATTTGGCGACAAAATATGCCGGGCAGTTTGCCAGCACCAGGAACGGATCCAGCCAGGACAGATGGTTGGCGGCAAACATCACCCCGCCGGCCACCTCCGGTGGGACACCGGTTACGCGCAACCGGATGCCCAATGTGGCGAGCAATGCGCGCGACCAGCGCATCGTCAAAGCCTGGCGAAGCGTGCGACTTGCCCACGGGAATACCCCGGCCAGTATCAACAGCCCCACCAAGACCACCACAACGGCGCCACCCAGGCGCAATACACGCAGCATTAGCCGTTTCCATCAAGCGAAAATCCAATTGTGCCCGGAGCGGCGCGTGATTGCAGCTTATTTACTCATGAAGTGGCGTGCGTAAACCTGATTCATCTGTTTGATGGATAGCAGCAGCATCAGATCGGCGGTATTGAAATCTGCGTCCCAGGCGGGTTCGCCACACAAATACGCACCCACTCGTAGATAACCCTTGATGAGCGACGGTGTGATTACCGGCCGGTCGCCGTCCAGCTGGTCGAGCGCCAGCGGATGGCGCGGAAATACATGCCATTCCACCGGCGCCAGGCGGGTTTGCGCCAGTGTTTTGTATAGGCTGGCCGCAGTATGGCCGCCGTCATCCATGCTTACGCTGGCGCAGCCGATCAGATAGCTGTAATTGCGTGCGCGCAGATAATCCGCCAGCCCCGACCACAGCAGGGTGATGACGGCGCCGCCACGATAATCCGGGTGTACGCAGGAACGGCCGATCTCGACCATGCCGGGGCGCAAGTGTGACAGGCGCGTCAAGTCGAACTCCAACTCGGAATAATAACCGCCGATCTGCTTGGCGCGATGCGGCGCCAGGATGCGATAAGTGCCGATGACCTCGCCGCTGCTGTTGTCGCGTACCAGTAAATGGTCGCAAAAGTCGTCAAATATATCCTGGTCGAGTCCGGCCTCGCGCGAAGTCAATTGCGCACCCATTTCTTCGGCAAAAACCTTGTAGCGCAGGCGCTGGGCTTCACGTACTTCGCCGATATCGCGCGCCAGTGATACGCACAAGCGCGGTTTGCTGCGGGCTTGCACGTGGATTTGCGGGTCGAGCATATTGTGTACTCCATTTTGGTGACAATGGAATGCACAGTAAGCAGCGCACGTTACGCTGAAATTACGGCTGAATGAAAATTCGGTGACGCAGGGCAGGAAAAATCCTGCCCTCAGGCTTAACGGGGATATCTGCTGCGCCGATCAGTGCGTGACCCGGGTGACGCCGTCCCCGCTCAGTACACGCACGCGGTCGCCGGGACGGAAGTATTCATCCGCACCCTGGGTGACGGCAATGGTGCGGCCGGAATCCAGCCTGACGGTGATTTCCAGGCCGTTTTGACGGGTGGCGCTTTCCTCTATCGCCGACCCCGCCAAGCCACCTGCCACCGCGCCGACCACCGCGCCGACCACGCTGCCTCTGCCGCTGCCGACCTCGCTGCCTGCGAGGCCGCCGACCACTGCTCCGGCGCCGGTGCCAATCGGGGTCTTGGTGCCTTCAATCTTGACGTTGCGTACCGCCACGACCACTCCCATCTGTACTTCCTGCGCGCTTCTTGCCTGGCTGCGACTGTAGTCGCCACTACCAAGGCCGCTGGCGCAGCCGGCCAGGGTGAGCGCTGTAACCAGACCGAGCGTGATTGATTTGAGTAAATTCATGATATGACTCCCGCGGGTTAACATGCATAGAGACAATCCGCTACAGGCTTAGTTCTTAACTCATCGCATAGCCGAATTGTGCGCGAAACAAAGCGCTGATTTCATCACGGCTATGCTGGTGGTTCTGCGCGCCCTGCTGCGCAATCTTGAGCGCTCCCATCAGGCTGGCGAGCCGTCCGGTGGTGGCCCAGTCCATGCCCTTCTCAATGCCGTATAGCAGCCCGGCGCGGTAGGCGTCACCGCAGCCGGTGGGGTCCACCACGGCCGCTGGCCGGGCGCACGGAATCTCGATCACGCCGCCGTCGGCATGGATACTGGAGCCCTGCTCGCCGCGCGTGACGATGAGCGCGCGCACCCGTCTGGCCAATTCGTCCAGAGACTTTCCGGTACGCGTTTGCAGGAGCTCGGCTTCGTAGTCGTTAAGGGTGACGTAATCGGCCAGTTCGACAAAATGTGCCAATTCCTCGCCATTGAACATCGGCATCCCTTGGCCGGGATCGAAAATGAATGGAATCTGGGCGGCATGAAATTGTTCGGCATGCTGGAGCATGCCGTCGCGACCATCCGGCGAGATGATGCCCAGCGTCACACCCGTGGCATCCGTTACCTGATTCAGATGCGAGTGATTCATTGCACCGGGATGGAACGCGGTGATCTGGTTATCCGACAGATCGGTGGTGATGAAGGCCTGTGCGGTAAAACTGCCGGGCACCGAACGGATGTGGGTCCGGGCGATGTCCAGCCCATCCAGACGGGCTGCGTAAGGCGCGAAATCGTCACCGCAGGTTGCCATGATCAGCGGGTCGCCGCCGAGCAGTTTGAGGTTGTAAGCAATATTGCCCGCGCAGCCGCCGTATTCGCGGCGCATTTCCGGCACCAGGAACGATACGTTCAGGATATGGATTTTCTCCGGCAGGATATGGTTTTTGAAATGATCCTGAAACACCATGATGGAATCAAACGCGAGCGAGCCGCAAATCAGAGCAGACATTGGTTGGTCCGTGGCAGTGAAATAATGCGCGGATTATAACAGCGGCCGCCTGTTCTGCTTTCATCAAAGCTTCACCCAGTATTAACCTTGCTGTCGCAAGCGCGCCTTAGTCTGCTGAATATGAATAAGGTCCTGCGCGTGCTGTTGTGGAGTATCCCGCTGCTATGCCAGTCGCACGATGTGCTGGCATGGGGACTTTATACTCACGTATTTTTTGCGCAGTGGCTGATGTGGGGTGTGCCGCTGCTCGACTCCAAATTACGCCGCGCTGCCTTGCGTTATCCGAAGCTGGTGATGGCCGGGGCGTGCCTGCCCGATCTTGCGCTGGTCGGCAAGCATGTCGGTACGCAGGCTTTTAACGATACGCATGACTGGGATGGCGCGCTGCGCATGATGCGCGAAGCGGATACCGATGTGCAGCGCGCGCTGGCGCTGGGTTACCAAAGCCATCTGCTGGTGGACGTGATTGCGCACCATCATTTTGTGCCTGCCCATGAACATCTGTGGATAAATCTGCCGGTGCTCACCCATGCGGCTTCCGAGTGGGCAATGGATGCGCATATACAACCGCATTTGCTGGCGACCCCGGCTACCCTGCTGCACGACTGCCGGGACGAGATCAGCCAGCATATTGCCCGCCATTTTGCGGTGGATATCGCCACCACACAGCGCGCGCTGAAGCTGCTGGCGCGTGCGGATGGGCTATTGCGCGGCAGTCGCCTGCCGCAATTGTTGTATCGAAGTTCCGCCCGGCTGGATAGGCGCTTGTCCAGGCGCTTTGATTATTTCGTGGCGCAGACCACGCGCAGGCTGGGTGAAATCAATCAGTTGAGCGAAGGGTTCAGCCCGCTGGCTGATGCCAACGGCGGCTGCCCGGCGATTGCCAGGGACCGGCTGGCCTATTTCACCATCGGGCAAATCCGGCGCGGCCAGCCGCTGCCGGGCGATTGCTTTTACAGCATCAGCGAGGCCATGGCCACGATACCGCCCAGCGCGATGCCGGCCAGTACATCGGTAGGGTAGTGCAGACCCAGGATCAGGCGCGAGACGGCAACCAGTGCGGTAAACGGCAATACCAGCCAGATCAGGCCAGGATAATAGTGAATCACCACCAGGCTGAATGCCACGGCATGCAGGGTGTGCCCGGACGGGAAACTGAAGCGGTCAAGCGGCGCAGTCAGGCACAAGATATCGCCAAACTGCTGGAATGGGCGAGGGCGCAAGGTTTTGCCTTTCAGCCATTTATAGAGCAGCGTCGCGGCCAGACCGGCGCCTATCATGTTGAGCACGGCCGGAATCGCCGCATAGCCATCCCAGGCCAGCAGCGCCAGCATCAGCGTGTACCAGAATACCCCGTTGCCCAGGCGGCTGATCAGCCGGAACGCGCCGACCACCCCGCGAAACCGCCGCGCCCGGTTGAAGCGTGCGGCCAGCGGCGCCTCCCACTCAGCGAGTGTTTGCCAGTGCCAGTCGAGTCGTATCATCGTATTCCTCCTTCTCCACGATTGCATATAACACCTGCTCAAACCGGTCGTGAATGTTGTCCCATTTCATTTGCTGGGCGGTATGTCGGGCTGCCAGAGCCATGCGCTGCGCCAGGGCCGGGTCGGCCGCCAGGCGTACCGACTGAGCTATAAAAGCTTCCTCATCATCGTACGCGGCCAGCACTCCATTCTCGTTGTGATCGATCAGTTCCTCCGCTGCCGCATAGTCGTATGCCACCACCGCCAGACCGCTGGCCATGGCCTCGATGGTCACGTTGCCGAAGGTTTCGGTCAGGCTGGGGAACAGGAACACGTCCGCTGACGCATAGTGACGTGACAAATCCACGCCGCTGCGCATCCCGCAAAATACCGCCTGCGGATACGCGGCCTGCAACGTTGCCCGGTCCGGGCCGTCGCCCACCAGCACGAGGCGCGTGTGCGGATTACACTTGTGCATCGCCGCGAAGGCGGCGAACACCAGCTTCAGATTTTTTTCCGGCGCCAGACGGCCCACGTACAGAACCACCTGAGTGGCCTCATCCACGCCCCAGCTGGCGCGCAAATCGGCATCGCGGTGCGCCGGGGAGAACAGTTCGGTATCCACGCCGCGCGCCACGACTTCCAGATTGCCATAGCCATGCACCTGCAATTCGCGCCGGATGCCCTCGGTGGGTACCAGCGTTACGCAGGATTTGTTATGAAATTTGCGCAGATACGCCAGAATGGGGCGGCGTAGCCAGCCGATGCCATAGTGCTGGCTGTAGCTGTGGAAATTGGTGTGGAAATCCGTGCTCACCGGGATGCGCAACTTGTTGGCAGCCGCCAGCGCCGACCAGCCCAGGGGGCCCTCGGTGGCGATGTGTACCAGATCGGGGCGTTTCAGGCTCCACAGCCGGGTCAATGCCGATTTGGCGGGCAAGCCCATTTTCAATCCTGCGTAACGTGGAATCGCCACGCCGGGTTTGAGCACTTCTTCCAGGCTGGAGCTGGAAACTGCCGAGTCCTGCGCACTCTGGCGTGGGCGCACCAGCTGAATCTGATGACCGCGCTGTTGCAGATCCGCCACCTGACGGCCCAGCGTCATGGCCACGCCATTGATTTCCGGAGGATAGGTCTCCGTTACCAATGCAATCCGCAATGGCAACGGGCGCGAAGAGAGGGTCTGTAGTAATAAGTCGTCGTTATCCATATGGCCAGTTTCGCGACTGATGGCGACAATTTTGTGACAATAATTTGAAGATTAGACGTATTTACCTGAACACCAAAGGGTCCCTTGTATTGGCTGGGTAAGGGGGGCTCTGTTTATTTAGTAACCGTGAATCTATTTTTTGTTCAAATCTTCGCGTTTTTGCAGATAGGCTTCACGCGTCAGATCTCCGCGCGCATAGGATTCGTCCAGGATATCCAGCGCTGTCCGGCGCATTTCTAGCTTGGAATGGGCACCTGATTCCCGGTTGCCGAACAGATATTTGACGAGCGCAAACAACAGCAGGATGGGCACCAGCCCGATGAGGGCCATCCAGAACCAGCCGAAAATCATCCAGCCGCCACCGTTACCGAACATCCAGCCACCGTGATCCCATCCGTACATGCTGTGCTCCTTTCAAAAGATTGGCCGTGGTTTGTAGGGCACATGATTTATGTTTTCAGACCGTCTCGCACACGCTCCAGCCGGGCGCGCGCTTCCTGGGCTACTGCTTTGACTTCGGGGTTGCTGACCAGCTGGACCATAATGTCGGGATCAAGAAAGGCAACGGTGATTTTGCCGTCGGTTTCTTCACGCACCACCACATTGCAGGGCAGCAGCAGACCGATATCGGCTTCCGCTTCGATGGCGCGATTGGCCAGCGGCGGATTGCAGGCGCCGAGGATGCGATAAGGGCGTTTGTCGAGATTGAGCTTGGCCTTTAGAGTGGCCTTGACATCGATGTCGGTGAGTACGCCAAAGCCTTCCTGCTTCAGGCCTTCGATGGTTTTTTCTACTGCAGAGTCAAACGGCATGTCGAGCTGGATGCTGAAACCATACATGAGGCAATCTCCTAAATAACATTGAATTGAGCACGACCATGCCGCTGCAATGATCGTGCATTGATGGAAATATCAATATAGCTCAGCAGCGGATTTTGTCCGAAGAATTCCCCTGTGGACAGCCGATGTCATTCGGCTTGGGAATTCCCACCCGCTGCACGCGCCGGCTCCACCCGCATTACCGTCAGCACGCCACCGACCCTATCCGCGGCAAAACGGATTTTGTCTCCGGTTTTCACCTTGTCCAGCATGGCAGGGTCGTTGACCCTGAATACCATGGTCATGGCCGGCATGCCGAGGTTGGTGATGGGGCCGTGTTTGATGGTCAGCTTGCCGGTGTCCTTGTCAACTTTTTTTATTTCACCGTCACTGAGCGGCAGGCTCGCTTCCGCACCGGCAAGTTTGCCAGTCCCGGCGGGTGCGTCGTGATGCGCGGAGTCGGCAATGGCGGTGCCGTTCAATGCGAGCAGTAAAACCAGGGCAGGGGAAAGTTTCAGTAACATATCGGTTCTCCGTGTAATAAGGGTAAATAGGTAAATGATTGAATCGCTGTCCGGTCTAATGGCTGGAATGCGGGCTGCTGTCATGGCTGTGACCCTGTGCAGCCGGCATGGTTGCTCCGTCCATCGGAGCCATGTCTTCGTCCGGCGGCGCCTTGGCGACCATATCTTTGTACTGCGCAGGCGTCATGGCGGGTAGTTTCTGCAGGAAGGCGACCATGCTCCAGATCGTCGCGTCGTCATGGCTCGGTCCCCAGGCTGGCATCGCGCTCATCTTCATGCCGTGCTTGATCACCCAGAATGCTTCGCGCGGATCCACGTTCGCCTCGCTCAGATTGGGCGGCTGAGGATACAGCCCCGGGCGCAGCTCGGAATCCTCCATCCCGGGCGCCAGATGGCAGCTGGTGCACATTGCAGCATACTGGCCGGCGCCTTTCAGGATCAGTTGCGGGTCGTCGAGATTGGCAGGCAGCTGGATTGCCGCAGCATGTCGCTCAACCGAGCGTTCGCGCGTGGTTTGCATCAGCGCGTAGGTGATTTTCCAGTGCGGGCTGTCTGCGCCCGGATTATATAAGCCCGACCATACGAATACACCCGCGCCCAGCACGAGCACCAGCAGGGTCGTCAGTACGATTTTTACGGTTTTCATGGACGTCTCTTTTCGGAACCAGACGGGCGGTTGCAGAAGACGCCCTGGCGAATCAATGTGCAGTGCAAGGTATTCATTTTTTCCCTTAGAATTTAAAAAACCGACGAAAATCGTTGGAACAATTGAGTAACGAATGCGTGGCGCTCATCCTGCTTCATCCGCCAGGCATGGCGGGATAGGCTGTTCAGAACCAGATGCGCACGCCCGCCATTAACTGAAAGTCATGCGCCGGCGTGCTTTCGGTACGCGAAAAATCCGCTGTTTTCCCATATTTCCGGAGTATGTTGAATCCTATATAGGGAGCGAATTCCCGTCGGATTTCGTAACGCAAACGGACGCCCAGGGAGGTATCGGATAGCCCTGCACCGACGCCACGCTCGCGGTCATCCTCGCTGTACAGATTGGCATCCAGTTCAGGCGTGAGGATCAGTCGTTGCGTCAACAGCAGGTCGTATGAAGTTTTCAGTTTCAGCGCAGCGCGTCCGGCATCTCCCAGATAAGCGGTTGCTTCGACATCAAACTTGTAAGGCGCCAGGCCCTGAATTCCCAGCGCCGCCCAGTCTCGCGTGGGACCGCTACCAAAATCATGTCGGACCCCCGTCATTAACGTCCAGAAGGGCGAGAAGGTGTGGCCCCACAGCAATTCCGCTTCAGCGTCCTGAATTTTCCCTTTGGTCCGCTGACCTTCGCTGCGAATCCACAGCTGGTTCAGATCACGGCCGAAGCGAAAGCGTCCATCCCATACCAGGCTGTCACGCTTGCCATGGACATATTCCAGCTGGTCGAGCAGGAGTTTGGCGATCAGCGGATCATCTTCCATATGCATGCTATCCATGTCTATGCCATAGGCAGCGTAGGATTTTCCTGCCGAGCCATCGCTGCTCGGCAGGCTGCCTACCGGCGGTGCGGGCTGCGCAGCCGGGTCTGGTTCTGGCTTGCTGACGGGTTTGTCCATCCCGGGCATGTCGCCCATGTTTTGCGTGCTCGAATCGGATCCGGAAGTCGACATGTCATGCCCGGACATAGACATCGGCTCTTGGGCAAATGCAGCCCCGCCCAGAGGAAACAGCGCGCAGAGCAATATTTGCGCTAACGGCTTGAGGTTTTTCATCGCAATGATCTCCGTTATTTCACACACAGATTAAGCGACCACCACGGCGCGGAACATGCCGGCTTCCATGTGGTAGAGCATGTGGCAGTGATAAGCCCAGTTGCCGCGCGCATCGGCACTGACCCGATAGCTGACACGGTGTCCGGGGGCGACGCTGATAGTGTGTTTGCGCACCTGAAAATTACCATCGGGAGATTCCAGCTCGCTCCACATGCCGTGCAGGTGTATGGGGTGATGCATCATGGTGTCGTTGATGAGTACGATGCGTAAACGTTCGCCATATTGAAACAATATCGGCTCAGCCTCAGAGAAAGGCACGCCATTGAAAGACCACATATAGCGGTCCATATTGCCGGTCAGATGCAATTCTATTTCGCGCGTCGGATTGCGCGGATCCAGCGCGCCGCCCACCGTATGCAAGTCAGCGTAAGTCAGCACCCGCCGCCCGTTGTTGCGCAGACCCACGCCCGGATCATCCAGCCGTGTCGATACCTGATCCGCACGCGTGGAATTCGAGGGGCCGTATTCGGTGGCGGCGTGGTGCTTTACCGGCACATCGCCTCCCGTGGATTGCGTGGCAGGCGCCATGCTGGAGTCGGGTTTGGCTGAACCCGACATGTCCATCCCGGGCATACTTAAACTCGAGCCCTTCATATCCATGCCCGGCATATCGCCCATGGCCATGCCCATATCCGCCATGCTCAGGATGGGCACAGGGTCGAGCCTGGGAAGCTTCGCGCGCATCCCGCTACGCGGCGCCAGGGTGGCCAGCGCATAGCCGGAACGATCCAGTGCCTGGGAGAATATGGTGTAAGCACGGTCTTCAGTGGGTGCAACGATCACGTCGTAAGTCTCGGCTACGCCTATACGGAATTCATCGATGCTGACCGGATGGACATATTGGCCGTCGGCGGCGACCACAGTCAGCTTCAGGCCAGGGATGCGCACATCGAAATAAGTCATCGACGAGCCGTTGATGAAGCGCAGACGGATTTTTTCGCCGGGCTTGAACAGGCCGGTCCAGTTTCCCGCCGGGGTGACGCCATTGGTGAGAAAGGTATAGGTGGCGCCGCTTACGTCGGACAGATCGCGCGGGCTCATGCGCATCTTGTCCCAGGCTGCGCGCGTGGACAGTGCGTTGGCCCAGCCGTCTTTCTTCGCATCCTCGATCAAATCACCGACCGTGGGCCGGGCATAATTGTAGTAGTCGTTCATCTGCTTAAGATGTTCGAAAACCTCATCCGGATTTTCGTCTGTCCAGTCCGACAGCATCACCACATAATCGCGGTCATGAGTGAAAGGCACGGGCTCGCGGGGTTCAATGACGATGGGGCCATATAGCCCGGTCTGCTCCTGAAAACCGGAGTGGCTGTGATACCAGTAAGTGCCGGATTGACGCACATCGAACTGGTACACATAGGTCTCCCCCGGCGCGATACCCTTGAAGCTGAGGCCGGGCACGCCATCCATCGGGGCAGGCAGCAGGATGCCGTGCCAGTGTATGGAACCCGCTACCGACATGCGATTGGTGACCCGCAGCGTAATGCGATCGCCTTCGCGCCAGCGCAGCAGCGGCGCGGGAACCTGACCGTTCACGGTGGTCGCCATGCGCGGGGTGCCGGTGAAGTTCACCGGGGATTCCACCAGATCCAGCGCAAACTCGGTGCCACTGAGGACCGCGGGCTGGCCCGGGCTGGTGGTTGCCCAGGCCGGAGTGGTCCATAGACCCGTCCCAGCCAAAGCGCCGCCAGCTATGAGGCCTTCTACAAAGCGGCGACGTGACAGGTTCGCTGTGGGGGTTTTAATAATCCGCTTCTTCATGAAAAAATCCTCAAACAACAATGAGCCTATTAGCGTCAATACGATATTTCTATCGGAGATAGGAGTGCAGCGTAGGATGCTACCCCGGCTATCTTCGGGGCAGTCGATTCAACTTGGTCTGACGGGTGTTCGCCGATTCAGCAATAGCATTTTTCAAGGTTGCTGTTTATACGGAGCCAGAATAGCCTGCTGGCCATAACGCCAGCCTGACGACCGGATTACATTCTTGTAATATTATGTTCCTGCGCTTCGGGTGATCTCCTCCAGAGTGGGGCTGCATCCGGCACGCTCAGTCCAGCCGGCAATGCGGTAATCGTTATGCAGATTCTTATCCCGGGGCAGCTTCCATTTTGTCGGCCGCGCCGGTTCGGCGGATGCCCGCCAGCCTGGTGCGCTTCAACATCAGTGCATTGATGGCGACCAGTGCCGAGCTGCCGGACATGGCGAGTGCCGCGATCTCAGGGCTCAGCGTAAACGGGTAGAACACACCGGCAGCGAGCGGGAAGGCGATGACGTTGTAGCCGACCGCCCAGCCGAGATTCTGGTGCATCTTGCGCAGCGTGGCGCGGGAAAGCTCCAGCGCGCCGACCACGTCGAACGGGTCGCTTTTCATCAGCACCACATCGGCGCTCTCCATCGCCACGTCGGTGCCGGCGCCGATGGCGAAGCCCACGTCGGCTTGTGTCAGGGCAGGGGCATCGTTGATGCCATCGCCCACCATGCCGACCTTGTTGCCTTGCGCCTGCAGCTCCTTGACCTTATCCGCCTTCTGCCCCGGCAGCACGTCGGCGAGCACGATGTCGATACCGAGTTCGCGGCCGATGCGCTCGGCCGTAGCGCGGTTGTCGCCGGTGAGCATGGCCACTTTCACGCCGCGCCACTGCAGCGCCTGGATGGCGTCCTTCGACGTCGGGCGCACAGCATCGGCGATGGCGATAAGTCCGAGCAGCTTGCCGCCATGGGCGACGTGAACAACCGTGCGGCCGGCCCCTTGCATTTCGTCGGCCTTGGCGGCCAGGCCGTTCATATCGACCTGTTCTGCTTCCATCAATTTGCGATTACCCAGCAGCGCAGTGCGCCCTTCGACTTCCGCCTTGGCGCCCCTGCCGTCGATATTGGTAAAACCGCTGCCGGGCTGCGTCGGCATGGCTGCCGCGCGCTTCAGGATCGCCTGGGCGAGCGGGTGTTCGGAGCCCTGCTCAACCGCGGCTGCCAAAGCCAGCATGGCGTCCACGCCGGTGCCGGCCGCTGTTGCCAGATCCACGACCTCGGGCTGCCCCAGCGTCAGCGTGCCGGTCTTGTCGAAAATGATGACGTTGAGCTTGGTGGCCTGTTCCAAGGCGGCAGCATTCTTGAACAGGATGCCGTTCATGGCGCCCAGGCCGGTGCCGACCATGATCGCCATCGGCGTGGCCAGGCCCAGTGCATCCGGGCAGGCAATGACGAACACGGTAATGGTCAGCGTCATGGCAAACAGCAGCGGCTGGCCGATCCACCAGAACCACACCGCAAAGGTAGCAAGGCCGGTGACGATCGCGGCGAGCACCAGCCATTGCGCGGCCCGGTCCGCCAGCCGCTGGCCGGGCGCCTTGGAGTTCTGCGCCGTCTGCACCAGCTTTACGATCTGGGCGAGTGCGGTGTCGGCGCCGACCTTGGTCGCGCGGTATTTGAAGCTGCCGCTCTTGTTGATGGTGGCGCCGATCACGCTCGCGCCGAGCGTCTTTTTGACCGGCATGGATTCGCCGGTGAGCATGGATTCGTCCACCTGCGATTCGCCCTCGATGACTTCGCCATCCACCGGAATTTTATTGCCGGGCCGGATGATCACCGTGTCGCCGACCTTCAACTCGGCCGTCGGCAGTTCTACTTCGCGTCCCTCGCACAGCACGGTCGCTTTCGGCGGGGCAAGGTCCATCAGCGCGCGGATGGCGTCGGACGCCCCGGCGCGGGCGCGCATCTCCAGCCAATGGCCCAGCAGAATGAAGACCAGCAGCACCGAGGCGGCTTCGTAGAACTGTTCGCCAGCGAAGAAAAAAGTGGCGCCGACACTGAAAAAATAGCCGGTTCCCACGGACAGTAAAACCAGCACCGCCATGTTGGTCACGCCGTTGCGGACGGCGCGGAACGCGGCAACGTAAAACGGCCAGCCGGGATAAATCACTGCGCCGCTCGCGAGCAGGAACAGGAAAATGTTGCGGTCCATCCCGAATGGCGGTTCAAGCTTGAGAAACGCCATACCCATTGAGGTATAGAGAAACACCGGCAGTGCAAATGCCAGCGCAATGAAGAAACGGTTGCGCATGTCGCGCGCCATCGCCTGCATGTCCATGCCGGCGCCGTGACCCATCTCATGGGTCATGCTGCCCATGTCTGCGTGTTCGGCAGCCTGGTCTGGTTCAGCGTGTGCGAGGCGGGCGGACCGTGCTGGAGGAGAGGGCACGGCCCCTGCAGAGCCTGCCGGATGTTCCTGCTCACAAAGATGCCGGGGCACCAGTTCGCCGCCGCAGTGATGGCCGCACTCGCGCACTTCCGCTTTGATGGTATTGAGGTCCGCGACCGTCTCGTCATACAGCACCGTCGCGCTACCCGAAACGCGGTTGACTTCGACCTGCTTTACCCCTGGTACTTTGGCGAGTTGCTTTTCGACGCCCCGGGCACTCAACGGGGAGAGCAGGTCGCGCACATCGATGGCGGTCGTTTTCATAGCTACTCCTGCAACCGGGCAGTGTTTCCGAATACTCCCCGGATATTTCCCCAGCGCGTCAGGAGACGCGCGTCAGTACCACGCCGTGTTTTGCTATGACGTTTTGCTGTCTTTGTGCTGGAAAAAATCGTGTAGTTCTATTTCCGTTGGCTGTTTCCGGAATACGACCTCATCGTCCACAACCAGATTCGGCGAATGTCGGATGCCAAATTTTTGAACAAGGTCGGCGCAGTCTTCCACGAAACACACGCGGTACGGAATCCGCAAGCATTCGAGTTCCTTTTCCAGATTTTTACGATGCGTACAGGCTTTCGTTGCGATGATCATGACATCCATGCTTGCCTCCAGAAAAGCCAGGCGGCTTGCCCGCCTGGTTAACGCGCTTACATCTTCGCGGGTGAAGCAGGCATGTCCTTGCGCATCTGGTCCATCTGTTTGCGCATCTGTCCCATTTTCTTTTTGGTGCCGGCATCCATCGCCTTACCCTTGCCCATCATGCCTGCCATTTCATTCATCATGCCCCCCATCTGCTTCATCTGTTTTGACATCTTCTTCATGGTCTCTGGGTCCATGCTGCCACTGTCCATCATGCCGGACATATCCTTCATCTCGCTCGACATGTCATTCATCAGGCCGGACATCGGTTGCATGTCCGCCCCGCCCTTGCCCTCCATCATGCCCATTCCCCCGTGGCCATGACCGTCCTGCCCGGTGTGGCTTTCCGCAAAGACCGGAACCGCAAATGCCGTGCCTGCGACAAGCAACAACGCGCCAACTTTTCCTAGAATTGCATGTTTCATGATTTACTCCTCGGTTAACGGGGACACTCCCCGGTTTTAATTGCCCATGGATTCAGGTAATCCCATGCGACATGGGCAGCTAAGCTGTTCATGTACAAATGCGATCACCTAAATTGTTTTCCGGCATTACAGGATTCCTCGCCGGAGTTTTTCAATGTTTTTCCGGAAAGCAGCGAATGGATCAAATTATGAACAGTAGGCCGCTGGCCATGACATCAATCTGACGGCGGGATTACATTTTTGTAATGCTGCATTCTGGGTCAGCGGGCATAATCGACAGGATAAATTGGGGGTGAAATGAAAATTCTGGTGGTCGATGACGAACCCAAGACCGGCGATTACTTGCGCAAAGGCCTCACCGAATCCGGTTTTACCGTGGATCTGGCGCGCACCGGGACCGACGGCGAACTATTTGCGCTGTCCGGTGAGTATGACCTCATCGTGCTGGACGTGATGCTGCCGGGCATGGACGGCTGGCAGGTGCTGCAGAGCATCCGCAAGACAAAATCGGTGCCGGTGCTGTTCCTGAGCGCGCGCGATACGGTGGAGGATCGGGTGCGCGGCCTGGAGCTGGGCGCCGACGATTACCTGCCCAAGCCGTTTGCTTTTGCCGAACTGCTGGCGCGTATCCGCAGCCTGTTGCGGCGCGGCGTACGGCAGATGCCGGAGACGCTGCGCGTGGCCGATCTGGAACTGGATCGCATCAAGCACCGCGCGAGCCGGGGCGGCCAGCGCATCGATCTCACCGCCAAGGAATTCCTGTTGCTGCAACTGCTGATGGAACGCCAGGGCGAAGTGCTGTCGCGCTCGCTGATCGCCTCCCAGGTATGGGACATGAATTTCGACAGCGACACCAACGTGGTCGACGTGGCGATACGACGGCTGCGCGCCAAGGTGGACGACCCCTATCCGCACAAACTGATCCACACCCTGCGCGGCATGGGCTATGTGCTGGAAGCGCGGCCGTGATGTTGTGGCGCGGCCTTTCCCTGACCCAGCGACTGACCCTGTTGTTTGCCGGGGCGACCGCGCTGGTATTTTCGGTCACCGGTTTCTACCTGTACCAGGCACTGGCCACGCAACTGGAAATTCGCAACGATGCGGAACTGCTCGGCAAGCTGCAGCAATTGCGCCACCTGTTGTCGGAAGTGCCCGATACGGCTGCTATCCTGGCTGATCCGCACCGGTTTCACGATGTGGCCATAGGCACTGAGGGGCTGCGCCTGCGCATCCTGGATGAAGATGGCCGGATGGTGGCAGGTGTGGGAGACGTGCCGAGCCTGCCCTTGCCTGCAGCGCTCACGGCGGCGGATCTGCCTGCGCCCGACGCAATACGCGACTGGCGCATGAGTGATGGCGGCCACGGGCGCGTGCTGGCGGCGTGGGCGCATCTCGGGGCCAATGCCCAGGGCCCTCGGGTGCTGGTGGTGCTGGCGCGGGAAAGCCCGCAGCGCATGGTCTTGCTGCAGAACTACCGAACCAGACTGCTGATTGCGCTGGGCGGCGGCGTGGCCGTCATGGCCCTGCTTGGTTTCGCCGTGGCGCGGCGCGGCCTGGCGCCGCTGGGCCGGGTCACTGCCGCGGCAGGTGGCATTAGCCCGAGCCAGCTGGATCAGCGTCTCGACATCGCCAAGGCGCCGGCAGAAATCGCCGATCTGGTCCGCGCCTTCAACCACATGCTGGACCGCCTGCAGGATGGCTACGAGCGGCTGAGTCAATTTTCTGCCGATCTCGCCCATGACCTCCGTACGCCGATCAGCAATTTGATGGTGCAGAGCCAGGTGGTTCTGGCGCGTCCCCGTTCCGTGGAAGAATACCAGGCGTTGCTGGCTTCCAATATCGAGGAATACGAACGGCTGGCGCGAATGGCTGAGAGCATGCTGTTTCTGGCACGGGCCGACAACGCGCAGATCGCGCTGCGCCGCGAACACCTGAACATGGAGCGCGAACTGGGCCGTATTGCGGAATACTTCGAAGGCGTGGCGGAAGAGGCCGGGGTGACGCTGGCAGTAGACGCCACGGGCACGCTTGACGCCGATCCGGTGCTGCTCAACCGGGCCTTGAGCAATCTGATCGCCAATGCCATCCGTTACACCCCGCGCGGGGCAGTGATCAGAGCCAGCGCCCGGCCTCTTCCAGACGGAGGCTACACCATCCAGGTCGTCAATCCCGGCGCGGGTATTGCGCCCGAACATTTGAGCCGGTTATTTGACCGTTTCTATCGGGCGGACAGCGCGCGTGCGGGTTCCGAAGCGGCCTCCGGGCTGGGACTGGCCATCGTCAAGGCGGTGATGGGGTTGCACGGCGGTACGGTGCACGTGGAAAACGGTAAAAACCAGGAGACGCTGTTCGAGTTAAGGTTTGCGCCGGCGCATGGCAGCTACTGAGTCAGTACCAGTAGCCAGATCACCGCGACGTTGATCAGCGCAATCAGTACCGCTGCGCTGCCCATATCCTTGGCACGCTTGATGAGGTGGTGGTTTTCCAGCGAGATGCGGTCGACAGCAGCTTCTACCGCTGAATTCAGCAACTCGACGATGAGTACCAGCAGCACCGATGCGATCATCAGTGCCCGGCCAATCGCGTCCGGCTCCAGGTATAGCGCCAGCGGGATGAGGATGATGGCGAGCAGCATTTCCTGGCGGAACGCGTCTTCGTGCCGGATGGCGGCCTTGAGACCGTCGAGCGAGTAAAAAAACGCGTTGAACACACGCTTGACGCCGGTTTTGCCTTTGAAGGGGGATTCTTGCATGGAGCTTGCCTCAAACAAATAGCGCCAGCCTAAAGAAAACGCGGACAGGGCGCTACCGTGTCCGTGTAAATTTCTCTGCAAAAACGAATCCAGCCACAGAGAACACAGAGGTCACAGAGATAATGTTTTCGTCTTTCTCTGAGTTCTCTGTGCCCTCTGTGGCAAACGCTTTCTGAATTAACGCTTCCAGACAAGATCCAGTTCGCGTGCTGCTTTGACGTCATCGAGTCGCCGCACCGGCTGGGTATACGGCGCGCCCTTGACCAGATTGGGGTTGCTGCGCGCCTCGGCCAGGATGGTTTTCATGGCTGCGATGAAGCCATCCAGCGTTTCTTTGGATTCGGTTTCGGTCGGCTCGATCAGCAGGCATTCCGGCACGAGCAGCGGGAAATAGGTGGTGGGGGCGTGGTAGCCATAATCGAGCAGACGCTTGGCGAAGTCCATCGCGGTCACGCCGGTTTCGTCCTTGAGTTTTTTCAGCGTGATGATGAACTCGTGGCTGGCGCGGCGCGTGGGGAAGGCAATATCGAAACCGGCTTTTTTCAACTCGGCCAGCAGGTAGTTGGCGTTGAGCGTGGCGAAGTCTGCCACGCGGTGCATGCCTTCCGCACCCAGCATGCGCGCGTAGATGTAGGCGCGCAGCAGTACTCCCGCGTTGCCGTTGTTGGCGCTCATGCGGCCGATGGATTGCGGGATGTCGGCTTCCACCAGCAGACGGTAACGGCCCTTGTCATGGGCAACCACGGGTACCGGCAGGAACGGCAGCAAACGTTCCGAAACACCCACCGGGCCGGCGCCTGGTCCGCCGCCGCCGTGCGGGGTGGAGAAGGTTTTATGCAGGTTCATGTGGATCACGTCGAAACCCATGTCGCCGGGTTTGACGCGCCCCAGAATAGCGTTGAGGTTGGCGCCGTCGTAATACAGCAGACCGCCGGCGTCGTGCACGATTTTCTGGATGTCCTGGATTTTTTTCTCGAACACGCCCAGCGTGGACGGATTGGTGAGCATCAGTCCGGCAGTGTTCGGGCCGACGGCGGCGCGCAACGCCTCCAGATCGACGTCGCCTTCGCGGTCGGTGGGTATCTCGCGCACCGTGTAACCGCACATCACTGCAGTGGCGGGATTGGTGCCGTGCGCGGCGTTGGGAACGATGATCTCGCGCCGCGCGTGGTCGTTGCGCGCATCGTGGTAGGCGCGAATCATCGCCACGCCGGCGAATTCGCCCTGCGCGCCGGCCATCGGTGCCATCGACACGCCGGCCATGCCGGTGACGTCTTTGAGTATTTCCTGCAGTTCATACATCGAGGCGAGGAAACCTTGCCCGGTTTCGGCCGGAGCATGCGGGTGGCGCGCCAGGAATTGCGGCAGCATCGCCAGCGAGTTGCAGGCGCGCGGATTGTATTTCATGGTGCATGAACCCAACGGGTAGAACTGGGTGTCGATGGAGAAATTCTTCTGCGACAGGCGCGTGTAGTGGCGCACCACGTCCATTTCCGAAGCTTCAGGCAAGCTGGGCGAATCGGTGCGCATCAGGTGGGCGGGCAAGTCGCTTACATCGGCGGCCTGTTCAGGCATCTGCGCGTGCGCGGCACGGCCCGGGCGGGAGTGTTCGAATATCAGCATGGGTCTAGCCTAATGATGTACTTGATCAAAAACCATTTTCGCCACGGAGAACACAAAGATTTTCCTCTGAACCCTCAGTGTTCTCTGTGGCTATGGGTTTTATTGCAAAACCGCCAAAGCGGCGTCGTAGTCGGGTTCGATCTTGATCTCCGGGACCAGTTGGGCGTGGATGACCTTGTTGGCTTCATCCAGCACCACCACGGCACGGGCGGTGACGCCAGCCAGCGGGCCGTCGGTGATTTTCACGCCGTAGGCCTGCATGAAATCGCCACCGCGCAAGGTGGACAGGGTTACCACATTGTCCAGTCCCTCGGTGCTGCAAAAACGCCCTTGCGCGAATGGCAGATCAGCGGAGATCACCAGCACCACGGTATTGGCCAGGCTGCCGGCTTTTGCATTGAATTTGCGTGTGGACTCGGCACATACCGGGGTATCCAGCGAAGGCACGATATTCAGCACCTTGCGCTTGCCGGCAAACTCGGCCAGGCCGACATCGGCCAGATCCTTGTTGGTCAGTTTGAAATCCGGTGCGGTATCGCCGGTTTTGGGGAAATTGCCTGCCACTTGGATGGGGGTGCCGCCTAGGGTTACTGTACTCATGGTCATGTCTCCTTGGTGGTTGATAAATCAGGATTTGTACGCGCAGGGCGGGGCTTCGCGGCGCTTGGACAGTATCCGCGCCAGTTGCTGCGCGTATAGATCGAGGTCGGCGGCGGTTTTGGTTTCGGTCGCGCAGACCAGGATGGCGTTGCCCAGCTCCGGGTAATGCCCGCTTAAATCATAGCCGCCCAGAATGCCTTGCGCTTGCAATGCACGCAGTACTTCGCCCGCTGGCGCGTCGATCTGGATCACGGCCTCATGGAAGCAGTGTGCGCTGAATACGCGCTTCACGCCGGCAATGGCGCCCAGTTTTTCCAGCAAAATGCGTGTGTTGGCGTGACAGGCAGCGGCGGCGCGCTTCAGGCCTTCCGGTCCCAGCAGGCTCATGTAGATGGTGGAGGCGGTGACCACCAGGCCCTGATTGGTGCAGATGTTGGACGTGGCCTTGGAGCGGCGGATGTGCTGTTCGCGCGCTTGCAGGGTCAAGGCAAAGCCGGGTTTTCCGTCCAGATCCACAGTGCGCCCGACGATGCGGCCGGGCATCTGGCGCACCAGTTCCTGCTTGCAGGTCATGAATCCGTAATAGGGGCCGCCGCTGGACAATGGCGCACCCAATGGCTGGCCTTCACCTACGGCGATGTCTGCACCTTTGGCACCCCATTGGCCTGGTGCTTTCAGCAATGCCAGCGAAGTCGGGTTGACCAGCGCGATGACGCGAGCGCCGTGCGCGTGCGCCCAGTCGGTAAGGGCATCGACTTCCTCCAGCGCGCCGAAGAAATTGGGCTGCGGCACCACCAGCGCGGCGAAGTCGCCCATATCCGCAGTCGGCACGGGGGTGATACCGGTCGCCGGGTCGTAGTCCAGCTCGATGATTTCGATGTGCTGGTTTTTAACGATGCCACTTACTACCGCTCGATACACCGGGGATACGGTACGGGGCATCAGTACGCGCGCCGCACCCTTGTGCGCGCGCACCGCCATCAGCACTGCTTCGGCCAGCCCGGAGCCACCGTCGTAGAGCGAGGCGTTGGACACATCCAGACCGGTCAGCGAGGCCATCATGGTCTGGTATTCATAAATCAGTTGCAGCGTGCCTTGCGAAGCCTCGGCCTGATAAGGTGTATAGGCCGAATAGAATTCGCCGCGCGTCGTAATCTGCCACACCGCTGCCGGGATGTGGTGCTCGTAAGCGCCGGCGCCGATGAAGTTGAGATAGCGGCCGTCGGCCTCGGCGCGTTCCTGCATCAGGCGGTTGATTTCCATTTCGCTCAGCGCGGTGGGTACCTTGGTGAGCTTGCCGTTACGCAGTGCTGCGGGGATTTCGTCGAACAGCGCGTCGATGGAAGGCGCGCCGATCGCGGCCAGCATGGCCTGGATGTCGTGTTCAGTGTGCGGGATGAAAGGCATGATGTGTCCTGCTGATTCGGTTGAGTGCGCCAGTTTTTTTAATGCGCCTCGGATTCCACCAGCGCCTGGTAGGCGGCAGCGTCGAGCAGGCTGTCGAGGTCGGCGGCATTATCCGGCTTGAGGGTGAACATCCAGGCGGCGTGCGCGCCCTTGTTGATCGCTTCCGGAGCGGCTTCGACCTCGGCGTTGGCGGCAACGACTTCACCGGCGATGGGCGCGTACACGTCGGAAGCGGCCTTCACCGATTCCACCACCGCGCATTCTTCGCCTGCAGCAAGTTTGCGGCCTACTGCAGGATTTTCCACAAACACCATGTCGCCCAGCAAATCCTGAGCGTGTTCGGTAATACCAACGGTTACTGTGCCGTCGGCATTGAGTTTGGCCCATTCGTGGGATTGGGTGTATTTCAGATCGGCGGGAATGTTCATTGTGCTCTCCTGGAGAAATGTCGAATGTTTAAACCAAAGCTTTACCATTACGAGCGAAAGGGTAGTTGACGACCTTCGCCTTGAGTTTTTTGTCGCGGATTTCGACTTCGACTTCCGCACCCGGCGCGATACCCAGCGGGATACGAGCCAGCGCGATGGATTGCTGCAGCGTGGGCGAGAAACTGCCGCTGGTGATTTCACCAACGCCATGTTGGGTATGGACTTGCTGGTGCGCGCGCAGCACGCCTTTATCCAGCAGCACCAGACCGACCAGCTGTTGATGGATGTCACGTTTTTGCAACGCCGATTTGCCGATGAAATCGCGCTCGCTGTGCAGATCAACCGTCCATGCCAGGCCGGATTCCAGCGGGTTGGTGGTTTCATCCATATCCTGGCCATACAGGTTCATGCCCGCTTCCAGGCGCAGCGTGTCGCGCGCACCCAGGCCGATCGGCTTGACGCCCAGCGTGGCGAGCAGGTGCCAGAAAGCCTCGGCCTCGTTCGCTGGCAGGATCACCTCGAAGCCATCCTCGCCGGTATAACCGGTACGGGCAATGAAATATTGCCGGAATTCAACTGCGTTAAACGGCTTGAGTTCTTCGGTCTCGGCTTGTGTGCCGGGGATCGCCGCCCACACGCGGGCACGGGCATTGGGTCCCTGCACCGCGATCATCGCGAGGTCACGACGCGGAGTGATGGCGAGGCCGCGACCCTCTGCCTGTTTTTGCATCCATGCCACATCCTTTTCTGCGGTACCGGCATTGACCACGATGCGGAACCAGTCTTCCGTCAGAAAATAAATGATGAGGTCGTCGATCACACCGCCATCGGGGTTCAGCATGCATGAGTACAGCGCTTTGCCCGGCAGCTTGAGCTTGTCCACGTTGTTGGCGACCAATTTGCGCAGGAAGCCGCGCACGTTGGCGCCTTTCACATCCACCACCAGCATGTGGCACACGTCGAACATGCCGGCATCGGTGCGCACCTGATGGTGCTCCTCAATCTGCGAGCCGTAGTTGACCGGCATGTCCCAGCCGCCGAAATCCACCATCTTGGCGCCCATGGCGCGGTGTGCAGCGTTGAGCGGGGTTTGTTTAAGCATGACTGCGTCCTTGTTGTTGTTCGGCGTAATAACTGCTGCGCACCAGAGGGCCGGCCTTGACCCAGGCAAAGCCCAGCGCGCGCGCGTCGTTTTCGTATTCGGCAAACATATCGGGGTGGATATATTCGACTACCGGCAAGTTATCCAGCGACGGACGCAAATATTGCCCCAGCGATACCCGTGCCACGCCGGCGTCGCGTAAATCCTTTAACACGTCCATCACTTCCGCACGGGTTTCGCCCAGCCCCAGCATCAGCGCGGATTTGGCTTCCACGCCGGGTTGCTGCGCGGCCTTGTTCAGCAGCATGAGCGAGCGTGCGTATTGAGAACCTTTGCGCGCCGTTTTATACAGGCGCGGTACGGTTTCCACGTTGTGTCCCCACACCAGGTCGCGGCGCGTGCCTGCGGGCAGATTCGCCAGTGTGTCGATGATGGTGGCAACAGCTTCGTCCTGGCAGGCGCGGAAATCCGGGGTCAGGTATTCCACGCCGATCTGTGCATCGCTCAGGCGCAGTTGCTGCAAGGTTTCGGCAAAAATCGAGGCGCCACCATCGGGCAGGTCATCGCGGTTGACCGAGGTAAGCACGATGTATTGCAGTTGCAATGCCCTCACCGCCTCCGCTACGCGGCGCGGCTCGTCGGCATCGAACCAGGCAGGTTTACCGGTTTTTACCGAGCAAAAGCCGCAGGCCCGGGTGCAGGTATCGCCCAGCAGCATGAAAGTAGCGGTACCACGGCTCCAGCATTCGCCGCGATTCGGGCAGCGCGCTTCCTCGCATACGGTGTGCAGGCGGTTGCCATGCACCGCCTCGCCGGTTTTGCCGTAGTGGGTGTCGATGCCGAGGTTCTGGCGGATCCAGATCGGCATGCGTGCGGCATTGGGGACGCGTGCAGACGGTTGGGATGGGAGGATGTCTGGTGTCATGGACTCGGTAAATAAAATAAAGGGATATCGACCGGCGTATTCAATTGCGCAGTTTCAGCCGTCACCCCTCTGTCCTGTTTACCTGAGAGATTACGATGTGAGTGAAACACCGTGTGCCCCTTCGGTGGGCGCTGGCCGTGTGTTTTGGCGCGCCGCTCTCCAGAGATGTCCTGTTGAATGCGGTTCGGGGGCCTGAGCGGTTCTGGGTGAATTACGCCTTCGGCGGCGCGACGGGCGCGCACTCTCCCGCAGTTACTGCGGACAAGCGCGCACTATACCTCATGCGGCCGGATTCAGACAATCAACTACGTATAATCAAATGCCATCTGAGCAGATTATTTGAAGCATGAAGCCTTTGGCCCAGCGAGGTGAAATCAATTTCCGTGGGCCGGTTTTTTTCTGGTCGTTGCGGTGCGTACCTGATTACGGCCAGCGTGTTTGGCTTCATAAAGTGCGGCGTCTGCCACCGCGAGCAAATCCGCTGCATTCGAAAACTGTTCGCTTGAGGCAGCGCCGGCGCTAAGCGTGACGTTGAAACTCTGTCCGTCATGAACAAAATTAACCTCCGCAAAGTGTTGTCGAATATCGTCAAGCAGGTGCTCCGCATCAGCCAGCGTGCATTCCGGCAGGGCGATGGCGAACTCCTCGCCACCATAGCGACCGATGCTGTCCTGGCGACGCAGGCGCTGCCGCATCAGCTGACCCAGTGTCTTGATGACCTGATCGCCCATGAGGTGTCCCCGCGTATCGTTTACCTGTTTGAAGTGATCGATATCCACCATTGCCACGGTCAGCGGTTTGGCCAAACGGAGGGCGCGGCCCACTTCATGCGTCAATTGGTTTTTGAAGCTGGCATGTTTGAGCAGTCCGGTCAGGCTGTCCTGATTCATCAGTTCCGATATTTTACGCGAGCGCGCTGCCCGGGCCCGGACTGCAGCGATCAACTGCGGGGCGGAGATGGGTTTGGTCAGGAAGTCGTCAGCGCCACTGCCCAGGGCTTTGATCTGTTGATCCAGGCCACCCTCTGCAGAAAGATAAATGATAGGCAAGCTTAACCAGGTTTGATCGAAGCGGATGATCCGGGCCAGTTCCGCACCGGAGCATTCCGGCATATGCAGATCCATAAGGACCAGGTCGGGGTGCAGGCGCTCGATTGCCGCCAGTACATTGCGTGGTTCAGAGATGGTCTCTGCCAGTATGCCGGCGGCAGTCAATACCAGCCGGTAATGCTCGGAGAGGATCTGGTCGTCATCCACGATCAAGACTCGGTAAGGGGTGTGTTCGCGCTCGCGCAACAGTCTTTCGATATGCGCGGCCAGAGTGGGGATGTCCGTGGGTTTGATCAGAAAAGCATCGCCGCCGGCTCGAGCTGCCGCCAACTTTGCCTGGAAATCGCTTCGTCCGGTCAGAAAAATGGTAGGGAGCTGGTAGCCCAATCGAGCAAAGAGTGACGCTGTGCCCTGCGTGCCGTTGGCAGGGATTTGTCCTTCCAGCATGATATCTACCACCAGCACATCAGGCGATTCGGCGCTGATGGCTGCTTCGGCGTCAGCAAAACCGGGAAAGAGAATTACTTTATAGTCAAACTGATTCAGTCCCTGCTTGAGTTTGACGCCTAACTCGGGGTCATCCTCGATCAAGAAGATGCAGGCTTGTTTTTGCCCTGCAGGCGGCAGGATTGGTGCCTCCGGGTGCCTGGCTAGGAGGGAGGCTTCGGGGCTGGTCAATGTATCGCCAAGCGCCAACAGACCGGCTTTCCATTCTGCCCATTGAAGAGGTAACGGCGCGGTAGCGCGCTCTAGCCAGGTCTGAACCGTTACTTCCAGTGAGTGCGCCTGAAGGGAAAGCGCTGCAAAACCGAAAGTGCCGCCGGAACCCGCCAGCTTGTGCAGTCGGGCATGGATATCTGTCAGCATGGATCGAGGGATATCCTGCTCCTGCCCGGCGACACGACTCTTCAGGTCATTCAGGGCATGCTCCAGCTGCATGGCATATTGTTTCTGCAGCGCGGCCAGCTGTGCCGGGAAATCCATGGAATCAGCCAAGGCTTTGCTCCCAGATTTGTCGCACCCGGGTTGCCAGATTCATCGGGTCGAAGGGTTTGGGAATGACATCCAGTGCTCCCATGGCCTGGAACTGCGCCACCTCGGTTGGCTGGACTTTGGCGGTGAGGAAAATCACCGGAATTGCCGCCGTCGCGGTATCGGCGCGCAGGTGTTGCAGCGTGGTGGGGCCATCCATGCCCGGCATCATGACGTCCAGCAGAATCAGGTCGGGCGCAAAATCTTCAACTTTATCCAGGGCGTCCTGTCCGCTGCCGCAGATCATTACCTGAAAGCCGCCCACCATTTCCAGCGCCAGTTTCGCCACGGCCTGGATATCGGGTTCGTCTTCCACGTAGAGAATGCGTTCGAGCTTCATTGTTTCTGTCCTCCTTGATGGGAGATATGATCCGCAAGCAGTAACTTCAGGGTGTTCAGCAAATCCTGATTGGAGGTGCGCGCCTTGACCAGTGCCGATTGCACCGCATCCTGTTGTACCTGGGTCGGTTCGGTACCCGACAGCACGACTACCGGCGGTTCCGGTTTCAGCGTCTTCAATAAGGGTAGCAGTTCCCAGCCGCTGCCGTCCGGCAGGCCGATGTCCAGAATCACCAGGCTATAGTGTTCTTGTGCCAGCTTGGTGCGTGCCTCCGCCAGGGTATGCGCAATGTCGAAGTCGGCCACATCGCGGCCGATGGCGGCAACGATGTGATGCAGATCGGCCTCGTCCTCCACGTGCAGAACGCGCGGCTTGGTTGTGTTCAGGCGTGGCAGGAAATTATTGATCGCAGCAATCAAGTGCTTTTCGTCGATTGGTTTTTCGAGCCAGTCGATGGCTTTGAAGTCGCCGTTGATGGCCAGCTTGCTATCCTCAAGCCGGGCCGATATCACAATAATGGGCAGGTTCTTGAGTTTGTCCTGGCTGCGGATCTGCCGGATCAGCGATACACCGCTCTGATCCGGCAGCATCATATCCAGCGTCATGGCCGCGTACTCATTGTGCGCCAGGCGGCTCAGGGCGGTCTTGCCGTCATAGGCGACATCGACCTGATATCCCGCGTGGTTCAACATCATCGTCAGTAGCCGGGCGATATCCGGTTCGTCTTCCACCACCAGCAGGCGCGGGCCGTCGGCCATGCTCGTCGCGATGGCTTGCTGCGGTGACGCTATAGGCACCTCCCACAATGGCAGTTCGAAATAGAAACGCGCACCCTGCCCTTCCACCGAATCGAAGCCTACCCGCCCATTCATGCGCTCGACGATCTCTTTGGTGATCGCCAGCCCCAAGCCGGTCCCGCCTTTCTGACGCGTGTCCGACGAATCAGCCTGGGCAAATTTCTGAAAAATGCGGTTGCGGAATTCCGCCGAAATGCCGGGGCCATGGTCGATCACCTCGACACGTACCGTGTCCTTGAGTTGGCGTACTGCAATTTCGACCTGCCCCCCTTGGGGTGAGAACTTGGCAGCATTGGAGAGGAAATTGCTCAACACCTGCTGCAGCCTTCCAGCATCGACGCGTACCTGCGCGCCATCACTGCGTTGCGTCAGTGCAAAGCTCACCTGGTACTGCTCACCATAAGCACGCACGGCATCCAGAGCGTGTTCCACCAATGGCGTGAGTAACTGTACCTGCAAGTCGAAGCGCATCATGCCCGCCGCCAGTTTTTCCATGTCCAGCAGGTCGTTGATGAGATGCGCCAGGCGCTGGCTGTTCTTGTTGGCGATGTCGAGCATCTGTTTGGCCTGTGCCGGCATCTCCCCGAGGGTACCGCTGACAACCAGGCCGAGTGCGCCGCTGATGGCAGTGAGGGGTGTGCGTAACTCGTGACTGACGGTGGAGACGAACTCGCTTTTCAGTTGATCGAGGCGCTTGCGCTCGGTGATGTCGCTGCCTATTCCCAGGAAGCCGCTGATCTGGCCGTGCGCGTCCCACACCGCGGTCACGGACAGCAACACCGGGAAGCGCGAGCCATCCTTGCGAATGTAAGTCCATTCACGTTCGTCCGCAGCGCCGAGACGTGCCTTGACCACAAATGCCTCGAACCCCGGTTCAATGGCTCTGCCCAATTCCCCGGATAATTTCATGGCATATGCCGATACCTCATTCTTGTCATGGAGGATGGCAGGTGTCTGCTTGCCGACCATTTCTTCGGTTGTGTACCCCAGCATGCGCTCGGCACTCTGGTTGAAAGTCTGGATCACGCCATCCGCATCAGTGGAAATGATGGAAAAGTTGGCGCTGTCCAGAATGGCCTTGCGCATCGCCGTGAGCGCTTGCAGCTGCGTATCGGCCTGCTTGCGCTCGGTAATGTCACGCACCAGCCCGATATAGAGCGGTTCACCCCGATGCGCACTGCGCGACACGGCGAGATCCATCGGGAAAGTCGTACCGTCCTTGCGTTGGCCGACCACCTCGCGGCCGATGCCGATGATGCGCCGCACGTTGGTGGCATGGTAGTTGGCCAGGTAGCCGTCATGCTCGCTATGATAAGGTTCGGGCATGAGCATCTTGACGTTATTGCCGATCACTTGCTGTGCCGCGTAACCAAAAATATGCTCGGCGGCAAGGTTGAATGACTGAACGATGCCCTGGCTATCGATGGTAATGATGCCGTCGATGACGTTGTCGAGAATGATCTGGGTATGCTGAGCGCTTTCCCGGGAGGCGCGTTCCACCAGCTTGCGATCGGTGATATCCCAGTTTGTGCCCGATACGCGCAATGGCGCACCTTGCTCGTCACGCTGGATCACTGAGCTGGCTCTAATCCAGCGCAGTTGACCATCCGGCCAGATGACACGGAATTCGGACTCGAAGTTACCCTCTCCCCTGAGACAATCCGCGAACTCCTGCACTTGCTTGACCTGGTCATCGGGGTGCAAGCTGGATTTCCATGCGTCAAAGGTACTGTTGAAATCGGTTTCCTTGATGCCATAGATGCGATACATGGTCGCATCCCAAACCAGGTGGTCGCTGGCGACATCGTAGTCCCAGATACCCACCTGGGCTGTATGAGTTGCAATTTCCAGGCGATTTGTTAATCGGGTCAGCTCATCATTGAGACGGAATTCGCGGCGCATGGCATCGCGCAGTTCCAGCTGACGCATCACCAGTCTGCCCAGAATCATTAACGCATCGCGTTGCGCATCGGTGAGCGTGTGCGGAACGCTATCGATCACGCACAACGTACCGATGCCGAAACCATCGGGCGTGAATAGCGGTGCGCCGGCATAGAAGCGAATATTCGGATCGGCCGTGACCAGTGGGTTGTCGCGGAAGCGTTCGTCTTCAAGCGCGTTCGGCACTTCGAAAATCTCTTGCCCATGGATGGCATGACCGCAAAACGAAATATCGCGCGGCGTTTCAGGCGCATCTATGCCATGCCTGCTCTTAAACCACTGTCGTTCTGCGTCCACTAGCGAGATGAGAGCGATGGGCGTACCGCAGATTTGAGCAGCCAGGCGAGTGAAATCGTCGAATTCCGCTTCGGCGGGTGTATCGAGGATGTCATAGCGGCGCAGAGCTATGAGTCGAGCGACTTCATTGTCCTTGATGGGGGCGGATTTCATTCGTGTCGCAATCTCCAGTGATCTTCACGCGCAGTGCAGAACCGCCGTTTTTTATAGAATACGCGCAATTCAAGGACCGGTGCGCTCAAAGCCTCAAACCGGCCAGAACAGGATATCGCGCCATAACGCGCCCAATGCATGCAGATGGATACGCTCGCCGCACTAATTCGTCGGGATGTTTTAATGTCGTCGCACGGCTCGACTTATCTCGCCCGGCGTTTTGTCTGCCAGTACGCCGGAGTTATGGGTAAAACACCAGCACCCGGTAACCGGTTGCGGGAAGATTGCCGATATCGAGCAGTAAATCGACGCTCGCCTCGCTACCTGGTTTGATGCCAGCGGTTTCTTTGGCGGTGGCGTGAAGATATTCGTTCGGCGCAAAAATGCGCTTTGCCAGCGCGGCGTCGTGGGTGTCGGTGAGGGTGAGTTCGATATGCGGATAGGCTTCGGCATAACCCGCCTCATTGGCGATCAGCAAGCTGACCTGGATACGCGACGGGTGCGCGGGATCGGAGAGCAGGTCGGAGCTGGAAATTTTGATGGCATCGGAGTCGCGCGGCAGCGGCACGCTGCAACCAAGGGCCGTACATGCAGCGGCCAGCCAGGGCTTGACGGCGGGTAGGCGGGCCGCGATCGGTGTGCGCAATAAATAGACCAGTTGCGCCGCCAGCAATAATCCGAGCAGGACGCTGCCGGTGCTGAGCAGCGCGGTGCGGATACGTTTGCGCCGCGCCAGGTTGGTGGTGCTTGTGGAGGAATCCGGGGCCAAGGACGGTTGTGCAAATTCCTGTGGCCGTTCTACAACGGGCTCCACGATGGGCGTTTCAACGGGCGTTTCAACAGCTTCCTCGATCGGTGCTTCGACGAGAGGCTCCGGCTCCTCAAATTTCGCAGTCTCCTCAACCGGAGGCGTTATTTCTTCGGCCGGTATGGTCGGCAAGTCTGTTTCAGGAGTGCTGATTTGCGCCACTTCTGGTTGCTCATCCGGGCTGTTCGAGAGTTCAGCTTCGGGTGAGACGCTGGTCTCGGCATGCGGTATGTCTGCCGGGAAGCTTGGGTAGACTTCCGGCGTCAGATATTCGCGCGCATCAAATACGCAGCTGCATACGCCGCAACGCACCTGCCCGTCGCGCGCTGCCAGGACTTCCGCGGAAACGCGAAACACGGTGTGGCAGTCGGGGCAGGTGGTGAGTATGTTCACGCTCGTTTTGTGCCGGCCAGACACGCCCAGCCATCTTCGGCGCGCCACAGGTGGATATCGAACCAGTCGGTATAGGCGGCGATGACCTTGTCCACCTGCTCGACCAGAATGCCGGACAGTACGATGTGCCCTCCATTCCGGCAGGCATTGGCGAGCAGCGGGGCAAGTGCCAGCAACGGGTTGGTGAGGATGTTCGCGACCACAATATCGGCATGCGTGGTCGGGGTGGCATCGGGCAGGTAAAAATCCGCCTGCACGGCGTTGTTGCGCGCATTGTCCTGTGCGGTGGCAACCGCCTGCGCATCGATGTCCACACCGCACGCGTAGCTGGCGCCGAATTTCAGCGCAGCAATGGCCAGAATGCCGGAGCCGCAGCCGTAATCCAGCACGCGCTCACCGCCCACGATATGGCGGTCCAGCCATTGCAGGCACAGGCGCGTGGTGGGGTGGGAGCCGGTGCCAAACGCCAGGCCGGGATCGAGTTTCAGGTTAATGGCGGCGCTATCGGGGGCCGCGTGCCAGCTGGGGATGATCCACAGTCGTTCGGAAATGCGGATCGGATCGAATTCAGCCTGGGTAAGTCGTACCCAGTCCTGTTCGGCGACTTGCTCAATACGGTATGCGGGGAGGGTAAAGCCTGCGGTTTGCGCGGCCTCTGCCAGGATCGCCGCCACATCGGCAGTTTGCGCAAACAGCGCGAGTACATTGTTGTCGCGCCATAGTTCATCTACGGGCATACCCGGTTCGCCGAAAATGGGAGCTTCCGTAGCAGTACCGGCCGCGGCGTCTTCGATGCTCACCGACAGGGCTCCGGCCTCCATCAGCGCATCGGACAAACGTTCTGCCTCGTCTGCGGTAGCGGCCAGGGTGACAGATTGCCAGGACATGGTGGCTAGGGTGTGGATGGTTTGGCGAGCTTTTGCTCAAGATAATGGATGCTGGTGCCACCTTCCACGAAAGCGGCGTCGTACATCAAATCCTGATGCAGCGGAATGTTGGTATTGATGCCTTCCACTATCATTTCCAGCAATGCGGTGCGCATTCGTGCAATGGCTTGCTCGCGCGTGGCGCCATGCGCCAGCAGTTTGCCGATCATGGAGTCGTAATACGGCGGTACAACGTAGTTCTGGTACACATGCGAATCCACCCGGATGCCTGGTCCGCCGGGCACGTGATAGGCGGTCAAACGCCCGGGTGACGGTACGAAGGTATAAGGATGTTCGGCATTGATGCGGCACTCGATGGCGTGGCCGTGGAACTCGATATCTTTTTGCTTGAAGCGCAGTTCTTCACCGGCAGCGATGCGGATCTGCTCCTGCACGATGTCCACGCCGGTAATCAGCTCGGTGACCGGATGCTCGACCTGCACGCGCGTGTTCATCTCGATGAAGAAAAACTCGCCATCCTCGTACAGGAACTCAAACGTACCTGCGCCACGATAGCCAATCTTGCGGCAGGCGGCGGCACAGCGCTCACCGATCTTGTCGCGCAGTTTGCGGTCCAGTCCAGGTGCCGGGGCTTCTTCGAGGATTTTCTGATGGCGGCGCTGCATCGAGCAGTCGCGTTCGCCGAGGTGGATGGCATGGCCGTGCTCGTCGGCCAGCACCTGAATTTCAATGTGCCGGGGTTTTTGCAGGTAGCGTTCCATGTACACCACCGGGTTGCCGAACGCGCTCTGCGCTTCGGCCTGGGTCATGGCGACCGCGTTGAGCAGCGCGCCATCGCTATGCACCACGCGCATCCCGCGCCCGCCGCCGCCGCCCGCGGCCTTGATGATGATCGGGTAACCCACCTGGTTGGCGATGCGCATGACTTCGTCCGGATTGTCCGGCAATGCACCGTCAGAGCCGGGTACGCACGGCACGCCGGAGGCTTTCATGGCGTCCTTGGCAGAAACCTTGTCGCCCATCAGGCGGATGGTTTCCGGGCGCGGGCCGATAAACACGAAGCCGGAAGATTCCACGCGCTCGGCAAAGTCGGCATTCTCCGACAGAAAACCATAGCCGGGGTGAATCGCCTCTGCATCGGTGAGTTCTGCTGCGCTGATAATTGCCGGCACGTTCAGGTAGCTCAGCGCCGAGGCGGCGGGGCCGATACACACCGATTCGTCGGCGAGCTTGACGTATTTGGCGTCAGCATCCGCCTCGGAGTGGACGGCGACTGTCTTGATACCCATTTCGCGACAGGCGCGCTGGATACGCAGAGCGATTTCGCCACGGTTGGCTATGAGGATTTTTTCAAACATGGAGTGCCTGTTAAATGATGGGGCCGTATAACCAGGATAGTTGCAGGATGAGCAGGGAGCGCCTTCGAATTAATCCTGCCAAATGATATTGAGTTTATCGGCGCTGCTTAAAATCCTGCTGATCCCGCCCGGTTTGTCAGCCAATGATAAACATCGGCTCGCCGTATTCCACCGGCTGACCGTTCTCGACCAGAATCGCCTTGATAACACCGCCCTGGTCGGCCTCGATTTCATTGAGCAGCTTCATCGCTTCGATGATGCACAGCGTTTCGCCGGCGGAAACGGTTTGCCCTACCTCCACAAAGGATTTGGCTCCCGGACTGGACGAACGGTAGAACGTGCCGACCATGGGCGATTTGACGATATGCCCCTCGGGTGCTGCGGCTTCGGCGGGCGCTGGCGCCACCGCAGGTGCATTCGTCGTGGGGGCGGCGGGAGGAGCAGCGGGCGCAGCAGGCGCGTAGCTCGGCATATTGCTCATGTAGATGGGCTGGGTGTTTTGTGCGGTACGGGTAATGCGGACTTTTTCTTCGCCCTCGGTGATTTCGAGTTCAGCAATGCCGGACTCTTCCACGAGGTCGATCAGTTTTTTAAGTTTTCTCAGATCCATATTCAGGCCTTGGTAGTCAGTTGGGTGAGCGCGTGGTCGAGCGCAAGTTCGTATCCCTGCGCGCCGAGTCCGCTAATGACGCCCACCGCCAGATCGCTGAAATACGAATGATGGCGGAAGGGTTCACGGGCAAATACATTCGACAGGTGGACTTCAATGAAAGGAATGGCCACGGCGGCCAGCGCGTCGCGTAGTGCAACGCTGGTGTGGGTGAAAGCTGCCGGATTGATGATGATAAAGCGGGTGCGCTGCCGGGCCGAGTGAATGCGGTCAATCAATGCCGCTTCGCTATTGCTTTGCCAGCATTCAAGTGCAATCTTGGCCGCCTTGGCACGCGCAGCCAGGCGTGCGTCGATGTCAGCGAGCGTCGTGCTGCCGTAATGCTCGGGTTCGCGCGTCCCCAACAGGTTCAGATTCGGGCCGTGCAGCACCAAAATATGCGGTGTTTCAGCCTTGCTTGCGGGCTTGGCGGAGCGTATGCGCTGGGAATTCATGGGCGCAAGTTTGCCGCAAGTTGGGTGAAGTTGTCCAGACGTTTAACGAAAATGCCGCCAAATGCATGTTTTAACGCGGCGAGGTATTTCTGCTCAGTGAGTTGCCAGCAGTGGTTTCAGTATGGCTTCGAGTTTGGCCGTGCTCAATCCGCCCAGTTCGGTGGCGACAACCTTGCCCGTGCGATCCAGAATGAGCGTGTAGGGCAGGCCACCTAGGCGGTTGCCGGTGGCCTGCGACAAGGCTACCGCGTCCAGATCGCCCACCAGGACCGGATAATTCATGCCCATTTGGTCGGAGAAGGCCTGAACCTTGGCCGTTTCGTCAATGGCGATACCGACAAACTGCAGGCCCTGCGCGCCGTATTTGGTCTGCAGCTTGATAAATTCCGGAATCTCCGTGCGGCACGGGGGGCACCAGGTCGCCCAGAAATTCACCACCAGCACCTTGCCGCGCCATTGCGACAGCGGTTGGCGGATACCGGCCAAATCCTTGAACCCGGCCTTGAACAGCGTGGCGGAGGCGTCACTGCTGTCAACGGCCGCCGACACAGGCGCAGATTGTGCCCGATTGTGCTGGTATGCATAGTAGCCACCACCCAGCGCCAGCAAGCCGATCAATGCGAATAAAACAAGAGAGAGGTTTTTTTTCATGGGATCAGCGCAAAGCGGCGTCCAGGCTATTCAGGAATTGTGCGGGCGGCTGATAGCCGATTACACGGTAAGCGACTTCCTTGCCGTTACGATCAAAGAAGATCAGCCCCGGTGGGCCGAACAGGCCAAAGCGTTTAAGCAACGCCTTGTCGTCACTGGTATTGTTGGTGACGTCTGCCTGCAGCAACACCGCATCTTTGAGCGCGGCCTGTACTTTAGGATCGGTAAAAGTGCCATGTTCCATTTCCTTGCATGACACGCACCAGTCTGCGTAAAAATCCAGCACGACAAATTTTCCGTTTGATTGACTGATCTTGCTGTCCAGTTCAGCCAGGTTTTTGACCCGAGTGAATTTCAACCCGGTCTCCTGGGCAGCGCTTGCCGCGCCGCCCTTGAATACCGACAGGGGTTGCAACACATCGCGTCCGCCAGCCAGCACGCCCACAATCAGGGCTACGCCAGCCAGCAGCGCGATGACGCCCAGCCCTTTCCACAGGCGTTGCCAGCCCGAGGCATTGACGGCGAGTGGCTCAATGGCCTTGAGGTGCATGGCCGACGCAATAAGCAGCGTAGCCCACAACAACATTTGTATCCAGGACGCTATCAGTGGCGTGATCAGCCAGATCGCAATGGCCAGCATGAGTACGCCGAAGAAGTTTTTCACGGCGTTCATCCAGCTGCCGGCGCGCGGCAATAACGTGCCGGCGGAAATGCCGACCAGCAATAACGGCACGCCCATGCCGATTGCCAGCGAGAACAACGCCCAGCCGCCGAGTACCGTGCTGCCGGTCTGCGCAATGAACGCCAGCGCAGCGGCCAGCGGCGGCGCGACGCAAGGACCGACTATCAGCGCTGACAGCGCGCCCATGACAAATACCCCAATGAAATTGCCGCCCTTGACTTTATTGCTGGCATCGGAAAATTTGCTCTGGATGAAACTGGGCAGCTGCAGCTCAAAGAAACCGAACATGGAGAGTGCCAGCAATACGAACACGCTGGCGCCGATGGAAAGCGCAATCGGGTTCTGCAGCGCATTGGAGATCAAGGTTCCGGACAAGGCTGCCGCAACCCCGGCCAGCGCATAGGTAATGGCCATGCCCAGTACATAGGCGAGGGACAGCATGAAGCCTGACAGCCGCGTGACCCGTTTCTGTCCGGCGATAATTCCCGACAAAATCGGGATCATCGGGAATACGCATGGGGTGAGCGACAGCAACAGTCCAGCACCGAAAAACGTGGCAATAATGGTCCAGAAATGGCCGCCTTTGAGCACACGCTCGATTTGCGACGATTCTGATAACGGCGCTTCGGTGGAGGCATTCGCGCCAGGCGCGGCCGCAGTCACGGAGGATGTCGTCGCCGCGGCGACGGGTTCCGCGTTCTTCTCCAGGCTGGCAGAACCCGCTGTCGTCGCCGGAAGTGTCAGCGTAAAAGACTTGCTGATCGGCGGATAGCACACGCCTTTTTCACTGCATCCCTGATAACTCGCTTCCACCACGACTTTGTCGGCGCTGCCCGCGGGACGATTGAGCAGGACATTGGCGCTGAAATCGTGGTGATAGACTTCCATGCGGCCGAAGTTCGGATCCTGTTTGATATCGCCGGCCGGCAATAGCGCCTTGGCCACGCTTACTCCGGCCGGGGATTTTACCGTGAAGTGAATCTTGTCCTTGTATAAATAATAGTCGGGAGCCAGCGTGAAGCTCGCCTTCAGGGTTTGTCCGTTGACGGCGCTCAGGTTTAATTTGAAGGCCTCGTCTGGCGGAAGAAATTGAGGCGGTTCATTGCCGGTAATTTTGTCCCCGAGGTTGCGCAGACCGGCCAATATGCCAGGAGACCCGGCAGGGGGAGGCGGCTGGATGGAAACGGGATCGGCAGCGGCGAGTTTGATGGTTGCCACGCTATCCATCGGTGTGTAACACACCCCCGCATCAGCACAGCCTTGCGACACGGCTTTGAGCTTCACGCTCTGTGCGTTGCCGGTACGGGTAAAGGGCAACTTGACGCGTACTTCGTTACGATAGGTTTCCACCTGGCCGAATGTCGGATCCGCGTGCATTTTTCCGGCGGGAAACTGAGGCGTACCGAGTGTGCCGCCATCCAGGCTGAACTTGAAACGTTCGCGGTACATGTAGTAGCCATCTGCAATCTGGTAACGGACTTCCAGGTGGTTGGCATCGGCCTGTTGCGCCGAGAACCGGAACGCTTGCTCAGGCTCCAGCAAGTCTGCAGCGCTTGCCTGGGCCAAACCGAGAAACAACAAAAACAAAAAACCAAAAATGCGCATCTATTCAATCTCCAGGCGTTGCGTATTTATATACACACTATTAATTAAGTCTCTCGGGTCCACGAAATTCTTACTGCATACACGCTTTAAATTTCCACGGATGTCCTAATCTGGACAGTCATGGGTTGTCGGTAGTTTCTGTGACGATCCAGCCCAGATAGTCGGCCAGGCCTGCCACGATGGGTAGAGCGATGATTTCAGGTACCGTATAGGGATGGCATGCGCGGATGCTTCGTTCCACCGCGTCGTAATGGCATCGCTGGGTTTTAATCAGTACAGGCACCTCGGTTGTGGATTCTATGGTGCCGTGCCACCGGTAGGTGGACACGCAGGGTGGCATAATGTTCACACACGCAGCAATTTTTGTTGCCACCAGCTGTTTTGCCAGGCGCTGAGCGCTGTCTTCAGTAGGCAGGTTGGTTAAGATAACGATGGCTTCCATATTTGAATTGAGAAGGTTTCAGCGATGCGCGTCTTGTTGGGCATGATTATAGTGCTGAGTTTCCCGGCGCTGGAGATTTATACTCTGGTTCAGATATACCATTATATCGGCTGGTGGATTGTTGTTTTGCTGGCAGCCGGCATGTTGACGGGATGGTTGCTGATCGTGGGTGAGCGCTTGGCATTTTTCGCGCGCATGAGCATGACCCTGCAGTCAGGAGGCTCTCCGTTGCGCGCGCTGATCGATAGTGGCCGCACCATGATTGCGGGTGCGCTGTTTATTTTCCCGGGAGTAATCAGCGACGTGCTAGCGGTGCTGGTGCTGTTCCTGCCATTGCCGGGGAGCCGCTCACCGCAGACAGCTGAGAGTGAGCCAGGCGTGATCGAAGGCGAATACAGGCGAGAGCACGATGACAGGCTGGAGCGCGGCGCAGATTCGAAACGCTGACCCGTGCTGCGTATGAGTGTTACCCATACCTGACGCGAGGAGGAATGGTTGCCGTTTAGCCGTGCTTTTCCAGCCCCGTTACGCCATTAGCGGCGCGGTGCAGTCAGCTCGATAAAGCGCGCTTTGTCTGTAGCAAATCTGGCCCGGGTATCGGCCATTTCCTTGTTTTTTTGCGCAATCGTGCCTTCCAGGTGAGCAATTTCCCGCGCGTTGGCATCATGGGTTTCTGCGATGCGCACCGGAATCCGATGCTTGCCCTGCGTTTTTAGCGTAATTTGCTGATCGATCTGGGCTTGCTGGGCACGCAGTTGGCTTAGTTGATTTTCGCTGTTCTTGATGGACAGCTTGACTAACTCCAGGCTGCGGTCACGCGCCAGATCGATATCCGCGGCAGAGGTATACGTATTCAACAGTGCCGTGTCACGCCGTTTCTGTTCGGTTTTGGCTTGTAACTCCTGCTGCAGGCGCGCTTGCTCGGCGGCGCGCAATTGCTGTTGCTCGGGCGTCATCGCACCGGCATTCTGCTTGATCGTCAGACCCTGTTTATCAAGTTCTACATTGGCACGCCCGGTGGCCTGTTGCGGCAAGGTATCGCCGTAGTGCGTGCGGCCTTGCGCATCCACCCATTTATACATGGCAGCCTGTGCGGGGAGTGCCAACCCAAAAATCATCATGTAGAGCAAAACGCGCATTTTTTATTCTCTTAGGGCTCGTTAATGAATAACTTGGACATACGCTGGGGTTACTTTGAGCGCAGACCAAGGCGCAAGACGTGCGGTTGTGTCATTCACAACAAGCGGCTTGCAACGCCGGGATGCGCTCAAAGCGACCCCAGCCCGGAGGGTTGCTGCGTATTCGGGCGTCTGCGGCGTTGCAAAGCTTGCGAATGGAACGACCATTCGCCGCGCTTCGCGCCTTGCATCCATCCCGAATATGCAGCAACGTATGTTCAAGTTATTCATTAACGAGCCCTTATGTCACACCGTAAACTTCCCGGTAACGGGCCACTGCCTGCAAATTCTGTTCCATGTTCGGGTGATCATGCAAATACGCGAGCAGGTCGGCGAGGCTGGCAATGGCGAATACCGGGATGCCGTATTGCGCTTGCACTTCCTGCACCGCCGACAAAGTCCCCTGACCGCGTTCCATGCGGTCCAGCGCGATGACGACGCCAGCCGGGGTGGCGCCATGGCCGCGAATCAGCTCCACCGACTCGCGCACCGAGGTGCCGGCCGAGATCACGTCGTCAATAATCAATACCCGTCCGTGCAGCGGCGCACCGACGATGGTGCCGCCCTCGCCATGGTCCTTGGCTTCTTTGCGATTGAAACTGTACGGCACTTTCTGCCCCTGTGCGGCCAGTGCGACGACCGTGGTCGCCGCCAGCGGAATGCCTTTATATGCAGGCCCGAACAGCACATCGAATTTGATTCCGGCAGCGCGTATCGCTTTCGCGTAAAATTCGCCAAGCTGTTTCAAGGCCATGCCATCGGCAAATAGCCCGGCATTAAAGAAATAGGGACTGATGCGCCCGGCCTTGGTCTTGAATTCGCCGAAGCACAATACGTTTTGTTCAATGGCGAAAGATAGGAACGCTTGTCTGAAATCGGACATGATTAGGGCTCGTTAATTCTGGAAAATAAACACGTGCGCATTATAACCGCCAACCTCAACGGGATTCGCTCTGCCAGCAGCAAGGGCTTCTTCGACTGGCTTGCCACGCAAAACGCCGACGTGGTGTGCGTGCAGGAACTGAAAGCACAGATGACCGACATGCGTCGTGAAATGCTCCAGCCAGACGGCTTCTTCGGTTACTTCCATTATGCGGAAAAAAAAGGCTACAGCGGTGTGGGCATCTACGCCAAAAAACAGCCGGATGCGGTAATCGAAGGATTGGGCATTGCCGACATCGATGCGGAAGGGCGTTACATTGAAGCGCAATTCGGCAATCTGAGCGTGATTTCGCTGTACCTGCCGTCCGGCTCCAGCTCAGATGAGCGTCAACAGGTCAAATTCAGCTTCCTGGAGCGCTTCTACCCGCGCCTGACCGAACTTAAAAATTGCGGGCGCGAAGTGATCCTGTGCGGTGACTGGAACATCGCCCACAAGGAAATCGACCTGAAAAACTGGAAATCCAACCAGAAAAATTCCGGATTTTTGCCTGAAGAGCGCGCCTGGATGAGCAAGGTTCAGGATGAACTCGGTTTTGTGGATGTGCATCGTATGCTCTGCCCGGATGCTACCGGTGACGCCTACACCTGGTGGAGCAACCGCGGCCAGGCCTGGGCCAACAACGTCGGCTGGCGCATTGATTACCAGATTGCCACGCCCGGCATCGCTGCTCAGGCGCGCGCCGCGAGCGTGTATAAAGACGCGCGTTTTTCCGACCACGCTCCCCTCATCATCGACTACGCATCCCCGCAATGACTCAGCACGTAGCGAAGCCCAGCTGGCAGGAAACGCTCAAGTCCATTTTTAGCGGACGCATGCTGGTGGCGCTGGTGATGGGGTTTACCTCGGGGCTGCCGCTGTTGCTCACCGGTTCGGTATTGCAGGCGTGGCTGAAGGATTCCGGAGTGAGTTTGGCTGCGATCGGCGCGGCGTCGCTGATCGGGCTGCCGTATACGCTGAAATTCCTGTGGGCGCCGCTGTTTGACCGTTTCACCCTGCCGCTATTCGGGCGACGGCGCGGCTGGCTGCTGCTGATGCAGATTATTCTGGCGGCGGCGCTGGTGGGTTTGAGCTTGTCCAATCCGGCGACCAATCTGTGGGGCGTCGCTCTGGCAGCGCTGCTGGTGACGTTCTTTTCCGCCTCGCAGGACATCGTTGTCGACGCCTACCGGCGCGAAAGCCTGCACGACGCGGAACTGGGTTTCGGATCGGCGCTGTTCGTCAACGGTTATCGCATCGGCATGCTGCTGGCGGGCGGTGGCGGACTGATTCTGGCCGACCTGCTGAGCTTCCCGGTGATGTACCAACTCATGGCGGCGTTCATGGGGGTGGGCATCATCACCACGCTGCTGGCGCGCGAACCGGCGCTGGCTCCGGGCGCGCCGCGCACGCTGAAAAGTGCAGTCATTGAACCCTTCGTGGAATTTTTCAAGCGCGAGGAAGCGTGGCTGATCCTCGCCTTCATCCTGTTCTACAAGCTCGGCGACACCCTCGCTACCGCCATTTCCACGCCGTTTTATCTGGATCTCGGCTTCACCAAGACCGAGATCGGCGCGGTGGTCAAACTGTTCGGTTTCTGGGCCACCATACTCGGCGGCACGTTGGGCGGCATCTGGATATTGCGGATGGGTATGTACCGGGCATTGTGGACGTTCGGCATCCTGCAAATGCTGTCCACGTTCGGCTTTGTCCTGCTGGCACACCTGGGCCCCCACCTTTCCGGGCTGGCGGCAGTGGTCGCGGTGGAGAATTTCACCGGCGGGCTGGGTACGGCGGCATTTGTCGGTTTCATGGGAGCGATGACCGACAAGCGCTTTACTGCCACCCAGTACGCGCTGCTGTCCAGCCTGATGGGCGTACCGCGGGTGATCCTGTCCGCTCCGACCGGGTGGATGGCGGAAACCATGGGCTGGACGCTATTTTTCCTGACTTGCACGCTCATGGCGCTACCGGGTTTGTGGTTGTTGCGACGCTTTAAAGGATGGACGGAGCCAGCCAGTGCCTGAGATTTCCTACGTCTCGGTATTTCTGGTCGGCCTGCTGGGCGGGGTGCACTGCGTGGGCATGTGCGGCGGCATCGTCACCGCGCTGTCGCTGTCTTCGACCACGCGCCGCCCCGCACTGCCCATGCTGCTGGCTTACAATTTCGGGCGCATCGCCAGCTACGCGCTGGCCGGAGCGATTGTCGGAGCAATCGGGGCAAGCACTCTATTGCTGGAGAGATTCGTGCCCGCCGAGCGCGTACTGTATGGCGTGGCCAATATCATGCTGATCCTGCTGGGGCTGTATCTGGCCGGGTTGTCGCGCGCCGTGCTGGTGCTGGAACGGGTGGGCGGCGTGGTGTGGGCACGGCTGCAGCCACTGATGAAACGCTTCATCCCGGTGCGCACCCTGCCGCAGGCATTTTTTACCGGCGCCGTGTGGGGCTGGTTGCCGTGCGGACTGGTGTATTCGGTGCTGATCTCGGCGCTGGCGACCGCCAGTGCCGTACACGGCGCGATGTTGATGCTGGCGTTTGGCGCGGGAACCTTGCCCAATCTCCTGGCGATGGGGTTGTTCGCCCAGCGTCTGCAAACACTCACCCGCAAGCCGGGCGTGCGGCTGGCAGCCGGACTGCTGGTAGCGGCGTTTGGCGTGTGGGGATTAACCCGGTTGATTTTATATGTCTGAACCCATCCATCAACCGCCGTTGCGCCAGTTATTGAAACGCGCGGCCTACGCCGTGGACGCCGTGGTGCACAAAGGCCAGAACCTCAATCGCGTGCTGGCGCAGCAGCCTGTTGAGGGACGCGCCACGGTACAGGACATCTGCTACGGCAGTTTGCGCGAGTACGCGTTGCTGGCGGCGCTGCGCGATGCGCTGCTGAGTAATCCGCTCAAGGACAGCCTGGTCGCGGCGCTGCTGGTGGTGGCGTTGCGCCAGCTGCGCGCGCGCCCGGATGCGACGCATACCGTGGTCAACGAAGCCGTGGAAGCCGCCGCCGCGATTCAGCCGTGGGCGCGCGGCCTGGTCAATGGCGTATTGCGCAATTACCTGCGCCAGGCCGATGCGCTCAGTGCCGCGGTGATCCGGAAAGAAAGCGTGCGCTGGAATTACCCGCAGTGGTGGATAGACAAGTTGCGCATCGCCTACCCGGAACACTGGCAAGCGGCGCTGGCAGCGGGCAACCAGCATGCGCCGATGACGCTGCGGGTGAATCAGCACCACGGCAGTGCTGCGGCGTACCTGGAATTGCTGCGTGATGCCGGGGTGGAAGCCACGCAAACCGGCGCATTTGCATTGCAACTGACGCAGCCGGTTGCGGTGGCGCAACTGCTCGGCTTTGCGTCGGGACGGGTGTCGGTACAGGATGCCGGCGCGCAGCTTGCTGCGCCGCTGCTGGATTTGCACGATGGCCAGCGCGTGCTGGATGCCTGTGCTGCACCGGGCGGCAAGACCGGACATATTCTGGAAACGGCCGATGTGGCGCTCACCGCGCTGGATTCCGACATGGCTCGCCTGGAGCGCGTGCGTGAAAATCTCGATCGCCTGCAGCTCAAGGCCACGCTTGCCTGCGGAGACGCCGCTCAGCCCGACACCTGGTGGGATGGCCAGCCGTTCGACCGCATCCTCGCCGACGTACCCTGCTCGGCATCGGGCGTGGTGCGCCGTCACCCGGACATCAAATGGCTGCGGCGCCCGGACGATATTGCACATTTTGCCGCACAGCAAGCCGCCATGCTGCCTGCGCTCTGGCGGTGCCTGGCGCACGGTGGTAAATTGCTGTACGCAACCTGTTCCATTTTCCCTGAAGAAAATCAGCGCCAGGTGGACGCCTTTCTTGACCGGCATGATGATGCAAGCCAGCTGGACCTGGAAGGCGAATGGATCAACCCCGGTCAGCTGCTACCCGATGAACAACACGATGGTTTTTTTTATGCGCTGCTTGCCAAGAACTAGCTGGCTGGCGCTGCTGATGCTGGCGCTATCCATGCAACTCATTCTGTTCGCCCCTGCCGGACGCGCGGCGAGCGAGGGTATCCATATCAAATCCGCAGAGCTCAAGCTGATGGATGAGGTATATCAACTCAATGCACATTTGACCATCACGCTGGGCCCCACCCTGGAGGAAGCCGTCAGAAAAGGCCTTGCGCTCAACTTCATTACCGAATTCCAGTTGCATCGGCGGCGCTGGTACTGGTTCAACGAAGAAATCGCCAAAGTCACCCGCAATACCCGGCTCACTTACAATCCGCTGTTGCGTCAGTACCTGCTGAGCGAGGGTTCGCAGCAACTTAGTTTTGATACGCTCGAAGATGCGCTCGAAGCACTAGGAGAAATCAGTGCATGGACAGTGCTGGATCGGCGTTTACTCTACAAGCGCTACAGTTATGTGGCCACACTGAGTATGCGCATGGATGTGTCACAACTGCCCAAACCGCTGCAAATCAATGCCATCAGTTCGCGTAAATGGGATCTTGAGTCCGCTCCGTTTGAATGGAGCATGTCACCGTGAGCAGAAGTAGATGAAGTATCTGGTACTGCTTGGGTTCGGCATTGGTGCCGTACTGGTTTATCTGCTGTCCAGCGCGAGCGCGAATACCGAACTGTTCGCACGCAATTTCCCCTATCTGCTGGCGGTAACCGGTGCGCTGGTAACGGCTTTGCTGGTGCTGGTGGGCTATCAGATCATCCAGCTGCGCCACAAGATCAAACACGGCGTGTTTGGTGCCAAGCTCACCGTGCGCCTGATGCTGGTATTTGGCTTGATGGCGCTGTTGCCGGGCGCCGTCGTGTATGGCGTATCGGTGCAGTTTCTGTCCAAGAGCATCGAATCCTGGTTCGATGTGCGCGTGGACAATGCGCTGGGCAGCGGTCTCAACCTGGGACAGGCGGTGCTCGACAACTTGCAGCGCGAGCTCACCAAAAAAGCCGAATCCATGGCACTGGCGCTGGCTGACCAGCCGCCCGCTGCGCATATCCATTTGCTGAATACTCTGCGCGAGCAGTCCGGGGTACAGGAGGCCACCTTGTTCAGCGAACGGGGCAAAATCATCGCCTTTGCCGGTAACGAGCGCGCCGGAATGTTGCCAATGATTCCCGGCAATGCCATCCTGTGGCAGGTACGCCAGCAACAGCCCTACTCGCGCATCGAGTCTATTCCGAATCGAGGTCTGTTTGTGCGCGTGGTGGTGCCGGTCAATCTGCTGTCGTTCACCGAAAATATTCGCGTGCTGCAGCTGATGCAGCCGGTGCCGCCAAAACTGGCCAAGGATGCCGAAGCCGTGCGCACAGCGTATCAGGATTATCAGGAGTTATCGCTGTCTCGATTGGGCTTGAAACGCCTGTATGGCTTGACGCTGACGCTCATCATGCTGCTGGCGTTGCTGGTAATGATAGCGCTGGCATTTCTTATCAGCGAGCAGATGGCCGCACCATTGCGCGCTTTGGCCAAGGGCACGCGCGCCATTGCCAAAGGGGATTTTACCCAGATGCATCCGGTGCATAGCCGCGACGAGCTGGGCATCCTGACCCAGTCGTTTAACCGCATGACGCGGCAGCTGGCCGAAGCCCGCAATGCCGCCGAAGTAAGCCGCGAGCAGATCGAAAAATCGCACGCCTACCTGGAAAACATCCTCGCCAACCTGACCTCGGGCGTGGTCGCATTCGACGAGCAATTGCAGGTGCGCAGCATCAACCCGCTGGCCGAGCAGATACTTGATGTGACGACGGGAACGCTGCGTGGCGTGCAACTTTATCAATGGGGCAGCCGGGCGCCCGCACTGGCTGAATTTGCCGCGGCGATTGCCGCACAGTTCAAGCTGCATGGTGACATCAGCTGGCGCCAGCAGATTGAATATGGTGCGGATGGCAATAAACGTACCTTGCTGGTTCATGGCACCCATCTACCAAGCGGGGTGGATAACGGTTATGTGCTGGTATTCGACGACATTACTCACCTGATCAAGACGCAGCGTGATGCAGCCTGGGGCGAAGTGGCGCGGCGCCTGGCGCATGAGATCAAAAATCCGCTGACCCCGATTCAACTCTCGGCGGAGCGCATCCAGCACAAGTTTGCCAGCAAGCTTGATGCCGTGGATGCGGAAACACTGACACGTTCGACCCAGACCATTGTCAACCAGGTGTCGGCGATGAAAGAAATGGTCAATGCTTTTGCTGAATATGCGCGTACCCCGACCGTGCAACTGGAGGCGATTGAACTCAATGCTCTGGTGCGTGAAGTGCTGAGCATGTACGAGCCTGGGCCGGGTATGGCGCTTAATTTGGCCGCGGATTTGACGCAAGTGCTGGGGGATCGCAAGCTGTTGCGCCAGGTCATTCATAATTTGCTGCAGAACGCTCAGGATGCGCTGGCAGATTCGCATGATCCGCACATTGTGTTGACGACTACCCAGAGTGAAAGCGGCGTCCAATTCAGTATTGCGGACAATGGACCGGGTTTCCCTCCTGCGCTCATGGAGCGCCTGTTTGAGCCTTACGCCACCACCAAACCCAAGGGAACCGGCCTAGGCTTGGCCATCGTCAAGAAAATCATCGAGGAACATCACGGCATGATCCGTATTGAGAACATTAAACCGCACGGAGCCAGCGTGTGTATTCGCTTGCCCGCAGCGCCTATCCTGGAGACCAGCGTATGAGCGGTCAAATTTTGGTAGTGGACGACGAGCCAGGGATTCGTGAACTGCTTTCGGAAATTCTTACCGATGAGGGTTACGACATCAGTCTGGCGGAAAATGCCGGCGCCGCGCGTTCATTGCGCCACAAAGCGCGGCCCGATCTGGTGCTGCTGGATATCTGGATGCCCGATACCGACGGGATCACCCTGCTCAAGGAGTGGGCAGGCAATGGTCAGCTCACCATGCCGGTGGTGATGATGTCCGGCCATGGCACCATCGATACCGCAGTCGAAGCCACGCGCCTGGGCGCGGCCGACTTTCTGGAAAAACCCATTGCACTGCATAAATTACTGTCCACCATCAAGCGTGTGCTCAAGCCCGGCGAAGCCCGCGCCCAGCCCAGCATGAGCCTGGCGGGCCTGGGACGCGGTGCGCTGATCCAGCATCTGAAGGAACAGCTTAGCCGTATCGCCAACCTGAAAACGCCGGTGCTGCTGCTGGCCGAGCCGGGCAGCGGAGCGCGCATCTGTGCGCGTTTTCTGCAACCAGCCAACAGCAACTGGGTTGAGCTGGACGACACCAGCCGCCTGGTGGACGCACCGCTGGATTTGCTGCAACAGGCGCGCGACGGGGTGCTGTACATTCCGGAAGTCGCCAACCTTGGCAAGCTCGCGCAAAAAGGCCTGGCGCTGGCGCTGGAGCGCGCGGAAAAGTATAACGTACGGGTGGTATGTGTCAGCAGCGACGACCTGTCTCGCTGTGCTGCCGAAGGTGAATTCGATAGCCGCCTGTATTACGCGCTGGGTGCGCTCACCATCCGCGTGCCCAGTCTGCGCGAACACCGTGAAGATATTCCGGACATTGCAGCCTACATGCTGGCGCAACTGGTGGAAGCCAACCAGCTGCCGCCGCGCCGCTTTGGCACCGCCGCGTTGAACGCACTGCGCAACGCAGATTGGCCGGGAAATCTGCCGCAACTGGATAATATTGTCCATACCCTGCTGATGACTGCTGACGCTGACGAAATCAGCGCCGAAGCCGTACAGCATGCGCTGCGCCCGTTGGCGCCGCGCGCTTCGCCACCGGCTGCTGTGGAGGTCGCGATAGAGCTGCCACTGCGCGAGGCACGCGATGCGTTTGAGCGCAGTTATTTCGAACGTCTGATCGCGCTGGAAGACGGCAACATGAGCCGCGTTGCGGAACACGCGGGAGTGGAGCGTACCCATCTGTACAGGAAGTTAAAACAACTCGGCATCAAGCCCGGCAAAAAGGTTGATCCTTGAAAATCATCATACTCGGTGCCGGGCAAGTCGGTGCGACGCTGGCGGAAAATCTGGTCTCGGAAGCCAATGACCTGACCATCGTCGATCTCGACGCGGACAAGCTGGCCCTGCTGCAGGACCGCCTCGACCTGCGTACCGTGGTGGGCTCCGCTTCACACCCCTCGGTGCTGCGCGCAGCGGGGGCAGAAGACGCCGACATGCTGGTGGCGGTGACGCAGAGCGATGAAACCAACATGCTGGCCTGCAAACTGGCTGAATCGCTATTTAACATTCCCACCAAGATTGCGCGCATCCGCGCAACCGATTATCTCAAGCACCCGCAAATCTTCTCGGCAGAAAATCTGTGTGTGGATTACACCATCAGCCCGGAACAGGAAATCACCAATTATCTGCGCCGCCTGATCGACTATCCGGATGCATTGCAGGTCCTGGATTTCGCTGCTGGCAAGGTGCGCCTGGTTGCGGTGCGCGCTTATCACGGTGGCCCGCTGGTCGGGCACGAATTGCGTGACATACGCAAACATTTGCCGAAGCTGGATGCACGCGTGGCGGCGATTTTCCGGGGCAATCGCGCCATCATTCCGGAGGGCAACACGGTAATTGAATCCGGCGACGAAGTGTTTTTTATCGCGGCCACCGAAAACATCCGCAGCGTGATGAAGGAAATGCGTCGCCTCGACAAAAAAGTAAGCCGGGTAATGATTGCCGGTGGCGGCAATATCGGCCGCCGTCTCGCTGCTGCGCTGGAAAACGACTATCAGGTCAAGCTCATCGACCACAACAAAAATAATGGCGCTCGGCTCGCCGCCGAGTTGCACAACACCCTGATCCTGGTTGGCGACGCCACCGATGAGTCCCTGCTCGAGGATGAGAACATCGACGACATGGACGTGTTCTGCGCGCTCACCAACGATGACGAAGACAACATCATGGCGTCTCTGCAAGCCAAACGCATGGGCGCGCGTAAGGTCATCGCACTGATCAATCGCGCCAGCTATGTCGATCTGGTGCAGGGCGGCCAGATCGACATCGCCGTGTCACCTGCGCAGGCCACCATCGGTCCGCTGCTCTCGCATGTGCGGCGTGGTGATATGGCGGTGGTACACAGCCTGCGCCGCGGGGCCGCCGAAGCGCTTGAAGCGGTCGTGCATGGCGACACCAAGACCTCCAAGCTGGTGAATCGCCGCATCGAGGAGGTGAAATGGCCCGAAGGCGTTACCGTCGGCGCGATTATCCGGGGCGAAGAAGTCATCATCGCACACCACGACACACAAATCGCAGCCGAGGATCACATCATCCTGTTTGTGCCCAACAAACGTATGATTCCCAAGGTGGAAAAGCTGTTCCAGGTCGGCTTCGGGTTCATATAAGTGTTGCGCGTTTTTCCCATTCTCAACGTCATTGGCCTGGTGGTGCTGCTGTTTGCCTTCACCATGCTGGTGCCGTGGGGCGTATCGTTTTATTACCATGACGCTGCCCGAAGCGCGTATGACGACGCCATTCTGATCACTTTCGCCGCCGGATTGCTGCTCTGGCTCTCCACCCGCCACCTGCGCCGCGAACTGAAAATCCGCGACGGCTACCTGCTGGTGGTGCTGGTGTGGGCGGTGCTGCCCGCGTTTGCCACTTTGCCGCTGCTGATTTACCTGCCGCACCTGTCGTTCACCGACGCCTACTTCGAAACCATGTCCGGCCTCTCCACCACCGGTGCCACGGTATTGAGTGGGCTGGATCAGTTGCCCCGGTCGATCAACCTGTGGCGCACGCTGCTCAACTGGCTTGGCGGCATGGGGATCATCGTGCTGGCAGTGGCGGTGCTGCCGCTGCTGGGTGTCGGCGGACGCCAGCTGTTCAAGGCCGAAACGCCAGGACCGATGAAAGACAGCAAACTCACGCCGCGCATCGCCCAGACCGCCAAGGCGCTTTGGTTGGCGTACAGCGGCATTACCATGGCCTGCATCGTGTCGCTCAAACTGGCTGGCATGAGCTGGTTCGACGCGGTCTGCCATGCCTTCGCCACCATGGGGCTGGGCGGCCTTTCCACCCATGACGCCAGCGTCGGCTATTTCAATTCGCCTGCCATCGAAGCTGTGCTGATCGTTTTCATGCTGCTGGCAGCGATGAATTTCGCCACTCATTTTCTCGCCTTGAGCGGGCGTTCGCTGCGCGTCTACCTCACTGACCCTGAAGTGCTGCCGATGCTTGGCCTCATCTTCGTCGCCTGCGCCAGCCTGGCAGGTTATCTCTGGTACGTTGGCACCTATGCCAACTACTGGACGGCGCTGCGCTATGTCAGCTTCAACCTGGTCTCGCTCGCCACCGACTGCGGCTTCGTCAGTACCGATTTCAACCTGTGGCCGATATTCGTCCCGCTCACCATGTTGCTGCTCAGCTGCGTCACCGCCAGTGCCGGTTCCACTGGAGGCGGCATCAAGATGATCCGCACGCTGCTGATGCTCAAACAGGGCAAGCGCGAACTGGAAAAACAAATCCACCCCAACGCCCTGCTGCCGGTCAAACTCCGCCAGAGCGTGATCAGCAATCAGATCGTGTTCGGCGTGCAGGCGCTGGTCATGCTATACATCATCAGCATCATCGCGCTCACCCTGGTGCTGGTTGCCAGCGGGCTGGATTTCGTCTCGGCGTTTTCCGCGATCATCGCCTGCATCAACAACGCCGGGCCGGGCCTGAATAAAGTCGGGCCCGCCACCACCTACGCCATCCTCACCGACTTCCAGACCTGGGTGTGCAGCTTTACCATGCTGCTAGGCCGACTCGAACTATTCACCCTGCTGGTGTTATTCACACCGGCTTATTGGCGCAAATAACCATGACCACACCCATCATACTGAACTTCGAAAAAATGCTTGCCGCTGGCAAGGACAATGCCCTGCTGCGCTTCTCTCTCGGCAATGAATATCTCAAGATCGGCGATCCTGCCAATGCTGCAACGCACCTGAAGCAGGCGGTAGTGCAGGATCCAAAATATTCCGCCGCCTGGAAATTATTGGGCCGTGCGCTGGTCGAATCCGGACATCCTGCCGAAGCCCTGGCTGCATACCATGACGGCATCGCCGTAGCTGAAGCAAAAGGTGACAAACAGGCCGCAAAGGAAATGGCTGTATTTGCGCATCGCATCGAAAAACAGCTTGGCGCAACCGATGGCAAATAACAGCAGGGATTTATCCGGCATGGAATCGTTCTTTGCGAGAGCCAACAGCTGACGCGATACCAGCAATGGAGGCGAAAATGATAGACGTTTATTACTGGACCACGCCAAATGGTCACAAAATCACGATCTACACGGAAGAGGCGGAAATACCCTACCGTATCGTGCCGGTGAACATTGGCGCAGGCGATCAGTTTCAGCCGGATTTTCTCCGCATCGCTCCGAATAACCGTATCCCGGCGATTATCGACCACGCGCCTGTTGATGGCGGCGTCGCCATCAGTGTGTTCGAGTCAGGAGCCATTCTGCAATATCTGGCTGAGAAGACCGGCAAATTCCTGCCCGCCGATCTTCGCGGCCGCACCGAAGTCATGCAATGGCTGTACTGGCAAATGGCCGGACTCGGACCGATGGCGGGTCAGAATCACCATTTCGTGCAATACGCACCGGAAAAAATCCCTTATGCCATCGAGCGCTACGTTAAAGAAACCAATCGCCTCTATGGCGTACTGAACAAGCGCCTGGCCGACCGCGAATTCGTCGCTGGTGCCTATTCGATCGCAGATATGGCGATTTATCCCTGGGTCGTGCCATACGAGCGCCAGGGCCAAAAGCTGGAAGATTTCCCGCACCTCAAACGCTGGTTCGAGACCATCCAGGCACGTCCCGCTGTGCAACGCGCCTATCAGGCGGCGCAAGAGATCAACGAGCGGCCGGTGGTATCCGACGTATCGCGCTCGATATTGTTCGGGCAGACGGCCGGCGTCGTGAAATGAGTGGTTCCGCCTGAATGATATTGACGATAGCCATGCAATCTATACAAATTGAGGAATGAACGCTGTGACCGAAATCATTATTCATCATTATCCCGCTTCCCCCGTTTCCGAGAAAATCCGTACCGGAATGGGGCTCAAGCAGCTTGCCTGGCGCTCTGTCGAACAAAACCGCCTGCCGGACCGGCCCGAACTGTTCGCCATGACCGGCGGCTACCGGCGCATTCCCGTCATGCAAATTGGTGCCGACATTTATTGCGATACGCAATGCATTCTGCGCGAGCTGGAACACCGGGTACCGACCCCGACTTTTTTCCCGAACAACGGCGCAGGTCTGCCTTTCGCGCTCTCGCGCTGGTCCGATGGCGCGATGTTCGAACTGGCGTTCCGTGTGGCTTTCGCACCGGTTGCTGACAAGCTGCCTGCGGCACTCATTGCGGATCGAACGCGGCTCTATCTGGGCGAACAGGGCGATCTCAAAAACGAAGCCGCTGATCTGCCGCACACGCTGGCCCAATTGCGTCCTCAACTCGGCTGGCTGGAAGCCTGCCTGAGCAGCGGACAGCATTTCATGCTGGGTGGTGAGCCGGGCATGTCCGACCTGCTCGCCTGGTACCTCGTCTGGTTCGTGCGCGAACGCTATGCAGCAGCACCCGAATTTATGGCCGAATTCCCGCTGCTCAACGCCTGGGTGCAGCGCATGCAGGCGATCGGTCATGGCAAATCAACACCCATGACACCGGCTGAGGCGCTGGCTGTTGCGAAGTCGGCAGAACCCGACACGGCTGAAAAGCCCGACGCATATGATCCGCAAGGTCTCAAGCCGGGCATGAAAGTCACGGTTGTACCCATTACGCATGGCGGCGACCAACTCGTTGAGGGCAAGGTACTTGCCGTCGATCGTGACACGATTGCGATATCTCGCGAGCATCCGGATTGCGGACGTGTTGCCGTCCACTTTCCTCGTGTAGGTTACCGCGTGACGCTTTGCTGATACTGGCAGCTCGCCGCCGTGTCGCGCTGTCAAATGCGGCCATGCTGTTGTGTGCGGAATCGCACTTTCGAGACGATACAAACTGGACTAGAATGATCAAGTAGCCAATAGGCAATTGGGAGATTGGCTGCTATTGCGTCGATAGAATGCCATCCCGGATTCTATATATTTATGAGTTTGCTTTTCTTTCTTACAGGAGGTTAAGTTGGACACGTTAAATCGCAAGATAGTCACTCGCCGCTCTTTCCTGAAAGGCGCCGCTCTATTGGCAAGTATCGCAGTCGTACCAGCAGCCATCATCAGCAAAGACGCATCGGCAGCAGCCAAAGCGACACAGGCAGCCATGCAATATCAGGATCACCCTAAAGGAAAACTGGAATGCAGTAACTGCATTCAGTTTATTCCCGGTAAAACGGCCAAGGCGAAAGGCACTTGCAAAGTAGTGGAAGGTGCAATCAGTCCACAAGGTTATTGTATTGCCTACGCACCAAAAGCCTGAGCCTGCTGTCGTACTTCAATAGGGTCAGTACACCATCCCGATTTGTCGGGCCACGAAAGACCGGCCAATTCTGTCTCTGATACGGCTTTTTTGTTTGGCGCTTGTAACGGTGTACTGATTCAGCCTTTTTAGTTGAATCTGCGAGAGTACCGATATCAGTCGGTACAAATTATTATTGCGGATGGGGTATGTGGTGGAGACGAGGAGGATCGAACTCCCGACCTTCGCATTGCGAATGCGAAACTAAATGCAATGTTCAATTGATATAGTACTTATAAATTGAATTGTTGGCACAATTTTGGCACACTGGAAGCATCCGTAAGCTAGAGGTTGACAATGGCAACAATCCGTAAAAAAGGTGATTATCAGTGGCATTGTCAAATACGCAGGAAGGATTTTCCGAACCAGACGAAGACCTTCGAAACTAAAGCGGATGCGGAACTTTGGGCAGCCACAATCGAAAGTGAGATGGGGCGAGGAGTATTCCGTCCATCGGCTGAAGCCGAAAACACCTCGCTTCGAGAATGTCTTGAGCGATATCTTTCCGAAATCGTACCTTTGAAGAAAAGTAACAACCGGGAAATCAGCAAGGTCAATATAATCAAGCGACATGATATTGCCAACAAGGCCATGGCCGCTATCCGGGGGGCGGACATTGCTACATATCGCGACAAGCGCGGGCATTCTGTAGCAGCTGCAACCGTCGGACGTGAACTAGCAGTGATATCCCATATATTCAATGTCGCAAGGAAAGAATGGGGGATGGAAAGTCTATCGAATCCAGTCGAGGCTGTCAGAAAGCCGAAATTGCCGAAGTCCCGGGATCGTCGCCTGGAACCCGGCGAACTGGACAGATTGTTGGAAACAACTGAGTCCCTTGAGCTTGGAACCATCGTCCTGCTTGCCGTAGAAACAGCCATGCGTCGGAGCGAAATTGCAGGGCTGCTTCGGAAAAATGTGAACCTGCTGAAACGTACGCTTATCCTAACAGACACGAAGAATGGGGAAAGCCGGACTGTGCCTCTTTCGAGCCGCGCTGTTGAGTTACTTTCGTCAAAGCCCGCTCGTATTAGTGGTAGGGTATTTGGTATGGCTCCCGATTCAATCACCCAAGCCTTTGACCGCGCCTGCGAACGCGCAGGCATAGATGATTTGCGATTCCATGATCTTCGGCATGAAGCCGCCTCGCGCCTTTTCGAGAAGGGTTTGAACCCAATGGAGGTTGCCTCGATCACTGGCCATAAGACTTTGCAGATGCTGAAGCGATATACTCATTTACGAGCAGAGGATTTGGCGAAGAAACTTGGTTAGGCGACTTGTTCTTGCGCATCTACCCCGCGCGGTGAGTGGTGGCGCTATGCAATGAATGACGCTTATGTGCATCGGGTCGGTTGGATGGGCGTCAAAAAAGACCATCTAATAGGAGCAAGAAACTCCGCCGAGAAGAGGCGCTCTCGACAGTTTAAGATTTGGCCACTCTGCGCAGATATTCGAGCCAGTCGGCAGCGTAAGCGCAAATACCTTCCCCCTCCACGACAGGTATGCCTCGTCCGTAAAGCAACTCCCAAAATGCTATACGATGCGGTTCAGGTATCTCATCTAGGCGGACGTAGCGGAAGCTCAGTTTTCCCTTGAAAAACCTATCATGGATTGGCAATATTTCAATCTCTGCACGGTTCATTAATTCGCTCCATTTTTGGCGTCCTCCAAGGCAAACCAGCGCGTCTGGTCTATCCATGGGCCTGAGAATCTATCAGCTATGACCTCATTGATTTCCACAGGCTATTGAAAGTTGCCCGCGTGTAAACGGGATTCTCTGGTTGGCAGTAATCGATATTGTGTTCATATTATCGCCCTTGGGCGAATGCGATACATGGATCGTAGGGGATACAAGAGAATTTACAGTGCCAAGCTGAAGGACTTCATACCCGTGGACCATCCGCTGTGGTGATCTTATTACAGCAACTCAGTGCTCAAGTGACTCAATGGCTTCTTTTAGAATAAAGAGCTACTTGGTTTATCCATTCCCGGATTAAAGTAAAACCCTCACTTAGCCCAGTGATTGGGCACCCCGCCCGCCCGCAAAAATCACTCTGGCATGCGGGTTGCCGATTCAATCGCAGTGCCTTTCACACCGCACCTTTTACCCTGCCGTTTCAACAACGGACTCACAGCAGCACAGTTGCTTTGCTCTCTTGTTATCAATCCGACCGGCACCGCTATCGGACTTCGACCCCGCCAGCGCCAGTGAGCGGGGAAACGAATCCACTAGCCAAACCAACGCCGGTCAAGCCGGCTTGATTAACAGAGAGGAAAAACCATGAATCGTAAGCGACCAGCCCCCCACCAGGCTTGATGCGCAGGCTCAGCTCGAACCCTCTTTGTTTGAAAATGCACTAAATACCATTGCAGTTCCAGCTGGAAATCCCAAGCCCTCCTTTAATCAATACCTTTTCGTTTGTTCCGGGCATACCACGATCAAAATCGTACGCACTATTATCGTGCAGGCGTTGCTGATTTTGCTGCGTCATAGCGCATAAAATCGAATCATAAAATTCTGATTAATGGACATAATTTTTATAACACATTGATTAATGGCGATTATTAATTCTGGCATGGCGTTTGCATTGTACACAAAAGCTAGATTACTTGGATTCAATTTTATGTTTCTAACCTGGTTTTTCCCCGTCTGCCTGGTGTCCGCCATTTTCCGGCCACGCCATGTAGTCGCGACGTTCAATTGAATCACAATCAGTTGGCTATTGTTTTGGGCGTGCCGCAATGCAAAGTCCCGGACATTTTTTTGCAGTACACATTTAATTTCCGGGCCGTGCGAGCGGCCTGCTCACCGCGAGGAGACGGACCATGCTGGCCTATTTGATTCAATTGAGTGTCATGTCGGGGGGGCTGCTGCCGCTCATGGCAGTGCTATTGCTGCTTGCACTGATGATCATCGTGGAGCGGTTCTACTATTTCAACTGGATCATCCGCATGGGCCATGCGATGGAATTCGCGGTGCAGAAGGTTCGCTATGGAGACCGCAAGGCCCTGCAACAGGTGGTGGAACACTATGCGGGCGCACCGCAGACCGTGGTATTGGCCACCGCCCTGAGTTCCCGCGGCGAGAATGCCGAAGTGATGGACCGCCATATCGAGGAAAACATGCTCTGGCAGCTGCCCAAGCTGGATCGTTTGCTCTGGGTTCTGGACACCACGGTCACGCTGGCGCCGCTGCTGGGTCTATTTGGCACCATCATCGGCATGATCGAGACCTTTGACGTGCTGGGAGACGCGAACAATCCCAATGCGGTGACAGGAGGTATCGGGCATGCCCTGATCGCCACCGGCGGCGGACTCTTCATCGCCATTATTACCGTGGTTTTCCTGAACTACTTCAACAAGCGCGTGCGTCTGGCCATGCATCAGATGGAACTGCTCAAGACCATGGTCATCAACCGGCTGCATGGCGGGGGAGTGGCGCTAGCCTCAGCAGGGGACGTGTATAGCCTGTCACATACCTCGAGCGCCCCGACCGAATCCGGTCAACCAAAGACCGCATATTCCTGATCCGGAGGCCCTATGGCAAAAACCCACCATTACTTCGAAGTTGAGCGTGCGCGCATCGAGATCATCCCCATGATCGACATCATGATGTTCCTGCTGGTGTTCTTCATCATGGTGACGCTCAAGATGATTCCCGGTACGGGAGTCCAGCTGCATTTGCCTGGAGCGAGCACCGCGGAAAAATTGCCTCCGACCCAGATCGTCATCGGGGTGCGGGGGGACGGCAGCATGCTGGTGAAGGATCAGCCGATGAATGCTGCGCAGTTGGCGGAGTACTTGCGGGGGCTGCACACAGGACGTGACCTGCAGGTGATCATTGCCGGCGACAAGACGGTCTCCCTGCAGGATTTGCTCAAAGTCATGGATATTGCGCGGGCACAGGGGATCACTGGCGTGGGTATTGCAACCCGTGAGGGGGCTCAGTGAGCGCGCTGGCTGAGAGGGCTGAGTATTTGAAAATCCGGGAAGTCGCGGCGTTAAGTTGAACTCTATCAATTAACCATAGTTAGGGGAGTATCACAATGAAAAAGGAAGCAAGGCTGTCAAAGCGTTCTAACCAGCACAATCAGATGAATTGCTCAATGCAAGCCCGGAAGAAGCGGGCGATTACATTGACGCTGATGATGTTGGCAAGCGCCGTCGTGGTGGCCCCGAGCACTGTATACGGGCAGGAAACAGAGAAAACCAAGGAAACTGAAAAAACCAAGGCAACCACCCCCGCTCTCAAACTGGATACTGTAGTGGTGAAAGGGCAGGCCGATGACCGTCTTGGTGTCATACCGAAAGAGCCGATCAAATCGGTGTTCGGTTTTGACATGACGGTTAAGGAAACGCCTCGTTCGGTGACTTCGATTACCAGCGAGATGATGAACAACTTCGATATCACGAATATCAATGATCTGGTTGCACTGAGTCCAGGCGCCTTTACCCAGTCGTTCTTTGGGGTAGCCGGCTCGCTGGATTTGCGCGGCACGCCGGGCGAGGTGTATTTCCGAGGTATGCGACGAATTGAAAACCCGGGTAACTACCCGACCCCGATCGGGGCCAGCGATCATATCGACATCGTGCGTGGCCCGGCATCACCGATTTATGGTCCATCGCGCATTGGCGGCTATCTCAACTTCGTTCCCAAGTCGGCGCGCGCGGAAACCGGTCAGTACATGACCAGTAACAAAGGGCAGATCAGCGTAACGCGCGGCAGTTTCGACAAGAATATTCTCAGCGCCGAAGTCGGCGGACCGGGTGAATTGTTTGACAACAAGTTTGGCTACTATCTCTATGCACAGGATGAAAATTCCGGCTCCTATTATCAGAATACTTCGACCAAACAGAGCCTTTATCAGGGTTCGGTTGACATGGATCTGACCTCCAGCTCGCGCATCGAATTCGGGGGCATGTACCAGAATTACAATGGCAATCAGGTTGCCGGCTGGAACCGCCTCACGCAGGATCTGATCAACAATGGCACCTACATCACCGGCAGTCCGGCCTCGGCAGATACCAACGGCGATGGACTGATGTCGGCATCCGAAATCAAGGCTATCCCGGGTGGCCTGAATCCGTTCATCGTGAATCCAAAGGGGCAGTCTGCGGCTTCAGTCAATGCAACGCTGGCGGCCCACCCTGCGATGAAGCTGCTCAACCCCGGCACCGCGCACCTGGATGGAAGTCAGGTGCTAGTGCAGGAAGGTGATGTGTTGAAGGATGAGGTCACTACGCTGTATTTCGACTTTATCCACGATTTCAGCAGCCAGATGTCGATGACCAACAAGATGTTTTATGAGAATCTGGATAACCTCAACGAAAACGCTTACGGATTTTCGCAGTTCGCCAAAACCTACGCGTTTGAGGATGATCTGATTTTTGCCTATGACACCAAACATGGCAATCACGTCAAAGCAGCATATCAATTCAGTCCGTCGATCCGTTATCAGAATTTCGAACACGGCGGCAACTATGCGTATGAGTACTTTGATCGTCGCGATCTGACCAAGCCAGGCTCGCCCATCGACACGCGTACCCTTGCCACCCGCGGGCAGGAACCATATTCCACCCACGACATTGGTAGTTATCTCGATTACGGTCTGGCGCTGCTGGGGAAGTATGATTTTTACAAGGATGTGCACCTTCTGGTTGGTGGGCGCTATGACTGGCTCGATATGGAATCCACTTGTGTGCCCGGAGCGCTTACTTGCGGTGCGATTGCCGGGATCAAGCAGGCGAGAACTAATGGTGCCAAATCCTGGTCCGCCAGCCTGAGTTATGACATCCCGAAAACCGGTTTCAGCCCGTATGTGACCATCGCAAGCCAGAGCACCATGATTACCGGTCAGGGGGGCGAGATTGCTGCTTCTTTGCTGGCAAAAGACAATGCGGTAGCGGGCTCCAGGCTCAAGGAATACGGGGTGAAAGGCACCGTTCTGAATGGTCGTCTGTATACCTCGCTGGCGCATTTCGTGCAGGAACGGCTGGATTATAACGCGCAAGATACGGTGACCAATAACACCACCCAAGCGAAGGGCTGGGAGTTCGAGTTCCGCGGTTTGCTGACTGATAATCTGGTAATGACCGGCGCCTGGACCAATCTCAAGGTCTACAACCTGACCGCACTGCAGAATGGTACTCAGTTCAGCTTTGTGGGTGCGGGTGATCTTCCGGTGGGCGTTAATCCGGCAGATATGTATGGCGGCGCAGTGGGGGGGCTGATTCCTGCAGGCGATGGTCGCAAGGCTGGTGTGCCCGAGAATATCTATAGCCTGAATCTGTTGTACAACATCAATAAGGGGATGCTGTCTGGTGTGACCGGTTCGGTAGGTGTGGTCCATGTCGATTCGACCTACTCGGGGTTCTCGCAAGCAGTCAAGCTGCCCGCCTACACCTTGTTGAATGCGGGTGTCAGTTATGAAACCAAGGACTGGAAGATATCCTTGTATGGCAAGAACCTGACTAACGAGCGTTACTTCCGCTCCAACTTCACTGACCTGTTCGGCTCCAACGTGGTGCTGCCGGAATTGCCTCGTAACTACCAGGCAACAGTGACTTACAAGTTCTAAGCGCCTCATCCCGGCCGGTACGTCCAGACGTGCTGTGCCGGGGATTTGCGCGTCAATCGAATCAACGCAAGGAATCGCTGCACCCATGAATATTATGCTTAAAACCTTGTTGCCCCTGCTACTGAGTGTCGGGCTGCTGACCACTGGCACAGCACGCGGCGACACCACGACTATGGCTGTCACCAAGCGGATAGAAGTCAAGGTGGTCGTGGTGACCATGTTTGAAGTCGGCAAGGACAGCGGCGATCAGGCCGGAGAATTCCAGCTTTGGCACGAGCGCCAGAAACTTGATCAACGCTTCCCGTTCGCGCACCACCATGATTTGTATTTCAATCCCAGTACCGGTGTGCTCGGCATGGTCACCGGTGTCGGCACCGCAAAATCCGCCAGTGCAGTGATGGAACTGGGCATGGATCCACGTTTTGACCTCAGTCATGCCTACTGGCTGGTCGCCGGTATCGCCGGGTTCGACCCGGAAGATGCATCAATCGGTTCGGCCGCCTGGGCCGAGTATTTAGTGGATGCCGATTTGGCGTATGAAATTGATGCCCGCGAAATTCCCGCCGGTTGGAGTACCGGATATTTTGCGCGCGGGACCAAAGAGCCATACGATCCGAACAAGCCGGAGCCGACCGGGGAAATGTTTCATCTAAACCCGAAGATGACAGAGTGGGCCTATCAGCTGACCCGCAATATATATTTGCCGGATAGCCCGGTACTCCAGAAACGCCGTGCGCTGTATACCAACTTCCCAAACGCCCGCAGACCTCCTTTTGTGTTAAAGGGTGACAACCTGGCAGGTATGACTTATTGGCACGGCAAGCTTCTGAATGAGTGGGGGAATCGATGGGTCAAGTACTGGACGAATGGTAAGGGTAATTTCGTGTCGTCGGCCATGGAAGACACAGGCACCTATCAATCGCTTGTGTATCTGAGTCGGGCAGGCAAGGTGGACAAGAATCGGGTCATGGTGTTGCGGACGGCCAGTAATTACACCATGCCGCCACCGGGTGTCACGGCGGTGGATGACCTGCTGCAGGACCATGATGGTTATGCCGGCCTGGATGCCTCGGTGGAAGCGGCCTATCGAGTGGGTTCCAAAGTCGTTGACGAGATTGTCGATCACTGGGATGTGTATCGCAATAGGACTCCGGCAGAACTGCCAGTCGCACAGGTGCAGAATTAACACCAGATTTGCATGGCATTCGGCGCCCTGGGAGGGGATATGGTCAGAAATATAGCTGTACTGCTCTGCGCATTCTCGCTAGTGTCTAAGGCGCATGCCGAACCTGCCGTTGCTCCGATTCCGGTCAAAGTGGTGGTGGTGAGCATGTTTGAGCTGGGCAAGCCGACTGGCGATGCGCCCGGCGAATACCAGTTCTGGGTAGAGCGGCAAAAACTCGACCATATTTACCCGTTTCCACTGGGTGAATACGACCTGCGCATGAATGATCAGGGTCTGCTGGGTATTTGCACCGGCGGCGGTACCAGTAATGCTACCTCGTCGATTATGGCGCTGGGACTGGACCCGCGTTTTGACCTCTCCAAAGCCTATTGGGTGATCGCCGGCATCGCTGGGGGCGACCCGCAGGACGTGTCACTCGGCACTGCCGCCTGGGCGCGCCATGTGGTCGATGGCGACCTGTTGTACGAAATTGATGCCCGTGAAATCCCTGCCACATGGCCCTACGGCCTGTTGCCGCTGGGGGCCAAGCAGCCGAACGGAAAATCCATCGGCTGGACGGTCGATACCATCCATTTTCCGCTTAACGCCAAATTGGCCGAGTGGGCCTATGATCTTACCAAAGAGCATCCGGTGGCCGACAGCCCCGGCATTGCTGCGTTTCGCAAGCTCTACACCGGATATCCTAATGCGATCCGGCCACCCTTTGTGACTCTGGGCGACAACTTGTCAGCCAGCACCTACTGGCACGGCGACAAGCTCAACCAGTGGGCCAACGACTGGATGCATCTGCAAGCCGGCAAGGATAGTAATTTTATGATGGCGGACATGGAAGACAGTGGCACGCTCACCGCCCTGCGCCGCCTCGCGCGCACCCATCGGATTGACTTGGACCGCGTGCTGGTACTGCGTACCGCCAGCAATTACAGCATGCCGCCCAAGGGTAAAACAGCCGCCTGGAGTACTACCGCGCCCTATCCGGAAGAGGGTCGTCCGGCGCTGGAAGCGGCATACCAGGTGGGTAACCGGGTGGTACAGAAGTTGATTAACGGCTGGCCTGCGTACCGCGACAAACTGCCCGCGCAGCCTTGATGAGGCTGCGATGACGATAAGATTATTGCGCTTACTGGCCGGTTTGACCCTGCTGTTTGTCGGCACATCGTACGCGCAGGCCATACGCGAAGAGCCTGACATGCGTGTCATCCTGCTGGGGACGGGCGGGCCTGAATTGACACCGTATCGCGCAGGGTATGCCACGCTAGTTGAAGCTGGCGGGCAGACACTGCTTTTTGATGCCGGACGCAATGTACTGCAACGGCTCTACGAATCAAAGATCAAGGCTACCGATGTCACCCGGGTGTTCTTCACCCACCTTCACAGCGACCACATAGAAGGCCTGCCGGGATTGTGGATGACATCATGGTTTCTGCTTGGCCGTGATAAACCGATTCATGTCTGGGGTCCGCGCGGCACGGCTGACATGATCAAGGGAATGCAGACCATGTTTCAGTTTGATATGAGGCATCGGGTCAACCGGTTTAATGACATCAGGAATCTGCAGATTACAGTTACCGAGATCAAGGATGGAGTGATTTACGACCATGGAGGCGTCCGGGTGACCGCATTTTCAGTTTGGCATGGTGACGGCAATCCAGCCTTCGGTTATCGGATTGATTTCAGAAATCGATCTGTGGTGTTGTCTGGGGATACGACGTTTTCAGATCATGTCGTCAGCTACGGGCGCGGTGCCGACTTGATCGTTCACAACGTGATTGCAATGAGTAAACGGTTCACGGCAGCGCCGGAAATGGGGCCGGTCCTTGCCAAGCTGACGACACCTGAGCAGGCTGCGCGGGTGTTCATTGCAGCCAGACCTCGCATGGCTGTGTTTTCGCATATCGTCAAGAAAGAATTGCCTGGTCGATATGGCGATGAACTGATTATGCAGCGCGTACGCGCCGCCGGGTATCACGGGCCACTGGAAATGGGTTATGACCGTATGGTGATCGAGGTCGGCAACACGGTGAGAGTGTTGCAGCCTATCGCGACTGACAATCTTACGGATGAGGATAGAAAAGCTGCCTACGCCGCTTATTAGTTAGTACACATCGCCCATGCATAGCATGTCACTGCGGGTGATGGTGAGGTATTACATAGCGAACTTGAGGCATTTGGATTCAGGCATGTCGGTTGTATTTTTGGAGGGAATGCGTTGAAACTGAGTCGCGTATTGTTTGGCCTGACCTTGTTGTTCGCCACCGCAGTGTACGCCGCCGGCAGCGTTGACAAGATCGCCCCAAAGGTGATCGTGCTCGCCGGGTTCGAAGTCGGCGACGACACGGGCGACGCGCCGGGTGAATTCCAGTATTGGGTGGAACGCGAAAAACTCACTGGCACGCTGGCGGTTCCAGGCGCGCCACATCCGCTGCGCTACAACGCCGCCGGCCTCTATGGCAGCGTCGCGGGCAACACGCGCGACAAGCATCTTTCCACCGTGCCCGCCAGCGAGCTGATTATGGCGCTCTGCCTCGATCCGCAACTTGATCTGCGCAAGACGTACTGGATCATCAACGGCATCTCAGGAATCGACCCTGCCGCCGGTTCTATCGGCAGCGCGGGTCTGGGCAGCCAATGTGGTCGATGCCGATGCAATGCGCGAGATCGCCGAATCCGAGATGCCGAAAAGCTGGCCCTATGGCCTTTTCGCCATCGGTACGACAGCGCCGAACCTGCTGCCGAAAACGCACACCGACGCTGGCGGCTGGGGCGGGGCCACACTCAGCTACACGATGAATTACCCGCTCAACGCCGCGCTCACGCGCTGGGCTTATGGATTTTCCAGGAGCCATGCGACGCTCGAGGACTCACCTGCGCTGAAAGCCTGGCGCGAGAAATACACGGTTTATCCCGCCGCCCGGCAGCCGCCGCAGATCATGATGGGTGGCACGCTGGCCACGGCCCGCTATTGGCACGGGGAAGCGCGGACACAGTGGGCGCGCGACTGGGTGAAACTCTGGACCGGCGGCAAGGATAGGTTCGTCACCACGGCGATGGAGCAGGCCGCCTACGTTGGCACCCTGCAGCGCATGGCGAAACAGGGTCGCGTCGATTTCAACCGCGTGATGATGCTGCGCAGTGCGAGTAACTACAGTTTGCCGCCCACCGGTCAGGATGTGACGACCACGATCGGCGATGAATCACCGGGCACCGTACCGGCTTTCGAGTCGCAATATCGCGCAGGCTCAGTTGTGGTGCATGAGCTGCTCAAGCATTGGGATCGCTACGAGAAGGTAATACCGACGCCTTAAGGTTACGTAGTTTCTGCTGGGTGGCAATTTTTGGAGGAGATGAGATGAAGCTGCATTACCTATTGTTGGGTTTGAGCCTGTTGTTATCGAGTACGTTGCACGCTGCCGAGGCGCCAGCTAAGCCGGCGTATTACACGCCGACCGACACGATTCTGATTCTGGGCGCAGTGCCGCAGGAAATCCCGCCTTTTGTCGAGGCCATGACGCAGCGCGAGAAAAAGTCGCTGTGGGGAATCCCGTATTACACCGGCAAGATCGGCGGCAAGTCGGTGGTGGTGGCGATCACCGGCATCGGCAAGACCTTTACCGGGATGACCAGTACGTTGTTCATCACGCAATTCAAACCGCGGCTGGTGCTGATGAGCGGCACTGGTGCACGGATCAACCCTGATCTGCGTACCGGCGATGTGATTGTCGCCACCGTCACCTATGAGCATGACTATGGGAGCCAGACACGGAAGGGCATGGTGTATCGCCCGATGAATGGACCGAATAATGGCAATGAAGTTGAAAACGCATTCTCTCCGCCAGACAGCTTGCTCAAGATTGCCGATCAGGCCATCGCTACCTACGAAGCCCCGCAAGTTACCGCCAATGGCGCTACTTATACGATCAAGGCGCGGCGTGGTGTGGTTGCATCTTCAGATCTGTTCGGCGTCACCACACGGCGTATCGGGAGTCTGCGTAGTCGATTCCATGCGGATATTATGGAGATGGAATCGGCTCCGCTCGGCCATGTGTGTGAAACCCTGGGCGTTCCCTATGTGATTGTGCGCGCGGGCAGCAATGTGGCGCAGGAAGCACCGAATAACGATTACTTGCGGCTGGGACCGATTGCCGCGCGTCAGGCTGCGCTGTTTTCCCTGCATCTGCTGAAATATCTGTGAGCGCGTAAATAATGGTGCGTTATAACGGATAGTCATTATTGTTTTTTGTATTCCGGATTCGAGGTTGCTATGCGTAAACAGTGGGTTCTGATTTTTGTTCTGTTCATTCAACTGTTCGCAGGGGTGTCCGCGCAGGCCGATGAAGCCTGGTTCGATGCGGTCAAGACCAAGGCCACGCCGCAACAGCTGTACACCTTTCTGTATGCCCTGCCCAAGGGCGGCGACCTGCACGACCACCTGTCCGGTGCCGGGCGTTCGGAGTGGTGGTGGGACGCGGCGCTGGCGCAGCAGGCACGGGGCTACACCTATTACACCAAGGTGCGCATCGAAAACTGTGAACCGTATGATGTCAATGAGTTTGGTCACGCACCTTACCTAATGCTGTTCAGAAATGTGCAAGCGTCGAATTACGACAAGCTCAGCGCCTGCGAAAAGACTGAATACAAACGCCTGCAAGATCTGAGTCCGCAACAGAAAATCGGCTGGCTCAACAGCATCCGGCTTAACCGTTCGTATGAAGGCCGCGATGAATTTTTCAGCACACACTGGCAGCGGCTCAACGACCTTGCGGGCAATCCTTATGTGATCAGTGAAATCCTGTATCGCAACATGGAGGCTTTCAGTAAAGAGGGCGTTGTTTACCTTGAGCTCATGAATGGTGCGATGGGCTTCTTGAAGCCCGATGGCAGCGTTTTTTCGCCAGACGATGTAGTCGAAATCTATCGCAAGCGCCTGGCCTCCAGGGATGCCAAAGCCACAGGCGTGGAGGTTCGGTTTCAGACTTCAGTGCTGCGCTTCCTGCCGAATGCCGAAGAGCAATTAAGGGAGCAGTATGCTTTTGTCGACAAGCACCGTGATATGTATGTCGGCATTAATTTTGTCGGCCGTGAAGACAATGGCAAGGGCTATCCGCTACGCTTTCTGCCGACCCTGCGCGAGTTGCGCAAGCATTATCCCGACATCAATCTGGCAATTCACGCGGGCGAGGAGGACGAGCCGAATTACCATGTGCGCGATTCACTGCTGCTCGGCGCCAAGCGTATCGGCCACGGTGTCAACCTGATCGACGACCCGCAAACCATGCTGCTGGTGCGTGACAACCATTACATGGTCGAGATCAACCTCATCAGCAACCTGCTGCTCAATTATGTGAAAGATTTCTCCCAGCACCCATTTCCGGAATACTTGCGCTTTGGTATTCCGGTCGCCCTGTCCACCGACGACCGCGGCATGTGGGATTCCAATTTGACTGACGAATACTATGTTGCCGTCACCCAGTTCAATCTGTCGTGGAAAGAGATTGTACAAATGGGGCGTAACTCTCTGACCTACTCATTCCTCGATCAAACTACCAAGCAACGACTGCTCCGACAGTACGATCAACGCGTGGCGCGTTTCGAAGATCAGTTCAAGCAGAATGGATGGGATTCGCTAAAGCACGTGCATCCTGTCAGTTATTCGTTTCTGTGCAAGCACTACAAGTTGTGCTTGCAGGAAAAGACGGTATCTCATGAGTAATCGATGAGGAAGATAGTAAATCCATTTTTTAGGATTATGGTCAAAAAATGATTCAGGCAAAATCATTCCTGGCGATAATATTTGCATTCTCGTTTCTTCAGGCTAAAGCACAGGATGTCGCCATGGATGTGCCTGTTGGGACGATCAAGCGAATATCGCCATCGTCCACAGTCGCCAGTCCTGCAGCACCCAGACGCAAGGTGATCATCGATCAGGACGCGTTCGGCCCGGGTGGACCGAATCTGCAGCCCATCCTGATGGTGCTGCAGTCACCCGAAATAGAAGTGCTCGGTATCACGGTGGAAAGCGGTGACGGCTGGCAAAAGGAAAATGTTGCGCACACTTTGCGCATGCTCGAACTGATCGGCCGACCCGAGATTCCGGTCGTGCCGGGCGCGACTTATCCATTACTTAATACCGAGGAGGACACACGCCGCTGGGAGAAACTTTATGGCAAGCTTGCATACAAAGGCGCGTGGATGCGCAGTTGGCCGGACTATAACACGGTAAACCGGACGCGCTACCATGCCGCTGAAGTCGTGCCGCGTCTCGAGGAAGGCGAGCCCAGCATCAGGCCCGCCGCCGAAACCGCCGCTGCGTTTCTGGTGCGGAAGGTGCGCGAGTTTCCCGGCGAGGTCACCATTCTAGCTATGGGCCCGTTTACCAATCTCGCACTTGCGGCGCGTCTGGATGACCAGTTTGCGGCTCTCGCGCAGGAACTCGTATTCATGGGGGGTGCCTTCAATCCGGGTGCGTCCGCGATTGACGAGTTTTCGCTCCAGTACATCTACAGTCCGCGGACCGAGTTCAACAGCCGTTGGGATCCCGAGGCTGCCCACATGATGCTGCACGCCGGCTGGAAAAAAATCACCAGCATACCGCTCGACGCCACGGTACCGACCAAGCTCACCGCCGAACTCGCACAGCGTGCGGGCGCGGGCGAAACGCCAGTTACGAAATATTTCGCCAAATATGCCGGTATCGGGTTTCCAATGTGGGACGAGACGGCCGCTGCCGTACTACTCAAACCGGCGATTGCCACCGCGACCACAACTCTCGCGATGGACATTGTGGTTGATCACGGTGCGACCTATGGTGCTACATTAAGCTGGCCAGCTGGCGGCGGTCCGGGGCTGGGCGAGCCAAATGTGACTGTGGTGCGCGCGATAGATGTTGGTCAGCTTGATGCGTTGTTCGTTTATCTACTCCAACAACGGCCTTGAATCACAACCATGCACCCGCTTGGAAAACGCCGCCATGCTCAGCGTGCGACAGGCGATGTCAGGGAAACCAGCCCCACTGCTTGATCTGCTGTATATCGAGTCGTTGCGGATCGGGCGGCGAGACTGGAACATGGAGGGTTGTGTTTACTTGTTGAGGTTGACGCCGTAGACACCTGCGCTGTTATCCTTCCAGGCAGTAAGGAAGCTGACATTATCAATGCCATCATCACGTGCGACCTGCTGTACATTCAGTGCGGAGTCATAGAGCACACGGCCTGCCGTGGCGAGGCGTACGAAAGACCAGTTGTGATCGGCCCCGTTCTGAACCCGGGTCAACTTCCCCTGCTTCCTGATGTAGTTGACGATGATATCCCGATTGGTGTCTGGTGCCGCGAAGATGGTCTTGGATCCATCCAGTCCCGGAAAGCCACCACCTCCACTGGCCCGGTAGTTATTGGTAGCCACTATGAACTCCTGTGTCTGGTTAACAGACTTGCCATTGTAGGTAAGGTTGACTATTCGTGCGCCTATAGGTTTGCTGACATCGATCTGAAATTTGACGCCATTGATCACGTCAAAATTGCTGGAGGGAAATTTGCTGTTAATCAGGTACTGATCGGCGGTGCTGGTCGGGTTGATCTGATTGAATTGTTCTGCTGACTTCTCAAGCCAGGCCCTGAGAATGCCGCCATCGATTTTCACTGCCTGCAGTGTGTTTGGGTAAACATAAAGATCCGCCACATTCTTGATGGCAATCCCGCCAGCTGGAATATCGGTGTACCCTGTGCCGCCGAAGTTCGTCTTATATGGCGCGGCCGCGGATAGCACCGGCAGATTCTGATATTGTGGTAGATTCTGCTGGATATAGTTTTTTACGTAGGCTGTTTGAGCATTGTTGATCAGTTGCATGGCCGTTGTGTCACCCACTTGGGCAAAAAAGGTGGCAATACGATATGCACTTTGACCGATCGGAGTGTTGACGTACTGTATGGTGGCCTCATGCTCCGCCTTGACCAGATCGGCAATCTTGGGATCAGGAACAACGGCGTGAATGACACCGTGCGCATCCCGCGTGGCGATGGGTTTCAGTTCGGCTGAGGCTTTCCCCACTTTCCAGCTACTGCCGGTGTACTCCAGATTCAGGCGAATCAGGCCCAGATTGTTACCCCAGAACCCGCTCATGACCGTCGGCATGCCGAAGAGTGTGCCTTTGACATTGTCCACATTCGGCAGGTTGGCGTAGTTCTTCCCGTTGGGGAAAAAGCTGTGTGAATGACCGGAGAAGATTGCGTCTACACCCTTGACCTCGGCGACATAGTACGCAGTATTCTCTGAGGCTGGTGTGTAGGGCCGTGTGGAGATGCCGCCATGTACCAGGGCAACCACGATATCTGCACCCTTGGCGCGCATCTCCGGTATGTATTTTTCGGCGCTTTCCTTTACACCTTCGACATAGACCTTTCCATTCAGAAATTTCTTGTCCCATTGCATGATGCCTGGCGGTGTGAAGCCGATCACTCCGATGTGAATCGTTTCGCCGTCGAATTTCCGATCCAGAATTACATAGGGCCTGAACAAGGGTTGCTTGTCGACGACTTTATATACGTTTGCCAATACCAAAGGAAAGTTTGGCCCTTTGCATGAGTTGCCATTGTGCGTGACCTGGTTCAGATAGGGTAGGCCGTAGTTGAACTCGTGATTGCCGATGTTGCCGGCGTCATACTTCAGGTAATTCATCACTTTGTATTGGGCCAGGGGTTCGCTGCAGGTCACAGGGTGAATAGTGGCCTGATAGTCGGCTAGCGCAGTGCCCTGGATGGTGTCGCCGTTATCCAGTAACAGGGTGTTGGGGTTTTTTTCACGAACCTGCTCGATAAGCGTCGCGGTACGTTCCAGGCCTATGGTCTTATCCTCGGCGGTCTTGTAATAATCGTAGCTCAGAATATTGCTATGGAGATCGGTGGTTTCCATCAATACCACATCTATCTGCTTGCCAACTGGAGGCGTGGTACCCGTCAGGTGAGCGCTATAGTGAGCACATCCACCTAGCCCCATGCCTGAAATTAGCAATGCTGCAGCGCAGAGCCGACGCATGTGCCGCCAGAGTTTCTGATGTATAGGTAAAGTCATATGCTCACCGGAAAAAATAGTTGAATTCGCTATATTTATTACAATTCAATTTGGCTTAAGTTAGTTCTAGGCTCTGTGTAAACCATTACATATTAACCAATGGCTTGCTTTTTGTGATTGCTCTCTACTTGACGTATTGAAGACAGGCAAGAGAATGCAAACGCAGCCTTCTGGCGCTGCCTCCTGATTTATTCTCTCATTCACCGGCATACCACGATCAAAATCGTACGCACTATTATCGTGCAGGCGTTGCTGATTTTGCTGCGTCATAGCGCATAAAATCGAATCATAAAATTCTGATTAATGGACATAATTTTTATAACACATTGATTAATGGCGATTATTAATTCTGGCATGGCGTTTGCATTGTACACAAAAGCTAGATTACTTGGATTCAATTTTATGTTTCTAACCTGGTTTTTCCCCGTCTGCCTGGTGTCCGCCATTTTCCGGCCACGCCATGTAGTCGCGACGTTCAATTGAATCACAATCAGTTGGCTATTGTTTTGGGCGTGCCGCAATGCAAAGTCCCGGACATTTTTTTGCAGTACACATTTAATTTCCGGGCCGTGCGAGCGGCCTGCTCACCGCGAGGAGACGGACCATGCTGGCCTATTTGATTCAATTGAGTGTCATGTCGGGGGGGCTGCTGCCGCTCATGGCAGTGCTATTGCTGCTTGCACTGATGATCATCGTGGAGCGGTTCTACTATTTCAACTGGATCATCCGCATGGGCCATGCGATGGAATTCGCGGTGCAGAAGGTTCGCTATGGAGACCGCAAGGCCCTGCAACAGGTGGTGGAACACTATGCGGGCGCACCGCAGACCGTGGTATTGGCCACCGCCCTGAGTTCCCGCGGCGAGAATGCCGAAGTGATGGACCGCCATATCGAGGAAAACATGCTCTGGCAGCTGCCCAAGCTGGATCGTTTGCTCTGGGTTCTGGACACCACGGTCACGCTGGCGCCGCTGCTGGGTCTATTTGGCACCATCATCGGCATGATCGAGACCTTTGACGTGCTGGGAGACGCGAACAATCCCAATGCGGTGACAGGAGGTATCGGGCATGCCCTGATCGCCACCGGCGGCGGACTCTTCATCGCCATTATTACCGTGGTTTTCCTGAACTACTTCAACAAGCGCGTGCGTCTGGCCATGCATCAGATGGAACTGCTCAAGACCATGGTCATCAACCGGCTGCATGGCGGGGGAGTGGCGCTAGCCTCAGCAGGGGACGTGTATAGCCTGTCACATACCTCGAGCGCCCCGACCGAATCCGGTCAACCAAAGACCGCATATTCCTGATCCGGAGGCCCTATGGCAAAAACCCACCATTACTTCGAAGTTGAGCGTGCGCGCATCGAGATCATCCCCATGATCGACATCATGATGTTCCTGCTGGTGTTCTTCATCATGGTGACGCTCAAGATGATTCCCGGTACGGGAGTCCAGCTGCATTTGCCTGGAGCGAGCACCGCGGAAAAATTGCCTCCGACCCAGATCGTCATCGGGGTGCGGGGGGACGGCAGCATGCTGGTGAAGGATCAGCCGATGAATGCTGCGCAGTTGGCGGAGTACTTGCGGGGGCTGCACACAGGACGTGACCTGCAGGTGATCATTGCCGGCGACAAGACGGTCTCCCTGCAGGATTTGCTCAAAGTCATGGATATTGCGCGGGCACAGGGGATCACTGGCGTGGGTATTGCAACCCGTGAGGGGGCTCAGTGAGCGCGCTGGCTGAGAGGGCTGAGTATGATGTAGGCGCTTTGGCATCCATGCCGGACATGGTCAAGGAACATCGCCTCCCACTGGTCAAAGCCGCGTTGCTTGCCTTGCTTATCGAAGGAGTTCTACTGGGCCTGGTTGCTTATCTGCTGGTCAGGGAAAACCACCCAAAGCAGATTACCCAGGTCACTGAATTCATTCCTATGGTATTACCCAAGTCAGAACCAAAGCCGGAACCAAAAACCGAAGCAGCTAAGCCGGAGTCGGTCAAGCGTGTGGTCGCTCACGAGCCCACTCCTCCCAAGGCGGAGCCAACACCTGTACCGCCTCCCGTAACCCCAGCGCCGAGCCCAATTTCGACTCCAACCTCTGAGATACCACCTGCTCCGACTCCTGCCCCTAGCACACCACCCAGTCCCCCGGTTGCCCAACCCGTAACTAGCACATCGGGCAAGCCGACTCCGGTGAGCCAGGACGAGGGCAGTAGCGATATTGTCGCGTTAAGTCGTAGTAAGCCCAATTATCCGCGGCGCGCTGTACAGGCAGGTTTAGAGGGTTGGGTCAAACTTAGCTTTATCGTGACGGCGGATGGCCAAGTGAGGGACATAAAAGTATTGGATGCGAATCCTCCCCGGATCTTTGACCAGGAGGCTATGCGTGCCATTCGGGAGTGGACCTTTCAGCCCCGGAAGCTGGGCGGAAAACCTGTCGATGGGAAGGCTATACAAACTGTCGAGTTCAAGTTGAGTGCGCAGTGAGTTACCAGCGCCATTGGCCAGATTTCTTGTGTCTGCCCGTGTGGCAAGAACAGTTTTATCAAGGGTGGTTGTGCGAGTGCGCCGCCGGATCGTCGCAGACTGGAAAATTCCTGTGCGTTGAGTTAACGAATCATTTATGGAGTTGAAAATAATGAAATTTGGGTTCTTGCTTGCAGGTTTGGCTCTTGTATTCGCGACCATGCTGCACGCAGACGAAACGCCATTCATTCCGCCGCAACACAAGCACACCAATCAGATTCATGTCAGCGCCGCAGTGCCTCCGCAGATTCTCCGGCCCAAGCTGGTTGTGGTGACCTATTTTGAGGTTGGTCACGACACAGGAGATAAACCCGGTGAGTTGCAGTTCTGGGTGGAGCGCGACCATCTCAACCGCAGTATTGAGGTCCCTGGCATGACTCATCCAGTGCGCGCCAATGCCGATGGATCCGAGATCGCGGTGGTCGTGGGACCAGGCCAGATTCGCCCTGCGGTAAATCTAATGGCACTCGGCCATGATTCCCGGTTCGATCTGCGCAAAAGCTACTGGCTAATCAATGGTATTGCAGGTGTATCACCCGAGGATGGTTCGCTTGGGGCGGCATTCTGGACCGACTATATTATTAACGGCGATCTGCTGCACCTCATCGACCCGCGCGAGATGCCCAAGGACTGGTCCGATGGCTTCTATGCCATTGACAAAACCCGGCCTGACGAACAGCCTCGCGTACCCGCCGGATCAAGCGAAGACGTACGGACCTGGTCTCATGATCAGGCTCATATCAATGAGCGCGGCACGGTCGTGCAGATGAATCCCAAGCTACTTCGTTGGGCCTATGCTCTCACCAAAGATATACGTTTGCCACAGAACGAAGCAATGCAATCCCTGGGCGCGAAATACATTGGGTATCCTGCTGCGCAGCATCCACCACGAGTCGCTATAGGTGCAAATATAGCAGGTGAGACCTTCTGGCATGGCTCACTGATGGATGCCTGGGCACATCGCTGGGTGATCTACGAGACCGATGGTCAGGCGCGCCTGGGTACTACAGCGATGAACGATTCCGGTGCCATGGTGGCGCTCTATTCGCTGACCAAAGCCGGCCGAGCCGATTGGAACCGAGCCCTCCTTCTTCGCACAGCGAGTAACTTTGACCGCCAGCCCGATGGCATGACTGCGGAACAGAGTGCCAACGCCGAGCAGCACGGTGCCTACACAGGATACGATGCCTCGCTGGAGACTGCATATCAGGTTGGAAGTCGTGTTGCTAAGGCGATCCTGGCCGGGCAAGAGCCACGCACAACCCGAGCAGCATTAATCAACGTGCAAAACTGACTGGGATTATGGGGTAAACAGCGTCCAAATTTGACCTCTCTGGGTTGCGCCAACATTCGGTCTTTTGATCGGGGAAGGATGGTGTGTTATGTATCCTTGCGGGTGAATGCGCACCCTCTTCTGCTGGTGGCGAACGGCAAGCTCATTGCCGAACAGCCTGCCATTTCTGGTGGCCTCGACCCTTGGCACTACATGTGTCGGAGCTGGAGAAGAAACCAGGCGCATTACGCCATGACGCGTCGTTTCATGATTGGGTGATCCTCAACAATTGTACGCACTGATCAAACAACTAATCCTCCATCACAGCCAAGAGTCTCATGCTTAAACTATACAGTTCTGTTTTGTTTCTATCCGTGGCGCTATTGGCCGGTGCGACCAATGCGGCTCAGTTGCTCGCTGGCCCAATGGTGGGTAGCGTCAGCATGCGTAGCGCCATTATCTGGGTGCAATCCAATGAGGCGACACAGGCCTGGATAAAGTACCGCACGCCTGATGGAAAATGGCATCACACTGATAAAACCCCGCTCGCGGCTGTGCACCACTATACGGGGCACTTGCCTGTTACCGCGCTGGAACCCGGTCAGCATTATGAATATCAGGTGATGTTTGACAGCAGGCCTGCTGGCAGCAAGCTAAGTTTCACCACACAACCACTGTGGCAGTGGCGTGGCGAACCGCCACCGTTTACTGCCCTGACTGGCTCCTGCCTGTATATCAACGAAACAAAATACGATCGTCCCGGCAAGCCTTATGGCGGCCAGTATGAAATTCTCAAAAGCATGGCCGCAGTCAAACCCGATCTGACCATCTGGCTGGGTGACAACCTGTATTTCCGCGAAGTTGATTATGGTAGCCCACTCGATATGCCGCTGCGCTACCAGCGCGACCGCGCCCTACCCGAGCTGCAAGCCTTGTTGCAAACAGGGCAGCACTATGCCATCTGGGATGATCATGATTATGGCACTGACGATAGCGACAAGAGCTTCATTTTCAAGCGCGAAAGCCTTGATCTATTCAAAGATTACTGGGCCAATCCGAGTTATGGCACACCCGAAACACCAGGTGTATTTACCAAGGTCAGCTATAACGATGTGGACTTTTTCCTTCTTGACGACCGCTATTACCGGGATAACCAGAAAATGCCGGATTCTGCCCAGAAAGTCATGTTCGGCAAAGCGCAACTGGACTGGCTCAAGAATGCGCTGCTGGGGTCTACCGCCAGCTTCAAAATCATTGCTGCTGGCGGGCAAATGCTTAACGACGAAAATAAATATGAGGGCTGGCAAAGTTACAGCGAGGAACGCCAGAGCTTCTTGGTCTGGCTGGCGCAAGCACGTATCAACGGCGTGCTGTTTTTGTCGGGCGACCGTCACCAGACTGAATTGCTGCGCCTGCCACGCGCCGGTGCCTATCCACTGTATGAACTGACCTGTTCGCCTATTACCTCTAGCAGCCACAGCATAATCAGCGCAGCCAAAAACCCGGTGCTGGTAGAAGGCACACTAGTAGGCGAGCGTAATTACTGCACCATGAGCTTTACCGGATCGCTCAAGGAGCGTGTCATGGATGTGAAAAGCTTCAACGTAAAAGGTAAACCGCTATGGGAAAAGCGCATCGGGCTAAAAGAACTCACGCTACCACGTTAGGCCAGGCAATAGCATGCGCGGCTTGATCGGCCTGACACTGACTTCTGCACCGGCCATACCACAATCAAGATCGTACGCACTATTATCGCGCAGGCGTCGCTGATTTTGCTGCGTCATAGCGCATAAAATCGAATCATAAAATTCTGATTAATGGACATTATTTTTATAACGCATTGATTAATTGAGATTATTAATTCTGGCATGGCGTTTGCATTGTACACAAAATCATGATTACGTGGATTCAATTTTATTTTTAATAATTTGTTGTGACTGCCAAATGTATTTGGTTTTGTGTATTAAGACTAATCCATAGTACTGAAAAAATATATGTCAGATGTGCTCTTGCTGCACCGCAAGCCTGCCAAAGAGTGTGTGCCGAATTATTTAAGGAAGATAGCGCTTATGAAGTCTCTTTATCATCACCCATTGCCCCTAGCCTTGGCCGGCGCAGGGTTCCATGCTATACCCTATGCGCAAAGCACCGCCGGACCAATGCCCGCTCAGGTAGTCAAAGTTTCGAAAGAAGCAAAAGAGACTACCAAAAAGAATGATGTTCATGCTATGAAGATCGAACATAAACACTTACCAATGTTTCTGCTTGCTTGTCTATGTTTGTGGCTATTTGCAGCTCAAGGTATAGTCATGGCAGCACCCAGACTGTCAGAGCATAGTTCATATAATGACCTGCCAAGGTTAGGTATCCTTGCCCCGATTGGCCCCCCTGATTACACCGAACTAATGAAACATGTTTCTGTAGAAAAAACCCTTACCTATGGGCCATTCAAATTTTACGTCGGAAAAATTGGCAAAATTCCCACGGTGATATGTATTCAACCGTTTGGTGGCCCGGTCACGCGCAGTATGTCGGCGCTGGTGATGTCCCAACATTTTAATATTAAAGCATTTATCTATCCGGGTACGTCAGGCGCCCATCTCGAGCCATCTCAGATGATTATCGGGGATGTCGTACTTGGCGCACAGCATGTTAATTTCGCCAATTTTTTCATGACAAAAACCGGAGAACTTGTTCCAGATGAATTTACTGAGGAGAGTTCAATGGGGCGATATGGCACGTTATACGCCAACCCCACGTTGTTGCGCTACCTTGCGTGCGCCGCTACACGCGTGTCGTCGGCGACGCGGCTGCCGGAGTGGCTCAATCCTGGCATGACGCAGGACCACCCAAAGATTTTCTATTATGGAATCCAGGGAACATCGACTATGTGGCTTGCGAACAAGGAATTCATCAAAAAGACCAATCAGGTCTTCCACGAGATAGACGAAGATGGGGATTGGTTTTCCGCTGTTGTTGCCGCTATGTACCATATTCCTTTCATCGAGGTGAGTACCATATCGGATAGCATACTGGAGTTTCCAGAGACTGAAAGAGGAATTCCGGTTCCCCCGGAAAACCTGAAAAAACGGGGCGCTAAAGATAATGCTTCGGTTATCGCACAGGGAATCAGTTATAAGATAGCAGTTGCTCTAATAAATCAGTTTGGGGAAAAGATACTAAAAGGCCATTATCCGACCCCCGTATCAAACCCGTTTCCGGATATCTCGTACGCCGATCCGACCAACCCACGCGATATGCTCAAGGGCTTGGATTGTCAACCTTAGTTCGCACCCTAATTTCCAAGCTCGCTTCGCAGGGCGGTCTGGTGAAGATACGCTTTGGCAGGCATGACAGCCGGAGGGTTTAAGTGTTTAGAGTTGACAAACTGCTAGGATATTGCAAATGAAGATGAATTTTAATCTGAAGTTGTTATGGGTTGGCTTTTCTCTTGTTGTAGGAGCTGTTGTAGCGAATGCGGCCGATAAACCGATAAAAGCTGGATTTGTTTACGTTGGGCCGGTGGGAGATACCGGGTGGACCTACGCTCATGATCAAGGGCGTATCGCAATGGAAAAAGCGCTGGCGGGAAAAGTCAAATCGACTTATGTCGAAAATGTGCCGGAAGGTGCTGATGCTGAGCGTGTAATCAGGCAGTTGGCGGCAGATGGAAACAAGATTATTTTCACTACTTCCTTCGGGTTTATGAATCCTACGTTGAAGGTAGCCCAGTCATTTCCCAATACCGATTTTGCTCACGCAACTGGTTACAAGATGGCCAAAAATGTGGCTATTTATCAGGCACGCTCATGGGAAGGTGCTTATATGCTGGGTGTGCTGGCTGGCAAAATGACTAAAAGCAATATCCTGGGTTTCGTCGGTTCTTATCCCGTTCCGGAGGTGATCCGTAATATTGATGCTTACACTCTGGGTGCGCAGAGCGTGAATCCGAAGATCAAGACCAAGGTTATATGGGTCAGTAGCTGGTACGATCCTGCACGTGAGCGTCAAGCTGCAGAAACAATGATTGCCCAGGGGGCTGATGTGCTCAGTCAAAATACCGATTCACCTGCGGTCATCCAAACTGCGGAAGAAAAGGGCGTCTACGCGTTTGGCTGGGACTCCGATATGGCTAGGTTTGGGCCCAAGGCTCAGCTTGTTGCAAGCACTTTGAATTGGTCGCGTTACTACATCGATTCAGTCAAACAGGTGTTGGCAGGTACATGGAAACCTACCGACACTTTGTGGGGCATGAAAGAGGGCATGGTGGTTTTGACACAGCTTGGTCCAGCGGTGCCCCCCGCTGTCGCCAAGGTGTTTAATGAGAAGAAGCAGGCAATCATTGACGGCAAGTTGATGCCTTTTGCTGGCCCGATTAAGAATCAGGCCGGGGTCGTGAAAGTTGTCGCGGGCACTGTAATGCCGCTGAAGGAATTGATGTCCCTGAATTACTACGTACAAGGGGTTGAAGGCTCCATTCCGAAGTAATTTAGAGCGGGATGCAGGCTATGTACGGGCGGGTATTTTGATCAGTCCGTTTTTTAATATTGTGAACGCAATGACTTTATCCGAGCTCAAAAATCAGGCATTCATACGCTCTCTGCCGAAAGCGGAGCTGCATTTGCATATTGAGGGAACGCTGGAGCCAGAAATGGTTTTCGATCTAGCCCAAAAACATGGCATTCAACTACCTTATGTGGACGTGGACGCATTGCGTCGCGCCTACAGCTTTTCAAATCTGCAATCCTTTCTGGATATTTATTATCAAGGGGTTCAGGTGCTGCGGGATTCAGATGATTTCTTCCAGCTTACGCATGCGTATCTTCAGCGGGCACATACTGATGGCGTTGTGCACGTTGAAATGTTTTTCGATCCCCAAAGCCATATGGAAAGGGGCGTTTCGCTATCTATTGTTTTCGATGGAATCATCAGAGCTCTTGAGAGCGCAAAACACAAGTATGGCATGACACATCGTCTTATCCCCTGCTTTCTGCGGCATTTAAGTGCGGAAGCTGCCATGCAAACCCTGGAGGCATTACTGCCTTACCGTGATCATATTTGTGCCGTGGGCCTTGATTCCAGTGAGAATGGTCATCCGCCTTCCAAGTTCTCCCGGGTTTTTGACCGGGCGCGAAGCGAGAATTTTTTAACTGTGGCGCATGCCGGTGAAGAAGGCCCGCCATTTTATATCCGGGAAGCGTTGGATTATCTGAAAGTGTCGCGCATTGACCACGGAGTGGGCTGCGAAGTCGATGACACACTGTGTGAACGTTTGGTGCAGGAACGCATGCCGCTTACCGTGTGTCCAGTGTCCAATGTTAAGCTGGCTGTATTCAAGAGCATGGAAGAGCATAACCTCAAGCGTTTACTCCGGCGTGGTTTATGCGTGACGGTAAACTCCGACGACCCAGCGTATTTCGGCGCTTACATTGCGGACAATTATCTCGCAGTCCAGCAAGCGCTGGAATTGTCGCGGGAAGATATGATTAGTCTTGCAAGTAATTCTATCGAGGCATCTTTCCTGGGCGAGGCCGATAAATTTTACTGGTTAGGAAAATTGACTGCATGTGCTTATGAGTAAGTTGAAAACAAATGTGCATTCTCAGTGCCCGAATGGGCACGCAGGCAAACTGTACCCGTACCGTAAAAGTGCTTGCGCAAAATAAACATCCTGTCTTGCCCTGCAATGCGAGAAATTTATCCTCGTAAACAGTTTACGAGGATAAATTCAGGATTTCAGGAGATTCGATTACGATTCTGTTGCTTAGCTCGGCGACATCACAGTTAGCACCTGTACCCCCTCGATCTATAACCAAGAATTCAGTTGTGTGATTTAGCACAATGAGTGGATGATGCCATACACCGGGTCTGTAATTAACACCTTGATGACCGTTACTCAAGAAAATGCGTAGTGGGCCAGGTAAATCGTTGCTGGTTGTGCCGGCGACCACAATCAGGAATTGATAATTTCCCAAGGGAATAAATGCCTGGCTACCCAGTGGATGCCGTTCGATTTTATTCAGCGTCAGCGGAAAGTGGGTGGGAGCGCCGCGAAATATGTTGATTAAGGGGTAACCATCGCCTGCGGCGACATCGATTTTGGCGAGGTCATGAAAACGTTGCGCCTGGCCATTATTAACAAAATAGGCACTTGAATCCCTGGCTTCGATTACGTCACCAAATGGAGCGAACTCGTCGGCAGTGAGTGGCTCGAACGCCAATTCGCCAGGGCTGGTCATTGAGAGCAACCCTCATCGAGGTTTCCCCAAAGTCGCAAACGACTGACACCGCCATCCGGAATAATGTTGAACCGGATGTGTGTAATTGCCCCTAAGGCATGGAGTTGGTCGACGAATGTATGAATTTTATCCATCGTCAGCGACTGTTCTGGGAGCAACGTCGGCCAAAACATACTTTGCGATATGATGGATTGCTCGGTTCCGCCTTGGACATAGGCACCTTGAACGGAGCATTTGTCAGGATAGTTGCCCTTGTAATGGGCGGTATCGACTTCGATTTTCCTAATTGTTCCCGGATGACCCAGCGCAATAATTGCCCAGTCATTGCCGGGTTCGCGTCGGCGCCGTGTTTCCCATCCATCGCCCATATTGATGCCACGGCTAGGTGCCAGCAAATTGAAAGGTTTGCCGAAATGCGCATCGTTGCAGGCCACCGCCAGTCCGCCGTTCTCCAGAGCAACGAGATCGTATAATTGATCTTTCGCGCGAGCCGCCCAATCACAAGCGACCTGACCGAATATGCGCAGGCGTGCGATGCCCCCATCGGGATATATGTTTAAACGTACATGACTCCATACACGGGGATTACTTATTTCAAGGTAATGATGCGCGTTGCCGCACAGGGAAATGGGATCCAGCAGGCGTACCCACTGGGTTGATTCGTCCGGGTCTTTATCGCAAATAGCTGCTTCTAACGACGCGGCGGGTGGGTAGTTTCCAGTAAAGTGGCTGGTGTCGATGTCTATGCCTTTAATCACGCCACGAAGACCCAGTTTCACCACGCAATGATCATTTCCAGCCCCACGCTTGCGCCGCGTTTCCCATCCATCCATCCACTTTCCGTGATCGTCATATTTCCCGGGGATGAATATTGGTGGTTCTGGATTGAGCAAGCGTTCTTTAGGCGCAAAAAAGTCATCGCTGGCTGATAAAGCCAGCGCACCTAAGCGCGGGTCTGAAAGATTGACCCAGCGGGTGGCGAAATCGGGTGCCTCATGAATTGCGGATTGAATTTCCATTGGGTTATTTCACTAAAATAGTTAATCAATGACAAGATCATTGAGACGAAAACTTGCGATGCGTCCGATTTCATCCAAAGCTGTACATATTTCCCGGTCAAACGGGTGGGCAAGGCGCTGTTCCATTGCGGCGATGATGGCTGTTCCGGACATGCCCCTAACCGCGATGATAAAAGGGAAACCGAATTTCGCCTGATAGGCCTGATTAAGCCCGGATATTCGCGCAAACTCGTGTGGAGTGCACTTGTCCAGACCGGCTGCGCTTTGTTCTAAACGCGAAGCCGCAGTTAATCCACCGTCGATAGCAAGTTTTCCAGCTAATTCAGGATGGGCTCGAATCAGTGCCAGCTGCTGGGGTTCGCTGGCAGCGAGGACGCATGCGTGCATGGCAGCGGCGAGTTCCCCCACTGAAGCAAATGGGCGTCGCAAGCTGGCGTGCTCGGCAACCCACGGCGAGTGTTCGTAAACACCTGATAAACAGGAGATGAAAGACCTTTGTTCCAATGCATTCAGCGACGCTATTGAATAGGGTGGCATCGGTCTTCAGCTCTTGCATGGAGCAGGATGGTGTTTTATCCAGTGCCGGGCAATATCGATTCGGCGGCATATCCAGACTTGATCGTGGTGCTGAACATAATCCATAAAACGCGCCAGCGCGGCAATTCGCCCCGGGCGACCAGCCACGCGGCAATGCAGACCGATTGAGAGCATCTTGGGTGCATTGGCGCCTTCTGCATAAAGGGTGTCAAACGCATCTTTAAGATATGAGAAGAACTGGTCACCGCTATTGAAACCCTGTACGGTGGCGAAGCGCATATCATTGGTATCCAAGGTATAGGGCACAACCAAATGAGGTTGACCGGACACTGTTTCCCAGTAAGGCAAATCGTCGCTATAAGAATCGGCGTCATAGACAAAGCCACCGTGTTCCACCAGCAAACGGCGCGTATTTTCACTCGTACGCCCGGTATACCAACCTGAAGGGGCGCTGCCGGTCAGGTCGCGCAACGTTTCCACTGCCAGTTGAATATGTTCGCGTTCCGTGGCCTCATCCATGCCGTGATAATCAATCCAGCGCCAGCCATGTGCGACGATCTCATGTCCAGATTCAACCAGGTGCTTAGCCAGTTCCGGGTGTCGCGCCAGTGCCATTCCCACAGCAAAAACGCTAAGGGGAAGTTGCCGATCCTGGAACAGTTTCAGGATGCGCCATACACCGGCTCGACTCCCGTATTCGAACAATGATTCCATGCTCATGTGTCGACTGCCGACAAAGGGCAGGGCACCAATGATTTCCGAAAGAAAGGTTTCCGAGGACGCATCACCATGCAGGATGCTGTTTTCTGAGCCTTCCTCGTAATTCAGCACGAACTGTACGGCAATGCGTGCATTTTCAGGCCATCTGGGATGCGGTGGATTCTGCCCATAGCCGACCAAATCCCTCGGGTAATCAGTTGCTAAAGTGGTTTTGATCATCTTTTATCATTGGTGGGTTCATGCCAATCCAAGAATTTCAGCGAGGTTGATTTTTTCTCTCTCATCATTCAGATTGAGTCTCGCTTCTATCGCTAGCAAATGTTGTTCCATCATTTTCAACGCGAGCTTTACATCTTTGCTTGCGATGATATCAATTAGCCGGTCATGCTCATCGTGGCTACAAGCGATGTTTCCGGGCAATTGATACAGTGCGATGATCAACGAGCATCGGGATACCAATTCGGACAGGAATCTGTGCAAGACACTATTCCCCGCCAATTCTGCCAGGGCAATGTGAAACGCCCCACCCAGGCTTATCCAGTTGGCGCGATCGCCACTCTCGAAAGCGGCATGTTCTGCTTTGGCCATTTTGCGCAAGCCCGCAATTTGGGCGTTGCTTGCGTGTTCTATGGCGAGAGGAATAATTGCTGCTTCTATACCGCGTCGCGCAGCAAATATTTCCCGGGTTTCCTGTGGTGTGGGGGAGGCTATGCTGGCACCCTGGTTAGGTTTAAGCACCACAATATGGGCATGCGCAAGGCGCTGCAACGCCTTGCGCACAATGGTGCGGCTTACTTTAAATAATTCACAAAAATGGGCTTCGGTCAATTTGGTTCCGGGAGGTAATCGCTGGTTCATGACTGCATTAAAGACAGCGTCGTAGATTTTTTTATCTACGTCTGACATACCCCGTTTTGTGACGATCAGGGAGGGCGCCATGGAAGCTGTTAGAGATTCATTTAGCGAAGACATATTCGTTTGTTCCTTCCTGTCCTTACGCAGCTTTTCTTCTGTCTGCATTCTTTTAAAAAATGATCGCAATGAGCCCATTTTAATGAATTTAACGTGTCAACTGCAAGCTAACACAAGATATAAATGGATACAATTATGCTGGAATAATTCTACCTAAAATGTATAGAGTATAAGTATTTAAAGCGCACCATATTGTGGCAAAAAATAAAAATCTGCACCAAAGATATGCAAAAACTACTGCCCATTTACTGTGTTAATGGGTGTATTGCGCTTCGATCCTGCACAAAAAATCCGTTCGGAATATTGTTCTCAAGTGTAGTTAAGTATTTGGCATTGTATACATGCGATATAAAGCTATGAGTGTTTTGTGACTATTCGACCGTCTTAAAAAAGAAGAAATGTTTGGGGGGTATGGATATTGCTTATAAAATTGTGTTCAACTTTTTGGATATCAGATCATATAAAACATTCATCGAAGTTAGGTTGTGTTTGAACTGCCATGTATTGGTTTTTGACAGCAGTCAAATCAGAGAGACATAAAGCTTGACGATCAAGATAATTAAAAGGATATAGCCTTCCCTATGGGCAAATTAACCACGCATATTATTGATACGGCGCAGGGATGCCCTGCCGCGGGTATCCCCGTGGAAATCTACCGGATTGGTCAACCTACCACGTTGCTGATTTCTTTCCACAGCAACAGTGACGGGCGTAGCGACGGTGCTTTGCTTGAAGGTAGAGAGCTTTGCATTGGAGAGTACGAGTTTGTGTTTTATATCGCGAAATATTTCAGTAGTTCCGGACTTGCTTTACCCGACCCGCCTTTTCTTGACCGCATAGCCATACGCTTCAGTGTGGCTGATCCATTAGGACGCTATCACGTGCCACTGCTGGTATCGCCGTGGGGATATTCGACTTATCGGGGAAGTTGAGCGTGGGTGCTGACGACAACGGTATCCGTTTTATGCTGGACGGCGAGGTGATCGAGGCGAGGGGCGTGCCACCGGCGACCACGCTGCTTCAGTTTCTGCGTGACATTCTCGGACGTACAGGTACTAAAGAAGGTTGTGCCGAAGGCGATTGCGGAGCTTGCACCGTGGTCTTGGGTGAGTTGGAGGGAGAGAAAATTGCGTATCGCGCGGTCAATTCCTGCATCCGCTTTTTGCCCACGGTGGATGGCAAGGAGGTGGTGACCGTAGAGAGCCTTTCCCGCAACGATGCGCCACTGCATCCGGTACAGCAGGCCATGGTTGATCATCATGCTTCCCAATGCGGCTTTTGCACACCCGGATTTGTCATGGCGTTGTTCGATGTTTATTTGAACCAGCCCGGCGCACGGCGCGCGCAAATAATGGATGCGTTAGCCGGTAACCTGTGCCGCTGCACCGGTTACCGCCCCATTATCGAAGCAGGGTGTCGGTTGAATGACTATGCGGCCCCAGCGAGTTGGAGCCAAACAGACGCGCAAGACGAATCCCGCAAGCAGCGGTTGCGTGCCCTGCAACGAACCGACAGCCTGCGCCTGAATGGGAATGCCTCTTTTCATGCTCCGCGTAGCCTGGATGAACTGGCGCAAAACTATCTGCGACACCCTGCTGCCTTGCTGCTCGCCGGTGGTACTGACATTGGTTTGTGGGTTACAAAGCAGTTGCGTGCACTTCCCAGTTTGATTTATCTCGGCGAAGTCACAGAGCTGAAGCGAATAAGTGAAACGAACACTACGCTTGAAATTGGCGCTGCCGTGCGTCTGTCAGATGCCTATGCTGCGCTGGTCGTACATTATCCGATGCTGGACGAGTTGTACCGCCGCTTTGCTTCACCGCCTATCCGCAATTCCGGAACCTTGTGCGGGAATCTGGCCAATGGTTCGCCCATTGGGGATTCCATGCCCATTCTCATCGCCTTGGGCGCCATCCTGAAGTTGCGCAGAGGTACCGAAACTCGCGCATTGGCGCTGGAGGATTTATACCTCGGCTACCAAGAAAAAGCGTTACAGCCGGGTGAGTTTGTCGAGGCGGTGAGCGTACCTTTGTCAATGCCGGGCCGCATCGTGGCTAGCTACAAAATTTCCAAGCGCGTAGACCAGGATATTTCAGCAGTGTGTGGTGCCTACGTGCTTGACATCGACAACGGTCACATCATCGCGGCGCGTATCGCATACGGTGGCATGGCGGCGACACCCAAGCGGGCTGTACAGACTGAAACCATGCTCACCGGACAGGCTTGGTCTTTATCCTCTATCGAGGCAGCGCTACCCGGGATTGCTCAGGATTTTGCACCGCTCAGCGACATGCGGGCAAGTGCTGCTTATCGGCTCAAGGTGGCGCAAAACCTGTTAAAGCGGTTGTATCTGGAACATGCCGAATCGACGACACTTTGTCGTGTGGAAAAAGTTTGCGGAGTCTCATCATGAACCCTGTGGTGAATCAGCCTGTTGCCCACGAAAGTGCTGCTTTGCATGTTTCTGGTCGGGCTTATTATGCGGACGATATCGCGCTACCAGCCAATGTGCTGCATGTAGCATTTGGCATGAGTGATATAGCGCATGGCCGTATCAAACACATGGACTTGTCAGCGGTCTTGAGTGCCCCGGGAGTGGTTCGAGTTTTTACCGCCATGGATATTCCAGGTGAGAACAACTATGGGCCGGTAATGCACGACGACCCAATCTTCGCCACAGACATCATCCAATTTCACGGCCAGCCTATTTTTGCCGTTGCGGCCAACTCGATTGATATGGCGCGCCGAGCAGCGAAACTTGCACGCATTGACTACGAGCCCCTGCCGGCAATACTCGATATTGCTACTGCTTTGGCTGCCGACAGTTTCGTTTTGCCTACAGAAACATTGCGCCGAGGCGAGCCAGAAGTAGTTATTAGCGAGGCACCGCAGCGCTTATCCGGCGCGATTTCCATCGGCGGTCAAGACCATTTTTATCTTGAAGGACAGATTGCCTTTGCACTGCCTCAAGAAAATGGCGGCGTACTGGTCCATAGCTCCACCCAGCATCCCAGTGAGGTTCAGCACCTGGTTGCCCATGCCCTGGGCAAACATGCTCACGACGTAGTGGTGCAGTGTCGGCGCATGGGCGGTGGTTTCGGTGGCAAGGAAAGCCAGCCAGCTCTGTTTGCCTGCGTGGCTGCGCTTGTCGCCACGGCAACGGGTCGACCCACCAAGGTGCGGTTGGACCGCGACGACGACATGGTGATGACCGGGAAACGCCATGACTTTATTGCAGAATACGACGTTGGTTTCGATGATCAAGGGCGCATTTTCGGCCTGTCGCTAATGTTGGCCTCGCGCTGCGGTTACTCTGTCGACCTGTCAGGTCCGGTCAATGATCGTGCCATGTTTCACGCCGATAATTGCTATTTTCTGGAACATGTACAAATCGTATCGCATCGTTGCAAGACGCATACGGTGTCGAATACGGCCTTTCGCGGCTTTGGCGGACCGCAAGGGATGATGGCAATCGAAGCGGTGCTCGATGATATTGCACGCCATCTTGATCTTGACCCGCTGGCGGTGCGGCGTATCAATTTCTATGGCATCGGCGAGCGCAATGTTACCCCCTACCACATGCAGGTCGAAGACAATCTTGTGCACCGAATCGTCGACGATCTGGTAGCCAGCAGTGACTACACGTCACGCCGGACAGCTATCACCAAATTCAATGCCCATAACCCCATCATCAAACGTGGTATCGCATTGACGCCAGTCAAATTCGGCATTTCCTTTACTGCGACTCAATACAATCAGGCGGGTGCTTTGGTACAGGTGTATACCGACGGCAGTATATTGCTGAACCACGGCGGCACAGAGATGGGGCAGGGGCTGTTTACCAAGGTCGCACAGGTCGTAGCCGACGAATTTGGTATCGCGCTGGATCAGGTACGGGTATCCACCACTGACACTAGCAAGGTACCCAACACGTCCGCAACTGCCGCGTCCTCAGGCAGTGATCTCAATGGCAAGGCTGCCCAGATCGCGGCGCGAATAATCAAGGAAAGGCTGATTGCTTTCGCTGTAGAGACCTATCACGTCCAGGCTCACGAGGTGGTCTTTGAAGCGGGCAAAGTACGCATTGGTGCAAACTCTTTGGGATTCGATGCTCTCGTTCGCGATGCTTATTTGGCGCGTATTTCGCTATCGTCGACCGGCTTTTATCGCACGCCAAAAATTCACTACAACCGTAGTACCCTGCGTGGCCGGCCTTTTTTCTATTTTGCTTATGGTGCGGCCGTCACCGAAGTAGCAGTCGATACCCTGACTGGAGAGAACCGTATATTAAGGGTGGATATTCTTCATGACGTAGGAAAATCGCTCAACCCGGCTCTGGATATCGGCCAGATAGAAGGCGGTTTCCTACAAGGGGCAGGCTGGCTGACTAGCGAGGAATTATGGTGGAACAATCAAGGCGAACTCAAAACACATGCACCGTCCACCTACAAAATCCCGGCGGTAAGCGACTGGCCCGAGGATGCCCGCGTCCGTCTGCTGGACAACACACCCAACGCTGAAGACACCATCTTCCATTCCAAGGCAGTGGGCGAACCGCCATTGATGCTGGCGATATCTGTTTTCCATGCCTTGCGCGACGCTGTGGCCAGTGCTGCGGGGCCCATAGCGGCAATGAATTTGACTGCTCCTGCCACGCCGCAGGCGATTTTGCATGCAATAGATGGCAGCACGGAGTCAGTACGCAATCATGCCGTGGCCGAGGAATCGGTATGAAGCACTGGCTAGTCGACCTCGAACTCCTGTTAACTAATAAAAATGATGTCATCCGTGTAGTTGTTGCAGCTACCAGCGGTTCTGCGCCACGCGAGGCAGGTGCTTCAATGTTGGTGTATCGACATGGTACGTCAGGTACTCTGGGTGGAGGGCATCTGGAATTCAAAGCCATTGAATTGGCGCGCGACCTGCTTGACCAATCCGGCAAGCTATCACACTGCCAACGCTTCTCTCTAGGGGCTGCGTTGGGGCAGTGTTGCGGCGGCATAGTCGACCTGTGGTGGGAGCGTTTTACAGCCGCAGATCTTGAATTTATTAGTGCTGCAAATATACAAATGCAACAGGCCAGCCAGGTTGTGCTTGCTACCCTAGCCGAAGACAAACACATCTCCCGGCGTACGCTGTTTCTATCCAGCGTTCAGCACCCTGATCCTGAATTTACAGAACTCAGCAGCTACGCCGAATCACTGATGCACGCTGCGCCGGATTCATCACGTACCCGGTTGGTGTCTCGCGATGGAGACAAGGTGCTGTTCGAACGTCTGGATCGTGAACACACGCCACTGTGGATATTTGGAGCTGGCCATGTGGGCCAGGCCATCGTCAGACTCTTGAACGATTTGCCTTTCGACATTACCTGGGTGGATTCCCGTGCCGGGGCTTTTCCTACGGATGTATATAGCGGCGTCACCACGCTGGAGAGCGAAATACCTGCTGCCGAAGTGCGGTATGCGCCGGAAGATGCGTGGTTCCTGGTACTAACGCACGACCACGATCTCGATTACACAATCTGCCAAGCCATTCTGACGCATGAAACGAGAGGTTTCATCGGGCTGATCGGTTCGTGTACTAAGGCTGCCCGTTTTGACCATCGTCTGACACGACAGGGTTTTCAGGCTGAACGCATCACTTGCCCGATTGGTCTTGCGGGTATTTCCGGCAAAGAGCCAGCCACGATTGCCGTTGCTGTCGTGGCTCAGTTGTTGCAGGAACGTGAAGCACGGCAGCTTGCCGGGCATAGCACCAGTAGCAGTCTCCAACTTGCCATGGATAGTCAGCGATCATGAACATGCAACTTTCTCACCCGCGTCTGGAATTGCGCGGCATCACCAAAATTTATCCTTCAGTGGTAGCGAATGAGAAGGTCGATTTGATTGTGCGCCCCGGTGAGATTCATGCGGTGCTGGGGGAAAATGGAGCTGGCAAGAGCACGCTGATGAAGATCATCTACGGTGTGACCAGGCCCGATGCCGGCGAGATGTTGTGGGAGAACCGCGAAGTGCATATTGAATCACCGGCCGAAGCGCGGCGCATGGGTATCGGTATGGTGTTCCAGCATTTCTCCCTGTTCGAGACACTCACCGTGGCGGAAAACATTTCTCTTGCCCTGGATACGCCGATGGCATCTTCCGAGCTGGCGCAGCGTATCAGTGCAGTGTCTGAAGAATATGGCCTACCCATTGATCCGCACCGGTTGGTGCACAGCATGTCGGTTGGTGAGCGCCAGCGTGTGGAAATTGTACGTTGCCTGCTAAATCGTCCCCGACTGCTGATCATGGATGAGCCTACCTCGGTACTTACCCCGCAAGCTGTGCTCAAGCTGTTCGAAACTCTGCGTCGGCTGGCAGCCGAGGGCTGCAGCATTCTCTACATTAGCCACAAGCTGGACGAAATCCAGGCATTGTGCGATAGCGCCACGGTGCTGCGCAGCGGGTGTGTAACGGGCACAACGAGCCCCAAACAGGAAACCCGTGAATCGCTGGCGCGGATGATGATAGGCAAAGATTTGCCACACTGCCAAATGGATACCCGAACGCCTGGTGAAGTTCGTCTCAAAATCAATCAGCTCAGTCTGGCTACCGTTGATCCATTCGGTACGCATTTGAAAAATATCGACCTTGAAGTGCGCAGCGGTGAAATTGTCGGGATCGCTGGAATATCAGGAAATGGTCAGAAAGAGCTATTGGCCGCTTTGTCCGGCGAACAGCCTATGCAGCAGTCGGACACCACCCATATCTGCGGTACTGCAGCAGGAAAATCTAATCCGGCACAGCGGCGCAAGTTGGGCCTGCGCTTTGTGCCGGAAGAGCGTTTGGGACGCGGTGCTGTGCCGTCATTGAGTCTGGGACTCAATGCGCTGATCACGGGTAGCGACAGCAGTATGGTCAAACGAGGGCTCATTGACCACTCCTCAGTGCGTGTTTTCGCCCAGGCTGTCATCAAACGTTTTAATGTGAAATGTGGCGGCGACAAGGCTTTGGCAAGCAGTCTATCGGGCGGGAATCTGCAAAAATTCATTGTTGGTCGCGAAATCATGTTCGCACCCAAGATGATGATCGTTGCCCAGCCCACCTGGGGTGTGGATATAGGAGCAGCACAACTGATACGACAGGCGCTGATTGACCTGAGAAATCAGGGGGTGGCTGTGCTAGTGGTGTCGGAAGAGTTGGAGGAGTTATTCATGATCTGCGATCGCATCGCGGTCATTGCCGACGGACGGCTTTCGCCGGTGGTAGCTGCTGTAGAAACCAGCGTGGCACAAATCGGCCTGTGGATGAGTGGCGAATTCACCCAGGATAATTCGGAGCTTGCTCATGCTTAGACTGGAACGCCGTGCCCATCCGTCAACATTAATGATGTTTGCTTCACCGCTGATTGCGGCAGTGTGCATGCTGATTACCGGCTATTTGTTATTTATCTTGTTGGGGAAGGATCCGCTGCATGCCTTTTGGATATTCTTTATTAAACCCTTGACCACGGCCTATGGTATCGGTGAGTGGCTATTGAAAGCCACGCCGCTGATACTGTGCGGTCTGGGGCTGTCCATCGGGTTCCGTGCCAGTGTATGGAACATCGGTGCGGAAGGCCAGCTCACCATGGGCGCAATTGCAGCAGGGGGCGTGGCCTTGTATTTCCATGGCGTGGAGGCAACTTGGGTATTGCCGCTGATGGTTTGTGCGGGGGTGGCCGGTGGTATGGCCTGGGCAGCTATTCCGGCGTTCTTGCGTACCCGATTTCATACCAATGAAATACTGGTGAGTCTGATGTTGGTATATGTCGCTCAGCTATTTCTAGGTTACCTCGTTCAGGGTCCCTGGCGTGACCCCGATGGCTTTAACTTTCCCCAAACAAAAATGTTCTCGGATGCAGAGATGCTGCCGCTTCTGGTTGATGGCTTGCGCACCAATCTGGCATTCGTCATCGCATTGCTGCTGGTAGCAGTGTCGTGGTTTTTTTCGCATAAGATGTTTGCCGGTTTTCGCATGCAGGTAAGCGGTTTGGCTCCTGCAGCAGCGCGTTATGCTGGTTTTAGCGAGAAGCGCAATGTCTGGCTGGCCTTGTTGATCGGCGGCGGGATGGCGGGATTTGCGGGGATGGCTGAAGTGGCTGGTCCGATTGGTCAGTTGCAGCCTACGATTTCGCCAGGCTACGGTTTCGCCGCCATTATTGTCGCTTTCGTTGGTCGGCTTCATCCGCTCGGGGTGCTGCTGGCAAGCTTGCTCATGTCCCTGCTTTATTTGGGCGGAGAAACGGCGCAGATGAACCTCGGTTTGCCTTCAGCCGTGACCGGGCTGTTTCAGGGATTGCTGCTGTTCTACTTGCTTGCCGCAGATATCTTTATCAACTTCCATTTTAAATCATACGCCCGCCCGGTGGAGCAGGTGAGGCCGGTTGATACGCTGTTGCCCGAGGAGCTTATATGAACGTCGAACAACTCGTCCCTATTCTCGCCAGCACGGTTGCAGCCGCCACGCCGCTGGCGTATGCCGCTTTTGGAGAACTGGCGACTGAGCGCGCGGGTGTGCTCAATCTGGGAGTAGAAGGTATGATGCTGGTCGGCGCCATGGCGGGCTTTGCCGTAGCTTCCCAAACCGGCAGTCTGGGTCTGGGCTTTGCAGCTGGCATGTTTTCCGGTATCACGCTAGCCCTGATATTCGCGGTGCTTACCCTCAGCCTGCAAACAAACCAGGTCGCCACGGGGCTTGCATTAACCCTGTTCGGGGTGGGTCTGAGTGCTTTTGCAGGACGTGATTATGTGGGTGTGCCGCTAGACGGACTGCAACCGTTCCCGATTCCGCTGTTGAGTGATATCCCTTTTCTCGGCCCGCTGTTATTTCACTTTGATATCGTGGTTTACGGTTCGATCGTGGCGCTATTCGCGTTGCAGTGGTTTTTCGGGCGTTCGCGCTGGGGACTGGTGGTGCGCGCAGTCGGAGAGTCGCCCGCTTCTGCTCATGCCATCGGCTATTCGGTGATAGGCATACGCTACATGGCGGTGTTGTTCGGCGGTGCCATGAGCGGTTTGGCTGGAGCTTATATGTCGCTTGCCGTGACGCCCATGTGGGTGGAGGGTATGACTGCGGGACGGGGCTGGATAGCGCTTGCACTGGTTGTTTTCGCTACCTGGAAACCTGTGCGTGTGCTGCTGGGCGCATACTTGTTCGGCGGTGTCACCATCCTCCAGTTTTACGGACAGGGTATGGGGATACATATCGCCTCGCAGCTACTCTCCATGTTGCCTTATCTGGTGACTATCGTTGTGCTGGTATTGATCAGCCGAAATCCAAAAACCATCCTGCTTAATCAACCGATGTCTCTGGGTCAGAGTTATTACCCGCATAGCTGAACCATATGAATGCTTATTGGCTGGACTGGCTTAATCTTTTGGGACGTTGGCTGCACCTGATTAGTGGCATCGCCTGGATAGGCGCTTCGTTTTATTTTGTCTGGCTGGATAACCACCTGCTCAAGCCAAAAAATCCGGATGATTCCGACAAAGGAATTGCCGGGGAAGTATGGTCTGTTCACGGTGGCGGTTTTTACCACGCGCAAAAATACCGTGTGGCACCGCAGTTATTGCCCGAGCCGTTGCACTGGTTCAAATGGGAAGCCTACACCACATGGCTATCGGGTTTTTTCATGTTGTGCCTGGTTTACTATGTAGGGGCGGGATCCTATCTGATTGATCCTGCGGTAGCCGCGCTTTCACCAATGGAGGCCATTGCTATCGGCCTCGGTTCTCTGGTGTTGGGCTGGCTGATTTACGACGGCTTGTGCCGTTCGCCCCTGGGGTGTAATGACCGCCTGCTTGGGCTGGCGGTAGCAATGCTGGCTGCCGTCGCTGCGTGGGGATTGTGCCATGTATTTAGTGGTCGCGGCGCCTTCATTCACTATGGTGCCATGCTCGGTACACTGATGGTCGCCAACGTATTTTTTGTCATTATCCCCGGTCAGCGCGAGTTGATAAAAGCCAAACTGGCAGGCCGTGAACCCGACCCCGCGCCAGGCTTGAAGGCCAGGCAACGTTCGCTGCATAACACCTACTTCACCTTGCCGGTGATATTCACCATGATGAGCAATCACTATGCGATGGTGTTTAATCACCCGTATAACTGGGTGCTCCTTATCGCCATTTCCATTGCGGGTGCAGCTATTCGCGTGTATTTCGTCGCACGTCACAAAGGGCACGCCTCACCGGTGCCGATAGTGCTGGGGGTGGTTCTGCTGGCTGGTGTAGCGTTTGCCATCTCTCCTGCATCAGCACCCCAAGCTGTCGCTTCTGTGAATACCGCCGATCAGTTTGCACAGGTAGTACATATCGTGCAAAACCGTTGTGCAAGTTGTCATGCCGAGAAAGTTACCCAGGCAGGTTTTGTTGCTGCACCCAAGGGTGTGATGCTGGATACGCCTGAGCGTATCGCCTCCCACGCCACACAGATTTATCAGCAGGTATCCAGTCGGGCCATGCCGCTTGGAAATCTGACAGGCATGACCGATCAGGAACGGCAATTTATTGTTGCCTGGGGGATTGCCGGGGGCCCCTCTAAATGAGCATGACGGCAGCAGTATGTAATGCCTTTCGTGGGTCTATCCTGCATTTTCTCACCAACCCCGGTGAGGCGGGTGCTGACCATTCCTATCAGTTTATCCCAGACGGCTTGATAGTCGTGGAGAATGGCCGCGTGCTCGCGCTTGGTGGCTACGCAGAATTGCACCCCACGCTGCCGGCCGGCACACAGCTTACCGACTACTCGGGCCGGATGATTTTGCCGGGCTTCATCGATACCCATATCCACTATTCCCAGACAGATGTCATCGCCTCGCCGGGGAAGCAACTACTGGACTGGCTGGAGCATTACACCTTTCCCGCCGAAGGTCGTTTCGACGACATGAACCACGCGACAGAAGTCGCTGGATTCTTCCTTGACGAATTGCTGCGCAACGGCACCACAACAGCGTTAGTGTTTGGCACGACCCATCGTCAATCGCTGGATGCCTTCTTCGCCGTAGCTGGGCAGCGAGCCCTGCGCATGGTGGCGGGCAAAGTGCTGATGGATCGTAACTGCCCCGAGTTTTTGCGCGATACATCTGATAGCGCATATGCCGATTCGGCAGCGCTGATAGAACGTTGGCACGGACAAGGGCGACTGGGGTATGCCATCACCCCGCGCTTCGCCGTTACCTCGTCGGATGCGCAACTAGCCCAAGTGGGTGAGCTAGCACGCACCTATCCCGAGGTGCATATCCACACCCACCTCGCGGAAAATATGGACGAAGTGGCTTGGGTGGCCAAGCTGTTTCCATGGAGCCGAAGTTACCTTGACGTCTACGACCACTATGGCCTGTTGCGCGAGCGTGCCGTCTACGCGCACTGCATCCATCTCGATGAAGATGACCGTCAGCGCATGGTGGATAGCGGCGCGACAGCCGCTTTTTGTCCCACCTCGAACCTGTTTCTGGGCAGCGGTTTGTTTGATCTTGCCGGGGTGCTGGATTCAGGCATGCGCGTGGGTGTGGCTACCGATGTAGGCGGCGGTACCAGTTTCAGCATGCTGCGCACCCTGGGTGAATCATACAAAGTGGCACAACTGCGCGGGTACACGCTGCCATCTTTACAGGCTTTCTATCTGGCCACCCTGGGCAATGCCAAAGCCTTGGGGTTGGATGACAATATAGGTAACCTGGCTCCCGGTAAAGAAGCCGATTTTATCGTGCTGGATCCCGAATCAACACCACTCATGGCGCGGCGCATGCGCAGTGCGACGACCCTGATCGAACGCCTGTTCATATTTATGACGCTGGGTGATGATCGGGCTGTGGCAGCCACCTATATTCTCGGGGAACTTGTCCATACACGAGCATGCTTGCCTAGTGCAGAGAATCTATCCAATGAATGACTTACTTGCTGCGGGAATGGAATTGTCACTGGCAAGCGACCGCTGGTCTGTTGTTTATCGTCGCTATTTGAGCCAAAAAAATCTGCGCTACGGCGTGCGTTCTGCTGAGAAATAAATAGATGATTAATCGGATACTGATCCACGATGCCGAGGTGGTGGTGACCATGAATGCAACTCGTGAAGAGTTGCCTCGCGCCAGTGTTCTGGTCGAGGGTGACACGATCCTGAGGCTGGGTGCAGCCACGGAAATCGATGCATGGATAGCGCAAGACCCTGCTTTTCGCTACCCACATCGCACCATTGATGCCAGGGGCTGTGTGGTGATGCCCGGGCTGGTCAATTGCCATCATCATCTCTACCAGACCCTTACGCGTGCGATTGGCACCGGGCAGGGCAGGGTGCTGTTTGACTGGCTGAAAATGCTTTACCCGGTATGGGCTGAAATGGATCCGGAAGCGATACACGTCAGTACCCAGGTTGGACTGGCCGAACTGCTGCTATCCGGTGCCACCACCGTGGCGGATCACCTTTATCTGTTTCCAAATGGCACGCGGCTGGACGACGAAATTGCCGCCGCACGCGAGCTCGGTGTGCGATTTCATCCCACGCGCGGCAGCATGAGCCTGGGCGAGAGCCAGGGAGGGCTGCCACCAGACAGGGTAGTAGAAAACGAGGCCGCTATTCTTGAGGACTGCCAGCGCGTCATTGAGACTTTTCATGATGCCGCGCCGTGTTCCATGCTGCGCATCGGGCTTGCACCCTGTTCGCCTTTCAGCGTGAGTGCAGACCTGATGCGTGAGAGTGCACGCCTGGCACGTACTTATCAGCGCGTTGGTTTGCATACTCACCTTGCCGAAACCCTGGACGAGGATCGCTTCTGCCTTGAAAAATTCGGCAAACATCCCCTGGACTATGCAGAATCGGTTGAGTGGACGGGAAGTGACGTCTGGTTCGCCCACATGGTGCACCCCAGCGAATCTGACATGGGCCGGTTGGCCCACCATTGCAGTGGTGTCTGTCACTGTGCCAGCAGCAACATGATTCTCGCCTCGGGCATCGCACCGGTGCGGCGCATGCTGGACTTGGGTGTGCGTGTGGGATTAGGGGTAGATGGCTCCGCAAGTAACGACGGCAACCATATGCTGGGCGAGGCGCGTCAGGCCATGCTGCTGCAACGTGTAGGCTGGCCCGGCTTCGAGTCGCGTGCTGATCGCCTGTCTGCACGGGAGGCGCTGGAACTCGCTACCCTGGGTGGAGCGCGTGTGCTGCAACGCGACGACATTGGCAGCCTGGAACCGGGCAAAGCCGCTGATCTGGTGGCCTTTCGTGTGGATGACCTGGGTCACGCCGGTGCGCTGGGCGATCCGGTTGCTTCGCTGCTGACTTGCGCACCCGGCCGTGTCTGGCTTTCTGTCATTAATGGCAAGATCGTGGTCGAGAATAGCGAGCTGAAAGGCATGGATATGGCAGCGCTGATCAAACGCCATAACGCGGCCAGTATGGGCATGTTAAAAAGAGCAGGGCTGGTTTGAAATGCTTATTCCTTTGGAACAGTACCTTGGCTATGAGAGAAATCAGAAGTCTCGACCATGACCGATAATTCCATCATCCTGCCCCCTCAGGACTTTTCCCCCACGCGCGAACAGATGCTGCGGCATCTGCGCAGATCCAACGAGGTAGCCCAGCGCGCTGTTACCCTCGGTTGTCACCCGTTCGGTGCGATCCTGGTAGGCCCGGATCAGGAGACGATCCTGCTTGAGCAGTGCAACATCGATACGGTGAACCATGCGGAGTCAACGCTGGCACGAATCGCCGCGAGCAATTTCTCGCCGGAGTATCTATGGAGTTGCATGCTCTATACCGCCGTCGAACCCTGCTGCATGTGCGCCGGCACCGCCTATTGGGCAAATATCGGCCGCATCGTATACGGCATGACCGAGCACCAGCTCTTGCAGGAAACCGGGGGCCACAAAGAAAATCAGACGATGAGCGTGCCCTCTCGCTATGTGTTCGATCACTGCCAGAAACCAGTGGAACTGATCGGCCCGGTCGAGGAAATTGTGGAAGAAACGCTTCGCCTGCATCGTTCATTCTGGCAGAAATAGGAACAGAGTCAGATACAAAACCACGCCGAGCTGATTTTTGTGATGGAATGGCTCAGATCGACCCCTTTGCATAGAAGCGAACTATGTATAGTTGAAGAGCCTGTCCCCAGTGTATCGGCATCACGCCGACCCTTTGCAATGTAATCGTACGAGCTGCTTGCGCCGCTCTGCCATCGTTCCAACGTCTGAAATCCTGCGTCTTCTTTGTACATACTGGTCGGGCTGATTTGATCGGGAAAAATTCAATCTTCATCGTCCTGAGTCAACAAACATAATTTTAAATGCACTTAAATGGGGCCCAAAATAATTTTTCTTTGGTTAACTGGCGCCACTTAAATGGAAGATTATTTTATTTATAACTGATTGTTATGAATAGAGTATTTATTTGAATCCAAAGTGTATTAGGCGTCTCGCAACCTTGGTTTCCGCGTTGGCATGAATGCTGCTGTGAGTCAGATATGAACATGACCAATGTCGCAGGTTCCCAATAATGAATACAGCTGTTCCGAAATTATCCTTGCGCAACGTCACAAAGACCTTCCCCGCAAAAGGTGGAGACGTCAATGTGCTCAACAAGCTTAGTTTTGATGTGTACGACCAGGATTTCGTAAGCATCATCGGGCCGAGCGGATGTGGAAAGAGCACCGTGTTCAATATCATTGCAGGGCTCTTGCATCCCGATGAGGGTGAAATCCGAATGGATGGCGAGGTCGTAAACGGCCTGAGGGGAAAAGTCGGGTATATGCTGCAAAAAGACCTGCTTTTTCCCTGGCGTACCGTACTCGAAAACGTAGTTTTGGGACTTGAGGTGCGGGGTACGCCTCTGAGTGAGTCCAGGGAAATTGCGATGGAATACCTTTATACCTACGGGTTGGCCGGCTTCGAGCATGCTTATCCGAAGGCGTTGTCCGGTGGAATGAAGCAAAGGGTCGCGCTGATTCGAACGCTGATTTACGACCCGCAGGTCATTCTGTTGGACGAACCATTCTCAGCACTCGATTATCAGACGAGACTTTATCTTGAAGGCGTCCTGGTCGAAGCCGTAGAAACATTCAAGAAGACGGTGATATTGGTAACCCATGATATTGACGAGGCTGTCGCGCTATCCAAGAGAGTCGTCGTATTAAGCTCACGCCCAGGCACAGTGAAAGCCGTTCACGAGATAGGCCTCTCACAGCGCTCCCCTATCGAGTCCCGCAGCGATCCCCGCTTTTCAGGATATTTTCATGCGCTTTGTGCAGAGCTGGACATTCAGACCAAGGTGGGGAATTGAACATGGAAGAGGCATTGGCGAGACAGTCGAACGACGCCGAAAAACTTAAGCAATCTGCAAAATTTTTGACACCACAGTTAAAGGCAACCGCTTCGACCCTCTCTATCCAGCTCGGGATGGTATTCGCATTTTTGCTGATCTGGCAGTTCGTGGTTGAACGGGGTTGGATTTCAGCATTTCTTGCGGGTTCTCCGGCCGGAATTTTCAGCAAACTATTGGAGGCCGTGCACAATGGCTCTCTGTGGGATAACGCCAAAGCTACGGTGATTGAAGCTATTGCAGGTTTTCTGATTGGAAGCCTGCTAGGCTCGTTGCTCGGATTGTCTTTGTGGTACTCCTCGTTTTTCGCCCGGGTAGTGGAACCATTCATCGTCGCTATTAACAGCGTTCCGAAAATCGCTTTCGCGCCGATTGTGATCCTTTGGTTCGGCACGGGTATGGTCTCCAAGATCATGCTGGCTACTTCAATGACGTTCATCATTGCCCTGATTGCGGCCTATGAGGCGGCAAAAAATGCGGATCGCGACTTGCAGTCGCTGATGCTGGCTTTAGGGTCGACAAAACACCAATTGTTTTTCAAGGTCGTGGTTCCTTATTCCCTTCCCGCCATCATTGCCACTTTCCGAATCAATATCGGATTCGGTTTGGTCGGAGCGGTAGTCGGGGAATTCATCTCTTCCTCGCACGGCCTCGGCCACATGATCTTCACCGCTTCTTCGTTCTACGACCTGGATACCGTTTGGGTAGGCCTCTTTACCCTGATGCTTGTCGGTTTCATTTTGTACTACGTAGTTGACCGCGTGGAGCGCCGCCTGCTTCCCTGGAAGCAGGCCGATTCAGGCCAGCGTTTTAGGGTTTAAATCAGTTTCTTTTCAACAAGAGGGAGAAATCCATGAGCTTCAAATTTCCAAGGTTTGCCTCTGTCCTATTGATTGCTGCTTTGGCAGCAATTCCTGGTACCTCTTCGGCTGAAGTGGCACCGAAAAAGGTAATCGTTTCACAAGCGTTCCAGTCGCTGCTGTATTTGCCGTTCTATGTGGCCATGGATAAGGGATTTTTCAAAAAGGAAGGATTGGATGTGGAGAAGCAGACAGCGGGTTCGCCCAGTGTTGCGCTGGCATCAGTCATTTCCGGTAGTGCTGATTTTTCTATCCATGGCCCGGAATGGACGGCTATCGCCATTTCCAAAGGTGCGCCGTTGCAAATTGTTTCCAATGTGGTCAACCGGGCAGCTGTGTGGATAGCAGCGCAGCCGGGTTTCAAGTATTCCAACGTGGAGAACCTAAAGGGCGAGACAATTTCGACGGGCATGATGCCTACGACGAGTACGTCGCTGTTCATCAAGTTGATGAAGGAAAAGGGTATCGAACCTAACAAGGACCTGAAAATGATTCAGGTCCAGATTGGCTCCGAAATTGGTCCATTATTAGCCAATCAGGCCAAGGTGGCGGTGATGTACGAGCCAGGGCTTGATCAGGCTGTCAGCAAGGGTATGAACGTCATTCTCGGTTTCCCGAAAATGTATGGCCCATATGCGTTTTCTTCTGTGACAACTAAAAAAAATACCGACCCGGATGCGATTCAACGATTTGTAAACGGCATGGAATTGGCTATGCGTTATATCACTACTGATCCCGAGGGTGCCACGAAAATCGCCCAAGCCGAGTTTCCAACACTGGATCCGAAAGTGGTTGACTCAGCGGTCAAGCGCATGATTGCAGATAGTGTCTATCCGAAGAGCGTTGCCACAACGGTAGAGGCCTTTGACACAGGCATGAAAACCCAGGTTTATCTCGGCAACTTGAAAGAAATGCCGGCGTATAAGAAGGTCATTAATACGGCCTTTTCGGACAAAGCGATTGCGATGAAATAATGTCGCCTGGTCGCACTTGCCGAACTCAGAGCGCGGTCGGGTCGGTGGCTTCACTGTCCGAACCCATCGCGCCTGGTGTCGATCCACTCCATGCCCCAAAGCTCGGGCGACTTACCCACCATCTAAGCTCGATATGCTGACATTCGCGATTGTTTCCATTTTTGTGACAGGCGGACTGGCAGCAGGATTTTTGACGGGCCTGCTGGGAATCGGGGGTGGAGCAGTCATGGTGCCGATTCTTTATCACTCGTTCTTGTCTTGGGGCTGGGAACCGCGGGTGGCGGTTAGCACTGCGATTGCCACAAGTCTTTCCGTCATGATTTTTAGCGGTGCCAAAACCACGTGGGAATATCGGCGCCAGGGACTGATAGATTGGGGGTTGTTGCGCTGGGTGGTACTCGGTTCGATTGCCGGAACCGCCAGCGGTGCACATCTGATGTTGGCGGCTGACGAACGTACGATCCGGCTGGGGTTTGGGTTGTTGATGTGGCTGCTTGCCCTGCTGACAATTGCTCCCGTTTACCCGTTGAGCCGCGTTGCACAGGAAGCACCTGAACGTCGGGCCACGTATTTCGCTGTAGGCATTTTGGCTGGACTTCTGGCGGCAATGTTTGGCGTGGGCGGTGGCGCCATACTGGTGCCGGCGCTGGTTCTGCTGGCACGCGTTTCGATACATAAGGCGATTGCCTCTTCCGCTGCCGCAATTGTATTTTCTGCATTATTGAGTACCTCGGACTACGTGTATCAAGGGTGGAGCAGCCATTCGATAGAGACTGGAACACTTGGTTGGATATTCCTGCCGGCAATGCTGATACTGGGGGTTGCCTCCCTGATTTCGGTGCCTTACGGAACAAAGCTGGCACTACGGATGGCTCCACAGAACCTGAAATACGGGCTTGCCACCCTGCAAGCCGGCATCGGCATAAAAATTATTTTCTTTGGGTAAGAATAAAAAGGGTATTGAGAATGGAATTGTATGAACTCGGTTTATTGGACGCGCTAAAGGGGATACGCGAGCGCAGTTTTTCCAGCGAAGAGCTGACTCGCGCCTGTCTAGCCCGAGCTGAAAGCATGGAGGACAAGATTAAGGCGTGGGAGTGGCTGGATCCGGAGTTCGCACTCCAATGCGCCCGTGAAGCCGACCGTCAGTTGGCTGACGGGCAGCCGACCGGCTGTTTGCACGGTATCCCGTTGGGAATGAAAGATATTGTCTCGACCAGGGGGATGCCCACTTCGATGGGGTCGCCCATCTATGCCGGGCATGTTCCTTCTCAATCCGCGACTGTTGTTCAGCACCTGCACGCTGCGGGCGCGTTTGTGATGGGCAAAACAGTGACTACCGAGTTCGCCTGGCGCCATCCCGGAAAAACCCGCAATCCATGGAATCTTGGGCATACTCCCGGCGGCTCGTCGAGCGGATCGGCTGCCGCAGTTGCCGCCGGCTGCGTGCCGGCGGCATTCGGCACACAGACGGTTGGCTCCGTCATTCGTCCTGCAGCTTATTGCGGGGTGGTGGGATACAAACCCAGCTATGGCCTTATTTCCAGAGCGGGGGTTCATCCCCTGAGTCCAACGCTGGATCATGTAGGCGTTTTCGCACGTAGAGTAGGGGATGCTGCATTCCTTGCCTCTTGCCTGACCGGTTATGATCGCGGCGATCCCCATAGTCTTTTGGTGAATCCCATGCAAGCCTGTTCCGCAGACGCCACGGAATGGGGCCAGCGGCCTCGACTTGCAGCGATACAAACACCTGTATGGGATTTGGCCGACGACGTGCAGAAAGCCATGTTCAAAAAGAACGTGGTGCAGCTTGCCGAGGCGGGCGCGGTGGTACATTGGATAGAGTTGCCGAGCTCCTTTGACCGCGCCCTTGATGTGTTGAGGACTATCCTGTTCGCCGAAGGCGCGCAAATCTACGCTCCTCTACAGGCGCAGTACCCGGGGAAAACCAGCAAGCCGCTGGATTTACTGATAGAAACCGGGCTTAAGATTTCAGCTGTCCAATACCTTGAAGCGCTGAAGGCTGCCGAGGAAATGCGCGCGCAGCTAGCAGACTTATTCGGCAGGTTTGATGGCATTGTAACCCCCCCTGCAACAGGGGAAGCGCCGAAAACCTTGAGCGACACCGGCGATGCGAGTTTCTGCGGTATCTGGACCCTGATGGGTGTGCCGGCCATAAGCTTCCCCGTCGGGCATGGGCCAAACGGGTTACCGTTGGGCCTGCAAGTGGTGGGTCCGTATCTGAACGATAGCAAGACGTTGAAAGTGGCCGCCTGGTGCAACCAACAAATAGGATATAACGCAGGTTTTCCACTGGATTAGATTCTCGTCCATAATCAGTTGAACATCAGCACATGTCGATTCCCTTTACAGATTGAGCCAAATTGCTCAATTTTTTGCATCGAGCACTGATCTACTTTCATGCATACAATTTTCGTTGTTGCATAGGTCGTCGATCTATTGGGTGGATCAAACAACATAGAATATGGCGGGCCAATCTGGCACTTGATTCAACATGCGAGGTCAGCCAGCATCTGGTGATTCCGTAGGCAATGCCTGTCCCAAGGCGCGGCACCGATACTCGTTCTGAAACCAGCAAGCACGATAGAATTTGACCATGACACGATCAGAACTCATTGCACGCTTGACCAGTCGCTATCCTCAACTGATCCAGAAAGATACCGAGTTGGTCGTAGCGGAGATACTCGCCGCCATTCAGATGACTTTAGCGCAGGGCAAGCGTGTTGAAATTCGCGGTTTCGGCAGCTTTGCCCTGAACTACCGTTCTCCTCGCATCGGGCGCAACCCAAAGACGGGGGAATCAGTATTGGTACCGGAAAAATGGGTTCCTCACTTCAAGGCTGGCAAGATACTTAGGGAGCGAGTTGGTCGCTTACCTCTGAAGCCACTGCATTTTCTTGAGTAATCTCTTTTTATATCGCTTGACGGTGATCGCTGGTGACTGCTGGCGGCATTCTGGTGCCTGCGATGGCTTACTGCCGTTCCACAAACTCACTCAGTGGCTCACCTATTCGTTGCTCGAACCGCTGGAAGAAAGTGGATTGAAGATCGTCGGACTGGACCAGTTAACTGGTCTGCCGGAATATCGCAATGACTGCTTGTTATTGGATTTCGATTTGCTGGTGCCGCGCAATCCGGGATTTTTTACCGACAGCATGATGGTCGACGAAGCTGCTGTGGTGGAGTGACGTGCATTGACGGTGATTGCGCTCGACCATTTGGCACACGCGGTGCGTACCAAGTTGGATCTGGACGCCGACGGGTTTCCGCTGGCACGCATATTGGAAGGCGGCACTTGGACTGCGTTCCGCAGGATCGCCGCGGAACGCAGGCCGGTAGTAGGCATCCCGCCGGTACGAATCGCCAGCGATGGCACTGTTTTTTGACCCTCTGTGAATCGAGAAAATGTGATGACAAAAATGTTCAACCTGCTCACTCATCCACTGATCCAGCACAAATTGACCTTCATGCGGAATGAAGAGACGAACACCGATTCCGTAGGCAAGCGACAGTGCCGTTTGATGCTTCAGGTTGCCAGACGCCGCGATCAGGCGGCCCACTTCCTCGCGGCTTAATACTACGGGGAGTCTCTGCGGGACACGAACGGGCTGCATCTTGGCCATCAGCTCGGCACGATCGAGCGTGACGTCGAAGAAGAACTTCAATCCGGCAATCGCGGCATTGAGCGAGATCGGCGAAGTGCCGGTATCGACGAGGTGCAACTGATACCACCTCAGATATTCTACGGTGGCCGTATCAGGCGAGCGGCCGAGAAACCCAGCGAATCGTTTCACGGCGCGCAGGTAACCGTTTTGTGTCTTGGCAGTGAATTTGCGCATCCGCATGTCGTCGATCATGCGCTGACGCAACGGCGATATCACCGGGGATGTCGATGAGTCCATGGCTTGCTCCTGTCAAAAAAGAGGCGGATTGCCTCATCTTCAACATTGGTAGTTTCCGCACCTGAGCAAAACCACCAGCGCTCGCATCACCCACTGCTGATCGCACATCACTACCGCGTGAGCGGTTTAGTCCAACGAACTTAAAGTGCCGGGAGAATCAGGTCTCGATGGCTACCGGCACTGGAATCTGCACGGCGACAGCGTTGTAGATATCCACGTCGGTCTCTGGCGTGAGGATCGAGACGATCAGGCTGTAACGAGCGGGCAGATTAAAGCGCTCCAGCTTAGGTCGGGTGCGCCACCAACCCATAGCAGGGTAGACGGCCAGATAGCCTCGGCTGGCCAAGTCGGCTGCGGTACCCGTCCACACGTCCTGGTGCAGGGAACCCTTGTGGCGTTGCTGGCCACCTAACAACCAATTCGGGTCTTTTGGGTTGACGGCCTGTTCGTCCTCTTCCAAAGCCGCAGCCGCGTTAACGCGGGCAAGGAAGTCATCAATCGATTCTTGCGCTCGTCGGACATCGAAACGCAGCCGATGGGAGGGGTAATGGAATTTGGAGGCAGTGCCGCGCGCTGATGGATTTGGTTCGATGAAGTAGGATAGCGTGACCCGCATCTGGACCTCCACCCCACCCAGCCCCTCCAGTTCCTCCTTGGGCCAGGGCAACTGGTGCAAGTGCATGTCACGGGTCTTGACCCCCTCACCTTTGAGTTTCTTATAGGGATAGAGGGCACCTTCCGCGATCAGTGTTAGTGAGTTGGCGGCACTCCAGCGCGCACGCTCCAAGTCTGGAACCCCCCAGCCACAATGGCGGATTAGGTTTACATAGTGGTTTTTGGTGGGTTTTGCGGCTGGCAGATACATCTGCCGCATGGCATCAGGCCATTGGGCGGAGTGAACAATTAATGCCCTAATTGTTTCGGGTACGAGATCCGGGTAGGTAACCATCAGTTGCGCGGCCATGCGAGAGCAGAGGGCCGAGGCGGCGCTGGTGGCATTGGTAGTAGTAAAAAGTCTCTCGACGGGCTTGTAATTGGTAGTCAGGAGACTGAGGCTGGGTTGCGTGGCAGCAAATCCTGCGAGCTTGCTGACATTCCCACCCTCGAAGACTACGTCAGGTTTGAGTGGCCATGCCCTGTCCCAAGTTGCAGACGTTGTGGTGAAAGGGCTGGGCTCCCCATGATTTGCCACGGGTACAAGCGCGGCGTCTTCGGTATCGATCTTTTCGGTGAATGCTCCTACGGTCAAGGCATTCCATGCTTGGCCTGGGTCATGGATCAGATTGGTAGATAGGCTAGCCGGGTAGTCCATCCAAGCGTTCTGGTCTCTGATGTTTCCAGCGGATAGCACAAACAACCGAGGAAAAGCCCCGTTTCCATCCGCATCGGCAGCTAGCCTATCCACCATGGACGACCAAGAAGAAGGGCGACCTCTATCCCGGTAGTCGGAGGCGGTTACAGCGGAACTAAATACCCGAGCCCGATGGGGGAAATCAACTTCCGGCTGGCTAACCGCGTCCCCGAAAAGGTCTGCATGAAAATCAGCGTTTACAGGATTCCCACCCTGATTCTTAACAAGCTTTACTGATTCCAGGAGATGGTCAATTTGGATTGGGTCCGCAGCGGCTAGCGCGTCGGTCAAGTCGCCATAGGTAGCGACCCCAGCCAACCCAGTGCCATGGTTGATCTCATCGTGAGTGCCCCAGGCGGGTTTGACGGTATGCATGTCTTGTACCGTCAGCACAGGGGCAAGAAGCAGGTGGGCTCGGTTCACGCCGCTGTCGAGTAAGCAAACACGAGGGACGTTGTCCTGATGTGGAGGGAATGTGGAACGGGCGAGTAGCTCATCCTTCCAGGCGTTCTGTTCTTCTGCCACCATGCCATCGAAGAACTCAGCTGTTTCCTTTGCCCGACGGAGCTCCGCCACGCAGTTCAAGGTCATCACGGACTGGGAGAATTGGCGTTGCGAGCCATGCATAAGCATGACGATTCGTTCGGGGAAGTCCACGTGCCCGTCACTAACCTCACAGCCAGCCTTAGCAGCTAATTTGCGAAAATCCCCCATCACCAGGGCACGCTCGCTACGCGCAGGCAACCAGACTTCCCACCAGAAAACTTCATCAAGATTCTGCGGGAGCATTTCAAGATCATCTGTCCAGAGGGCGCGAAGCTCTGCAGATCGAATGGATTCGATGGTGTTTAGCAGAGCTGTATGCCGCGCCTTTCCATTCCTGTCTTGATTCTCATCAAGGTACTCTGCGACATATTTCTCGAAATGGGCCAACTTGCCTTCTGGCACAAATACATTGGCGTAAGTGTAGTCGCCGTCCCTGTTAATGCTCAGCAGTTCAATATGGCTGGGCTCAAAGGCAAGACTCTTAAACGCCAATTCAATGTCAGGTTGGCTTCGAAACTGAATTTGTAAGCCTAAGCCGCTTTCTAGTCCAATCTCGTGCTGCTTAGCAACCAATTCTTGTGAGGTAGATTCAATTGCCTGGAGTTGTATTTGAAGGGACTCCCCGTGTTGAATACGATTCAACTCCGGTGGAGGTTTGGACTTTCCCTGCGGCGAGGAGCGGGCGGTAAATGCTTGGGTTTTGGCGGTATCGGAAAGAATGAGGTGCGGACGCTTATTTTGTTGGGGTCGAACCGACATGACTAATGAGTCTCCCTTTCTCAATATTGTCCGTTAGCTTGTGTCTCATGAGCTTGCGTTCCGCAAGCGTGCGAATCAAATCCCCTTCCGCGATGGACGCGTGCTCATGGATGATGGCATTTTTAATGGCCTCATCAGCTGCTCTAGATATTTCCGCGTAGCTCAGTCCGGCAGCCTCATCAGCAATTTTCCGCCAAGTAAGCTTTCCCGACTTGAATCCGACTAGCCGCCTTTTCAGCATTGCGGCAATCTGTTCCTGCTTAGGCAGGCCGTATTCAATCACGTCGTCAAAACGGCGAAAAAGAGCGTAATCCAGAATTTCGGGATGATTGGTAGCGGCGATGATCACGCTATTCGACTGATCCTGATCGATCATCTGCAAGAAGCTGTTGAGTACCCGGCGAATCTCGCCTACATCGTTGGCCATTCCTCTTTGCGAGCCAATAGCATCGAACTCGTCGAAAAAGTAGACTCCACGCACATTGCCAACGGCATCAAATACCTGACGCAGCTTGGAGGCGGTTTCGCCCATGAACTTCGTGATCAAACTATCCAGTCGGACCAAAAACAGTGGTATTCCCAACTCAGCCGCCAATACCGAAGCGGTCATGGTTTTCCCAGTACCCGGCTGGCCGACGAGGAGGAGTTTTCGCCGGGGGGATAAGCCATGCTCTTGTAACTTGGAAAAAAGGCGCTGTTCTTTGATCGTGCGCCTGAGTTTCTCGGACACGCTCTCGTCAAGTATCATGTCTGCGAGACGTGTTTTAGGATAAGACACAGAAAGTAGGCCAGCCAGCTCTCCCCGTGGTTTGTTCAGGGGCACGAGATTGCGGGTGGACCCTGCTGTTTGGCTATGGCTCTTGGCGGAGTCAATCATGTCACGGAGCTCTTCTGCGAGCTTGCCATGCCCCAGCTTGGCCTCGTGAGCTGCGACTTGCATAGCTATAGAGAAAAAACGCCCCTCATCGCCCTCGATGTGGGATTTCAAAAGAGCCTTCAGTTGTTCTGCACTAGCCATTTTCCCCGCCTTGTCAGTGTGATAGTACAGCCTTATACCTTGGCCGAACCAGTACTTTATAGCTTCAGGAGTAGACTGAACCAGATGGCATCCACTTATAAACAGCCGCTGTTGCTATGTAACAGACTTTCTACGAATGCGCCTCGGCTGTCTCTTCCAAGCAGGGTGTGAATTCCGCCGATTTCCACATTACGGTCATTCGCCACCAATTCCGCGATGCCGACGAATGTCGGTTGAGGCCGAAGAGCGGGCTGTTCAGAGCATCCTTGGCTACGAAATAAGTTAATTCAGATTGATCGCAGAACTTAGGGATCGGGCTTGTGATCGACATAATAAATATGTTAGGTAGTATTCTATACTATGTTAGTATTGCACCTATAGCCTAATGCAAGGAGCCACCATGCCGCCATTTTTCAAACTCACCAATACAACGCCGCCAAACGGATTCCAGGACGACACGCGGGTGATCGTGAAAGGCAAAATCCGTCGCGGTGACGTGGCCAAACAACTGCTGCTGCAATTACCGGCCGGCACCAACGACCGACTGAAGGCCGCCGTGCTGGGGCCGCAGGCGCCCGGCATCGTGGGATTAATCGAATGGGCATTACAGGAGCTGGATCGGCAGGGAAAGATCCTCATCATCGAAAACGCTGGATGAGGGAAAAGCGGGAAGAGGTGGCGACGGATGTTAGCGCATCCGTCGCCGGCTCACAGAAATCACTTTTATGAGGAAGGAAATCACCATGAGCAATACCAATTCTACTAAAAAACGTCTCGCCGATGGGAAAGATGCGGGTTTTATCATCGACCCGCAAGGAAAGTTGCTGGTGCCGGTATCACTCCACCAGGCACGCATGGCCGAACAAAGGGAGGCGATGGAAGAAAAAATACGCGAAGCGGCACAGGCCGCAGCCAAAGCCGATACGCCACAGGAACCGCATCCTTGGGATCGCATCCCCATCGAATCCTACGATTATTTCGAAGAATCCATCAAGCTGAATTTTCCGGATACGCCCGATACTGAACCGGTACAGATATTCGATATCGACTCGGTCAAAGCGGCCCTCAAAAAATGGACCGGTGGTCATTCAGATCGCATTACCAAGGTGCAGGATGCCTTTGACGACGTACTCAAAAATGGCGGCGCCCGCTATCTGCCGACTTTCACCAAAACACGTAGCCGGAAGCGGTCGCGTTTCAATTTCAACAATGCGCTGCTCACCGGTATCGACGCCAGGCTGCGTGCGTTGCGCGTCAAATTTCCGAATTTTGTGGAAGCCATCGAGTTGATCGACACTGAACTGCGTTTGCAATCCCGATTGCCGGGAAGCGAATTTCGTTTACCGCCCATTTTGTTGTCAGGCCCGCCGGGGGTGGGGAAATCGTTTTTCGCTGCGGCGCTGGCCCAGACTCTGGGGGTGGCCTTCGAAAAATTGAGCGCGGGAGGCCTGCAAGGCGCTTTCTCGATCAATGGCAGCAGCGCACACTACCGAGAAGCGATGCCCGGCGAGATCTTCTTCGCGTTGTCCCGTCATGTCTATTGCTCGCCGGTCATTCTTCTGGACGAAATCGATAAAATCGCTGGCCACGTCGGCGATCCGATCGAGCCAGTGTTGCTGGATCTGCTGGAACCCGAGACGGCCAGGTCCTTCAAGGATGAATGCATGATGCTGAAATTCGATGCGTCTCACATCCTGTTCATTGCCACAGGCAATAATCCAATATCCGCGCCGCTGGCGTCGCGCTTCCATGTGATTAATGTGCCGTCGTTCACGCGAGCGCAACAGCGGGATGTGGCGAGCCAGATTTTTAGCGATTACTGCGACTCGGTAGGAGTGGCCCTCGGCGCCGACCCGGATATGCTCGCCACTCTGGCGAACAATGACCTGAGGTCCTATTCGCGCTCAATCCGATTTGCGGTGGGCAATGCTCTGCGTGCAGACCGGGACAAGCTTTTGCCGGCCGACTTTGCTCTGCACGCAAGCAGGAGAACAGGGATGGGGTTTCTCTGAGGATGCTTATTGTTGATGTCGAATCAGGCGTCTCGGCAGAAGAAAACTAGACGTGATGCTGGTGATGCAAGCAGGCGGTTTTCTGGCGCATGATAAATCGTCGTCGGCAAGTTGGGGGAGGGTGTCCAACTTGCCGCATATGTCACTTCCTCTCATTCAATCAGCGTCGCGGTAAGCCACGCAGGATTTCCTTTCGAGCTGAGTGCGGTCTCAATTACATAATCCTGGCCTTCTATGCCTGGTTCAGAAAAATCGATTCCATCATCCTTTGGGCGGTAGAGTGTTCCTTCGTTGCTGAATACGGAAAGTTTATATTTCTTACCGGTGGCAACATCCTCAAAGAAACAGATCAGGTTGCGCGAGTTGCCCCAGCACTTGGCTAACAGTTTGCCGATCCATTCCCCCATGGGGGGTAGATAAGCAGACTCGGTCAACAAACCGGATTCTCTTGCCTGTTTCATTGTCATCGCTCTTTTTTCGTTCATGATCAATCTCCTTATTGTTAAGCATTACCTTGGGCAATAACGCCTGGGCGGACTTCGTCATCATTTGGGGTGATTAAGGTATTTTCCAGCCTAGCCATGCTCGGCATTTTTTTCGGCCAGCAGCGCATCGCCGCGCCGTTTCCACTCCGCCCATTTGTCATCTTGAATAGCGGACTGCGATTGCAGGCAGCCCAGGATTTCACCCCGGCTTCGGCTCTCCAGTCCGGCCATATCCACCAGCAGGCCGAGCTGGATCAGCCGGTGATTGCGCGCCTTGCGTTCGGCATCTTTGCGACAGCCGAGTAGTTTCACCGCCGCCAATTCGGCTGACTTTGCTCTTTCCTTGGCGCGTTCTGCCCTGAGGAGTAGCTCAAGCTCTTTCTCTTCGTCTTTGCTTCGATTGCGCTTTTCAAACAGCAGCACAATTAGCTGTTGCTGTTCGTTCATCGACTTCAGGCCTTTTACCCGCGCCACAAAATCCGCATTCCAATCTTTTGCCATGTTGTTCTCCACTTAAACGAAATGTAAATTACCCATGTACCTATGGGTGCCAGCTCAAAGCACGTTGCGCCGCGCGATTAATCCTCTCAATTCATTGAGAGGCGCACTTAGCCGTTTCTCCCTACGTGAGAAACCGTGCGCCACTCCGTGGAAAATAAAAGCCACGCAACTAACGTCGCATGCCGTGATTGCGGCCATGTTTACTGATCCATTCCGGTCTGAGTTCCTCGATCATTACCTTGCGCAGCTCCGGATTTTTGTTGTAGCTAAATCTTGCCCGATTACCCTCGGCGAACCTGTCCTCACCGGTGGCCGCGCCATCGTAGCCAATCAGCTGAAATGCTGCGCGCTCGTGGACCGCGAAATGATCGCGGCCAAGGCTGGTTACGATATGGAGGGTGGTGGTTTCGACGATACGGCCGATGGTCTCGGCATCCCTGGAATGATCGAACTGTCTGACCACACCATGCGCGGCATACTTGGCCTCAAGTTCTTTGCGCTCATCCTCTGCAGACTGCGCAGGCAGCGCTGCAACATTCTTTTCGGATAAGGAAAAGTGAGGTGCTAGGTCTCGCTCTTTTGCGATGACTGTGAGGTGCTGCGTGGCTCGGGCAACTTCCTGGCAAGCTCGGCCAAGTTGCCGGACAATGGCTTGAGCAGCTTCTCCAACTGCTCGATGGCGCTGGTAGTTTGCGGCGGCATTTGCAAGGACTTCACCAGCTCGTCCATTGCCTGCCAAATCTGATTTTGTCGCACGGCTATGGTTATCTGCTGTTGTGAGATTTGCTCCAATGCGTTCAAAAGCTGCGGCTCGTTTTCGCTCATTGTCTTGCCTTTCGAGTAAGGCAGCCGTGAGACTGCCGGTTGTATCAATCGATGCTGCGCGTTGCTGATAAAACTCAGAGAGAAACGCAGCGCTGCGGTGTTCATGCAACAGGATGACCCGCCCAGGGTCGCGGCTGGCGACCGGGCCCAGATGCTTTTCCGGGACGCGTTCGATGCCTTGCGCTGCGAGGCTCAGATGCGAGACTCGCGCATCGTGGCCGTGCTGCTTCAGGTGTTCGTTTTGCAGATCGGCGAACCGCCCTCGTAAATCAACGATGGCCGAGCGCCGCTCGTCGCTTTTGAGTCCGCCGCTGTATGCGTTGGATTTCTGGCAACCACCTTTCTCCGGTGATTTGGCGTTGTAGCGTTTGAAAAACTGTTCTGGGTCTCGCTCGGTACCATCAAGCGTGCGCTCGGAGAACATGATGTGGGCGTGGGGCTGTTCGCCTCCTGCAATCGCTGCGACTGGATTGTGGATCGCCCAGATGGCGGGGTGTTTGTCGCCAATCTCCAGCCTGACGAATTCTCGGACGAACTCTATACGTTGCTCGATGGTAAATTCACGGGGAATGGCGATTTCAAACTCTCTGTAAACAGAACCGTTTTTTCTTTCATGCAGGTCGGCCTGCCTAAAAAATTCACTGGAATCATGCTTAGCCCATGTTGGCATATTGGCTGCCTCGACATGGACGAGATCTTCGCCGGCATGGTAATTTTTGTATGCGCCTTCACGCTGGATATAATCAGAATGGCTGCCGCCAGTTCCCCGCTTTCCAACCTTGATCGTCAGGTGATAAGAAGCCATTCTCGTTAACCACCATCACTTGCTATGGCATAAGCAGCAGCCGTGCAACTTTCGGCAGCTTCATCTTCAGCAATACATGGATCAGTCAAAATCACCTTCTCTGGAAACGGATTTTGACTTGGCTTTTTTGGACTTGGCTGTACTAGGGAGACGCGAGTAACTCGCGAGGTATTCGATGGGGTAGTCATGACACATTGATCTCAAGAATCAATTTTTGGTGTAATTTTCATGGTCTTTTTTGGCCGACCTGGTTTTTTAATACCAGCATTTTGGACATCGGTGGGTTTTGGTAAGGAAGAAAAACGCGGGTTTGACCCATGGATTTTGACTTGCTTTTCATACCATTCTTGAACATCCGTCCGCAGCCAAAGCAGTCTTTTCTGACCGGGGATCAGCAGGCGCGGTGGCAGGGCTTGGGGGTTACGAACCAACGTTGATCGGATAGTCTTTTCGGCTAAATGGATTTCTGCGCTCAGCTGATAAATATCAAGCGTGATGGTATTGTTCATTTTTTTGTCATCCAGATTGTTCATGGTGAAATCATTATTGTTTTGTTTATTCCAGACATCTAGGTACAAAAAGTAATACAAAAAATAAGTCATTGTTTTACAAGCACGCGGAGAAGAATTATGGATTCTGAGAATATAAAAAAATTGAGAAAAGCGAAGACCCTGGAATTCGTCGGTCTTGTCGAATCCCACACAAAGATCACTAGTGGAATAGAGTTGGAAGAAAAATTAGATATAGGTGGTGATGGACGTGTTTGGCGCTCGTTCAAACAAGTTAAGGGGAAGGGCTCCAGATCCATGTCTTTCAGTGAACTTCGTGAAACGACCAAGCTGGCTTTAGAAAGTAACTGTATTTCTAAAGCAGGCGCCGAGAGACTGTTAGATAAATTAAGTCTTGAAATTGAAGCGGCAAAAAGAGCAGAGTACGAAGATGAAAATTACGTTTATGGTTCGGGTGTCCCCTCGCGTGAAGAGCTCGTGGAGAGATTTCAGCTTGAAGCTGAATCGAATTGGGGAGGGTTGATTCCGGAAGCCGTGATACAGAAATCGTTCGGCGTTGGGCACGGGCTTCCTATAAAGGATGGGTGTACCACGTCCAGGGAATATGCTTTAAAGATGGTTGCGCTTCGAGAGAAAGCATTGGCGAGCTGCTACAGAGAATAGAGAATAAAGCGTGATTGGCACAGCGCCGGCACAGTGAATGCCGCAACAATATAGGATACTGGAACAATGATCTGGCACAATTCTGGCACAATAGGGGCGTAAAAACTCGATACTGTGTGTATTGCGCGCTTCATTAAAGGTGGGAATATAAGCTGCAATGCATTGTATTTTATATAAAAAACTGGTGGAGACGAGGAGGATCGAACTCCCGACCTTCGCATTGCGAACGCGACGCTCTCCCAGCTGAGCTACGTCCCCACATCAACCTGAATTCTACACGAAGATTTTTCGTAAATCGCTAGTCTGCAGGTGACGCTGACAGGTGCTTCGGTTCTGGTAGTTCAGAGAATTTTTTCTATACTCGGCTGCAATTCCGGGCGCGCACAAAAAAATAAACCCACATCTGTCGAAAATGCTGTAGTCTTGCCGAAGTTCTATGGAATTCAAGCACCAAATTGCGGTACTTTAAGTTGGCCCTGTTTTTTCTTGATTCGATAGACCTCGGGCGACCGCCCAAACGACTTATGAGTTAGGAAAAGAAAATGGCATTAGGTACTGTTAAATGGTTTAACGACGCTAAAGGTTTTGGATTCATTACCCCTGATGATGGCGGTGATGATTTATTCGCCCACTTCTCGGCGATTAATGCAGACGGCTTCAAAACGCTGCAAGAAAATCAGCGCGTCAGCTTCGAAGTAACAACCGGACCTAAAGGCAAACAAGCCTCTAATATCCAAGCGGGCTAAGTTTCACCCGCCAACAAAAAACCCCCGCTGGTCGGGGGTTTTTTGTTGCCTAACGTTTGAATGCCTAATCTCTAAAAGATTATGTAACATTCAAACGGTTGCTAACGCGGGTTGCGATTGCCCGCGCGCCATAACCGATACCGGGCGGCGTTCATCCAGGCCGACCGCAGTCAAAAACGTTTGCATTGCCTTGCGTGCGCGATGTACGCGTACCCAGACATTGGCTTCGCTGATCGCAAAGCGCCGCGATACGGTTTGCGCAGATTCGCCCTCGATTTCTCTGGCATAAAATACTGTCGAGATACTTTTTGGCATGGTATGCAGCGCCTGGTCCACGCCCTGGAGCAACTGCTGCATCTCCATGGCCTTTTGTGGATTGGGCAGCAAGCTGTCAGCTATCTGATGCAGGCTGAATGAGCCGGGATCGTGTTCCAGCAGATTGTCGCCGGCTTCATCTTCCAGGCACAGGTGGCGCCCGCGTTCCCGAAATGCATCCAGCATTTTGTGTTTGAGTATGCCGGTTAGCCATACCCGATAGGTCGAACGGGCCGCATAATCGTTAGCGCTTTGTAGTGCGGCGAGCAAGGTTTCCTGCACCAGATCATCGGCCAGATGCGAGTCCCTAACGTGTTTGAGGGCGAAGTTATAAAGATAGGCGCGATGTTCGGCAGTGGGGTGCGCAATGGCGTCTTGGCTGTGTTGCATGATACATCTCCGCTGGCTTTGAGTGACAACCCCAGTTTGCTGGCTGATAATCTCGTCTGCGTTGCGCGAACATATCGTTTTGATAACAAATTTTGCGTATTCGATGTCAGGTTGGGCGCTCTTCTCAGACTAAAGGGTATGGATATGCTCAATGATTGCCGCACCCTGGTGGTGGAGGACACTGCTGAAATTGCCGATCTGATTCGCCTGCATCTGGAGGATTTGGGCCTGCAGGTGACGTGTGCAGCGGATGGAATTTCGGGCTTGGAACTCGCACGAAACGGCATGTTCGATCTGATCGTGCTGGATTTGATGCTGCCAGGTTTGAACGGTCTGGAAGTATGTCGCGCGTTGCGTTCCGATCCCCGTTATTACACACCGATTTTGATGCTGACCGCCAAAGCCAGTGAAATCGATCGCGTGGTGGGGCTGGAACTGGGCGCGGATGATTATCTGGGCAAGCCGTTCAGCATTCCTGAATTGCAGGCACGCGCCAAGGCGCTGCTGCGCCGCTCCGAAAAAATGCGGGGAGTCGCAGCGCAGGATGATCAATCCATGGTGCGCGCAGGCAGTCTGGAGATCGATACGATGCGCCACGAAGTCCGATTGTCCGGCATACCCATCCCATTGACCGCCAAGGAGTTCGATCTGCTGTTGTTTATGGCGCACAACCCTGGCCGGGTCTATTCGCGCGCGCAACTGCTGGATGCAGTTTGGGGCACTACGCTGGAATCTTACGAGCACAATGTGAATACCCATATCAACCGGTTACGTGCCAAGGTCGAAGCCGATCCGGCCAATCCGCAATACGTGCTGACCGTGCGCGGAGTCGGTTACCGCTTTGCTGACAGCTGATGCGGCTGCTGGCAGACAGCCTGCGTGCACGCATCACCGCGCTGGTCATCGGATTTTGCATACTCATCGCGGCGATTTTTACTTTAGCTGTGCATTTTGCCCACAGCGCTTACAACGACGAGTTACGTCAGCAACAGGGCCTGCTGTTCACTCATAACGTGGCATTGATGTACCCGGAACTGGGAAAATTAAAACACATTCAACGTGAACAGATTGAAACCCAGTTTGAGCAGATGTTGTTGCTGGAGCCATCCAGCGCGTTGTATTTGATCGACGACCAAGGCCGGGTGCGCGTCGGCTATTCCAAACAGCGTTCGATAGGCGGCAGCAGCCATGTTGATCTGGCACCCATCCGGCAGTTGCTGGGTCAGCCCGGCGGAAAAATCATATACGGCAGCGACCCGGATTTCCCGGACATGAAATGCCTGTTTGCCGCCGCGCCGATCTATGATGGCAAGGTGCAATCCGGTTACCTCTACATGCTGATGCGGCCGCCGGAGACCAATCCGGGCCAGCTACTTGCTTCCAGCTATGCCAACCGCACCGCACTGCTGGTCGCCTTCGGTGCGAGCATACTCAGCGCCCTGTTTGTGTTGATTGTGATGGGACAGATCACGCGCCCACTGCGCCGTCTGGCCAGCGCAGCCGACCAGGTGCGTGCGGCCGGTATCGAGGATATTCCCGACCCCGCCAGTTTTCCGCATCAGGATCGGCGTGATGAAATCGGCCATCTGTCGCGCGCCTTCCGCGACATGGTGCAGCGCCTGCATGAACAGGTGCAGCGGGTACGGCGCATGGATGCCACCCGGCGCGACTGGGTGGCCAGCATTTCGCATGACCTGCGCACGCCGCTTACCTCGCTGACCGGACATCTGGAAACCGTTATCCTGCGCGGTGAACGTCTGGGTGAAGCAGAGCGCGAACGCTTTCTTCAGGTTGCATTGAAAAATGCCCAGCACCTGGATCGTTTGTCCGCGTCGCTATTTGATTTTGCTCGCCTCGACAGTGACGCCGTGCGCCTTGAAAAAGCGCCCACCCATCTGGGCGAGTTGATTGACGACATTGCCCAGCGCTTTGCACCCGCCGCTGAAACGCGCGGTGTGCACATTGATAGCAACTATCCGGATGCGCTGCCGCTAGCGCAAGTGGATGCTGCGCTAATTGAGCGCGCCATTGCCAATCTGATGGAAAACGCGCTGCGCTATACGCCTGCGGGGGGCACCATCCGTCTTGCTGCCCAACCTCAAGGTGGTGGTATCGCTGTAATAGTGAGCGACACCGGAGCAGGGATTGCCCCCGCCGATATTGCCAAGGTGTTCGAGCGTTTTTTCCAGGGCAGCCAGCAACGCGAAGGCCGGGGTCACGCGGGTCTGGGGCTGGCCATCGTCAAGCGTGTGGCAGAGTTGCACCGGGGACATGTCCAGGCGAGTAACCAGCCGCAGGGTGGCGCATGTTTTACGCTGTGGCTACCCATGAACGCACCCGCGGAGCGCTAACTCTATTTCGATTCGCGCACTTCGTCCATGATCGACACCATGTCATTTTCCCAGTGCTCGAATATGGGTTTTAGGCTCGGATCAGGAAAAAACGCTTCCAGCATCCGTGGATGGCTCGCCACCAGTATGGCCTGATCGCCTTCCGCGAAAATAGTGATGCTCAGTGGCAGGAAAGGGATGAGATCAGGGTATTTGGCCGTTACCTGTTTGATTTCGTCATATTTGCCGAAATACACCACGCGGTACATGTCACTTTTGAAATGACGCCTCGCCAGATTTTCATTCACTTCCTGCAAGCGCGTGATCTTGTAACCATGCGATGAAATGGCGCTTTGCAGTAAGGTCATCGCCTCCGGGAACTGGTTATCCGTGCGCGCCATGAGCAGACCCTCTGCCATGGCCGGCGCGCTTAAGAATAGCGTCAGACTGACTATGCTTATCCACTGCATCAGTTTGTTCATAGTGTCGCCTCTTCCATGATGGTGGTGTAGTTTTTCTTCATCTGTTCGCACAGGAGATTCAGTTCGGAATTGTTGAACAGTTTGCTGAGTACTTCAGGATTTACCGACATCACCTGTACCTTGCCGTTGTGCTCAACAATGGTGATGCGGCAGGGCAGGAACATGCCCACGCGCGGGTCGATGCCCAGCGCCTGATTGAGCAGGCTGATGTTGCAAAAATACACGATGACTTGCTTGGGATTCTCCTTGTCCGGTGTGGTCAGCCCATATTCCAGCGTTTGCACCCGCCCATAGAAAAAATTGTTGTTGCTCACTGCCTGCTTTACATTTTCCACCGTGGTTTTCAGGTCATAAGGCGAGTCGCGCACAATGACCGGATTCTCCACTTGCAATAGCTTCGCGCTTTCTGCCAATGGCTGTTTTTCGAAGCTGCGTACATAGCTGACGATATCGTTGATGTCGTCCTCCTTCAGTCCGCGTTTGATGAATGAGACCATCGGTGTGCCTTCCCGGCCTTTCATCAGCGTGGCCTTGATCATGGCATCCGTGGCCGAGGCAAGAAAACCGGGATTGTGTAGGGCGGGCGCCATAATCGGTAAATCGCGCGGGCGTGAAAACGTGACGCCGGTACCTTCGCTACCTTCCCCGGTGGCGCCGTGACAAGCCGCACAGTATTGCGCGAACAGTTGTTTGCCATGCACTGCATTACCTTTCACCGGCTGGGTGGAATAGGTGACGGCCGGCCCCTTGTTCCAGGCGCGCACGTAGCTGACGATGGCATTGACCTCATCCGGTTTCAAATTGCTGAATGACGGCATCACTCTGCCGGGCCGCCCCAGGCGGATAGTCTGTCGCAGGTAGTCATCGCTGATGCTGGCCTGAAACGACGGCAGCGCGAGCGGAACGCCGATCCCGCCAGTCCCCGTTGAACCATGACAAGCGGCACAGTTGCGCGCAAAAAGTGCTGCGCCGTCAGGTGCTGCAATGGCCTGGGATATCCCCAACCCGGCGAGTAAAACCAGTATCAATAATTGGCGCAGCATCACTTCTTCCCCTTGGTAGGTACGTGGCTCCATATTACAACTGATGTGCCGAACATTGTTTGATATAGATCAATTGTTGTAGCCAGTATCCGGTCGGGTCAGAGGGTATGCTGTCCGAAAGATTGAAACGGCTTTTCCCCCGGATCGTGAAGGGAGTTGGAAAGTATGCGGGAAGGGATGGTCCGCGCACCTCAGGCCCTCATCCCATCGGTCTGCTGTACCAGGCAAAGAAGTGCGGCACCGGCGGGTCTTGATCGTCATCGTAAGCCACGAAGCCTTCTTCCTGCAGTCCGGCACGCACGAACCCGTCTATTTCCGGCCGGTCGAGGGGCAGCGGAAATGCGTCTTCCTTTTCTCCGGTATTGCGACTGCGGCAGGAGACCAGAGCGACGCCGCCGGGGGCGACCATGGCGGCGATCGCGTTCAGGGCGCGCACACGGTATGCGCCGGGCAAGACCTGGATCGTGTTGCACTCGAACACCAGATCGAATCGGTGCGTCCAGTCCTCGGGGTGATCGAACAGGTCCGCCACGACATACTCGACGCAACTGTCCAGATAACGCTGGCGACACAGATCGATCGCAGCAGGAGAAATATCGAAGGCGGTAACCTGGTAGCCATATGCAGACAGGGCTTCAGCATCGTCGCCCACGCCACAGCCGATGGTGATCGCACGTAGCCTGTTACCGGTTATCGGGTGATCTTCAAGCCATGAAATCAGATAGGGGTTGGGGACCAGATCAGCCCAGAAAACCGCCGTAAAATCACCGCCGACATCGCGGTACACCTGATCGCACCATCCGCTGGGATCACCACGATCCTGGTGCGCTTTGACCATGTTTAGAAACTCGCGTCTGGCGGCCTCATCCATGACAGGTTGTTTCAAGATTATTTGTATTTACAGTATCGGCCAACCGAAAACCGGGCGATCTCAGTGGTTAGCCGTCGAGGAAGAAGTGGATGATGGGTCCACTTTTCTTTCCACCGTCTTGGCCGCGTGGGCCGTCGCGGTAGCGCCGCGCTTGATGCCTTTCGATGTCGCCTCCATACCGCGTTCAACCCCGTGGGCTGCCGCGTGCGCGCCGCGCTTGACTCCGCGTTCGCCCGCGGCCACACCAATTTTGACGCCCTTGACGGTGGCCTTTGCGCCACGTTCAATGGCCTTCTCCACTTTTACGACAACAGGCGATGACTCTTCTGCGGCGGCCGCAGCGCCGTAGCAGAATAAGACGGCCAGCAATGCAAGCCTGATTCCAGATGGTCTGTTCATGATCGTGAAATCCGTAAAAATACAAGGGTTGGGGTGACTGTGAGGCACATCAGCCACTCTGATCAGACACAAAGGCAAAGGATTGGTGCCGTGGCTCCACGATTGCTTCGCAATGGCCTGTCCTGCTAGCCCGCGTCGCCCAGTTTGGCATTCAAACCTGGCTCTTTAAGCCATTTCAGAATATCTTCCGAAATTTCCTCGCTGAGCGACTCCAGTGTCCCGCAAGCCCGAAGCGAACCGTGAATCGTCTGGCGCCTGACTTCGAAATTCCCCAGCAGTTTGTTACCTTGCATTAGCTTCCCTTCCAGCACCAGCCACTTAGGCCCTGTCCAGCCTCCACCACCGAGTGTATGGAGATGAGTGGCAACCAGCACCAGCTTTTTGCCGGTTATCGTATCAAAGTTTTGCTCCGCGACTTTCACGCGCCCTTCGGACTCCTTGGCCAAATTGAGCGGCATGGTGGTATTCCAGTTGCATTCCTTGCGCACAGTTTCATTCGCAACCTCATCGCTTTGATAAGGAATGAGTGAAGACACTTGCACAACGTCCTCGGCTTGAGCAGATACTGCCGCGAGACAGCCCAAGGCCACCACAAACAATCCATGTATAGCTTTCATACAAACCCCTTTTGTTAAATTGAATTCAATCAGTGGGCGCAATTTTTTTGGACGCAGAAAGCGAAGCGCCTTTTTCATGCTGTTTGAGATGAGTGGTGTTTGGCGTTGCATGCAGCGCGGTGGATGTGTCTCCTCTCTTAGAGATAATGGCATACGTCGGTAAAGACTATTTGAGCTTGTGGTCTTCCCGTTTTGCCTCGGCCATTGCCTCCGGCTCCAATTCCTCGGCAGAGCGATTGAGATGCACGAATAGACCCCAGGCGGCGAGAAGCACGCCGACTGCCACCAAGAGACTTGCCGCATAAGGGAGTTGCGCGGGATTTTCGTGCAGGGCCTTGAATGTTGCAACAAGTCCCTCGATCGCCAGTGCGACAATGACAACCACGAAGAATCGAGACAAAAATCGTCGTACCCGGGTCGGTGCGCTGATGTCGGCATCGCGTATGACCTCTTCTTCAAAAATCGTCTCGGCAATCTGTAAAGCAACGACAGCAGCGGCCAATAGGCCAACGGCTTCAATAATGCCTTGCGCGGCAACTCGATTTAATCCATCAATGAAGGCCAGCCAGCCTATGCGAGTGGCAATTGCGATAAGCATGAGCGCAGCGCAGGCAAAAAGAATAGCCATCAGCCCATGAATGAATCGGAATATACGCAAAAGGGGTCGCATTTTTGTCTTCTCCTGACTGTTACGCATCATCCCGGATACAAAGTAATGGATAGATTCATGGTTCGTTCACCCCAACTATCTATTCGCAAATTTGCCATGAAGTCGCATGTTACGACAAGCGTGCATTTGGAATCGGGTTGGCATCTCCCGTGTGGGTTTTCGGTCTGTCTGGGTGGAATATTGGCCACGGATCCAGCCGATTATTCCACCGTCACCGATTTCGCCAGATTCCTCGGCTTGTCCACGTCGGTGCCTTTTTGCAGGGCGGCGTGGTAAGACAGCATTTGTAGCGGGATGGTATGCAGGATGGGCGACAGCGGCCCGGCGTGGTCGGCCAGTTGCAGCACGTGGATGCCTTCGCTGGGAGCGATGTGGGTGTCGGCATCGGCAAATACATACAGCTCGCCGCCGCGCGCACGGACTTCCTGCAGGTTGGATTTGAGCTTTTCCAGCAGGGTGTCGTTGGGGGCGATCGCCACCACCGGCATGTCCTTGTCCACCAGCGCCAGCGGGCCGTGCTTGAGCTCACCAGCCGGGTAGGCTTCAGCGTGGATGTAGGAGATTTCCTTGAGCTTCAGCGCGCCTTCCATGGCGATCGGATAGTGCATGCCGCGTCCCAGAAACAGCGCGTGCTGCTTGTCGGCAAAGCGTTCCGCCCAGCGCTCCACCTCGGGTTCCAGCGCCAGTACATGCTGCACTTTGCCGGGGAGCTCGCGCAGTGACTGGATGTGCGCGGCCTCGGCAGTTGGCGTCAAGCGCCCGCGCTGTTTGGCGAGCAGCAGCGTGAGCAGGAACAGTGCGGCGAGCTGGGTGGTAAAGGCTTTGGTGGAAGCCACGCCAATCTCCGGGCCGGCGCGGGTCAGAAAGCGCAATTTGGATTGACGCACCAGCGCCGATTCCGGCACGTTGCAGATCGACAGGGTGTATTGATGGCCGAGTGCTTTGGCGTGGTTGAGCGCCGCCAGGGTGTCGGCGGTCTCGCCTGATTGCGACAGGGTGATGACCAGCGCATCGGGATTGGGAACGCTGTCGCGGTAACGGTATTCGCTGGCGATTTCGGCGCGGCACGGGATGCCGGCCAGCGCTTCGATCCAGTAGCTGGCGACCTTGCCGGCGTGGAAACTGGTGCCGCAGGCGAGGATGGTGACGGCGTTGATGCGGCTGAATACTTCGGCGGCTTCAAAGCCGAACAGCTCGGGCATCAGACTTTCTCCGGCCACCGCGTCGTGCAGCGTGTCCGCCAGCGCGCGCGGCTGCTCGTGGATTTCCTTCTGCATGAAGTGGCGGTAATTGCCCAGTTCGGCCATCTCCGAAGACTGCTCGGAAATGTGCGCGGCACGTTCCACCTGGTTGCCGCTGGCATCGTATATGCGGATGCTGAGCAGGCCGATGTCGGCCACGTCGCCTTCCTCCAGATAAATCACTTTCTGGGTGACCGGCAGCAGCGCGGAGATGTCCGAGGCGATGAAGTTTTCCTCGATGCCCAGGCCGATCAGCAGCGGGCTGCCGCGCCGCGCGCACACCAGCTGGTGCGGCGCATCGTGCGCCACCACGCCGATGGCATAGGCGCCGTGCAGTTCGGCGACGGCGCGGCGCACCGCGCTGAGCAGATCCTTGTCGGCGTGATAGTAATGGTGGATGAGATGGACGATGACTTCGGTATCGGTTTCCGAGGTGAACGCATAACCCAGTTCGCGCAGGCGGCTGCGCAACGCCTCGTGGTTTTCGATGATGCCATTGTGCACCACCGCCAGGTCGTCGCGGCTGATATGGGGATGGGCATTGAGCTCGGTGGGCGCACCGTGAGTGGCCCAGCGCGTATGCGCGATGCCGAGGTGACCGTGGGTTTTTTGCGCCTGCGCAGCCTCGGCCAGCGAGGCGACACGCCCGATGCTGCGTACCCGGTTCAGGCCGCCATCGACAGTCACCAGCCCGGCCGAATCATAGCCGCGATATTCCAGGCGGCGCAGGCCTTCGAGCAGGATGGGGACTACATTGCGTTGCGCCACGGCGCCGACGATTCCACACATAACGGTTTCCTCTTGCTTATGCTTTCGGTTTTTTAACCGGCCGTTGCCAGCCGGTAATGCTCAATTGCTTGCTGCGCGACAGGGTGAGTTCGCCTGCCGGCGCATCCCGGGTAATCGTCGAGCCCGCGCCGATGGTTGCGCCACGGGCTACGGTTACCGGTGCGATCAGTTGCGTATCCGAGCCGATAAAAACATCGTCCTCGATCACGGTGCGGTGCTTGTTGGCACCATCATAGTTGCAGGTAATGGTACCTGCACCGATGTTCACTTTTTTGCCTACCGTGCTGTCGCCGACGTAAGACAGGTGGTTGATCTTGGAGCCGTCGTCCACCTGGCTGTTCTTGATCTCGACAAAGTTGCCGACATGTACATCACTGGCCAGCACCGTGCCGGGTCGAATGCGCGCGTACGGGCCGATGTGGTTATGGCTGCCCAGTGTGGCTTCGACGATGTGCGAGAACGGCGCAATTTGCGTGCCTTTGCCCACGCGTACATCGCGCAAAACACAGTTGGCGCCTACATTCACGCCATCTTCCAGCTCGACCCGGCCTTCAAATACGCAGTTCACATCGATGCTCACATCGCGCCCGCACAGCAGCGTGCCGCGCACGTCCAGGCGTGCCGGATCAAGCAGCGTCACGCCTTGTTCCAGCAAGACGTGTGCCACATTGGCCTGATGCAGGCGCTCCAGTTGCGCCAGTTGTACTTTGCTGTTCACGCCGAGGATTTCCCATTCATGGCGCGGGCTGCAGGTGCGTACCGGCACCCCGTCAGCCACCGCCATGCCGATGATGTCGGTGAGATAGTACTCGCCCTGCGCGTTGTGGTTGGTCAGCCGTGCCAGCCAGCCGGCGAGCAACTGCGTGGGCAGCGCCATCAGGCCGGTGTTGACTTCGTGAATAGCACGCACGTCCGCATCGGCGTCCTTGTGCTCGACTATGCGTGCGACGGCACCGCTGCTGTCGCGCACGATGCGGCCATAACCGCTCGGGTCGGGCAGCTCGATGGTGAGCAGCGCCAGGCTGTCCTGCGCGGCGAGCGCAGACAGCTCGCGCATGGTTTCCAGCGTGGTGAGCGGCACGTCGCCGTACAGAATCAGCGTCACGCCGGAGCCGCCCAGATGCGGCAGCGCCTGCATGACCGCATGGCCGGTACCGTGCTGTTCGGCCTGCAGCGCCCAGGCGATGTTGGGGTCGGCGATGGCCTGCGGCACCGCATCGCCGCCGTAGCCATACACCACGCAGGTCTGTATCGGGTCGAGGCGGCGCGTGGTGTCCAGCACGTGGGCGAGTAGCGGTTTGCCGGCCAGTGGATGCAGCACCTTGGGCAGGGTGGATGCCATGCGCGTGCCGCGTCCGGCGGCGAGCACGACAATATTGAATGGAGCGGTCATGGTGTTCTCACGGGATCAGGATTCCGCGCAAGTATACCCAATTGCTGTGCCGGGCGAATTAACCCAGCTTGCGCTTGAGAATGTCGTTCAGCTGCTGCGGATTGGCTTTGCCCTTCATGGCCTTCATCGCCTGGCCGACAAAAAAGCCGAACATCTTGTCCTTGCCGCTGCGGTATTCGGCGGCCTGATTGGGATTGGCGGCGAGAATGGCATCGACAATGGCTTCGATCGCGCCGCTGTCGGACACCTGTTTCAAGCCGCGCGCCTCGATAATCGCATCCACTTCGCCCTCACCCTGCCAGAGCGCTTCGAAGACTTCCTTGGCCAGCTTGCCGGACAGCGTGCCATCGGTGATGCGTTGTATCAGTGCAGCGAGCTGGCGGCTGGATACCGGACTGTCGGCGATGTCGAGTTCGTTGCGGTTGAGTGCGGCCGACAGGTCGCCCATCACCCAGTTGGCGCAGGTTTTGGCCTCGCCACCCACTGCCGCCACCAGCGCTTCGTAATAGGCGGCGAGCGCCTTGCTGGCAGTGAGCAGGCCGGCATCGTAAACGGGCAGGCCATACTGCGTCACAAAACGGCTGCGCATCGCTTCCGGCAATTCCGGCATGGCGGCGCGCGTGCGTTCTATCCATTCCTCGGAAATCACCAGCGGCAGCAGATCCGGGTCGGGGAAATAGCGGTAGTCGTGCGCGTCTTCCTTGCTGCGCATGGTGCGGGTTTCGTTGCGATCCGGGTCGTACAGGCGAGTTTCCTGGCGGACGACACCCCCATCCTCGATGATCTCGATCTGGCGTCGCGCCTCGTATTCGATAGCGTGTTCCAGGAAGCGGAACGAGTTGAGGTTCTTGATTTCGCAGCGCTTGCCGAGCTCGGTCTCGCCCATGCGGCGCACCGAGACGTTGGCGTCGCAACGGAAGCTGCCTTCCTGCATGTTGCCGTCGCAGATTCCCAGCCATACCACCAGGCTGTGCAATGTTTTGGCGTAGGCCACGGCTTCGGCCGAGCCGCGCATGTCGGGCTCGGAAACGATCTCCAGCAACGGCGTGCCGGCGCGGTTCAGGTCGATGCCGGTCATGCCGTGAAAGTCTTCGTGCAGCGACTTGCCGGCGTCTTCTTCGAGGTGGGCGCGGGTGATGCGGACGGTTTTTTCAGTCTCGCCGACCTGGATCGTGAGGCTGCCGCCTTCCACCACCGGCAGTTCCATCTGGCTGATCTGGTAGCCCTTGGGCAAGTCCGGGTAAAAGTAGTTTTTGCGCGCGAACACCGAGCGGCGGCTGATATGCCCGCCGATGGCCAGGCCGAGTTGTACCGCACGTTCTACCGCGCCCCTGTTCAGCACCGGCAGCACGCCGGGCAGGGCGATATCCACCGCGCATGCCTGGGTGTTGGGTGCCGCGCCAAAGGCGGTGCTGGCCCCGGAGAAGATTTTGGAGCGGGTGGAGAGCTGGGTGTGAATCTCAAGCCCGATGACGATTTCCCATTGCATAGTTTCAGCCCTTTTTGCCACAGAGGGCACAGAAGCCACAGAGGAATCGAAATGCCAACTCTGTGTTCTCTGTGATCTCCGTGGCTGAGATCTAAATTGTATTCGGCATACGCGTATGCCAGTCTGTCGCCAGCTGGTATTGATGGGCGACGCCGAGCATTTTCGCCTCGGCAAAGTAGTTGCCGATGATCTGCAGGCCCACCGGACGGCCGTTGGCGCCGAAGCCGCACGGCACCGACATGCCCGGCAGCCCGGCGAGATTGACGGCGATGGTGTAAATGTCGGACAGATACATGGATACCGGGTCGTCGGCTTTTTCGCCGAAGTTGAACGCGGTGTCGGGTGTGGTCGGCCCCATGATGACGTCGCATTGCTGGAACGCGGCGTCGAAGTCCTGCGCGATCAAACGGCGGATTTTTTGTGCTTGCAGATAGTAAGCGTCGTAATAGCCGTGGCTCAATACGTAAGTGCCGATCATGATGCGGCGTTTGACTTCGCTGCCGAAGCCTTGCGCGCGGGTTTTCTGGTACATGTCGGTGAGGTCGGTGTAATCCGGCGCACGGTAGCCGTAGCGCACGCCGTCGAAGCGCGACAGGTTGGTGGACGCTTCCGCAGGGGCGAGCACGTAGTACACCGGGATCGATAGCTGCGTGTTGGGCAGCGAAATGTCCACCGTGGTGGCGCCGAGCTTGCGGTATTCGGCCAGCGCGGCTTCCACCGCTGCGCCCACGTCGGCGCTCAATCCTTCGGCGAAATATTCGCGTGGCAGGCCGATTTTCAACCCGGCCAGCGGTTGCTCCAGATCGCGTGTGTAGTCCTGGGCCGGGCGTTCCAGGCTGGTCGAGTCGCGTTCGTCGAAGCCCGCCATCACGTTCATCAGCAGCGCGCAGTCTTCGGCGGACTTGGCCATCGGGCCGGCCTGGTCGAGGCTGGAGGCGAAGGCAATCATGCCGTAGCGCGACACCACGCCGTAGGTGGGTTTCAGGCCGGTAATGCCGGTCAGCGCGGCGGGCTGGCGGATCGACCCGCCGGTGTCGGTGCCGGTGGCGGCAGGCACCAGGCGCGCCGCCACCGCCGCTGCCGAGCCGCCGCTGGAACCGCCGGGAACGGCATTTGCGTCCCACGGGTTTTTCACCGTGCCGAAATACGAGGTTTCGTTGGAAGAGCCCATGGCGAACTCGTCCATGTTGGTCTTGCCCAGGCTGACCATGCCCGCTGCCTTGAACTGGCTGACAACATGGGCGTCATAGGGCGCGATGAAATTATCCAGCATTTTCGAGCCGCAGGTGGTGCGCCAGCCGTCGGCGCAGAAGATGTCCTTATGCGCGATGGGGATGCCGGTGAGCGGCGCGGCACTGCCGGCGGCGATGCGGGCGTCGGCAGCGCGGGCCTCCGCCAGCGAAATTTCCGCGTTGAGCGTGACAAAGGCGTTGAGTGCCGGATTGTGCGCCCGGATGCGTTCCAGGTAGCTTTGCGTCAGCTCCAGACTGGAGGTTTTTTTCCCGGCCAGCAGCGCGGCGAGTTGTTTCAGGCTTGCGTTGATCATGGGAGCGGACTATTCAATGACTCTGGGTACCAGGTACAACCCGGCTTCGACTTGAGGCGCAATGGCCTGGAACTTTTCGTGCTGATCGGTCTCTGTCACGGTGTCGTCGCGTAAGCGCTGACACACATCCTGGGAATGCGACATGGGTGCGACACCGGTGGTGTCCACCGCCTGCATGGCTTCGATCAAGCCGAAAATGCCGTTGAGCTGTTGTTGATAGGCCGCCGCTTCCTCTTCGGTAACGGCAATGCGGGCAAGTAGGGCGACGCGTTTTACGTCTTGCAGGGTGAGTGACATACAGCTTAAATCTTCACAGGAAACAAGCCTGTTAGGGTAACATATACAGATTATGCAAGGCTAATCCTGGGTGTGCCGGACTCAACAGTCTTCGAGCCCGCGGCCTTGGCCTTAAACCTCCGATTCTACTTTAGCGGAAACACACACATGTTCGGATTTTTACGCGGTTATTTTTCTACTGACCTGGCCATTGACCTCGGCACCGCCAATACGCTGATTTATGTGCGCGGCAAGGGCATCGTGCTGGACGAGCCGTCGGTCGTGGCGATACGTCAGGACGGCGGCAGCGCCAAGAAAACCATCCAGGCAGTAGGTCTGGAAGCCAAACAGATGCTTGGGCGTACTCCGGGCAATATCACCGCCATTCGCCCGATGAAGGACGGCGTGATCGCCGATTTCACCATCACCGAGCAGATGCTCAAGTATTTCATCAAGAAAATCCACGATACGCGCATGTTCCATCCCAGCCCGCGCATCATCATTTGCGTGCCGTGCGGCTCCACCCAGGTGGAGCGGCGCGCCATTCGCGAATCGGCGATCGGCGCCGGGGCGCGTCAGGTTTATCTGATCGAGGAACCGATGGCGGCAGCGATAGGTGCCGGCCTGCCGGTGGCGGAAGCGACCGGTTCGCTGGTAGTGGACGTCGGCGGCGGCACCACCGAAGTCGGCGTGATTTCGCTGGGCGGCATCGTCTATGCCTCATCGGTGCGGGTGGGCGGCGACAAATTCGACGAAGCCATCATCAATTACATCCGTCGCAATTACGGCATGCTGATCGGTGAAGCCACCGCGGAGAACATCAAGAAGGGCATCGGCTCGGCCTTTCCCGGCTCCGAAGTGCGCGAAATGGAAGTCAAGGGACGCAATCTGGCGGAAGGCATTCCGCGCAGCTTCACCATCTCCAGCAATGAAATCCTCGAGGCGCTCACCGATCCGCTTAACAATATCGTGAGTGCAGTGAAATCGGCACTGGAACAGACCCCGCCCGAATTGGGCGCCGACATCGCCGAAAAAGGCATGGTGCTGACCGGTGGCGGTGCGTTGCTGCGCGACCTGGATCGCCTGTTGATGGAAGAAACCGGCCTGCCGGTGATTGTTGCCGAGGATCCGCTTACCTGCGTGGTGCGCGGCTCAGGCCGCGCGCTGGAGGAAATGGACAGACTCGGTGCGGTATTCGCCCAGGATACCTGATTTGTAATGCAGTACTGCTGTATTTCATCGCCGTTCCCAGTCATCGGAATACCTCGCTAACGCATGTCTAATCGGGATGCCCAGCTGCAACTTTTTCCGCGCGGCCCCGGCGCGGGCGCGCGGCTGCTGATTTACGTGCTGATCAGTATTGCTTTAATCGTTGCGGATACCCGCTTCAAAGTGCTGGGAAGCGCGCGCAGCGCCTTGTCGACCCTGCTTTTCCCGGTTCAGGAGGCAGTACAGGTGCCGTTGGGCATCTATGACCGGGTCAGTGGATTTTTCGTCAATCACGCCGAATTGCAACGGGAAAATGTCGTGTTGCGCCAGCGCAACCTGGATTATGCGGGTGCCGTACTGCGTTACCGTGATCTGGAGCAGGAAAACAGTCGTCTGCGTACCCTGCTGGGAGTCCATCAGCGCACAGCGCTGCATACCCGTCTGGCGGAAATCATTTCGGTGCCGCGAGACCCATACAGCCGCAAAATCATTGTGGACCGCGGTAGCCAGGATGGCATACGCGCCGGCCAGCCGGTGATGGATGAAATCGGTCTGCTGGGCCAGGTTACCCGTGTCTATCCCTATACCAGTGAAATTACGCTGCTCACTGATGCCGGCCAGCCGGTGCCGGTGCAAATCCAGCGCAATGGCTTGCGCGCGGTTGCCTTCGGCCAGGGTGCGGAGAACGAGATTGATGTACGTTATTTGCCGCAAAGCGCAGATATACGCATTGGCGACGTGCTGGTGACTTCCGGAATTGACGGCATCTATCCGGCCGGTTTGCTGGTGGCCACGGTTGCGCGTATTGACCATAGCGCGAACCGTGCATTTCTGCGGGTTGAATGCATACCGAAAGCGGCGATAAACAGCTATCGGCAGGTGTTGATCGTGGACAGCGTGCCCGCCAGCGCAAAGGCGCCGGCGCAGCATGCGCCTCAAGGCAAGCCAAAATGACCTTTGCCACGCCCAAGGGGCCGACCATGCCGGTCGCGGCCAGTAACCTGCTGATTGCGATCAGCCTGCTGGCAGGTTTGGCCCTCAACCTGCTGCCCTGGATGGGTGCGGCGTTGTGGTGGCGACCCGATTTCTTATTGGTCGTCACGCTCTACTGGGTAGTGCGGCAACCGCGCAGTGTGGGCATGGGCGTGGCATGGGGTCTGGGGCTGCTCACCGATATGGCGAATGGGGGTGTGCTCGGTCAGCATGCCATGGCCTATACCGTGGCGGCGTTCGGTACATTGCTGCTGCAACGCCGCATCCTCAATTTCAACCTGTGGCAGCAGGCATTGCAAATGTTCCCTCTGTTATTGGTCGAGCAACTCACCAGCATTGTCGCCGCCACTTTTGCCGGGCATGCCTTTAGTGGCGCTGAATATTTTCTGGCAGTTCCTAGCGGTATGTTGTTATGGCTGCCGGTTTCCCTGTTGCTGCAGTGGCCGCGTCAGGCTCCGCGTGCTGCAGATGCCCCATGATCCGGCCCGCGCAACTCAGGAATTACCAGCTTGAAATAGCCGGATTTCGCAAACGAGTGACCATTGCGGCGGGGACGGTGGCGGTGTTATTCCTGCTGCTGCTGGCGCGGTTTTTTTATGTGCAGGTGCTGGAATACCAGCGCTACCATACCCTGGCGGAAAACAACCGCATCACCGTTGTGCCTACACCCCCCAATCGGGGATTGATTCTCGACCGCCACGGCGTGGTAATGGCGCACAACTACTCTGCCTACACGCTGGAACTGACGCCAAGCAAAACCGGCAACCTGGATGACACCATCAATAAACTGGCGCAGCTGATTGAGATTACCCCCGCACAGCGCAAACGGTTTGCCAAGCTGATGGCCGAGAGCCGCAATTTTGAAACGCTGCCGCTGCGTACCCGGCTCACCGATGAAGAGGTGGCGAAGCTGGCTGCCAACCGCTATCGTTTTCCCGGCGTCGAAGTCAAAGCACGCCTGTTCCGGCAATACCCCCTCGGGACCGTTGCTTCGCATGTGCTTGGCTACATCGGGCGCATCAATGACGCGGACCTGAAGCAACTCGATAAAGAAGGGGTGATGGCCAACTATCGCGGTTCGGATCACATCGGCAAAGTCGGCCTCGAGCAGAGCTACGAAACCGAACTGCATGGCGTCACGGGTTCCGAACAGGTCGAAACCGATGCGGGTGGCCATGCGATTCGCACCTTGTCGCGTATCAGCCCGATCTCCGGTAACAACCTGGTGCTGAATCTGGATAGCAAACTGGAGGCAATAGCGGAAAAGGCCTTTGGCAGTTATCGCGGTGCGCTGGTGGCCATCGACCCTAAAACCGGCGGCGTACTGGCCTTGGCCAGCACCCCCGGTTTCGATCCCAATCTGTTTGTGGATGGTATCGATACGGCGAACTGGAATGCGCTCAACGACTCACCCGACAAACCGCTGCTCAATCGCGCCCTGCGCAGCGCTTATCCGGAAGGTTCCACCATCAAGCCGTTCATGGCGCTGGCCGGTTTGAGTTACGGGGTGCGCAAGCCCAGCGACACCATCTTCGATCCCGGTTATTTCTCGCTGCCCAACAGCAGCCATCGTTACCGCGACTGGAAAGCAGGCGGTCACGGCATGGTGGACATGCACAAATCCATCGTGCAGTCGTGTGACACTTATTACTACCGTCTTGCCAACGACCTCGGCATAGACCGCATGCACGCCTTTTTGTCCCAGTTCGGCTTCGGTAAGAAAACCGGCATCGATCTGGAAGGCGAGGTGGCGGGGGTATTGCCGTCGCGCGAATGGAAGGCCAGGCGCTCGAAACAGCCCTGGTACCCGGGCGAAACCGTCATTGCCGGTATCGGCCAGGGGTATAATCTGGTCACCCCGGTGCAACTGGCGGTTGCTACGGCTGCGCTGGCCAATGGAGGTACTGTTTATCGGCCGGAGCTGGTGCAGGCGATTATCGATAGCCGTACCGGACAGCGTCGTGTCATAGCGCCCCAAGTAATGAACCAGATCAAGATCAGTCCTGCGGATCTGCAGGTTGTGGTGTCGGCGATGGTGGATGTCACCCGTCCCGGTGGCACGGCATCGGTAGCCAATGCAGGCGCCCCCTACCTGATTGCTGCCAAGACCGGCACTGCCCAGGTGGTCGGCATCAAGCAGGGCGAGAAATACGACGCCAAACGGATCTTGGCCATCCACCGCGACCATGCGGTCTATATTGCTTTTGCGCCGGCGGATGCCCCGCGCATCGCGATAGCCGTATTGGTGGAAAACGGCATGCACGGCGGTACCACCGCGGCCCCGATTGCGCGGGCGGTGATGGATTATTATCTGCTGGGCAAACTGCCCAAGGGCGAGGTGGTTAAAGACCCGGCCGCCGCAGAAGGAGGTATCCATGCGGATTAGACGCTGGCTGCTCAGGGTGCTGTCGCATATCGATGCGCCTTTGTTGCTATTGCTGTTGACGCTGATGGTGATGAGCCTGTTCGTGCAATACAGCGCAGCCAGCCAGAGCGATGCGCGGCTCCTGTCGCATGGCCTCAATATGCTGGTGGCGTTGGGAGTGATGGTGCTGGTGGCCAATATCCCGCCCCAATATTTGCTGAGCTTGGCATTGCCGCTGTATGTGGTGGGCGTGTTGCTGCTGGTCGGCGTGGCCACGGTGGGCGAAGTCGTTAATGGTTCGCGGCGCTGGCTCAATCTTGGAGTGACGCGCATCCAGCCCTCCGAGATCATGAAAATCGCCATGCCGCTGATGCTGGCCTGGTATTTTCACCATCACGAAGCCACCCTGCGTCTCAAGGATTACGGCATCGCTGCGCTGCTGCTGGCGATACCGGTGGCGCTGGTCGCCAAACAGCCCGATCTGGGCACTGCGCTGCTGATTTCCGCATCGGGATTTTATGTGTTGTTTTTTGCCGGTCTGCCCTGGCGCATCATGCTGGGTATGCTGGCGGCGCTGGGCGCCAGCCTGCCGGTAGTGTGGCATTTTATGCATGATTACCAGCAGAAGCGCGTACTGACCCTGATTGATCCCACCCAGGACCCATTGGGAGCGGGTTACCACATTATCCAGTCCACCATCGCCATGGGTTCAGGAGGCAGCTTTGGCAAGGGCTGGTTGCAGGGCACCCAAACCCATATGGGTTTTCTGCCGGAACGCACCACGGATTTTGTCTTCGCGGTATTCGGCGAAGAGTTCGGGCTGCTTGGCAACGCGCTGCTGCTTGCCCTGTTCCTCGCCATCATTGTGCGGGGCCTGATGATCGCCGCCAGTGCGCCCACGCTGTTCGCCCGCCTGATGGCGGGCAGTTTGACGCTGGCATTTTTTACTTACGCATTCGTCAACATGGGCATGGTCAGCGGCATCCTGCCGGTAGTCGGCGTGCCGCTTCCGCTGGTCAGTTATGGCGGTACAGCGATGGTCACGGTGATGTTGGGCTTCGGCATTTTGATGAGCGTAAAGACCCATAGAAAGTTACTCAAATCATGAAACCACAATTTGCGCTCTATATAATCGTCCTGGTGCTTGCAGGTTGTGCCGGCCAGCCGCTGCGCAGCGTACCGGAAACTCCCGCCAGGCCGGCCGGGGCAGCCACCAAGCCCGGCCAGCCCATGGCCAGCGAAAATGCAGCGAAATCCGTCAAGCCGGGAGGCTATTATCTGGACGATGGACCAGGCGACAATCCGCCGCCTGACCTGGATGCGATCCCCGATGCCGTGCCCAAGGCGGAGCCGCTGCGCAAATCCACCAGTAAACCGTACATGGCGCTGGGCCGTGAATATACCCCTCTGGCCTCCGGCAAGGGTTATAAAGCGGAAGGATTGGCATCCTGGTATGGACGTCGGTTCAATGGCAAACGCACGGCTTCCGGCGAAACCTACAACATGTATGCGATGACCGCCGCACACCCCACATTGCCGCTGCCCAGTTACGCGCGCGTGACCTCGCTGGCGACGGGAAAATCCGTCGTGGTCCGCATCAATGACCGCGGCCCGTTCCACAAGGGGCGGATTATCGATCTGTCCTATACGGCGGCCCATAAACTCGGCATTGTGCAGGGCGGCAGCGGCCGCGTAGAGGTGGAGAGCATCACCCCGGAAGACATCGCGCACGACCATGAAGCGAGCGGCGATTCCGGCACGTATTTGCAACTGGGCAGTTTCACCAGTCGCACCCATGCTGAAAAACTGCTCGCGCGTGCCGCCACGCAGCTCGATGTGCGCAGCAAAGAACTGGTCATTCTCAACCACGACGAGCGCTACCGGGTCGCGCTCGGACCTTATACTGACCCTGACAGCGTCAACCAGGCCGCGCGCGAAGTGCAGCAGCGCATGAATCTGAAGCCGATTCGCGTCGTCCGCTGAACTAAATTTCTCCTGAATGCTCTCTGATTACCTGATGAAAAAACTTTTTACCCTCTTCCTGCTGGCTGTTTCCTTCACCGCACTGGCCGCACCGGCCGACCTGCCCATGGCGCCGCCGCCCCAACTGGCGGCCAAAGCCTGGTTGTTGCTGGATATGCAAAGCGGACAGTCGCTGGTTGAACACAATGCCGACCGGCGCATCGAACCGGCATCGCTGACCAAGCTGATGAGCGCCTACCTGACCTTCTCGGCTCTGCGTCAGGGCCGCATCAAGCTGACCGATACCGTGCCGGTATCGGAAAAAGCCTGGCAGGCGGAAGGCTCGCGCATGTTCATCGAGCCCAACAAGCCGGTCATCGTGGCCGACCTGCTGCGCGGCATGATCGTGCAATCCGGTAACGATGCCACGATTGCACTGGCCGAGGCTGTCGGCGGCAGCGAGAGCGGATTTGTCTCAATGATGAACAAAGAGGCCCAGCGTCTGGGCATGAGCAATACGCACTTCGTCAATGCCACCGGCCTGCCGGATCCGCAGCTCTACACCACGGCACGCGATCTGGCGCGTTTGGCAGCCGCCATCGTGCGCGATTTTCCCGACTACTATCCGCTCTACTCGATCAAGGAATACACCTACAACGGCATCACCCAGGCCAATCGCAACCGCCTGCTGTGGACCGACCCGACCGTGGATGGCATGAAAACCGGCCACACCCAGAATGCCGGATATTGCCTGATAGCCTCGTCGCATCGCGGCCCGCGCCGCCTGCTGTCGGTCGTGCTTGGTGCTGACTCTGATTCAGCCCGTGCAATGGAAAGCCAGCGCCTGCTCAATTACGGCTTCCAGTTTTTCGACAGTGTGAGGCTGTACGCCAAAAACCAGACCGTGGCCAATCTGAAAGTCTGGAAAGGCACATCCAATACCATCAAAACCGGCTTCACCCGCGATATTTACCTGAGCCTGCCGCGCGGTCAGGCCAAAGACATCAAGGCCACCATGACCACGCGTCAGCCATTGCTGGCGCCGCTGGTGGCGGGGCAACAGGTGGGCACCGTCACCCTGACGCTGAATAACAAACCGCTGGCCCAATATCCATTGCTGGCGCTGGAAAGCGTTGGCGTTGCCAACATGTTCGGGCGTGCCTGGGACAGCCTGCGCCTGCTCTTCAAGTAAGGAGGAGGCCGGATGAGTGAAGAATCCCTGATTGAGTATCCCAGCGATTTCCCCATCAAGATCATGGGTGCGGCACACCCCGAGTTTGCCCAGACCATCCTCGAAGTGGTGCTGCAGCACGCACCGGATTTCGATGCCGCCACGATGGAAATGCGCCCCAGCAGCGCCGGTAATTACCTTAGCGTGACCTGCACCGTGCGCGCCACCTCGCGTGAACAACTGGATAACCTGTATCGGGCGCTGACCAGCCATGCCATGGTCAAGATGGTGCTGTAAGCCTTGGCCGACGTGCTGATTCGTCATCTCGGCCAGGTGGACTACCTGCCCACCTGGCAGGCCATGCAGGATTTTACCGCCCGGCGCGATGCCGCGACGACGGATGAAATCTGGCTGCTGCAACATCCGCCGGTATATACCCTCGGGCAGGCCGGCAAACCGGAACATCTGCTGCAGGCTACCGGCATTCCCCTGGTCAAGATCGACCGCGGCGGCCAGATTACCTACCACGGCCCCGGCCAGGTGGTGGCCTATTTGCTGGTGGATTTGAAGCGGCGCGGGTTGGGGGTACGCGAGCTGGTCAGCCGCATGGAGCAGGCGGTGATCGACCTGCTGGCGGAGCACGGCGTCAGCGCCGGGCGTCAAGCCAATGCCCCCGGCGTCTATGTAAATGGCGCCAAAATCGCCGCGCTCGGGCTGCGCATCAAGCATGGCTGCAGTTACCACGGCGTGGCACTGAATGTGGACATGGATTTAAGCCCGTTCAGCCATATCAACCCGTGCGGCTACCCGGGCATGGCGGTAACGCAGACCCGCGACGAAGGCATCGCCTCGACACCCGCCGAGATTGAACTCGCGCTCAGCGGCGTCATAAATTCCCGGATAGGATGATTTTTTTTGTGTTGTAGATGATAATAGTTCTTGTTATTATTATTTCCGTTCAAGGTCAACCACACAAGGATTCAATCATGCGCATCGCTCAATACTCGTTCGCCGTGCTGGCCATGGCACTCGCGGGCCAGGCAGTAGCCGGACCGAAATGCACCACCGAACCCAGGGAAAAATGGCAGAATGCCAGTGCGTTTCAGGCAGAGCTCGCCAAAACATACACCATCAAGAAATTCAAAATCACGTCCGGCAACTGCTACGAGATTTACGGCAAGGACAAGCAGGGCAAGAAGGTCGAGATCTACTTCAATCCTGTAGACGGCAAAATCATCAAGGAAGAACGCGAATAAGGCAGCGCTTTTGCAACGGTGACCTTCATGCACGCCAGCGGTAACAACGCACCCGCGCAGCGGATCAAGGCGATCGATTTGCCGGTGCGTCTGTTTCATTGGCTCACCGTGCTGGCGTTCGTGCTGGCCTATGTATTGGCAGATCACTATCGCGTGGCGCACCAATGGCTGGGATATGCGCTGGGGATATTGCTGGGCTTGCGGCTGGTCTGGGGCATGATTGGCAGCTACTACGCACGCTTTACCACCATCGGTGCCAGCATGCTGCATCTGCCGAGTTACCTTGCGCGGTTATGGCGCCGCGAAGAAACCTATTCCCCGGTTTACAACCCGCTGGGCGCGTCGATGGTCGTATTGATGCTGCTGAATCTCGCGGCCATAGTCCTCAGCGGTCATTTGCTCACCACGGACCGCTATTGGGGCGACGATGCCATGTCCGGCCTGCATGAGCTGACAACGCAAATCATGCTGGTGCTGATAGCCCTGCATCTTCTCGGCGTGCTGCATGCCAGCCTTCGGCAGCGCCAGAATCTGGCCAAAGCCATGATCGACGGCTACAAACGCGCAAGCTGAGGTGCCGGGAGGAGTCGGGTACAATAGCGCCCTGACCTACCGGGACACTCCATGGCCGACATCAAACTCCACAAAGGCGAAGCCAAAACCGCGCGCATCCCGATCAAGATCGTGCCGCAGGAACGCCTCAAAATGCCGTCCTGGATTCGCGCCAAATCGCCCAACTCTCCTGAGGTGGCCGAGCTCAAAGCCATCTTGCGCGAACAAAAGCTGCACACCGTGTGCGAGGAAGCCTCCTGCCCCAACATCGGCGAATGCTTCCGCCACGGCACCGCCACCTTCATGATCCTGGGCGACCTGTGCACGCGGCGCTGCCCATTCTGCGACGTCGGCCACGGCAAACCGCTGGCGCCCGATGTCGACGAACCCGCGCACCTCGCCCACACCATCGCCGCGATGAAGCTCAAGTACGTCGTCATCACCAGCGTCGACCGCGATGATTTACGCGACGGTGGCGCCGGGCATTTTGCCGAGTGCATCCGCGCCGTACGCATGGCCGCGCCGAACACCCGCATCGAAATCCTCACCCCGGATTTTCGCGGGCGGCTGAATATTGCGCTGAATATTTTAGGCAGCGCCCCGCCCGACGTGATGAACCACAACCTGGAAACCGTGCCGCGCCTGTACAAGGCCGCCCGCCCCGGTTCCGATTACGCCCATTCCCTGCAACTGCTCAAGGACTTCAAGGCGCAGCACCCCGACATCCCCACCAAATCCGGCATCATGGTCGGCCTCGGCGAAACCGACGCCGAAGTGCTCGAAGTCATGCGCGACCTGCGCGCCCACGACGTCGACATGCTCACCATCGGCCAGTACCTGCAACCCTCCAGCCACCACATCCCGCTCACCCGCTACGTCACCCCGGAGCAGTTTGCCGTGTTCGAGGCCGCCGCCGCCGAAATGGGCTTCAAGCACGCGGCCTGCGGGCCGATGGTGCGCAGCAGCTATCATGCGGATCAGCAGGCGCAGGGGGTGACAACATAATGCCGGCGCTTGCCGATTGTGCGATGATTGCGGAATAACAATACCCGCCCTACCAATGCCGCAGCCCGAACAACAAGCCAGGGAAAAAATCGACCAGTTGCTGCATGCGGCAGGCTGGCTTGTCTGCGATGCCGCTGCGGCCAGCATCCATGCCGCGCGTGGCGTTGCCATCCGCGAATTCCCGCTGCCCGGTTACGGCTTTGCCGACTATCTGTTGTATGTGGACGGCAAGGCGGCAGGCGTCATCGAGGCCAAGAAGGAAGGCGTCACCCTCACCGGCGTCGAAACCCAGTCCGACAAATACACCAAGGGCCTGCCCGCCGGTCTGCCGCGCTGGCGTAACCCGCTGCCGTTTTCCTACCAGTCCACCGGAATCGAAACCCGCTTCACCAACGGCCTCGATCCCACGCCGCGCTCGCGTCCGGTGTTCGCCTTCCATCAGCCCAAACTGCTGGCCGACTGGTTGAACTATGCGCCCGCCGCGCAGCCGGGGGAGGGCAGCGCTGGCGATCTTGCCTCAACCTTTCTCGCCCGCCTGCAAGCCATGCCGCCGCTCAAGGAAGAAGGCCTCTGGCCCGCGCAGATCACGGCGATCCGCAACCTGGAAAACTCCCTGAAGGAAAACCGCCCGCGCGCCCTGATCCAGATGGCCACCGGCTCGGGCAAGACCTTCACCTCGATTTCCTTCATCTACCGCCTGATCAAGTTCGCAGGGGCGCGGCGCATCCTGTTCCTGGTCGATCGCGGCAACCTCGCCGACCAGACCCTCAAGGAATTCCAGCAATACGTCTCGCCCTACAACAACTTCAAGTTCAGCGAGGAATACATCGTCCAGCGCCTGCAGGGCAACCAGATCGACACCACCGCCCGCGTCTGCATCTGCACCATTCAGCGTCTGTACTTCATGCTCAAGGGGCGCGAGCTGGCGGATGAGGACGAGGACATGATGGCCACCGGCTTCGACGGCATCTACAAAAAAGTGCCGCCCATCGAATACAACCCGGCCATCCCCATCGAAACCTTCGACATCATCGTCACCGACGAGGCCCACCGCTCCATCTACAACCTGTGGGCGCAGGTGCTGGAATACTTCGACGCCTACCTCATCGGCCTCACCGCCACGCCGGGCAAGCAGACCTTCGGCTTCTTCCACCAGAACCTGGTGATGGAATACAACCACGAAATGGCCGTGGCCGACGGCGTCAACGTCAACTACGACGTCTACCGCATCAAGACCGCCATCACCGAGGCCGGCTCCAGGGTCGAAGCTGGCTACTACGTGGAAAAGCAGGAACGCGACACCCGCAAAACCCGCTGGGAAGAACTCGACGACGACTTTGCCTACGACCCTAACCAGCTCGACCGCGACGTCGTCACCCCGGACCAGATCCGCACCATCGTGCGCACCTTCCGCGACAAACTGTTCAGCGAAATCTTCCCCGGCCGCACCGAAGTGCCCAAGACCCTGATCTTCGCCAAGGACGACAACCACGCCGAAAACATCGTCGAAATCCTGCGCGAGGAATTCGGCAAGGGCAACGAGTTCGCCCAGAAGATCACCTACCGCACCACCGGCGCCACGCCCAAGGAACTCATCTCCGCCTTCCGCAACAGCTACCACCCACGCATCGCCGTCACCGTCGACATGATCGCCACCGGCACCGACATCAAGCCGGTGGAAATCGTCTTCTTCATGCGTGCCGTCAAATCGCGCGGCTTCTTCGAGCAGATGAAAGGCCGCGGCGTGCGCGTCATCAATCCCGATGACCTCAGGGCCGTCACGCCAGACGCCACGGCCAAGGACCACTTTGTCATCGTCGACGCCGTCGGCGTATGCGAGCAGGACAAGACCGACGCCCGCCCCATGGAGAAAAAGCCCAGCGTCAGCTTCGAGCGCCTGCTGCAAGCCGTCGCCTTCGGCAACACCGAAGACGACGTCATCACCAGCATCGCCGGCCGTTTGGCAAGAATGGAACACCGCATCAGCGCCGAAGACGACGCGAAGATTCGAGTAGCAAGCGGCGGCCTCGGCCTCAAAGATCTGGCCCACCAGTTGGTAGCTGCACTTTCGCCCGATCCCGTAGAAGCGGCGTCCCGCCGCTTGCCATACTTACCAATGGAAACCGCTGACGATTACGCGGGATACGGCTTCCTCGACCCCAACGCTCCTATCGAGATGCAGCGCGCCAACCTTCCGCACTGGCGGCAGGATGAGGCCAGCTATTTCGTCACCTTCCGTCTGGCGGATTCGCTACCCAGACAACGTCTCATCGCCTGGCGGGAAGCGCGTGCCGACTGGCTGACGCGCAACCCACGCCCCTGGTCAGCCGCACAGGAAACCGACTATACAGAGCGCTTTTCCGCCCGCATCGAGTCCTGGCTGGACGCCGGTGTGGGAAGCTGCGCTCTGGCAAACCCTCAAGCGCGCGAGCTGATGGAGACGGCATTGTGGCATTTCGACGGAGAGCGCTACCGGCTCGGAAAATATGTGGTGGCCGCCAACCATGTCCACGTGATCGTCACGCCACTGCCGGGGCACGAACTCTCCGAAATCCTGCATAGCTGGAAAAGCTACACGGCCAAACAGATATTGCAGTTAGCAGCGGCGTCCGGCCGCTTGCCGGAAGGCGCGATCTCAATCTGGCAAAAAGAATCCTACGACCGTATCGTACGCACGTCCGAAGAACTGTTTCGCATTGAGCAATATATACAGCGGCATTCCGAATACGAATTGAGCGCGGCGGTCAAGCGGCGAGACGCCGCTTCCACGGCGATGCAGCAGGCGCGGACACTCGCCGCCAAACCCCTATGTGACCCCACCCTGCGCCAGCTCATCCTCGACATCAAAGCCAAAAACGAACTCACCATCGACCACGTCAGCCAGGACCAGGTCATCGAAGCCGGCTTCAGCCAGGCTGCCCTCGACCGCGCCCGTGGCCTCGTGCAATCCTTCGAGCAATTCATCGCCGACCACAAGGACGAAATCACCGCCTTGCAAATCCTCTACGCCAAGCCCTACAAACAGCGCCTCACCTTCGAGGCGGTGAAGGAACTCGCCGACGCCATCGAAAAGCCGCCCTACCTGTGGAACGAATCCCAGCTCTGGCAGGCCTACGCCGCGCTGGAAGCGAGCAAGGCCAAAGGCGCCAGCGGCAAACGCATCCTCACCGACCTGGTCTCGCTGGTGCGCTTCGCCATCCACCAGGACAACGAACTCGTTCCCTTCCCCGAGCGGGTCAATGCCAACTTCAAAGCATGGGTGGAAGCGGCGTCCCGCCGCTTGGCTGAAACAAAGCGGCAAGATGCCGCTTCTACGGGCTTTACTACTGAACAGATGAAATGGCTGGAAATGATCCGCGACCACATCGCTGCCAACCTTGGCATCGAGCCGGATGATTTCGAATACGCACCTTTCGCCCAGGAGGGCGGGCTGGGCAAGGTGCATCAGCTCTTTGGCGATGAACTGAATACGCTTATTGAACAATTGAACGAAAGCCTGGCGGCATAGCGCAACGTGAGCCTGCCAACCTGTAAGCACCGCTTACAAGTTCTGCAGCGAGTCCCTCGGGATAATCTTTGGCTTTACGGATACCGGATATAGTGCTTTAATGAGTACTGTTTTGAGTATTGGAGTTAAACATGAACATCGTCCCAGCACAGGAAATCAAGCGTCGCGGCATCGCCGCCGTGGATGAAGCCCTGGCGCAAGGCCCGGTGCACATCATCAAGAACAATCGCCCCCAATATGTCGTGCTGACCGAAGAGCGCTACAGCGAACTGATCGAGTCCCAGGAAGAAGCCGCCCTGGCCCGCATCAAGGCCTCGCTGGAGGATGCCAAGGCTGGCCGCGTCACCCGGCACGACAGCGTCGAAGCCCTGATGCAGCACCTGGACAGCGAACCGGCCGCATGAGCTGGACCCTGGCCACCACGGCCTTCTTCGACCGTCGTGTGCGCAAGTTCCTGGCCAAGCACCCCGATCTACGACCTCGCTTTGTAGAAACGATGGAGCAACTACGCACCGACCCTTTTGAGCCCGGCCTGCGTCTGCATCCCCTGACCGGCAAACTCCAGGGCATGCAGGCCGTCAGCCTCACCTACAGTTACCGCATCACCCTGACGCTGCAAATCACCGAGCACGAAATTCTGCTGCTCGACATCGGCAGCCATGACGAGGTGTACGGGTGAGCACGCGCAAGCCCGCTGCCGTCTCCCGCGAAGCCAAGCTGGACCAGCTTGACGATATTGCCCTGACCAAACTCGTCTGGGAACGCGAGCACGAAGCCACGAACAAGGTTGCGCCGGACGATCTCTTGCACCCCGCTGAACAAACCGAGGGCGAGACGTTGAAGGTTGAAGAGATGCGAGGGGAATACCGGGTAAGCTCCGACCCCGTAGGGTGGGTTAGGCCGGAGGCCGTAACCCACCATGAGGAAGCTGCGGCTGCTTGGAGAATGCTGCCGCTCAAGGAACTGGGCTCATGGGTTGGCGGAGGAACGCCATCCAAGGCGATACCAGCTTACTGGGAAACTGGCTCTATCCCCTGGGTTTCGCCGAAGGACATGAAGACCGAGCGCATTCACGACAGCGAAGACCACATCACCGAGCAGGCAGTCTCCGCGTCCGCTGCGAATCTGATACCGGCTGGCTCAATCTTGTTGGTCACCCGAAGCGGAATCTTGCGGCATACGTTACCGGTAGCTGTTACGACTGTACCCGTCACTGTCAACCAAGATCTCAAGGCGCTGATACCTAATGAGGGCATCTTGGCCGAGTATGTGGCTTGGGCTTTGCGTGCGTTTAACCAGACAATTTTGAATACCTGTTCAAAACAGGGGACGACTGTTAATAGCCTGGAAACGTCGCGACTGCTTCGCTTTGAGATTCCCGTTGCACCCCTCGACCAACAAAAACGCATCGTCGTGGAAATCGAAAAACAATTCTCCCGCCTCGACGAAGCCGTCGCCAACCTCAAGCGCGTCAAGGCCAACCTCAAGCGCTACAAAGCCGCCGTCCTCAAAGCCGCCGTCGAAGGCCGCCTCGTCGAAACCGAAGCCGAACGCGTAGAAGCGGCGTCCCGCCGCTTGAATCAGCGGCAAGATGCCGCTGCCACCTACGAAACCGGTGCCCAACTCCTGCAACGCATCCTCGTGACCCGCCGCAGCCAGTGGCAAGGCAAGGGCAAATACAAAGAACCCGCCGCGCCCGACACCACCGACCTGCCCGAATTGCCGGAAGGGTGGGTGTGGGCGACAGTCGAGCAGTTGAACCCCGCTAACCGGCCTTGCGCATATGGCGTCTTGCAGCCGGGTGATGACTTAAACGAAGGGGTGCTCTTCGTGCGGGTCGGCGACATCAACGATGGCCGTATCGAGAGCCCTGGCCTGAAAGTAATCGCCCCAGCAATTGCTGAGGCTTATCCACGGACCAAGCTGGCTGGTGGAGAAGTTCTGATAACTCTTGTGGGTGCGATCGGCCGTACAGCCGTTGTTCCGTCCAGTCTTGCTGGTGCCAATGTTGCCCGCGCTGTTGGTGTTTTGCCGATAGCCGAGTCTATTGATCCGCACTGGGTCGAAATCTGGTTTCGGAACCCAAAGAAAATCGCTGAGATGACAGCGAAGTCCCATGAGGTTGCTCGGAAAACATTGAACTTAGAGGACGCGCGATATGCCACTGTCGCTATTCCTTCGTTAGTTGAACAGCACCAGATCGTCGCTGAAGTAGAACGCCGACTTTCTACCACTGACGAAGCAGAAGCCCAGGTCAATGCCAACCTCCAGCGCGCCGAGCGCCTCCGCCAGTCAATCCTTAGCCGTGCATTCTCTGGCAAGCCTCATCAAGAAACTTCCGCTGTATCTGCAATGGAAATGCGCACCCATGGCTAATCGATTCAACCCAACTGCACTCAAATTGATGGAGGATGCACTGGCAGAGGTGTTCTACTCACATAGGGACTTTGACACGTTCGTGCGACGGTGCGGCGTTGAAGCTGCGTTTCTTACAAGAGCTCGCGCACTTGCCGAAGCGCGCAAGGGAACGTATGAGCGAGCTCCGAAGAGATTTGTTGTTCAAGAAATGCTGCAGTTAATAGAGGCAAAAGGTGATGCGGGAATTCATCTGCTGACATCGATTTTTGACGCTTTGGTCAAAGGCGTATTTCCAGATGCATCACCCAAAGCCAATCAAACCCTTGCACTTTTGAGGGAGCAGTTCGAGCGAGACAGGCAACAAAAGAAAGAAGAAGAGCAGGCGCGACGTGAATGGCAAATGAGGAAAGAGCAGGAGTCGGCTAGCAAGGGGGTTCGTCCCGAAAGAAAACCGGCGGACGTGGCACGCCTGCAGAATCAATTTCTAGAAATGCACGGTGCTAGCGACCCGCATAAGCGCGGGCGCGATTTTGAACTGTTAATCGTCGAGTTATTAAAGGCTGAAGGACTTTCGCCGAGACACTCGATTGAGCGGGTGGGTGAACAAATCGATATTTCCTTTGAATACGGGCCGCATACGTACATGGTTGAGGCGCGCTGGAAGAAAGTGCCTTCCGAGCCCAAAGAGTTGAGAGATTTTCATGGCAAGTGCCAGGGTGTACACGTGGACGTAAGAGGTGTGTTCATCTCGGTGCAGGGCTATACGGCCGGGGCAGCAGATGCTCTAGCGAAACTCGGTGAGTTGCGCGTGGTGATGCTGGATGGAACGCATTTGATGAGTGTTCTTAGCGGAGCGATCTCTTTTGCAGATTTGCTTAAGAAAGTGGTCAGGAAGGCTTGTGATGAGGGGGTTCCATATGTGCCGCCTTCGTCGCTGTAGGCGCTCAGGTGCTGAAGGCAGTGAATGAATCCTTGAACAGTATTGCCGATGATCAAAGGGTGTTTCGTGACGAGATCAAGGAACACCGTGGAAACTACTACGTAAGCTACCGGCCTGCTGATGCACGTTTCCCGTTTGCCATTGTTCAACTTACTTTTCTCGACCACGATTTCGATCGTGCCATCGTGAAAAATGCAATGGAGAACGAGCTACAAAGCTGGCTGTCGCGTTTCCGCGTTCCAGTGATGGTGTCTTCCTTCGATGCTAAGGATGACCTCATTCATATCTCGACTGAATCTGATCAATCCAATCTTATGGGCTACGTCGATTTGCATACGGGTGAAATGACTCAGCGGTGGGGTTTGCTTAAAGACGATGAACTGCCATCTGAACAGATGAATGCAGATTATTTGGCGCGTGTTTATGAGGGTGTGCCATTTCGCTTGCAAGAGGCGGTTCGTCAAAATGCCTTGCGCGATACTCGTACGATGGGAAGAAGCATCCGCATGATAGTTTTTCTGCTGGCCGGTGTTCCTCTGCTTATTGAGATTGTGAGCGTGGGTGTAGCCTGGGTTGGATATGTTCTGGCAGGTATCAGCATCACAGTGGGTCTCTACAAACTTGCCAAGACGATGGGTTGGCTGAAGCCTACGCAACGGGAGAAAGAGAGAACGGAAAAAGACCTCAGGATGAAACACTATTTCTATCACTGTGAACAAAACCCCGACGGATTCAACCGCCTGAAGTTTGAGAATTTTGAACGCGAGGCAATCAGCCAAAATCACATAGAGGCGGATCAGATTCGTAATAAGCATGAAAAATAAAGACATATGAACACCGCAACCATCGTCCAAAAACTCTGGAACTACTGCAACGTCCTGCGCGACGACGGCATGAGCTACGGCGACTACGTCGAGCAGCTCACCTATCTGCTGTTCCTGAAGATGGCCGACGAGCGGAGCCGGGCACCTTATAACCAGAAGAGCCCGGTGCCTGCCGGCTATGATTGGCCCAGCCTGCTGAAGAAGGACGGCGACGAACTGTTCGACCACTACCGCCACACGCTGGAGGAGCTGGGCAAGCAGAAAGGCTTGCTCGGCCTGATCTTCACCAAGTCGCAGAACAAGTTCCAGGACCCGGCCAAGCTGCGGCGGCTGATCGTGGACCTGATCGACAAGGAAACCTGGGTGTCGATGAGCGCCGACGTGAAGGGCGACGCCTACGAGGGCCTGCTGGAGAAGAACGCACAGGACACCAAGTCCGGCGCGGGCCAGTACTTCACGCCGCGCCCGCTGATCCAGGCGATTGTCGATGCCATGGCGCCCGGGCCCGGCGAGACCATCTCCGATCCGGCCTGCGGCACCGGCGGCTTTCTGCTGGCGGCGCACGACTATGTGGTTAAGCACTACCCCAACATGACCTCGGCGGAGAAGAAGAAACTGCGCGGCGAAAGCTTCAAGGGCTGGGAACTGGTGCAGGCCACTGCCCGGCTGTGCGCGATGAACATGCTGCTGCACGGCATCGGGAGTGTAGAAGCGGCGTCCCGCCGCTTGGACGACGATGAAAAGCGGCGAGACGCCGCTTCTACGTTACCGATTGCAGTGGGCGATTCGCTGGCCGCCGACCCCGGCGAGCGCTTCGACGTGGTGCTGACCAATCCGCCCTTCGGCAAGAAGAGCAGCACGACCATCGTGGGCGAGGAGGGCAAGGTCAGCAAGGAGTGCGACACCGTTGAGCGCGACGACTTCTGGGCCACCACCTCGAACAAGCAGCTCAACTTCGTCCAGCACGTGAAGACGCTGTTGAAGCAGAACGGCCGCGCCGCCCTGGTGCTGCCGGACAACGTGCTGTTCGAAGGCGGGGCAGGCGAGACCATCCGCCGCAAACTGCTGCACGACTGCGACGTCCACACCCTGCTGCGCCTGCCCACCGGCCTGTTCTACGCCCAGGGCGTAAAGGCGAACGTGCTGTTCTTCGACAAGAAGCCCGCCAGTGAGACCCCGTGGACCCGCAAGCTGTGGATCTACGACCTGCGCACCAACATGCACTTCACGCTCAAGACCAGCACCTTGAAGCGGGCGGACCTCGACGAGTTTGTGCAGTGCTACCACCCGGAAAACCGGCATGACCGGAAAGCAACGTGGTCGGCAGACAACCCCGACGGCCGCTGGCGTGCCTACGACTACGAAGAACTGATCAACCGCGACAAGGCCAGCCTGGACATTTTCTGGCTCAGGGATGAATCACTGTCCGACTCCGACAACTTGCCCGCGCCGGAAGTGATTGCGGCGGAGATTGTGGAGGATTTGGAGGCGGCGCTGGAACAGTTTCGGGAGATCGCTACTGATCTCAGTGCCAGCGGGACAGGCGAACACCCCTGATCATCAAGTCCTCAAATTCTCCAGCGCAGCAAGCGCATCGTCAATCCGCTGTGCATTACTCACGGGTTTGGCTTTTTTGGTGGCTACCTGTTTCTTCGTCACGCGTTTGCCGGACACTCTTTTTGCTTCGCCCTGCCCGGCCTGTTCCGGGCTGATCTGGGCCAGTTGCGCGCGCGAGCCGCTGATGGAAGGCACCACAACCGCTGCTTCGCCCTTGCGCCCCTTGATTACCGGCAAATCGATGCTTGCTGGTGTATCCGCGCGCAGGGTCGGGCTTAATGCTTCTGCAATGCTGCGGGCTTGCTTGTCGCCCGCGCTGGCCTGTATGCGCGCAATCGCTTCAAGACCGGCAGATACGAATAAGACCGCTCTGTATCTCTCCCTCTCGAAATGAGAATATTGACTTCTATGTGGCATCAGAAGGTGTGTATGCAGTATGCATACAGCATATGGTTATTGTATTGATGCGCAATTCTTGATGACGAGAGTGTAAACCATGAAATTCCCCCATATCCCGCTCGGCGCGCAGTTCGAATTCGATGGCAAGGCCTATACCAAAATCAGCCCGCTGCTAGCCGCGGCAGAGGACGGTAGTGGTCAGCGCGTGATCCCGCGTTATGCGGTGTTGCGGCCGATCGGCGCGCCGGTGCCGGCGACACCAGCGCAACATTCGCGGCAGCTCGATCCGGATAAGGTGCGGGTGGCGTTTGCGTCCTTTGAAGCCGATGCCTTGCGGCTGCTGGACGAGGCTTGCGGCGAGGATGTGGACCGCCGTGCTGCGCTCAAGGCCGAACTGGTTGAGGCGGGGCAGCGGTTTCGCGACGCGCTGTAACATGCCCGTGTCCGGCAGCTGCATCGCGTGCGATGCATCTGAGGGTGACACCAACCTTCAGTCCGACAAGCCGCTAGCCACCGCAGCTTGAGCGAGTCCGGGGACGCACAGCCCCGCTTAAGAAAGCCTTAAGCTTTCGGCCGCAACATGGCAACAAAGGAGTTGCCATGAATCTATTATCCCTGCATCAATCCCTGCTTCGATCTATCGCCGCCGTCGGGCTGGCGGCTGCCGCTCTCGCGCCTGTCGCCCAGGCGGCCACCCCGTCGGCATTGTTGTCTGGCTATACCGCCCAGGCCGGTTCGCCTGCCGTGCCTGCCCGTGGCCAGCAGTTCTTCACCGCCCACCACGGCCGCGAATGGGGTTGCGCCTCGTGCCATGGCGCAGTGCCCACCAAGACCGGCAAGCATGCGTCGACCGGTAAGACCATCGGCGCGCTGGCGCCGGCCTTCAACCCCGAGCGCTTCACCGACGCGGCCAGGACCGAGAAATGGTTCCGCCGCAATTGCAATGACGTCGTGGGCCGCGAATGCACTGCCGCCGAGAAGGCGGACGTGTTGAGCTGGCTGCTGACGCTCAAGCCATGATGCGCCGCACTTCATCCACGCTATCAGGAGAATCCGCCATGCCGTTTCGACTTCGCTCCCATGCCCAACAAGCGCTGTTTGGCTTGCTCGTCGCCATCGCTATCAACCACCCGGCCGCAGCCGATGACGAACAGCGCGCTGCACGGGTGCCGCTGTTGCCCAAGTATCAGCAGGAATGCGCCGCCTGCCACGTGGCTTACCCGCCCGGCATGCTGCCGGCTGCCTCCTGGCAGCGGGTGATGCACACCCTGCCGCACCATTACGGCACGGATGCCTCACTTGATCCGGCAACGGTGAAGCAACTCGCGACTTGGCTCACCGCCTACGCCGGCACTTATGGGCGCGTGCGCGAAGCGCCCCCAGAGGATCGCATCACCCGTTCGGCGTGGTTCGTCCGCCAGCACGACGAGGTGCCCGCGGCTGCCTGGAAGCGGCCGTCAGTAAAGAGCGCTTCCAACTGTGCCGCCTGCCATACCCGATCCGACCAAGGAGATTTCAATGAACGATTTGTCCGTATCCCCCGCTAACACCCCTGTCAACGCACCGGGAAGCCGCAAAATCCTGGTCTGGGATGTTCCGGTTCGTGTCTTCCACTGGCTCATGGTGCTGAGTTTTGCCGGTGCCTATCTCACCGCCGAGAGCGAGCGCTGGCGGCTGCTGCATGTGTCGCTGGGCTACACGATGGCGGGTCTGGTGGGCTTTCGCATTGTCTGGGGCCTGATGGGTACCCGTTATGCGCGCTTTTCGACCTTCGTGCGCGGCCCCAGGGCGGTGGCGCGCTATCTCGGTGCGTTGCTGCGCGGCCAGCCCGAGCACTACACAGGTCACAACCCGGCCGGTGCGCTGGCCATCGTGGCCCTGCTGGGCCTGACACTGGCCGTCACTGCATCGGGCTGGGCCACCTACAACGACATCGCAGGCGAGTGGCTGGAAGAGGTGCACGAGGCGGCAGCCAACGTGATGCTGGCTGTCATCGGCGTGCACGTTGCCGGTGTGTTGCTCAGCAGCTGGCTGCACCGGGAGAATTTGGTGGGTTCAATGATCAACGGGCGCAAGCCGGGCCTGCCGGAGCAAGGTATTCGCCGCCCCTGGCGCAGCGTGGCCGTGTTGATGCTGGTGGCGGTGCTGGGTTTTTGGTGGACGCAGTGGCAAAGCGCACCGTCGGGCGCTGGCTTCGCCGACCGGACCTCGGCATCGGCAACGGTCGGGAAGCATGATCGCTGAGCATGCTTCATGAGACAATCCACGCCATGCATATCCTGCTCGCCGAAGACGATCCGCTGCTAGGTGACGGCCTACGCGCCGGTCTGCGGCAGCTCGGTTTCCAGGTGGACTGGGTGCGCAACGGCGAGGCCGCAGAGCGCGAGTTGCGCGCCCAGCCTTATGCGGCCGCGGTGCTCGACCTCGGGCTGCCGCTGATGGATGGCATGGAGGTGCTGGCTGCCGTCCGCCGCGCCGGCGTCACGCTGCCGGTGCTGGTGCTGACCGCGCGTGACGCAGTGCCCGACCGTATCCGCGGACTCGACGTCGGCGCCGACGACTATGTGGTCAAGCCGGTGGATCTGCACGAACTTGCCGCACGGCTGCGCGCGCTGATTCGTCGTGCACACGGCCAGCCGCAGGAGTGCCTGACCGTGCAGGATGTCGTTCTCGATCCGGCGGCCCGCTCCGTGCGACAGGCGGGCGAGCCCGTCATGCTGTCGACGCGGGAGTTTGACCTTCTGCACGCGTTCATGCTCAACGCCGACCGTGTACTCTCGCGTGAACAGCTCGAACAGCATCTCTACAGCTGGGGCCAGGAGGTGGAAAGCAACGCTGTCGAGGTGCATATCCACAATCTGCGACGCAAGCTTGGCGCTGCACTGATCCAGACCGTGCGCGGCGTCGGCTATATTCTGCTGCGCGACTTACCGAAATCATGATCAAACCGTCTGGTTCGCTGCAAGGCCGGCTGCTCGCGCTGGTACTCGCCGTGGTGGTGGGCGTCTGGCTGGTCACCGCGGCGAAGACCTGGTTTGACGCGCGCCACGAGCTCGACGAGCTGCTCGATAGCCACCTGGCACAGGCGGCTGCGCTGCTGGTGGTGCAGCAGACGCGCGAGGTAGAGGACGACGGCCCCGGCATTGATACGCCCACATTGCACCGTTATGCGCCCAAGGTGGCGTTCCAGGTTTTCCACGAGGGTCGCCTGGTGCTGCGCTCGGCCAACGCGCCGGTCACACCAATGGTCGAATCCGGCAAGGACATCAAGACCGGCTTCGCGACAGTGCAGATCAAAGGCATTGCGTGGCGTGTATTTGCGGCCTACGGGGCCGAGCGCGACGTGCAGGTGTACGTGGGCGAGCAGGCGAGTTCGCGGGACTCGATTCTGTGGGCCGTGCTGCGCAGCACGCTGTGGCCGATGGTCGTGGCGCTGCCGCTACTGGCGTTGGCGGTGTGGTGGGCGGTATACCGCGGCGTCGCACCCATGCGCCGGCTCGGGCGTGCACTGGCTGAGCGCCAACCGCAGGCACTGCATCCGGTCGCGTTCGACGGCATAACCTCGGAGATGGCGCCGATGGTCAACGCCCTGAACGGTCTGTTCGAGCGCATTGGCACGCTGCTGGAATCCGAACGCCGCTTCACGGCAGATGCCGCGCACGAACTGCGCACGCCGATCGCGGCTATCCGCGCCCAGGCGCAAGTGGCGCTGGGAGAAACCGACGATGCGCGGCGCACACACGCGCTTAAAAACACGCTGGAGGGCTGCGATCGCGCCACGCGACTGGTGGAGCAATTGCTGACCTTGTCCAGGCTGGAAGCCGTTGCGGCCCCCGCCATGGCGGACGTCGATCTGAGCGCGTTGACCCAACGCGTCGTGGCCGAACTGGTGCCGAAAGCGCTTGCCAAACATCAAACGCTGGAATTCGAAGCTACTGAGTCCTGCAGCGTTCCAGGCAATGAGACGCTGCTCACGGTTCTGGTGCGCAATCTGGTCGACAACGCAGTGAGATACAGCCCGGCGTCAGCGCAAGTGAAGGTGAGCGTGCAGCGGCAGGCCGGGCGTGTCGTGTTGAGCGTTGAAGACAGTGGGCCGGGTCTGGCCGAGGCCGACCGGAACAGGTTGGGTGAGCGGTTCTTCAGAGTACCTGGCAGCAGTGAGAGCGGCAGCGGACTGGGCTGGTCGATCGTGCGACGCATCGCAGCGGTGCACCGGCTGGATCTGCAGGTCGAGACTTCGGCGGAACTGGGCGGCCTCGCCGTTCGTGTCATCGGTCAGGCGAATGTCGGAACCGTGTGAGTGTTTTCATTGGCTGAGGCGGGGCAGCGGTTTCTGGACGCGTTGCGGCGTTAGCGGGGTGGCCCCGACAGATCAAACGCAGCCGGTGGGCTTGGGCAGGCCACCGTATTTGGTGATGGGTTTCATCGGGCCGGTCATCCAGATTTTGAACAGTTCTTTTTGGTCTATCTCGATGTATTTGGCGAATTTCCGGACCGGCGGCACCGAGTTGCATTCCTCGTAATATTCGCGGGCTTTCATGATCTGCTCCCACTGCACATCGGACAGTTCAAAGTCGTCAGCTGCGGCCATCGCGCGGGCGATTTCCGGCGTCCACGCGCTCATGTCGGTCAGATAGCCATCCCCATCACGTTGCGGAATATCCATTTCAGCCTCCTGTGTTTTCGTTGTTCGAACAGTTTATATCATTGCCCAAGGATCAGGCGTGGCCGTGCTATTTGAGCAGTCGACGTCGGGTGAGCCCCAGCGCCAGCCAGTAACTCAGCAGGCCCCAAGTGGCGAGCGCCGCCACATGTCCGGCAATATACGTCGGGATGCGGCCAAGGATCAACGGGCGTACCAGGTCGATGGCGTGCGACAACGGCAGCCAGGCAGCGGCTATCTGGAGAAAATCAGGCAGCCGGTCCACCGGGTAGAACACCCCGCATAGCAGCACCATCGGTGTGATTACCAGCGTGAAGTAGTAGATGAAAAAATCGTAGCTGGGCGACACCGCGGTCATTACCAGTCCCATTGCGGAAAAGGTCAGGCCGATCAGGATGACCACCGGCAGTACCCAAAGACTGAGCAGCCAGCTTTGCTGCAGCCCCATGCCCCAGATCACCGCCAGGATGGCGAGTCCGGACAGCAGGCTTTTCGACGCGCCCCAGGTCAACTCGGCCAGCATGACGTCGTCCAGATTGAGGGGTGTGTTGAGGATGGCATCCCAGGTTTTTTGTACATGCATGCGCGAGAAGCCGGAGTAGAGCACCTCGAAGGTGGCGCTGTTCATGGTCGAGTAGCACACCGTGCCGGCCGCCAGAAAGGTGATGTAGCGGGCGCCGCCGACTTCCGGCATCAGGCTGCCGAGGCCGTAGCCAAAGCCCAGCATATAGAGCATGGGGTCGGCGAGATTGCCGAGAATGCTCGATCCGGCGAGCTTTTTCCACACCAGAAAATTGCGTCGCCACACCGGGATGAAGCGCAGCGACAGGCGCGGCGCGGCGAAGTTGTGCCGGTTATTCAATCGCGCAACTCCCGTCCGGTGAATTTCAGGAATACGTCTTCCAGATTGGAGGGACGGTGCAGGTAGCGCAAGCTGTGCTGGGCGCGCAGCTGGTCCAGCACGCGGTCGCAATCACGCGTGTAGCAGAACAGCGTTTCACCGGTGATCTCGAAGCGTTCGCACAGTGTGTGGCCGTGCTGTGCGCCCCAGTCCGCCACGGTTTCGCCATAGATTTCCATCACGCTGGGCTCGATTTCGGCGGCGATCATGTCGCGCGGACTGCCGCTGGCAATCGCCGTGCCGTGGTCGAGTATCACCAGCCGGTCGCATAGACGTTCGGCTTCTTCCATGAAATGCGTGGTCAGCAAAATGGTTTTGCCCTGGCTGATGAGGCGACGCAGGCCCTGCCAGATGACGTGACGTGCCTGCGGATCGAGACCGGTGGTGGGTTCGTCCAGCACGATCAGCTCGGGGTCGTTGACCAGCGCGCGCGCCAGCGTCAGGCGCCGCTTCATGCCGCCGGACAGTGTGGTGATGCGGGCGTTTTCCTTGCTGGTCAGCCCGGCGAATTCGAGCAGGCCGGGGATGCGCGCGCGGATGACGCTGTCGGCAATGCCGAAGTAGCGGCCATACACCAGCAGATTTTCGCGCACCGAAAAATCCGGATCGAGGTTGTCCATTTGCGGCACCACCCCGATGCGCAGCCGCGCCTCGCGCCCCCGCAACGGCACCGGTTCGCCGAGGATTTCGATGCTGCCGTCATCGGGTGCAATCAGGCCGAGCAGCATTTTCAGCGTGGTGGTCTTGCCCGCGCCGTTCGGACCGATCAGGCCGAAGCACTCGCCCGCCTGGATGTCGAGATCGAGGCCGCGCACCACTTCGGTGTCGCCGTAGCGTTTGCGCAGATTGCGCGCGCTCAGGAGTGGCATGCTGCCAGTGCCGCCGCTTTGAGTTCGGCCAGCTTGCCGTGAAAGAAGTGGCCGGTGTCGTGGATCACGCTGAGCTGCGCGCCGCTGGTTTGCGCCCAGGCTTGTGCGGCGGCCAGGGGCACGAGCTCGTCGTGTTCGCCATGAATGACGTGGGTGTGGGCGGGCACCGCATCAAAATCGTACATATTCACCGCCGGACCGATCAGGATGAGTTTGGCGTGGGCAAGGTGCTGCGCGACGCGGTGCTGAACGTAGGCACCAAAGGAAAATCCGGCCAGGATGAGCGGCAGCGGCGCGGCGTATTGGGCGCGCACAAAGGCGATGACGGCCAGCATGTCGTCGGTTTCACCCAGTCCGCCGTCGTATTCGCCGTCGCTGCCGCCGACGCCGCGAAAATTCGGCCGCACTGCGACGTAGCCTTCGTCGTGGCAGGTCTGCGCCAGGGTCTGTACCACTTTGTTGTCCAGCGTGCCGCCGTGCAGCGGATGCGGGTGGGCGATAAAGACCAGCCCGCGCCGTTCGCTGCCGGGATCGTTGACCAGCGTTTCGATATTGCCGACGGCCGTTTTGATACGCAGTTTGGAGCGCTTCACGTCAGATTTTCAGTCGTTCGACGACCTGGCCGTGCTGCAGATGCTGTTCGATGATTTCGTCAATATCCTGTTCGTCCACGTAGGTGTACCAGGTGCCTTCCGGATACACCACCAGTACCGGTCCTTCGCTGCAGCGGTCCATGCAGCCTGCACTGTTGATGCGGCATTTGCCTTCGCCATTCAGGTCCAGCGCCTTGATCTTCTTTTTGGCATAGTCGCGCATGGCCTGCCCGCCGGATGCGCCGCAGCATCGGGCGCCGTCTTCGCGCTGATTGGTACAGAAAAAAACGTGGTGTTTGTAGTAGCTCATGGCTGCTTGTCCTGCGTAAGTTCGGTGTATTTTCTGGCGTTGCCGCGCGCCGCCTCGGCGGGATATTTTTGCCCGTTGTGGATCAGCTTGGCGCGCGCGGCGGCGAGCAAATCCAGTTCCAGCACGTCGGCCAGACGCACCAGATAAATCAGCACGTCGCTCATTTCTTCGCCGATGGCGGCCAGTTTGACCGGGTCCGGGTGCTGGCTCTGTTCTGGCGTGGCCCACTGGAAATGTTCCATCAGCTCGGCGGCTTCTACCGCCAGCGCCATCGCCAGGTTTTTCGGTGTATGAAACGGCTGCCAGTCGCGTTCTTCGGCAAAGCGGCGTATCTCGGCCTGTAGTTGCTCGATGCTATCGGTAGACATGCACGTGCCTCCTGTTGCGGGTGGATAGTGTAGCATTCTCTCCATGGCCGAACTTGTCCTGCTCTCCGGCGGCATCGATAGCGTGACCCTGCTGCATCTCAAGCACAGCGAGGGCGCACCATTGCATGCGCTGTTCATCGATTATGGCCAGCGTGCCGGCCGCGAGGAGTTGCGTGCCGCCAGCATTCACAGCAACAAGCTGGGTGTGCCGTTGCAGCGGCTGGACATGGCGGCGGTAGGAGACGCTTTTCGCGCCGGGCAGACGCAACGCCTGCATGTGCCGCTGCCGCACCGCAATCTGGTCGCGCTGGCGCTGGGGATGAGTTATGCCACGCAAATCGGCGCAACCTCCCTGCATCTGGCGCTGAATCGCGATGACTCGGACGCCTATTCGAGCGCGTCGCCGCTGTTTGTACAGGGCTTCAATAACCTGGCGCGCAGCCTGGGCGATATTGCGGTACACACGCCGCTGGCTGAACTGAATAAAGTGCAGGTGATTGAACTTGCCATCAAATTGGGTATAAATTTACGCGATACGTATAGCTGTCTGTTGGGTTATGCCAAGCCATGCGGGCATTGTCCGCAATGTTTGCAGCGTCGGGCGGCTTTACTGACCGCGAGCGTGGAGGGTGTGGATTGAATGCAGTGAATACCAGTCGGACTATCACTTTTGGATGATGTGCGCGGTGATCGCACGCTGGTATGCTCGAAAGGGTTTGTTTGGAATGATCTGTCGGCGTTTCGTCAATCATGTAACGCATATCGTCAGTAATGATGAAATGGCAGTGCACATTTAACAAATTAAAAAATTTAACTCATTGTTACATTAAGCATGGCGATGTTTGGCTTGGAATGTGCTTACGGTTTCGCCTGATTGTATTTTGATCTACTTAACTTTTGCGATACGTATTAAAGAATTACGCATGTGGCATAATGCGTGGCGAAACTTTTAACTAATTGATAAGTGGGAGGAATACCGTGAACGCAATCAACCCCCTGATTTCTTTCCGGTGGATAATGCTGCTGGCTGTGCTGATGGGTCTGTCAGGCTGTGCAACGACAAATTATCCAATGGCGCCATCCAAGACAGCCCAACAGGCTGACTGGAATTACCTGATTGGCCCCGGCGATAGCGTCAATGTTTTCGTCTGGCGCAATCCCGAAGTTTCCGGCACTTTCCCGGTGCGTCCCGACGGCAAAATGACCATGAATCTGGTGGAAGATATGCCTGCCAGCGGTAAAACGCCCACCCAGCTGGCGCGCGATCTCGAAAAAGCGCTGTCGAAATACATTCAGGAACCGATCGTGACCGTGATCGTGGCGGGCGGTATCGGGCCATTCAGCCAGCAGGTTCGGGTGATCGGTCAGGCGACCAAGCCACAAGCGTTGAACTACCGCGAACACATGAGTCTGATTGACCTGATGATCGATGTGGGCGGCATTACCGATTTTGCGGCAGGCAACAAGGCTTATATCCTGCGCACCGTGGATGGCAAACAGCAGCGTCTGGGTGTGCGTCTGGATGACCTGGTCAACGGCGGTGATATCAGTGCCGATGTGCCCATCCTCCCGGGCGACGTGCTGGTGATCCCGGAAAGCTTTTTCTGATAATAATTTTCAGTTGCCAAGAACTTCTGAAAAACCCTAGGGGGAAACATGGATGAACTGCTAAACCAGTTGATGGGCTATGTACGGGCGACCTGGCATCGTCGCTGGTACATTGTCATCGTCGCCTGGATCGTCTCGATTGCGGGCTGGTTCTGGGTGTATACCCTGCCCAGCCGGTTTGAGGCTTCCGCGCGCGTCTATGTGGATACCCAGACCCTGCTCAAGCCGCTGCTCGGCGGGCTTACTGTCCAGCCCGATATTGATCAGCAGGTCCGGCTGATGACGCGTACCCTGGTCAGCCGCCCCAATCTGGAAAAAGTGGCGCGCATGACCGACATGGACATCAAGGCCAAGACGCCGCAACAGACTGAAGCGATGCTGGATGGTCTGGCCAGCCATATCAAAATGGAGGCATCGGCCACAGGCAACAATCTCTACACCATTGCATACCAGAATGAGCATCCCGAATTGGCCAAGCGTGTGGTGCAGGCGTTACTGACTATCTTCGTCGAAAGCAGTCTGGGTAAATCCCGCAAGGATCTCTCGTCTTCGCGCAAATTTATTGATGAGCAACTCAAGGTTTATGAGCAAAAACTCATCGATACCGAGAATGCCATGAAAGAGTTCAAGCGCAAGCACATGGGTTTGATGCCGGGCGAAGGCGGCGATTACTACGCCAAGCTGTCCGCAACCACGACTGCGTTGCATCAGGCGGAGCTTGATTTGCGTGAAGCGACCGACCGCCGCAACCAGCTCAAGAGCCAATTGGCTGATGAAGAGCCGGAGATATCCGCCGCCGCGATACAGACGCAAAGCAATCCTGAACTGGATGCGCGTATCCAGGCATTGCAAAAAAACCTGGATACCCTGCGTCTCACTTATACCGACCTGCATCCGGATATCGTGTCTACCAAACGTCTGATCAAGGAACTGGAAGCGCAGAAAAAACAGGAAGCCAAAACCATCAAGAGCAGTGGCGATGGTCGTGCACTCAACCCGGTCTATCAGCAGTTGACCGTCGCTATCGCCGAAGCCGATGCTACGGTGGCTTCGCTTAAGGCGCGGGTGGATGAATATCAGAACCGCTTGAGCCAGCTCAAAAAAGCTGTCGATAGCACGCTCGATGTCGAGGCGGAGTATACCCAGCTGACCCGCGATTACGGGATGTATAAGGAAAACTACGCGGCCATGCTGGCGCGTAGCGAGACGGCGAGTTTGTCCGGAGAAGTGGAAAGCAAAACCGACGTTGTCGATTTCCGGGTGATCGATCCACCACGCGTTCCGCTCAAGCCGTCCTGGCCAAATCGCCCGTTGCTGATTTCGCTGGTACCGCTGGTGGGGATACTCGCAGGTATTGTAGTGGCCTTCCTGGTCAGCCAGTTGCGCCGCACCGTTACCGACAGGCGCGTATTGCGTGAACTGACCGGTTTGCCGTTGCTGGGTTCGGTGACCAGGATCGAGACCGATGCTGTGAAGTTAAAGAAACGCAAAGGTTTGATTGCCTACGCGCTGTCATTTTTCAGTTTGATTGGCGCCTACGGCATTCTGTTGACGCTGCAGATGTTCATGGCGCGATGATCAGGATGAAAACACTGCGGAGCGTCCAATCAATAACTCGGAGACAGGCCACCGATTACGTTGCAAGCATGCGCGCTGCAATGTTCTGCGATTTTGTATGCAGGGGTCGGATTCAGGGAGTTCATAAATGAGCATTATCGAAAAAGCAGCCAACAAGCTGGGGCATGATGGTGCCGTATCGCAGCCGCAAGATGCAGCAGAAAAAACGGCTGCGGGAAATCATGCCAGCCGGATTGAGGCCGCAATGCAGCGTGAACATGTCCAGGCCGCCTCCGCCACCACACCGGCATCAACTGATAGCGACATGGGCGCCAGTGTGACTTCCATGCAGGTTGAGATTGATTTGAAGCGCCTGGCCCGCATGGGCGGCGTCACGCCGGACGCGGAGCGCAGCCAGGTCGCCGAGGAGTTCCGCCTGATCAAGCGCCCTCTGCTGGCCAATGCCTTTGGACAGGGCGGAGCGGCCGTCAGGAACGGCAATTTGATCATGGTGACCAGTGCGTTGCCCGGGGAAGGCAAATCATTCTGTTCTCTCAATCTCGCAATCAGCATTGCAACGGAAATGGAGCGTACCGTGCTGTTGGTCGATGCCGACGTGGCGCGGCCACGGCTGCCTGAATATCTCGGGATACGTGCCGGCAAGGGCTTGCTGGATGTATTGCAGGATCCAAGTCTGGAATTGTCGGAGGTGATGCTGCGCACCAACATCCCCAAACTCTCCCTGTTGACTGCCGGCCATCCTTACAAGCATGGCACCGAGTTGCTGGCGAGTTCGGCGATGAGCCGGCTGGTTGCCGACCTGGCCAATCGCTACCCGGATCGCGTCATCATTTTTGACTCCCCACCACTGCTGTCCACCAGTGAAGCCAGCGTTCTGGCCACCCACATGGGGCAGATCGTGATGGTGGTAGAAGCAGAAAAAACCTCGCAGGAAGCTGTCAAGGAAGCGCTGAGCCAGCTTGAGTCGTGTGAAGTCATTGGCATGGTGCTGAACAAGTCGACCGCGATACTCGGTAACGATAACTACTACGGATACTATGGCACATACGGAAAATAGGTCGCGGCTCAATTCGGCAGCGCGCCTGGGCGTGAGAGTTGTATTCGTCCCTACCCTAGTGTTGGGCGGAGTCGCTTTGCCGGCTGTAGCGGCCGACTGGACCGTCACACCGAATCTGACTTTGAGCGAGCGCTATACCGATAACGTCAACCTCGCGCCTTCCGGTCAGTCCAGGGAGAGTGATTTCATTACCGAGGTGCGCCCGGGCGTGCAATTCAGTAAAGAAGGCGCGCGCCTTCGCGTCAGGGCCAATTACTCGCTGCAATCGCTGACTTACCTTAACAACAGCAATAACAACGCGATCAATCACCAGCTCAATGCGGGCGCCAACGCCGAATTGCTGAAGGATTTCCTGTTTCTCGATGCAAACACGGCGATTTCCCAGCAAAACATCAATGCGCTGGGACCGGTAGGGTTTGGCAATACCAACGCGACCAATAACCTGACCACGGTTGGGACCTACAGCATCAGCCCTTATATCAGGAAACGTTTCGACAGCTTTGCCGACGCCAATTTGCGGGTAAGCCAGAGCGGCGTTTATTACAATAGCCAGGGTATTTCCAACACGGTTTCCGATAGTGTGGCAGGGTCGCTGACCAGCGGCCCATCATTCAATGATTTGTTCTGGGGACTCAATTACAGCTACAGCAAGAACAACAACCAGTCCAGCGCGGACACCAAATTCGAACGCGCTTCAGCCACGCTGGGTTATGCGCTGACGCGCAAATTTCGTGTGAACGCCACAGCGGGGGTGGAGCGTAATAACTACGTCATCCTGAATAGCGGCTCAACTGACGGGTCTTTCTGGAATGCGGGATTCAGCTGGACGCCCACGTCCCGTACCAGTGTGGCGGCGACTTATGGACGTCGGTATTTTGGCAATACCTATTCGTTTGACCTGAGCGAACGCACCCGTCATACCACCTGGCGCGCCGGTTACAGCGAGGACCTCACTACCAGCAGCGCCACCAGCCTGTCTTATGCATTGCTGGGAGGATATTATGTATGCCAAATCATCCCGGCCGGGTATTCCTATTTCCCGGCAACCGGGTCACCCACCGGATTTGTGGTGGCGATCCCGCTCGGCTCTCCGGTCCCGGCAGATTGTCAACTGGCTGCAGCAGTCGTCACCCCCAACCTCAGCCTGGTCAACGAAGTCTACATTCTTAAAAACTTTACCGCAGGCGTCGGCGTGAATGTGGGCAAGAGCAATTACAACCTGGGTGTCTATCGCATGCGCCGCGATTTGCAGACCAGAGGGACTTATGATCAATCGTCGGGTATCAATGCCGGATGGAACTGGCGCTTCGCACCGTTCACGACGGTTAGCCTGACCGGGAATCTGACGCGTTTTGATGTGCCAGCCAGCAATCGCAAGGACAACTTGTGGAGTGTTTCGGGCGGCGTGACCCATCAGTTCCAGCCCAAATTAAACGGCTCCGTTTTCATTCGCCATCAAGCACGCAGCTCCAATCTGCCCGGCAATGACTTCACCGAAAACAGCATCACGGCGCTGGTCAATATGACCTTCTAGGATGCAATCACATGTATGAAGCGTATTACCACCTTAACGCCAAACCGTTTCAGCTGAGCCCGGATCCGCGGTTTTTCTTTGGCAGCAAAGGCCACAAACGCGCAATGGCTTACCTGGAATACGGGCTGTCGCTGGGCGAGGGGTTTATTGTCATTACCGGCGAGGTGGGGGCGGGCAAGACCACGCTGGTGCGCAACCTGTTCAAGCAGCTGGAATCGGAGAATGTCGTGGCGGCGCAGCTGGTGAGTACCCAGCTGGACGCGGATGACACGCTGCGCAGCGTCGCCGCCTCGTTCGGTCTGGAGCACGAGGGCATCAGCAAATCCGCCATTCTGAAAAACCTCGAAGGCTTCCTGCAGGCGGCAGCGCAACAGGGAAAGCGCGCTTTGCTGGTCGTGGATGAAGCGCAGAACCTGACCCCGCGCGCGGTGGAAGAGTTGCGCATGCTGTCGAATTTTCAGAATAACGAGCGTTCGCTGATCCAGAGTTTTCTGTTGGGCCAACCCGAGTTCCGCAATATCCTGCAAAGCCAGGACATGCAGCAGCTGCGCCAGCGCGTGATCGCTTCCTACCACCTGGGGCCGCTGGATGCGCTGGAAACCCGCGCCTATATCGAGCATCGCCTGCGTACCGTAGGCTGGAAGGGCATGCCGTCATTCAGTGACGATGCATTCGAGACCATTTATCAATTTACCGGCGGCATACCGCGTCGTATCAACACTTTTTGCGATCGCCTGATGCTGTATGGTTTTCTGGAAGAAAAGACTGCTTTCGATAGCGCGGCGGTAAAGGAAGTGGTGGAAGATCTGCGTCACGAAATTGCACATCAGGATACGCCAGGCGGGAGCGTGTTGCGCGGCAATGGCAGCACCGCCAATGGTGGGCAGGGCGTACCCGATGACTTGCTGCAGCTCAATGACCGGGTCGAGCAGATGGAACGTTCGCTCAACCGCATGTTGCCCATCGTACGCAAGATACTATTCATGGTGTCGGAGAAAAGTGTGCCCCCGGCGAATGAAGCGCCGGAAGCCAATCAATAGAACGCAACACGGGGATCAGCATGACCGATATTTTGTGCGTGGTAGGTGCGCGTCCCAATTTCATGAAAATCGCGCCGGTGATGACCGCTTTGGCGGGCGCCGGCATCCATGCCAAACTGGTGCATACCGGCCAGCATTATGACGCGGCAATGAATGACCGCTTCTTCACCGATCTTGGCATCCCCTATCCCGACATCAATCTGGAAGTCGGCTCGGGAAGTCACGCCGTGCAAACCGCCGAAATCATGCGCCGCTTTGAACCGGTGCTGGAGCAGGAGCAGCCGGCCGCCATCCTGGTGGTGGGAGATGTCAACTCCACGATTGCCTGTGCACTGGTGGCGGCCAAGCGCGGGGTGGCGGTGATTCACGTTGAAGCCGGCTTGCGCAGTTACGACCGCAGCATGCCGGAAGAAATCAACCGTGTGCTGACCGACCAGATTTCCGACCTGCTGTTCATCACGGAAAAAGACGCCCATAAAAATCTGGCGCGCGAAGGCATTGCCGCCGCTCGCGTGCATTTTGTCGGCAACGTGATGATCGACACGCTGCACCATAATCTGCCGCGCGCAGTACCTGCTGCGGTCACCTTGGGTGAGACTTTACCGCAAGGCTATGGGGTGCTGACACTGCACCGCCCGTCCAATGTGGACGACGTCGACATCCTCGGCAATCTGCTGGAAACCGTGGCAATGATTGCCGCAGACCTTCCCCTTGTTTTTCCGTTGCATCCGCGTACCCGCGCCAGTATTGACCGTCTCGGCCTGACGGCGTGGCTGGACCGACCGGGTATCAGGGTGCTGCCACCGCTGGGGTATCTGGAAATGCTCGGCCTGATGAAAGATGCGCGCATCGTGTTGACCGATTCCGGCGGCATTCAGGAAGAAACCACTGCGCTGGGCGTGCCTTGCCTGACCTTGCGCCACAATACCGAGCGTCCCATTACTGTTGACGAAGGCACGAATACCATCGTCGGTACCGACCGCAAGCAGATACTGGTGGCGGCAGAGGAGGTGCTCAATGGTGGCGGCAAGGCCGGGCGCATTCCCGACTACTGGGATGGTCGCGCAGCGATACGCATCGCCGCGATTTTGTCGCAGTGGCTGGATGCGCGTCATTATGCTGTCGCATAAAGGGCCTATCGTGCGCAATGCCATGACCATCGATGTAGAAGACTACTTTCAGGTATCCGCTTTCGCGGCGCACATCGCGCGCGACAGTTGGGATAGCCAGCCGTGCCGGGTGGAACGCAACATTGCACGCATACTCGCCTTGCTTGATGAGCATCAAACGCATGCCACTTTTTTTACTCTGGGCTGGATTGCCGAGCGCTATCCGCAACTGGTGCGCGCCATTGTCGACAATGGACACGAACTGGCCAGCCACGGTTACGGTCATCAACGTGCGTCGGACCTCACGCCGGAACAGTTCCGTGCCGACATCACCCGTGCCAAAGGTCTGCTGGAAGACATCGGCGGTGTCGCGGTACGTGGGTATCGCGCACCAAGTTTCTCCATTGGCAGCCGCAATCTTTGGGCCCTGGAAACCTTGCGCGAAGCCGGCCATAGTTACAGTTCCAGCATTTATCCCGTGGTGCACGATCACTACGGAATGCCCGAGGCACCGCGCTTTGCGTTCCGCCCGCTGAACGATGATTTGCAGGAATTCCCGCCCAGCACCGTACATCTGTTCGGGCGCAACCTGCCCGCCGGCGGCGGCGGCTACTTCCGCCTGATGCCTTACGCACTGTCGCGCTGGCTGATGCGGCGCGTGAACAACACCGATGGCCAGCCTTGCATGTTCTATTTTCATCCCTGGGAAATCGACCCGGAACAGCCGCGTCAGACCGGTATCGGCTTCAAAACGCGGTTTCGCCATTATGTGAACCTGGATCGTATGGAGGGCCGCATTGCGCACTTGTTGCGCGATTTCCAATGGGATCGGGTGGACCGGGTATTCATGAGGGATGCGGCATGAACGCATCGGTCAAACTCCCGCCCGAATCGGTCGATATGACCGTGCGTCCCATGCAGCCGGGCGACGCGGCGCGCTGGGATGCTTTTGTACAAGACTGCCCTGAAGCGACTTTTTTTCACCGTGCGGGCTGGGCAGAAGTAATCAAGCGCGCCTTCGGCCATCGCACCCATTTTTTGCTGGCGGAAGTGAACGGTGAAATCCTCGGTGTGCTGCCCCTCGCTGAAATTAACAGCCGCCTGTTCGGACATTCGCTTTCCGCATTGCCATTCTGCGTATACGGCGGCCCGGCCGCATCTAGCCGTGAGGCAAGGCACGCTCTCGATCAGGCTGCGCAAAGGCTAGCCATCGAACTGGGTGTCGAGCATCTCGAATATCGCAACCTCCAGCCTTTCCATACGGATTGGCCGGGCAAGGATTTGTACGTGACCTTTCGCAAGGAGATCGACCCAGAAGTAGAGCACAACCTGAATGCCATCCCGCGCAAGCAGCGCGCGATGGTGCGCAAAGGTATCAAGGCCGGACTGGTGAGCGAGATCGATACGGACACCCAGCGCTTCTTCCACGCCTATTCCAGTAGTGTGCACCGGCTTGGCACACCGGTGTTTTCGCGCAAATATTTCCGGATATTGAAAGAGGTGTTCGGAGAAGATTGCGAAATCCTGACCATTACCGTGGACGGTCGCGTCATCAGCAGCGTAATGAATTTTTATTTCCGCGATGAGGTGCTGCCCTATTACGGCGGGGGCACTGCCGAAGCGCGCAATCTGGCCGGCAACGATTTCATGTATTGGGAGGTGATGCGCCGCGCCTGTGAAAAAGGCTGCCGCATGTTCGACTACGGGCGCAGCAAGCTCGGCACCGGCTCCTACGATTTCAAGAAAAACTGGGGTTTCGAGCCGCAGCCGCTGTATTACGAATATCATCTGGTACGCGGCCAGGGCGTGCCCGACCATAATCCTCTCAATCCCAAATACCGGTTGTTCATCAAGGCCTGGCAGCGTATGCCGCTGGCGCTGGCCAATGTCATCGGCCCGCATATCGTCAAAAATCTGGGTTAGGTGATGGAAGAATTGTTGTTTCTTGCGCATCGCATTCCCTACCCGCCCAACAAGGGCGACAAGATTCGCTCCTACCACCTGTTGAAGCACCTGACCCAGCGCTACCGTATTCACCTTGGGTGCTTTGTCGATGACCCCGAAGACTGGCAATACACCAGCCATTTGCAGGCAATCTGCGACGAGACTTTTTTTGCACCGCTCAAACCGCGCCGTGCCAAATTGAAAAGCCTGGCCGGGCTGGTCAGAGGTACGCCGCTGACGCTGCCCTACTATGCCCATGCAGGGTTGCAGCGCTGGGTAACGCAAACGCTTGCTGCGCGCAGAGTCTCCAAAGTCCTGATTTTTTCATCGGCGATGGGACAATTCGTGCCGCAGGATCGCGCGTTGCATAGTGTGGTGGATTTTGTCGATGTGGACTCCGACAAGTGGACACAATACGCCCAGGCCAAGCGCTGGCCGCTGTCCTGGCTGTACCGGCGCGAAGGCCGCACCCTGCTGGCATGGGAGCGTGATCTGGCGGCGCGAGCGGATGCAGCGTTGTTTGTATCAGAAGCCGAAGCGCGTCATTTTGCCCAACTCGCTCCGGAATCGGCGGCGCATATCGACTGGTTCAATAACGGCGTGGATTTCGAATATTTCTCGCCGGATGGCGCCTATCCCAATCCTTATCCGGCAGACAGCCTGCCCCTGGTATTTACCGGCGCCATGGACTACTGGCCGAATGTGGATGCGGTGGTATGGTTTGCGCGCGAGATATTCCCCGTCATCCGTGCACGGTATGCTGCGGCACGATTCGTCATCGTCGGCGGGCGCCCAGGGCAGGTGGTACGGGATTTGGCGCAGCTGCCCAGCGTGACGGTGACAGGTCGCGTCGAGGATGTGCGGCCCTGGTTGCGTCACGCCCGGTTGGCGGTGGCGCCATTGCGTATCGCCCGGGGGGTACAGAACAAGGTGCTGGAAGCCATGGCGATGGCGCTGCCGGTAGTCTCCAGTGCGCAGGCGCTGGAGGGCATCCAGGCTGCACCGGGCTGGGATTTGCTGGTGGCCGACAGCGCAGCCGAATTTGCCGAGCAGGTCATGACGCTATTGGGTGGCGCGCATCCTGATATGGGCGCGGCAGCGCGCGCCGCCATGCTGGGACATTATGCCTGGCCGGATAATCTGCGCAGGGTGGACGCCCTGCTGGAGCGCCATAATCCTTCACCGATTCAACAACCCACTGCCGCCAAGGTGGTATCAATCAGGGAACACCGCACATGAGCGCCACCTTGCAACCCGCTGCCGTCGAACCGTCCATGGTGCGTGGCTGGCCTGCCGCCGCCGCGCTGGCCATTGCCACTGTCGTTGCCTTACTGCTGATTTTTTATTCCACCAGCGCGTCCACGGTGGCGATCTGGGAACGTTCGGAAACCTACACCCATGGCTTCCTGATTTTCCCCATCAGCGCCTGGCTGATCTGGCGCCGCCGCAGCGAACTGGCGCGTCTCGCATACCGGCCGGACTGGCGCGGTCTGGTGCTGCTGTTGCTGCTTTCGGCGGGCTGGCTGTTCGCGCACAGCGGTGGCGTACTGGTGGGCGAGCAACTGATGCTGGTGGCGATGCTGCCGGCGGCAGTGTGGACCCTGCTCGGCACCCGCGTGGTGCGTGCCATGGCGTTTCCGCTCGGCTTCCTGCTGCTCGCGGTACCCATGGGCGAGGCGCTGATTCCGCACATGATGACGTTTACCGCCAATTTCACCGTTAAGGCGCTGCAGTTGACCGGCATGCCGGTTTATCAGGAAGGGACTTTCTTCACCATCCCGAGTGGTGAGTGGTCGGTGGTGGAGGGCTGCAGCGGCCTGCGCTATCTGATCGCCTCGTTCACGCTGGGCTGCCTGTACGCTTATCTCACATATCGCAGCAATACCCGGCGCATTCTGTTTGCACTGGCCTCTATCGTGGTGCCGGTGATCGCCAACGGCCTGCGCGCCTACATGATCGTGATGATCGCCGTGCTGTCCGACATGAAGCTGGCGCTGGGCTTCGACCACCTGATCTACGGCTGGGTGTTTTTCGGTGTGGTGATGCTGCTGCTGTTCTGGATCGGTGGCTTCTGGCGCGAGGATGAAAAATCGATTGTGCCGTCGGCGCAGGTATTGGCACACGATGCACCCGCCGCACCGCTCAGCCGGGTGGCGCTGGCGGCGCTGCTGAGTATCGGCGTCGCACTCAGCGGCTATGCCTACGCAGCCTGGCTGGATGGACACACGGTGCTGCCGAATGGCCTGCAGATTGCGCCGCCCGTGCCAGCCAACGGCTGGACGCTGGAAGCCGCACCGTTTACCGACTGGCATCCGCACTATGTCGGGCCGGATGCCCAGCGCGCCGTGTATTACCGCAAGGGTACCCAGCAGGTGATGCTGTATCTGGCCTATTACAGTACCCAGCGCCAGGGTGCCGAGCAGATTACCAGCCAGAATTACATGATCAGGCAGAAAGATCCTGAGTGGTCGAACCTGGGCGAGACGACGATCGCGCCGGGTGCAGGCACGCAGCCCGCCGCGGTAATCCAGGCCAGGCTGCGTTCGACGCCGCAACGTTTGCTGGTATGGCGCTGGAACCAGCTGGATGGGCGCGACACCACCAATGACTATCTCGCCAAGTGGTTGCTGGCCAGCGCAAGGGTCGTTGGAGCACGCGACGACGGCGCAGCCATTGTGATTGCCACGCCTTATGCCGGCGATGTGGAACAGGCGCAACCGGTGCTGCGTGAATTCATGCGCGATATGCAGCCGTCCATCGCTGCCAGCCTCAGGCAAGTCGCACAACCTTGAGCGCTGCAAAGGTTCCGCTGATCGTCCATGTCGTGCATCATTTCGCGGTGGGGGGAATGGAGAATGGCATGGTGAATATTCTGAACGGATTGCCGGCTCCCAAATATCGCCATGCGGTCGTGTGCCTGACTGACTACACGGACTTTGCCAGGCGCATTGTGGCTCAGCCCGTGCCGTTTCATGCGTTGCACAAAAAACCGGGACGGGATATTTCAATCTACCCGAAATTATGGCGCAAGTTGCGCGAGCTGCAGCCGGACCTGGTGCACACGCGCAACCTGTCGGCGCTGGAAGGGCAGTTCGTCGCCGCCGCCGCCGGGGTGCGGCGGCGTATTCATGGCGAACACGGGCGCGACGTGTTCGACCTGCATGGCAGCAACCGCAAATACAACCTGTTGCGGCGTGCGGCACGCCCGCTGGTGGGGCATTACATCACTGTAAGCCGCGACCTGCAGACGTGGCTGCAAGCCACGGTGGGCGTGCCGGCCAGCCGCATTACCCAGGTCTACAGCGGCGTGGACAGCACGCGCTTTCATCCGCGCGCAGGGCAGCGCAGCGGCTTGCCGGCAGGCTTTGCTCCGGATGATGCAGTGGTGTTCGGTAGCGTCGGGCGCATGGCCGAAGTAAAGGATTATCCGACGCTGGTGCGTGCTTTTTTGCGCTTACTGGAATTACACCCGCAAGCACGGCAACGGGCGCGCCTGGTGATTGTGGGCGAGGGGGTTGCGCGCATCCCGTGCCTGGAACTGTTGCGCGCTGCGGGAGCTGAAGCACTGGCCTGGCTGCCGGGCGAACGCGCTGACATCCCTGAGCTGATGCGTGCCATGGACGTATTCGTGTTGCCGTCGCTGGGGGAAGGTATTTCCAACACCATTCTGGAGGCACAAGCCAGCGGTCTGCCGGTGATCGCCACGGCCGTCGGGGGCAACGTGGAACTGGTGCAGACCGGCAGCAATGGCGTATTGGTTAATGTGGGCGATGTGGAGACGATGGCACGCGCCTTGCTGAGCTATTTTGATGACCCGGCACGGGCAGGCCGTCAGGGACAGGCTGCGCGCCAGCAAATTGAGCGTCAATTCAGCCTGGAGTCGATGACGCAGGCTTACGAACAGGTGTATGACCAAGTGTTGCGTACCTGACAATAATGACGAACCGTCACGCAATGACGGCTAAACGAGGACAGTTTTACCATGTGCGGAATCGCCGGAATTTTTGACTTGACGGGTGTGCGTCCGATCGACCGGGCACTGCTGTCGCACATCAACGATATCCAGTCGCATCGCGGGCCGGACGAGGCGGGGTTGCACATCGAGCCGGGCGTCGGGCTGGGCCACCGGCGCCTGTCCATCATTGATATCGCCAGCGGCCAGCAGCCGCTGTTCAATGAGGACGGCAGCGTGGTGGTGGTGTTCAACGGCGAGATTTACAACTTCGTCGACCTGATCCCGCAGTTGCAAAGCCTCGGCCACACCTTCCGTACCCGCTCTGATACCGAGGTCATCGTGCACGCCTGGGAAGAATGGGGCGAAGCCTGTGTCGAGCATTTTCGCGGCATGTTTGCCTTTGCGTTATGGGATCGCAATCGCCAGACTTTTTTCCTGGCGCGCGACCGCATGGGGGTGAAGCCGCTCTACTATGCACTGCTCGACAACGGCTGCTTCGTGTTCGGTTCGGAACTGAAAACGCTCACCGCCCACCCCGATTTCAAGCGCGAATTTGATGCCTTGGCGATCGAAGACTACTTCGGCTACGGCTATGTGCCCGAGCCGCGCACCATTTACCGGCAGGCGCTGAAGCTGTCGCCCGGCCATACGCTCACCTTGCAGCGTGGCAAAAGCTTGCCCGAGCCGCGCCAGTTCTGGGACATCCCGTTTACCCCGCTGCCACCCATGCGTGAAGACGACGCTGCCGAAGAAACCGTGGCGCGCCTGCGCGAAGCCGTGAAAATCCGTATGGTGGCGGAAGTGCCGCTGGGCGCTTTCCTGTCCGGTGGTGTGGATTCCTCCGCCATCGTGGCGATGATGGCGGATCTGTCCGATGCGCCGGTCAACACCTGCTCGATTTCCTTCGGCGATCCCAAATACAACGAAGCCGAATACGCCCAGCAGGTGGCCACGCGTTATCAGACTGCGCACCGCGTGGGTCAGGTCGAGGCCGATGATTTTTCGCTGATCGACGAGCTGGCGCATCTCTACGACGAACCGTATGCGGACAGCTCCGCCATGCCCACTTACCGGGTATGCGAACTGGCACGCAAGAACGTCACCGTGGCGCTGTCCGGCGACGGCGGCGACGAGAATTTCGCCGGTTACCGGCGCTACCGCTGGCACGGCTACGAAGAGAAAATGCGCGCACTGTTGCCGCTGGGCATGCGCCGTCCGCTGTTCGGCCTGCTCGGCCGCATCTACCCCAAAGCCGACTGGGCGCCGAAAGTATTACGTGCCAAGACCACCTTCGAGGCGATGGCGCGCGATAGCGTGGAAGGCTATTTTCACGGCGTGTCGGTGTGCAGCAATGCGCTGCGCGCGCAACTGTTTTCGGACGATCTCAAGCGCCAGCTGCAAGGCTATTCGGCGGTGGAAGTGCTGCGCCGCCACGACGCCAGCAACCCCGGCCGCGACGCGGTGTCGCGGGTGCAGTACCTGGACATGAAAACCTACCTGCCCGGCGACATCCTCACCAAGGTGGACCGCGCCAGCATGGCGCACGCGCTGGAAGTGCGCGTGCCGCTGCTCGATCACCAGCTGGTGGAATGGGTGTCGGGCCTGCCGGTGGGCATGAAGCTCAAGGGAAGCGAGGGCAAGCACATTTTCAAATATGCTCTGCAACCATACCTGCCGCACGATATTCTGTATCGCAAGAAAATGGGTTTTTCGATTCCGCTGTCCGAGTGGTTTCGCGGACCTCTGTTACAGCGTTTACGCAGCGCCGTATTGTCGCCGCGCCTGCTCGACACCGGCCTGTTCAATGCAGCGTTTCTCAGGGAAATGGTTGATCAGCACGCCAGCGGACGACGCGATTACGGGGCGGCATTGTGGTCGGTGCTGATGTTCGAGGCTTTTTTGCGCAACCAGGAAAACCTCGGTACAGGTCACGTGGAAATGGCTCAGGCGGCAGCGCGATGAAAATCCTGCACATCCTCGACCATTCCATTCCGCTGCACTCGGGCTACACTTTTCGTACCGCCGCGATCCTGCGCGAGCAGCGTAAGCGCGGCTGGGACACAGAACACCTCACCAGTCCCAAGCAGATCAACTGCAAGATGGCCGAGGAGGTGGTGGACGGGCTGCATTTCTACCGTACGCCGCCCGTCACCGGCTTGCGGGCACGGCTGCCGTTTTTCAATATGATCGCGCTGATGAATGCGACGGAGCGGCGCCTGCGCGAAGTAGTGGAACGCGAGAAACCTGATGTTCTGCATGCCCATTCACCGGCGCTCAACGCGTTGCCCGCGATTCGCGTCGGACGCGCACTGAATATTCCGGTGGTGTACGAAATTCGCGCCTTCTGGGAAGACGCGGCAGTGGATCACGGCACCAGTGCCGAGTGGGGGCCGCGCTACCGGCTGAGCCGCTCGCTGGAAACCTGGGCGGTGCAGCATGCCGATGCGGTGACGACCATTTGCGAGGGGCTGCGCAGCGACCTCGCGGCGCGCAAGGGGGTGGCAGCAGAAAAAATCACCGTCATTCCGAATGCGGTGGATATCGAGAAATTCACCGCGAGCGGCGTGGCGGATGCCGCACTCAAGGCGCAGCTCGGTCTGCAAGGCAAACAGGTATTGGGTTTTCTCGGCTCGTTCTACGCCTACGAAGGCCTGAACCTGCTGCTTGACGCGCTGCCGCTGATGCTGCAAAGCAATCCCGATGTGCGGGTGCTGCTGGTGGGTGGCGGGCCGCAGGAAGATGCGCTCAAGGCGCAGGCCGCGCACTTGGGTGTGGCGGACAAGGTGGTGTTCTGCGGACGCGTGCCGCATGATCAGGTGCAGCGTTATTATGACCTCGTCGACGTGCTGGTCTATCCGCGTCTGTCCATGCGGCTGACTGAACTGGTCACGCCATTGAAGCCGCTGGAAGCGATGGCGCAAGGGCGGGTACTGGTGGCGTCCGACGTGGGAGGGCATAAGGAACTGATCCGCGACGGCGAAACCGGCGTGCTGTTCCGCGCCGGCGACGCGACCGATCTGGCTGCAAAAGTGCTCGGCTTGCTCAATGCGCCGGCGCGCTGGCCGCAACTCGCCGCCAATGGCCGCCGTTTTGTCGAAACCGAGCGCAACTGGGCAGTCAGCGTGGCGCGCTATGAAGCCGTCTACGACTACGCCAAACGTCAGACCTTGTTGCCATGAAGCAGGGAGAAACATTGAGCCACAGAGGACGCCGAGATCACGGAGAAAACATTCGCGTGCGAATTACGGGGGGAGGATACGTACTTGCATTATTGAGCCATTTTTGCGAGTTGGGTGACAAGTTATTCATCCCTGCGGCCCTCATTTTCTCTGTGCTGTTCTCTGTGCGCTCTGTGTCCTCCGTGGCTAAAGAATTAAGGTATTGTGCATGAAACCCCGCCTGGTGGTGTTCTCCACGCTGTTCCCGCATGCAGGCGCGCCCAATGCCGGTCCGTTCATCCGCGAGCGCATGTTCCGCGTGGGTGAGGTGTTGCCGCTCACCGTGGTGTCGCCGCAGCCGTGGTTTCCTGGACAATCGCTGCTGCGGCGCTGGAAGCCGCATTTTCGCCCGTCCGCGCTTCGCCACGAAAGCCAGCACGGCATCGAAGTGTTGCACCCGCGTTTCTTTTCGGTGCCGGGCGCATTCAAACAACTGGATGGCCTGTTCATGGCGTTGGGAAGTTATTTCATCCTGAAGAAATTGCGTCGCGCCGGCAAGCTCGACATCCTGGACGCCCACTTTGCCTACCCCGACGGCTATGCCGCCACGCTGCTGGGCAAATGGCTGGGCGTGCCGGTGACCATCACGCTGCGCGGCACCGAAGTACCCCATTCCAGAAATGCAAAGCTGCGCCCGCTGCTGGTGCGCGCGCTGGCACGTGCGACGCGGGTATTTGCAGTGTCCGATTCGCTACGCCGCCATGCCATTGATCTGGGTATCCCTGGAGACAAAATCCGCGTGGTGGGCAACGGTGTGGATAACGATAAATTTCATCCGGTCGCCCGTAGCGAAGCGCGTGCTCAATTGGGCATAGCCGCTGATGCACCGGTGTTGATTTCGGTAGGCGGGCTGGTCGAGCGCAAGGGTTTTCATCGTGTCATCGCATGTCTGCCGGAATTGAAACTGCGCTTCCCCGGACTGGTTTACCTCATCGTCGGCGGTGCCGGTGCCGAGGGCAACGTGCGCGCCGAGCTCGAGCAGCAGGTAGCGGCGCTGGGTCTGCAGGATACGGTGCGCTTTCTCGGCATCATCCCCGCCGCATCGCTGAAATGGCCGCTGTCGGCCGCCGACGTGTTCGTGCTGTCGACGCGCAACGAAGGCTGGGCCAATGTGTTTCTGGAAGCGATGGCGTGCGGTCTGCCGGTGATTTCGACGGACGTCGGTGGTAATGCCGAAGTGGTGTGCCGCGACGAGCTGGGCATGATCGTGCCGTTCGGAGACCATACTGCCTTGAGCACTGCCCTCATGGCAGCGCTGGGAAAAGACTGGGATCGTCCAGCCATCCTTGCCTACGCGCGCGACAACGACTGGCAAAAGCGCGTGGCCGTGCTGGTGGAGGAATTCAACACGATTCATGCGCTTGCGTTGTCTACACGAACATCCGCACAGCGAGTGAGTCTTGGTAATGGAGGACATCTTGGCTAGAGGCCTGTCCGGCAGCGCTTCGATTCGCAACGGAAACGCCGTAGTATGGCGGGTCGGACAGGCACGTCAGTACACGGTCCTGAATAAACTGCTGCATGCATCATTTTTACGCGCTGTTTCCAGCGTTGTCTGAACGGAACGCGCATCCCATGTACACAGCCATTGCCGCCAATATCCTGTTCCCGCTGCACGAGCGCCTCAAACACCACACAACCGTCACGGTGCACCGTGGCATGGAACAGACTCAGTGGTGGGACACAGAACGTCTGCAAGTCTTGCAGCTGGAACGTCTGTGCGCCTTGCTCACGCATGCTCAGGCGCAGGTGCCGTACTACCGCGAGCTGTTTGCGCGCATCGGTTTCGAGCCAGCGGCCCTGGCTTCGCTGAACGATTTGGCGCGCTTGCCATTCCTGACCAAGGTTGAGATACGCAGCCATCTGAACGAGCTCAAGGCGGATAACGCCACCGGTCTGGCGCGCTTCAATACCGGCGGCTCCAGCGGCGAGCCGCTGATTTTTTTCATTGGTCGCGAACGTGTCAGCCACGATGTCGCGGCCAAGTGGCGTGCCACGCGCTGGTGGGGGGTGGATATCGGCGACCCGGAGATCGTGGTATGGGGCTCGCCGATCGAACTCGGCGCACAGGACAAAGTGAAGCAACTGCGCGACAAGCTGCTGCGTACGAAATTGCTGCCTGCGTTTGAAATGTCCGCGCAAAAGCTTGATGGTTTCATCGGTGAGATTCGCGCCATGCGTCCGAAAATGCTGTTCGGCTACCCGTCTGCATTGGCGCACATCGCGCATCACGCTGACGAACGCGGCATTGCCATGAATCATCTGGGTATCAAGGTCGCCTTCGTCACCTCGGAAGCGCTGTACGATCATCAGCGTGAGCAGATTGAAAGAACTTTCGGTTGCCCGGTGGCGAACGGCTACGGCGGTCGCGACGCCGGTTTTATCGCGCATCAGTGCCCGGCGGGTGGCATGCACCTGACCGCCGAAGATGTCATCGTGGAAATCGTTGATCCCGCGGGGAATGTGCTGCCGCACGGTGAGTCGGGCGAGATCGTGGTGACGCATCTGGCTACCGGCGATTTCCCGTTTATCCGCTATCGCACCGGCGATGTCGGCGTGCTCGATGACCAGCCCTGCCCCTGCGGGCGCGGCCTGCCGTTGCTGAAAGCCATCGAAGGGCGCAGCACCGATTTCGTGGTGGCGCAGGACGGCACGGTAATGCACGGTCTGGCGCTGGTGTATGTGATCCGCGATCTGCCCGGCGTGCGCCAGTTCAAGATCGTGCAGGAAAATCTGCAGCTGACGCGCGTCCTGCTGGCTACCAACAGTCAGTTTGATGAAGCAAATATCGGCAAAATCCTGTCGGGTATCCAGCAACGTCTGGGACCGGATGTACAGGTGGAGATAGAACGGATGGATGAAGTGCCCAAGGAAAAATCCGGTAAATACCGTTATGTGGTGAGCCATGTGGTGCCGTCATCTGGCATCAGTAGTGACAGGAGAAGCACAACATGAGCTTGAGAGATTTGTTCGTTTTTGCAGTGGTGTTTGGCTCCCTTCCTTTAATATTGAGAAAGCCTTATGTCGGAATTTATATGTGGTCCTGGCTGGGCTACATGAACCCGCATCGTCTGGCATGGGGCCTGGCCTACGATTTTCCATTTGCCTTTGTGGTTGCTATCGTGACCTTGATGGGGCTTGTTTTTTCACGTGAGCCCAAGCGTATTCCGTGGACGCGGGAGAATGTTGTTTTGCTGATAATGATCGGCTGGATGTTGGTCACTACCATTTTCTCGCTGTATCCGCAGTTAGCTTGGCTGCAGCTGGAGAAGGTGGCGAAAATTCAGTTGATGGTTTTTCTGACCATGATGCTCATCAACACGCGCGAGAAGCTTGAAACACTGGTGTTGATCATTGCCCTGTCGCTGGGTTTCTATGGAGTCAAGGGCGGCATTTTTACGATTGTTCACGGCGGCGTTTACCGGGTTCAAGGGCCGCTGGGCACTTTTATTGGGGGCAACAATGAAATCGCGCTGGCGCTGATCATGACTATACCGTTGATCTGGTACCTGCACCTGAATGCGCAGAAAGCCTGGTTGCGCCACGGTTACACTGCCGCAATGTTTCTGTGCGCACTCGCTGTCATTGGCAGCCAGTCGCGTGGTGCTCTTGTAGGAGGATTGGCAATGGGCGCTTTTCTCTGGCTGAAAACCCGCAACAAATTATTTACCGGCCTGATCATGGTACTGGCAGTGTCGGCGATTTTGGCAATCATGCCTCCAGCATGGTTTGCACGCATGTCTACCATTGATAATTATCAAACTGATCAGTCTGCGGAAGGACGTATTAATGCGTGGTGGACCGCGTATAACCTGGCGAAGGACAGGCCGTTGGTGGGTGGCGGGTTCGATACTTTCCAGCCGGCTGTGTTCAGGGTATATGCTCCCGATCCAACCAATGTACACGATGTGCACAGCATCTATTTCGAAATGCTGGGTGAACACGGTTATGTCGGTTTTGGCTTGTTCATGTTGCTGGCATGGCTGACCTGGCGCAAGGGCGCGCGGATTATCCGCGAATGCAGCAAAGACCCGGATCGAAAATGGGCAGCCGATTTGGCGCGCATGCTGCAGGTCAGCATGATCGGCTTCGCTTCTGCGGGCGCATTTCTGGGGTTGGCGAACTTCGACCTGTATTACCACCTGATCGCGATCATGGTGATGACAGGAGTGGTGGCGCTCAAGCAGGCTGTGCCCGCAGGTACGGTGTTGGTGAACCAGCCACTGCGTAAACCACAGCCTTTTGTGAGGCGTAGTCGCAGTTAACTATTTTAGTTTTCGGTCGGCCAATCAGGGTTTGTGATCGCGGTGTGCCAGCCACTGTTCCAGCATCACCACCACCCAGATCATTACCCCGTAGTAGGTGGCGTGGCCACTCGCATGCTGGTGCCGCAATTCAGTCAGATAAGCGGGCTGAAGGATATGGCGGTGCTCGAATGCGGTGAGACTATCCTGCACCAGGTCACGCAATGGGGCGTGTGTGCTTGCCCACACCCCGAACGGCAGGCCGAAGCCGTGTTTGGATTTGTTGATGATTTCATTGGGGAGCAGGTCGCGCACCGCTTCCTTGAAGAAATGCCGCAGGCGGGTGCCTTTGACCTTGAGATGCACGGGGACCTCCCCGGAAAAATCAAGCAGGGCATCGTCGAGCAGGGGGTAGCGTATTTCCACCCCGGCCGCCTCGGTCATGCGCCCGACCTTGCGCAGGTCGTTGTCGGCCAGCGTGAACTTGAGGTCGAGGTGCATCATGCGGTTGATAAAATGCTGCGAATCGCTGCGCTGGTAGACTTCGCGCAACAGTTCGCCGGGCTGGTCGGGCTGGATTTTGGCGAGGAAATCGGCGTTGAAAATCTCGGCCAGCGGCGTGCGGTGCAGGAAATTATACGACTCCATGCGATCCGGCAGCGGCACCCTGGCCTGGTGAATATAACTCTGCAGCTTGCGTCCCGGTGGCAGCGCCGCCAGGCCGGGAAAGTGCGCCAGCGGCTCGATGACGTCGGCGCGCAGCCAGGGCGGGATAAGGCCATAAGCCTCGAAGATTTTTTGTTTGGCGTAGCGCGCGTTGCCGCCGAAAATTTCGTCGCCGCCGTCGCCGCCCAGCATGATGCGGATGCCGTCGTCATGTGCGAGTTTGGCGCAGAAATAAGTGGGCACGGCAGATTCGTTGGCGAACGGTTCGTCGTAAGCGGCGGTGATAATTGGAATGGCGGTGACGATATCGGCGGGCTTGAGGTAATACTCATGCGCGTGTGCAGCAAAAGTTCTGGCGGCCAGACGCGCGTACTCCATTTCGTCGAAGCCGTCGGCCTCGAAGCCGATGGAGTAGGTGCTGACGGGTGTATTGCTGAGCTGAGCGAGCGTACCGGTGACAGTGCTGCTATCCAGTCCGCCGGAGAGAAATGCGCCCAGGTGGTCACCCTGCGCAGCGCGTGCCACCGAGTCGCGCAGAATGGGACGAAAGCGTGCGGCCAACTCGGCTTGCGATGCGCGGTTGTGGTCATCGTAATGCAGGTGCCAGTAAAATCCGGTGCTGAGTCGACCGTTGCGCCACTCCACAAACTGGGCGGGAAGCAGCTTCTTCACCCCCTGAAAAATCGAAGTGGGGGCAGGGACAAGATGAAAATACAGAAAATCAAAAATGGCCTGTTTATCGAGCGTGCTGCTCACCTCGGGATGGGCAGTGAGCGCGTCGGCACGCGCGGCAAACGCGAGGCCGCCGGAAACTTCCGCGTAGCACAAGGGCTGCGCCCCGGCGCGATCCACGGCCAGCAGCAGCGTGTTGCTGGCCGGTTCGCATACCGCCAGGGCAAAGCTGCCATGGATCTGCGCCAGCCCGTCTCGGCCGCCCTGGCGCCAGGCGGTCAGTACCCCAGCCGCCGGGTTGTGGCGGGTGATGGCGCTGGCAATGGCAGCGTCGTCGCAGCGGATGCGGCCGCGCAGCACGGCGATCACGCCGCCCGCTTCGTACAGACTGATGTCATTGAAAGGCGAACTCGCCGCCAGCGCCGCACCATCGCGCAGGGTGCTCTCCAGTCGCGCAGAAGGAGGGGCAAGTGCGGCGCACATTGTGTCGAGGATACCTTGACCGCGCACCCGATCCAGTTTGTTGTCCAGCCAGCCGCAGATTCCGGCCATACTCACTCCTTGTGTGTTTGGTTTTGTAGCCGGGATGGTAACCTAAGCGCAGGCATTTTTGATGAACTCAAAAAAACCAATGATAGCCACAGAGCGCACAGAGAGCATAGAGGCGAGGCGGGTTCAGCATAATATTTTGATCCATCGGACAAAAGATATCTGAGTGATTTGGAATTTTCTCTGAGCCCTCTGTGGCTAACCAATTTTTCTATGGGATGAAGCATAAACGTGAGTGAATTCTGGCTGAAGGTTGAAAAAACCCTGAAATACCATGGCAACCGCGCTCTGCGTGCGGCGCGCGCAGGCTGGTGGAATGTGACGCGCACGCCAGCACAGCGGCCGGTCATCATCGTCGGTTGCAGCCGTGCCGGCACCACGCTGGTGTACAAGACCTTTTCCGAGTCGCAAGCGCTGGGTTCGCTCAATCGCGAAACGCATGATTTCTGGGTGGACATGCATCCGCTCTCCAACAAGCACTGGGATACCCATGGCCTGGATGCCGCGGACGCCAGCACTGCCGACCGCGATTATGTATCGCGCTATTTCTACAGCTGGACCGGACAATCCCGCTTTGTCGACAAGAACAACCAGAACGGCCTGTGCGTACCTTACCTGCACGCGCTGTTCCCTGATGCCCACTTCGTGTTCATCAAGCGCAGCCCCGGCGACAACCTCAATTCGCTGATCGAGGGCTGGGGCAAGCCGGGAGAATTCGCCACCTGGTCTCAGCAGCTGCCGGAAAGAGTCGCGGTGGAAAACGGACGCTATACGAAATGGTGCTTTTTCCTCGCCGATGGCTGGCGCGATTACGTCAACGCGCCGGTAGAAGAGGTGTGCGCATTCCAGTACAACGCTATTAACCAGGCCATTCTTGACGCGAAAGCGGCCATCCCCGCCGGACAATGGAGCGAGGTGCTGTACGAAGACTTGGTGCGCGATCCGGTAGGCGGTTTCAAGCGCCTGTTCGACGAGGCAGGGTTGCCTTTCGATGAGGCCATGCGGACGCATTGTGCAAACGTGCTGGATACGCCGTACAACGCCTTTTCCGAAATCCGCCTGGACAAATGGAAGGATGGGCGCAACCGTGAGCGTGTCGAACGCGTGCTGCCCAAAGTGGCTGGCGTGGCGCAGGCGATGGGGTACACGCTCTGAACATGGCGGCCCTGCTTTGGCTGCTGCCGCTGGCCTGGGCGCTGGTGCTGGTGTTATACGCCAGCCCGCTGCTTGCCCTGTGGCATGAGCCGGCATGGCGCCACCCGGTACTGGTGATCGAAAGCGACGACTGGGGCGCGGGAGATTTATCCCAGGCGGCGGCGCTGGATGCGCTGCGTGCGCTGCTCAAGCATCACTGCGATCATACCGGCCGGCACCCGGTGATGACGCTGGGCATCGTGCTGGCCATCGCCGACACCGAAGCAATACGCGCCACTGCGGGCCATGAGTATCTGCGCATCACGCTCGATGATGCGCGTCAGGCGCCGGTGCTGGCCGCGTTGCGTGCGGGCATCGCCGACTGTGTATTCGCCCCGCAGTTGCACGGCATGGAGCATTACTGGCCTCCCGCCGTCATGGCCGCCGCCCAGACCGACAGACGCGTGGCAGTATGGCTGGCAGGAAATTCACTGCCGCGTACCGAAGACCTGCCGTCGCCGCTGCAAAGCCGCTGGACCGCGGCGGCCGTGCTGCCCTCGCTGCCGCTCTCCATCCCGGAAATCAACGAGGCTGCTGCGGACGAAACAGGCATGTTCCAGCGCATTTTCGGCAACGCGGCGCAGGTGGCCGTACCGACTACTTTTGTGTGGAACGACGCGGTCGAACGCGCCTGGGCAGCGCATGGCGTGCGTTGCATCGTCACCCCCGGCACGCGTCATGAATACCGCAATGCCCAAGGCCGTCCGGCGGGCGATGGGCGCTACATACTGAACGGCGAGCGTGGCCAGAATGGCGTGCTCTACGTGGTGCGCGACCAGTATTTCGAGCCCGCTCTTGGTCACCGCGCTGAACAAGGACTGGCGGCGCTGGCGCGGCAAACAGCGTGCGCCCGACCGACACTGCTGGAAACCCACCGCTTCAATTTTATGGGTGAACCAGCGGACGCGGCATTCCATGAACTGGAACGATTGCTGAGCGAGGCATGCATTGCTTATCCCGCGCTGCGCTTCCTGTCCACGCAGGAAATTGCCGAGGCGATGGCACATCAGGATATGCAGCTGATTGAAACTCGCCTGCCTCAGCGTCTGCGCGCCTGGCTGGCACGTACCCGGACGCTGCCACATTTCACAAAATTGGCACGTCTTACCGGACTGGTGTTGCCATTATGGCTGCTGGGAAAATGGGCAGCATGAGCGGCCCGAAATTTTCCGTCATCATCCCTGCCTGCAATGCAGCCGCGACGCTGGCGCGCGCACTGGATTCGGTACTGGCGCAGACCTGGCCGGCGCATGAAATCATCGTGGTGGACGATGGATCGACCGATACTACCGCCGCCGTGGCGGCTGGCTACGGGGAAAAAATCCGCTATCTGCGCCAGGAAAATGCAGGCGTATCCGCCGCGCGCAACCACGGTGCACAGGTGGCGAGCGGTGACTGGCTGGCCTTTCTCGACGCCGACGACTGGTACTATCCCAACCGCCTGAAATGGCACGCGGAATGGATTGCACGCGACCCGACGCTGGATTTTCTCAGCGGCGATTACGAATATCGCGACCTCTCCGGAAAATTGCTGAGCCGTTCGATGCCGGGCAAGGCATCCGGCCGGTCCATGCTGGACAAAGCTGCGGGCAGCCGCGAAGTGGTGATGGAAGGCGCAGAATTCGAAGCCTTTGTAGCCGACCATTTCGGCGATACGCACACGCTAAGCCTGCCGCGCGCCACGTTTCTGGCATTGGGCGGCTATCCGTTGGGCTTCAGGGTGTGTGAAGACGTACACCTGCTCACCCGTCTGGTCGCACGCAGCCACCGGGCTGGGGTGATCTGCGAGCCGATGGCGGTGTACCTCATTCACAATGCCAGCGCCACCCGTGCCGACCCGGTGCGCGCCCAGTTCGAGAATGTGCGTACGTTGATCGCATTGGGTGAACAGGCCGCCAGTTTGCCTGCTGTGGTACGCCGCGGGTATGTCACCCGGTTACGGCAGGCGCGGCTCAACCTCGCTTACGCGCTGGTAAAATCAGGCCGCCGGATGGAAGCCGTACGCGCCTTGATGCCTTCGCTGATCGAATCCCCGGGTATTGCCAGCGTGCGCAATCTGTTGTCTATCCTTAGAGGCTAAAGATGCCGCGTTATCTGGTACTCACCGAATTATTCCTGCCCACCAAGGGCGGTACCGCCGTGTGGTTTGCCGAGGTATACCGGCGCCTGTCGGGCAAGGAAACCCATATTGTGACTGCCGATGTACCCGGTGCCGCCGAGGTGGATGCCAGCCATCCCAACAGCGTGCACCGCATCAATATGCGCCGCGTGGCCTGGCTGCGACCGGAATCACTGGGTATGTATTTCAATCTTTTTTTCAAATCGCTGGGTCTGGCGCTCACCCACCGATTCGATGCGATCCACGCCGGACGCGCTTTGCCGGAAGGATTCACCGCCTGGCTGGTAGCGCGGCTGACATTCCATCCGGTGGTGATCTACGCGCACGGAGAAGAACTCACCACCTGGGGGCGCGGCGGCAAATACAAGGCCATGTGCTTCGCCCTGTGCCACGCCGACCGGGTGATTGCCAACAGCGAATTCACCCGCGATGAGTTGATCAAAATGGACGTCAGCCCGGCGCGCATCACGCTGATTTACCCAGGTGTCGATGTGGCGCGTTTCCGCCCCGGTCTGGCGTGCGACGATTTGCGCGAGTCGGTCGGAGTGGGCGCAGCGGGCAAGTTGATCCTGTCGGTCGGCCGCCTGTCGCGGCGCAAGGGTTTCGACCAGGTGATCAAATCTCTGCCTGAGCTGGTCCAGGCAGGTCTGGATGTGCAGTACACCCTGATCGGTATCGGCGAGGATCAGGATTATTTGCTCGATCTGGCGAGTGAACATGGCGTCGCAGATCGCGTACACTTGCTGGGGCACGTCAGCGCCGATGATCTGCCGCGTTGGTACAATGCCTGTGACGTATTCGCCATGCCCAATCGCGAAATCAACGGCGACACTGAGGGCTTCGGCATGGTATTCATTGAGGCGGCGGCATGCGGCAGAACTGTCGTGGCAGGTACGGCGGGCGGCACGGGTGCAGCGGTGGTTGACGGTGAGACCGGCCTGCGTGTGGTTGGCAATGAACTCGCAGTGACGTCGGCACTACATCGACTTTTGGATGATCCGTCGCTGGCACGGCGGATGGGTGAGGCGGGATTGGTCCGGGCACACGCTGAATTCGCCTGGGAACGCGTGGCTGACAAGACGCGGCGATTGCAACAGCAGGGATCACAAAAATGAAAAATCATGTTTTATAATTTGAAAGATAGATTGCGGCGCAGCTATTTTTCCCGTCGCGTGCAAGGAGTACTACACACCGCCCCCGTTGAGCTGGGCGATGCTATGGCGCCTGCCGTGCTGTCGCAACTGCAGCATAAGGATGTTTTAATGTACCTTGCTGCAGTGAAATCCTTTGCCAGGCGGGTGCCGCCCAGCATTGTGCATGTGGTGGATGACGGCAGTCTCACGCCAGAGGATCGCGTGTTGCTGTCACAGCATGTGCCTGACATACGCTTCCATGCCTTGGTAGATTGTCGTGAGCCGGGTTTACCGACCGGGGGTACCTGGGAGCGACTCACCGCCATCGCACGCCTATCGCAGACGCACTATGTGATTCAGCTTGATGCAGACACGCTGACGCGGGGACCGATTGATGAAGTGAAAAATATCGTACAGGCTAATTGTGCTTTTGCCATTGGCACCAGGAATGGCCAGGAAATTGAAATCGCACGAGAATTGGCCGGTTGGACGCGTGCAAGTGCCGGTGCTGCAAATCATGTACAGGTCCAAGCCGAGATCCATTTTGATCGTTTGCGCGAAGCGCCTACACTGAAATACACGCGTGGCTGCTCAGGTTTCGCCGGTTTTCCGGCAGGACCGGGGAAAATTGAGCTGATGCGGAGCGTGTCGGCTCAGATGCAGGAGTTCATCGGCGACAAATGGAATGAGTGGGGTAGCGAGCAAGTGATGTCGAATTTAGTGGTGGCGAACCAGTCAGATTCCGTGGTATTGCCACATCCGGATTACACTGACTGCGAGAAATTGCAACCAGAGACAACGCGTTTTGTGCATTTCATTGGTACTTGCCGTTTTCGAAATGGGCGTTATGCTGACATGATCAATCGCTTGGTGCAGGATGCGAAAATATAGCAGTTAACGCCTGGGGCATAATTAATGGCGCTATTGTTGCGGATATGGAATTTGGCCAGAACGTGCCACGAAAGAAGTATTTAGAGCAGGTAGTAAATTATTGCTGCGAATTTTTTCCAAAAGAATCGGCTCTGAATCGCATATCCAGGGATCATTCAGAGTTATCCGGTAACCGAAGCGAGGATTATTACATGTCACGCAGTTTATTAATTTTGATTGTCCTGTTGTTTCATGCGCCTGCGTTTGCATTGCAGAGTTTTGGCGTTACCAAGGATGAATTGGCATTGATGCCGCCCTACTGTACTGCAATGTATGGCGCCAGCGTTGGCCTTCCTGAAATAAAAAGTACCATACCCGAGGGGTGCCCCTCCATCCATCACTACTGCGACGGTCTCAAGTCGATGATACGTGCTGACAAGTTCAACAAGGAGAGCGGGTATTGGTTGACTCAAGGCATACAGTCTTTCAACTCTGTGGTTCAAGGAGGATGGTGGAAAAACTGCCCTCTTCAAGCCGAGGCTTATGTGAACCTTGGCAATGCGTACTTGCGCCAAAGCACGCAGCGAAATACTTCATCATCCAAGGCCGCGGCAAGTTTTATGAAAGCCCTGGAGGTGCAGCCCGATTATCTGCCAGCTTATTACGCGTTGAGTGATTACTATGTCCGTCTGGGTGATAAGAAAAAGGCTTTAAATACTGCCGAGGAAGGGCTGCGTTATGCGCCTGATTCAGCCGGGCTGCTTCGACGTTTTAAAGCGCTGGGTGGCACCAAGCTTCCGACGCCACATCAAGTAGCAGACAAATCGCCAGAACAACAAGCGTTGCCAGTAAAACCACCGCAGGATGGATCAGATGAAAACGCCGCCTCTTCTCCTGAGGAGAAGCCAGCGCAAACTCCGGAACCGAAAATAGGCTCACCCACTAATCCCTGGTGCCGATTCTGTCCTTAACCGGCAATTTTCTGGTTATGATTTTTAACAAGGTTTACATTGTTCTATCTAGATAGAGGTGCAATTCAATCCATATAGTCGACAAAATTTATCGAGCCGATAGCGCACCATAGATATCGAGAATATTTTTGGCGTGTGCCTGTATGGAGAAGCGTCGTTGTGCGGCCTCGACCGAGTTTCTACTAAAATTTTCCCACCGTTCTCTGTCGTCGATCAGCTCAAGTGCGGCCCGGGAAAATCCGACGTAATCGCCCACTTCTACCAGCGAACCGGTTTTTCCGTCGTCAATAATTTCAGGGATGCCGCCATCGCGGCTGGCGACCACAGGCCGACCGCAGGCCATAGCCTCGATGACCACCCGGCCAAAGGGTTCGAATTGGGAGGGTACAACCAGCACATGCAATTGCCGCATGATGTCCGGTATATCCGCCCGATGGCCCTGAAAGCGCACATAAAGAGCGATGCCCAACTCCTTGGCTAGCGTTTCCAGCACGGCGCGTCGGCCGGAACCCTCGGTGTCGTCTCCTACGATTAAAAATTCCAGATCCTGTCGCGTCTTCAACATCTCCGCTGCCATACGCAGGAAATCCTCATGGCGCTTGAAAGGCGCGAAATTCGCGACAATGCCGATTCGATAAGGCGGCCCTCCAGGCCAAGGTGCCGGGGTGAAACTGGCCAGGTCAACGGCGTTGTGCACCGTATATGGGCGGCTGTGTGGAGCGTACTTGACTACATCCGGCCACAGCTTGTCCTGCATGGCCTGGCTATTGAAGATGAAAGCAGCTGGCTTGGGCAGGCCGCGCAACACCCACCGCGCCCCTTCGGGCTCGACCGGGAAGCGCACATGGGTAATGCAGGGAATGCCCAGGCTGCCGGCGGCCAGGGCAAAGGAGCGGCTCAGGTCGAAGCCGTTGGCGTGGATCAGTGTCGGATTCACTTTCCGCATAATGCGCCGCCAGGCCAAGGTAGTCTGTGCTGCTTCCATCGGCCGGCGCCAGTCGAGCAGACGGAAAGGAAAGATGGTGTGCGGTATGCCCATATCTACCAAGGCATCCGTGAATTGCCCGTCGCCGGGGACCACCACATGAGCCTGCCAGCCTTGTTCCGGAATCTGGGCGAGCAGTGAGAGCAGGCTCTTGCCGCCACCGCCTAGCTTGGCCAGATGTTTACGGCCGGGTTGGGGGCTATTGTTAATAAACAGGCAGGTAGGAAGCTTGTTGGCCATGGTTATCCGTGTAATGCATAGAGGGAATCAGGCAGAGTCGATTGGCTGAATAGGGCATTGTATTGATCTTCGTCAGCCGCTCGGTCAGGGGAGGTTTCGATCAAGCCATTTGGGGTGATTTTGTACATCCGGTATCCCAGGCTGCAGAGTGAATTACTGAGTCCCTGTGCGCTGTGTCCAAAAGGCTTCAGATACTGGTCGGTGATCTCGATGATCAGGTATGGATGGTGTTGAGCCAGCAGCTTGCCCATTCCTTCAATCGCGAGTTGCTCTGCGCCTTCAACGTCGATCTTTATCAGCTTGACCGATGGGACTTTGTCAGTCAGATCGTCCAATGGCATTGTGGGCACCTGCAGGATGGCGGATGCCTCATCGATCTGCCGCATACTGGATATTCCTTTGTGGCCCTGTGGCCCCTCGTAGAAGGTGACTTCGCCAACAGTATTGGACAAGGCTACACCATGCAGGGTTACATTTTCCATCTCATTCAGGGCGATATTTTCCGTGACCCGGCTGCGCATGGATGGTAATGGTTCAAACGACAGGACTTGGCCTGTTGGGCCAACCCGGCGGGAAGCCAGGAGAGTAAAAAAACCAGAATTGGCGCCCACATCGATGAAGGTATCTCCAGGACTCAGCAACGTAGAGATTACGTGAGCAGTTGGAGGTTCGTATACCCCTGTGAGATAGACGTACTGTCCCAACCAGTCACCCAGATCCGCTTTGTATCGGAACCCGTAATGGGTATTGACTATACGCTCACCCATGAGAGAACCGTCTTTGCGCAACATTGGCAAGAAGTGATTGAGTAGCCGCCAACGCCCGAAATCGAATGTGCTGGAGCGAAGATAAAAAGAGGCAAAGGCGAGCATCAGTTTATGGAATGAATTCATCCTGTTTCCCTTTTCGTTATTCGAATTTAGCTTGAGTGTCGTCGCATGCCATCATGGGATCGGCACTTAACCAGCGAGACAGACGTAGCCAAAGTGCGCTTACTTCATCCGGGTATAGTGCACTAACGTCCTGGGTACAGCCCGGATCAGCCTCCACGTCGAAAAGCTTAAGAAGCCATCCAGCCTGCAAAGGTTGATAAACCAGCTTCCAGCGACCTGTACGAATCATCCGATCCTTGGCGTGGATGACCAGTTTTTCGTATCCGGGCTTGAGCGAGATGGTGCCAGTGGTTTTGTTGCGCACTGTGAGCAGTTCCAGAAGATTGGGATAGCGCAAGTGCCCGGGCGGCGTTCCCGGCAGGTCCGTTAGCCATACACCGGTCTCGCTGAACACGTCCGGTGCCACGCAGGCCACCGGATTCTGGAGATAAGGCACCAGGGACACGCCATCCGTCCCTCGCTCACGTGTGATGCCGCACAGTTCCTCCAGCGTGGGCATGAGATCGATGCTGCGAACGGGATCGCGGACAATGCCTGTGTGTGCTACACCCGGACCGCAGATCAGCAGGGGGATGCGGTTGGAGACTTCGCTGATGACGGAATTGCCCTGTCCCCAAGTGTCATGCTCGAAGAACTCCATGCCGTGGTCGGCGTAGATGACCACCAGGGTGTTCTCCGTCAATCCACACTGTTCCATGTGCGCTATCAGGTGCTTTACCTCGTCGTCGAAGCGTGTCACGCAACCGTCGTAAAGATTGATGATCTGATCCAGGTCGAACTCCTCCTTGGGCGCACCCTGGCGGCGGATGATCTCAAACGGGTCGGTCAGGCGAGCCATGACGAACTTGGATTCGCCCGCATAGCCGGGATCGGCGTATCGGGTGTAGTAGGGATATTCGGAACCGAAGGGGCCGTGGGTGGTAGAAAAGAAAAGGTTGAGGAAGAATGGCTGGTCGCGCCGGGTCAGGTCATTGATGAGGCGGCGGGCATCCCGACCCAGCTCATCGGTTAACGGTACCCCGCCAAGATAATATATCTCCGGCAGGAATCGCTTGCCGAACCGGTTGCGGGCGAACAGGGAAAGAAACAGCCGCAGGTCCTTCGGGCCCTGGCGCAGGAAGTACTTGATGTTCCACTGGTCGGCGGGGACATCGACGTGATCGAAGCCCAGGGTGAATTTACCCATGTCAGCGCCGCACCAGTCGGACAGTGCGGCAGTGTAATAGCCTTGATCACCCAGGATCGTGGCCAGGCTCTCCACCTGCAGACGAGTTTGTTCGTCGGTGACGTAGTTGTCGCGCACTCCAGTTTCGTGGGGCCAGCGGCCCGTGAGCATGGATAACAAACTGGGAGCAGTGCGCGCGCAGGGTACATAACAGTGGTTGAACAGTACGCCCTTGTTGACCAGTTCGCGTAGATAGGGAGCTACTTCGCGAGTGTAACTCCCATCCAGACGGTCGGAGCGCAAGGTATCCGACCCGATCATGATGATATTGGGCGCGCCAGAGCGCGGCGTAGTCGGCGCGGTTCCGGGCTCGGGGTCGCGTAGCCAAAGCCCGATCAGGCCATAGGTCAGCAGGAATGCGAACAAGGCCAACCCGGGTAGCAAGTGCCCCTGGCTCAGCAGTATGGCTCCCGCTCCGAACACAAACCCCGCCGGCAGAGCCAGAAGTAGAAAGGTGACTATACGCAGTCGGACCGGTGTGAGACGCTGCCAATAGGGATAGAGGCGGCTCAGGCGGTAGTTGTAGGAGGTACTGATATTGGCTGGCAGCCAGAGCAGGTGACGGCTGAATTGCAACGCTCCCAGCAATAGCATGGAAACCAGACCCGCCACGGTGGCCTGGAGTACGCTGCCTGTTGTCAGCCCCGCGAATGCAGTGGCCGCATAGACCAGCACGCCCACCCCTGCCAGCGGCAGGGATACGACGAAGGCGTAGGCCACCAGGCGCAGGAGGGCGAAAAGGGCATAGCGCCGGTAATGGGTTCGGATAACAGACGGCATACGCGGGCCGGTGACGCTGAAATTGGCGATGGATTTCACCCCTATGGCAAGGGTGACCAATCCGGCCGCCAGTGAACAGGCTGCAAGTGCGATCAAGCTGAGGTCTTGAGCGTAGCTGACTGCGAGGGCAAAACCGGCCATCAGGGACAGCGCCATGCCGCTCAGGAAATCCGTGTCCCGACGTTTGTCCCCTGTCCGGCAGGCGAGACGTGGCCCGGCCCGGCGCACACCGGCAATCTCCCCAAGCATGGCGGCTGTACGTACCACGTAGAAACGACGACTTGCGTGGCTCAGGGTGAAAACGCTGTTCCACAAATAGCCGCCCAGTTTGCGCCACATGTATAAAGGCACACCCGTGCGGCTGGCCTGATGGGGAACCAGGCTGCGGGAGCGATGGAAAGCCTTGCGCAATACATAGCCGAAGCGCAGCCGTTCAGGGTCCACGTAGTGGTACTGCACCACCCCGGGTACATACATGAGTTGCTCCCCTTTTTCCAGGGCGGACTGGACGAATACGCTATCCTCCCCACCCCCTAGGTCATGACCCCGAGGTCCCAGGTCTGTGGGAAAGTGCCCCACCCGATCAAAAACCGCGCCACGCAGGAACAGGTTGCCGCCACCCGGTGTGGGATCGTCAAGGGTCAATTGCCGAGGCTCGGGGCCGCCGTCACTGCGCGGGATGGGGAGAGGACGGATTTTGTATGGCCCCTCATCGTGCACCCAGGTCGGTTCGCTGCCGTCCCAGTCTGGCAGGATGCGGCCGCAGAACATGGTGGCGTCCGGATAGGTTTCTGCCGCCCAGCATATTTCCACGAGATAGGCACTGTCCACGCGGTGGTCGTCGTCCACAAAAGTCACCACGTCGCTGTCTTTGACATGAGAGATAGCGGTGTTCAGGGCATACGATTTTCCGGGTCGGACCTCGGCTAGCCAGGCCAGCGGTAGCCTGGACGAATCCTGAAGCCCGGATTGACGTTCCCTTTCCAGCAGCTCATGGGTGGAATCTGTGCAGGCATTGGCCATCACCAAAATATTTAGCTGCCAATTCCGCGGTCGCGCTGCTGACTGGAGTGAGGCCAGCACTCGGGCTAGAAGATCGGCGCGATCGTGCGTGCAGATGAGGACAGTGAGTTTCATAGGCCAGGTTAACGTGCGCTCACGATGATGAACGGCGCCGAGTAGGGAGTTTGAGATACATCCACAATGTGTGAGTCAAAAGCAGTCTTCGCGGCAGCAAACATTGAAGGCGCCAGTGCAGTTGCTCTTTCCTGAGATGGTGTCTTAGGACTGCATGGCTTCCCGCCGCACCCAGGTTTTCCGCGAGGTGCTGCAGCGTGATGAAGCGCGGGTTGTTTCAGCCAGCGCAGGGTTTCCCGGAACGCCGCTAGGGATAGCTTGCCCGGGTTGCCTGCGTATTCGAGGAAGTCGTGATGGTGCATGATGGCCACAACAGTAGATGACAGGCAGCGATGGCGGAGAGCCTCTGCATATGCCTGGCGCAACTGATGGATATCGCAGGTGCGTGGAACAAAGCAACAGGGGGAGAATTGACGCTGTGGGGTGGTGGCCACGCAGCTGGACAAGTATTCGTAACCTCTGGCTGCAAGGTGGCGTAAGGTGGTGTTGTCATAGGTATTCCAAGGAGGAATGAAGCCTCGAATGGGCTGACCGAATGTTTGCGCCAACTGGTCATGGCCTTCGTCGATACGACGGTATTGCTCTTCGGCAGGGACGTCCCAGAACTCGCTGGGCGAGCCTTTGGGTGTGGTAGTCAGGTGTTCGTGCGCATATCCGTGTTGAGCCACCTCGATGATGCCCTTGGCGTGGGCCGCAACGAGGTGGGATACATTGTCTCTGGTCAAAGGAACGAGGCCACCCGTGTCGATTCCGAAAGGCACTACCCCAACCGTGACAGGAATATCCAGCTCGCCCAAAATAGTAAATATTTCACGTTCCAAAGCATGGTCGGTGGTTGGGGATGGATCATCGAAACGCAAGACGATATTAATAGTGGCTCGACTCATTTTTTTGGCCTCCCAGCGGTTGTCTTATGCCGCAGATCATACCCCAGGCATGGGCGGCGTTCATCGCCTGGCGCAATGCGGTGGGGTGCCGCGCCACCATCATCGCCAAGGTTTTGCCCGTGTGTTTAAGCGCCTGGATCAGCATGAAGGGTGGAATGCCGAACCAGGTGCGAGCGTAATCCAGCGTTTCGAATTGCCCGACTTTACGCCCCGCCAGCCAGTGCAGGCGCAAAAAATAGCGGCGTCGCAGTTTCGTGGCATCCACCCTGTGGGTGATGGCCATATCCGGACGGTAGCGCATGCGTGCTCCGGCGGCCAGCAGGGTGCGGAACATGGCAGCATCTTCCCCGCCGCCGAGACCATCGCCGGCCCGATTGTAGCGTGCATCGAAGCGCACACTCAGGCGCTCGAACAAGGCGCGCCGGTAGGCGATATTGCCGCTCCATAGCGGGGTTGCGGCGGTTTCTATCCAGAGCGGGTTGGCACCATAGTCAAGCGCCCCCAGAAAACCAAGCACATCATCCTTAAGCCAGTGCGGGCGTGAGTGCACAGTGAAATCCACGGTGATACGGCCACCGACACAATCGGCGCCTTCGCGGCTTAACGCATCCAGCGCGGCGCTGATAAAACCCTGTTCGGGCAACTCATCGTCGTCGATGAACACCAGATACTCGCTGGCAAGCGTTTCGGCGATAGCGCGATTACGTGCATGGACGATGCCCTGGCGGGTTTCGTGTACCCAGCGCAGCATTGCGCCGGGTAGCGCCGCCTGTTGTTGTAATACATCCTGTGTGGCGTCGCTGCTATTGTTGTCTATTACCAGGATATCGAAAAGCAGCGGGCACTGTTGCGCGCGTAATGCGCCGATGAGCCCGGGCAGCAACGCACTGCGGTTATAGGTGCAGATCGCGATGGTGACCGGCGCAGGTGGCGTACCTGTTCCCTGGCACGATTCAGGGTTTTCCATTGCGCTGTCCCATCAATCGTTCAAACAGTCGAAGCGCTGTCGCGTGCCAGGACAAAGGTAACCAGGATGGCAGCATATATAACCATTTGCGCGGTGCACCGTAGCCATGCCGCATGACAGTGCGAAAAATGCGTCGTGCCCCATCAAGGTCACGCGCCCAGTAGCACTCGAAACCGTGCTGCATTAGTGTGCCATGCGAGAGTATCGCGGCCTGGCCGCTGCCGATCTGGCTAATGGCTTGTGGATGGCTGGCGATAAATTCGCGTTGGGCGCGCCACAGTTGCAGTGCGGCGCGTGCATGATTGGCGGATGCCTGCGCCGCACCGTGGAAGTGATAAAACGCCAACACCTCGGCAACGCGCGCAATCGGCGCAACCGTGGCCACTTGCAGCCACAAAGCATAATCCTCAGCGTTGGTGTAAAGCGGATTAAAGCCGCCCGCAGCCACAATCGCGTCGCGCCGCGTGAGCGCAGCATGAATCGGCCAGCGGCAACCGCCCAGCAGCGCTTCCAATTTGGCAGGGGTTTCGTAATCGGGGGGAATAAAGGGCTCACCGCGAGGTCCAGGCAGTCCAATATTCTGCCAGCCGCAGTAAGCCAGCACCGCGTCAGGGCGGCCTTGCAGCGAGGCAAACAGCTTTGCTAGAAAAGTTGGCGCCCAGGTGTCATCCGCATCCAGAAAAGCGACATACTGCCCGCGCGCAAGTGCGAGCCCGGCATTACGGGCAGCGCTGACGCCCTGGTTGGATTGAGTGTGGACACGTATGCGCGGGTCCTTCTGAGCCTGTAACAAAGTTAGCGTGTCGTCGCTGGAGCCGTCATCTATCGCGATCAGCTCCCAATCGGTAAAGGTCTGGGATAGCACACTGCCCACGCTTTGCGGCAGGTGAGGCGCAGCGTTGTAACAAGGCATGATGATGGAAACGCCCGGATTCACGCGATCTATGGACGCATTCTGGATGTCAGCCGCTGCATGGCGTAACGCGCGACGGCGGGCCAGGAAACCTCATGGCTGCCGAAATAAAGCTTGCGCGCCAGACTGCCAGCCGTATCCGTATTGAACACGGTCAAACGGCGCAGCAGATACGGGTCATCATCGCGTAAAGCCCAGCCGGTACGTGTAGTACAAGCGGCGCGATAGCCGCTCTCGCGCACCGCACTTGCGCAGCGCGCGTCCCAGGCACCGTAGGGATAAGCGAAACTGGATATCTCGCTGCCCAGGGCATCTTCCAGGGCAGCCTTGGAATCATTCAGCTCCGCACTCAGGAGCTTGTCGTCAGCTTGTGTCAGGCGCACATGATTGGCCGTGTGTGAGCCCACCTCCATGCCGCTCGCCTGCATGGTACGCAGTTCGGCGGCATTCAGAAGACGGCCAGCCGGGCGTCCGTCTGTCGGCCAGCTGGGTTCCCGTCCCACAGAACCGGAAACCATGAACCAGGTAGCGCGCATGCCGCGTTTTTGCAGCTCTTCCCAGGCTGCGAGGTTGTCCACGTAACCATCATCGAACGTGATGACAGCCGTGCGGCCTGTCCATTTTTCCGGTGCGGCGACCAACTCCGCCATGGTGGGGGTCGCCCAACCTGTCTCGGCGAGAAAATCGAGCTGGTCCCGGAATCGCTGCATGGAAACCGCCCAGGGCCAGTTCGGGCGGCCGCCCCCCCCTGTGACCGAGTGGTACATCAGCATCACCGGACCATGCTGGCCGGCGCTACGATGAAGGTAATTGGAAAATGGATCGATCATTGCTGGATATTATTCATTTTAAATTACCGGCCCATTGCAACAACTTGGTTTTCAAGCGGCTTCCCACGGTGGGGCGATAACTTGATTTCGCCGCTCTGTCATGCGCTTCACGAATCTCTTTCAACAAACCGAATGCGAAACCGGCCGCAGCAGCTTTCCCTCCGGTACGTGGTTGGTTCAGTATGCCTTCGGCGATATCGAGAAATCCCTGGGCGTAGGCCCGTGCCGAATACTTCTTCGACACGCTCTCCCTACCATTTTCGCCCAGTCTTTTTGCCAGGGCGCCATCCTGCAAAACGCGTAATACCGCTTGCGCACAGGCTGCTTCATCCCCCAATGGTACCAGCAGGCCATCCACTTCGTGCTCGATGCATTCGCGCAAGCCTACGCAATCCATTGCAACAACGGGTTTATTCAATGACATGGCCTCCAGCGCAGCCAATCCTTGTCCCTCGAATATCGCGGTGGAAAGGAACATGTCACTCTGTGCCAGCAGGGCAGGGACATCGTTTCTTGCGCCCAGTACGAACACCCGTTCAACCAGCCCCAGTTCATCGATCTGCCTGTCCAATGCATCCGCCAGCGCTTTGGATTCGGCTGGCCCGATGATGACAAAACAAACGACTGGATGGGTATTGGCCACCAGCCTGGCTACCCGTACGAATGTGGCAAAGTCTTTTTGCGCCGAGATGCGGCCCACTCCCGACACGATCGGAGTATTTGCAGGCAATCCCAACTCCTCGCGGATCAGCTTGCCTGGCTGATTGCCTGGCTGACTCGCGCGGAAATCCAGATCTTCAACATCGATCCCGTTGTATAGCATGCTGACTTTCTCCGCCGGCAAGTATTGTAACAAGCTGGCACGTACGTCATCCGAGACCGCAATCACATGATCGCCCAGGTCGCCCAGCAACCAAGCGTAAGCTTTAGGGTCCATGAACCCGGCATAGCGATCAAGGTCGATTTCGAAGGGGGAGTGAATATGCCAGACTGCGGGCACGTTTGCCTTGCAGGCAGCGATGACCCCGTCGATCAGATGGCCGGTATTCAGGTGGATGAGGTCAAACTCGTCCTCGCGCAACCAGCTTTCAATCATCTCCGCGCGGGTGGCTGCAAGAGCCAGGTAGGCCAATTCGGCAGACCTGCTTGGCCCAGTACAACATCTCAAAGGTGCAACCCGGTAGGGAATGCCTAACTCATCTAGTGTCCGCGTGACATCTCCCCTGTCCGGGACCATGGCACTTACATTCATTCCGAGTTGGCGCAAGGCACGTAACAAGGTCAGCGTTGTGCGGTCTACTCCGTTAACCAGGTTTGAATGATGAAAAACGTGCAGGATTTTCATTTTCCCAGCCTTATGGTCTTGCGTGTTTTGGTATAGATGCGCAGCAACTGGCGCCCAGATTTATAAACGCTGGCGGCCAGAGGACTGCGTTTGTGCAAAGCATCGATCGCCACCGCAGGGTCATGCGCGAGCAGATGCCTGTATACCGGATGCAAAATCGGAACATGGGAAAACCGGACAGCAAACCCGGCAATCAGCGCAGCGTTCCCGGGGTGGACGCAGAGCATGTTTTCCGCCAACCCGGTATCAAGTTCACGGACTCGTTCCAGACCCTGATCGGCAGGCAGTTGCGGCCATGCGTCCGGAGCGGGAATGCTACCCAGGCCCGTATCCAGATACCAGGTTACCAGACGCCGCACCAGAACATCCATGATGTTGCTGGAGAGTCCAATTTTGGAAGCGAACTCGATATTGCGCAGCGGCAGTATGTGCGGCTCGGCACAGGTCAGCAGGCCGCGGGCGATGGCCCAGGCAGTCGCCCGCCCCGTTTCTGCCATGACGACCGGCAGCCTGCCGATCAATTCGCGCCGGAATACCATACAACTCAGGTTGCCGCGGTCTTTGCCCAGCAAGGTTTGCCTGGCCCAGCGCGGTTCCGGGCTGGGGTCCTTGACGGGGTTGCCGCTGGCATCAAGAGCATCCTGGTAATACAGATCCGAAGCTGCGTAGACCAGCGAGCAATTCGTGTCCGCCCGCAATGCGGCCATGCTGCCAGCCAGAAATTCGGAGTGATGGCGGCACCCTGCCGCCATGCACGCGATGGACTCGCCGCGCGTAACGGAGAGCGCTTGTTGCCAGGCGAAAGCCGTCTCGCTGGCTTTAGGCAAAACGCGCAGTCCACTATGCCGCAGTGAAGCCGGTAAATCCACAGTTGCGCCATCCGTGGAAAAAACAATCATCTCGGCATTGTCCGGTAACGCATCCAGGCCGGACTGGATGCGAACCAGGAGTTCAGGGTCATCCGCCTGCGTAGGGACGAGCAAGCTAAGCTCAAGCGTAGCGGGGGATGTCGGGGTAGGGCGCACCGATTTATCCTGGTCGATTCTTGCGCAGCCTGCCTTGCCAAGAACCAGTTGCCCCAGCCAGGGCAAATCACTCGATTTCAATAAACCGGCCAGCCGTTGCGCATTCCCCTGTTCGTTGTGCAACCAGTCTACGCAAACCGCTTCAAGATCAGGAATTTCGCCGCGTGCGGCAAGTTCCCGCCAGCGACGCAGCGCTGGACTGAGTGGAGGATCAGGTAACAGCTGTGCCACTTTTTCATCAAACCAGCTTCCGGAGGGGAAAGCCCTCACTAACGCAAGCGCAACCTGGTTGGCGCGTTGGGCATCTTGTGCCGCCATCGCTGAGAAGACGCTTGCCCGGATGCGAATGCAGTCTTCCGTTTGCGCGCGCGCATTGCCATGCGTAGCGCCGCTCGGGTTAAAGCGCCAGCGGGTCAGCAGCTTGGGCAGGTTGGTCATGCGATGCCCGGCGAGCAGCAGTTTGGAAAACAACCCGTAGTCCATGCAACCCTGTTTGACGGTAGTGTCGTAACCGCCACAGCCTAGCATGGCTTCCTTGCGTGCCATGATGGTAGGGTGATGCAGGGCGAAATAAGCGAACATAAGGGTAAACAGGCTATCCGGGTCGGTGGGCTGACGGTCTATGCCGAGAATTTCGCCTTGGGTATTCATGGTGAACCATTGGCTGCCCACGGCTGCGATGTCCGCATGCCGATCCAGATAATCCGCCTGCAAAGCAAGGCGTTCGGGTTCCATCGCATCATCGCTGTCGAGGATCGCCACATAAGGCGCGCGAGCCAGCCGCAATGCCTGATTGGTGGCGCTACCGATACCCTGATTCTCCTGCCGGTGAACCGTCACGCGCGCATCCTGTGCGGCGTAGCGCGCCATAATTTCAGGTGAGTGATCTGTGCTGCCGTCGTCGACCAGGATGAGTTCCAGATCAGGCATGGTCTGCGCCAGCACGCTGTCGATGGCTTCGCCAATATAGGCCGCACAGTTATAGGCGGCCATCAGCACGCTGACGCGTGGTGTCCGGTGCGGCGAGTCAGCTGCGTCAGCGTGCGGCTTCATCCCGCTTCTCTATGAGCTTCTTTCTGATAGCGGGAGGGCAATCGCCAAAGCGCCGCCGCAGGTAGTCCGTAACGCCGTAAAATTGCGCCTGATAATAAGGCTGATGTCTCCGCCGGTTTATTTCCCGTGCATAGCGTGTGGTTTCCCAATAGAGGCGCTGGGCGAATCCATGTTTACCTCGTTCACCTAGCGAAAAGGCGGGGAATAGTTGCCGGAGAATTTTTTGCGCAACCTGTACGCGCTCGCGCAGGGGAAGATGCCTTCGCGCCCAAAGCAATTCGTTGCGGGTCATGAAATACTTCCACAATGGCGATTCTGAGCCCCCGAACGATACCGATACCTTATGCCACAATTTGGCACCCGGCACTGAATAGGAAAGATACCCGGCCTTCCTCGCCCGATAACACCAGTCCATCTCTTCAAAGTTGAGAAAAAACGCTTCTTCCATCACCCCTATGTTTTGAATCATGGCGACACGGCAGAACAAAGCGCAGCCAATGACATAATCCACCTCAAATGGCTGGGTAGAGGACACTGCTGAATCACGTTCATCCTTGCCAATAAACATGATCTCCGTGGTGCTTCTATCCCATTTTCCGCCTAAGGCCCAAATGGTATCCGGCCTTGAATAATAATAACTCTTGGCACCGAAGATGCCCGCTGTCGAGCAAACGGAGGCAGCGCCAACAAAAGCAGCTAAAATGCCCGGGTCCACGATCGTGTCATTGTTAAGTAACAAAATGAACTCGGCCTGTTCGTTCATTGCATACATTATTCCGGCGTTATTGCCACCGGCGTAACCAAGATTTTTCCCTGTTTCAAGCAGGTTTATGTCGGGAAATGCCCGCCGGATTTCTGCTACCGATTCATCGCTAGAGCCGTTGTCGATGACCAATACGCGAAAGTTCGGATAGTTGATTTGTTGCACTGATTGCAGGCACTCAATCGTATCCTTCCACCCGTTCCAGTTCAGGATGAGGATCGATACTAAGGGTATGTGCGTTGGAACTCTAGTCACGACATTCGGCATTCAAAACAAACAAATTAGGGGCCACTAAACAGATTCGAAGCATTGGTTTTCCGTGGAATGTTTCATATATTTGGTGCTGCCTGGAAGAAAATTTTCGAGCGGATAAAAGTGCCGGTGAAACCATACGAATGAAAATGTCGCCCACCCCGTTGTTGACATCGACAGACATTACTTATGGGATGCCTTATCCACTTTTCGCATAAGCATTTTTTGGATTGGCCACGGAACAATTCTTTCATACCAGATACTCATTTTTTTAATTAAGGAATTTGGGCCCACCAAGTAAGCATTGATGATCCTGCGACGTGCGGATCTATGTGTAAATGCCCAAAATAATTTCCAATAACGCGAACTCCGTCCCTTGCTTTCAAGAATCTCGGCGAGATATAGCGCCGTTTTAAGAATGTCAGAATAGCAATCGAGTTTACTGAAAGCGCTGGCCGTTAAGATTCTGAGGTCAAACGAGGCTCTTAACATCCGTGTAGATTCTTTAGTCATGCTGAGTGCATGGAGACGGACAAGGGCAAACGTTCGAGGATAGTCGGAAAATTCAAAGGCCACTCCTGCGCTGGCGCAGCGTATCCAATATTCCCAGTCCTCAAGTGCTTCCAAATTTTCGTTCCATGAACCGATACGTTCCATAACACTCCGTCGCAGCAAGGCACAATTGACAGCCATGATGTTTTCTTGCGCGAGTTTTGATAGCAGATTGCCATTTGCTGTCCATAACTTTGGTATCCATGGGCTTGCATCTTCTTCAAGGAGGGGGCTAACAGCTCGTTCCCAGGGCGCGCCCGTTTTGAAATAACGCACATCGCCATAGACGATCCCTATTTCAGGCCTGCGCTGCAGAAACTCAACCTGATAGCGTAGCTTGTCGGATTCCAGAACATCGTCCGAATCAAGGAACTGCAAGAAGTCCCCGCGGGATTCTGCCACACCCGAGTTTCTCGCGCCGGACAGGCCTCGGTTTTCCTGCTCGATGTACCGTATTCGTGGTTCTGTCTCGGAAAGTTTTAACGCCACTTCGCGTGTATTGTCGGGGGAGCCATCATTGACGATGATAGCCTCCCAGTTAGGATAGGTCTGGGCTTGCAAACTGGCGATACAGTCCGGCAGGAAACGGGCCTGGTTGAAGCAGGGGATGATGACGGAGACTGTTGAGTTCATGGGCCGATATCTGCGACGGACTCTGGGAGAAGGTCATTCTCATAGCTACGCCCTTGCAATCTCCATTTCGTTGGTATCTTTAGGGTTAGCCAGCCAGATTCATGTCTATCGCCTTTGCCTTCTCTGACTGAGAACATTTTTAATGTTTCTCCCTGAAATAGAGGACGAGCGAATTCATCAAAAAATATGAGCCTAATGCAATAGGTTCCGCCAACAAGAGGAAACGAATCAACCAGGTACTCAATTTCATGTTCACCTGGCATGTAATCAGGTCTGTCTTCAAAGTCGGCGGTCGACGCCGCTGTCAGATATACGAAATCCGTGGTGTGCGTTCCTACTACTATTTCCGGTTTTTTTACAAAGCGATCTAGCTGAAAACGCACCCGAATTCTCAGCGGTTCTCCAGAACCAAGTGTCTCTGTCGGGCAGCCATTTGCATCCAATATTTCTATACCAAGCAATTTAAAATCATCAGTAGCATTGTAAATGGCGGCGGCCAAACGCTGCTTCTCTAGAGCGTAATGATGTACTTTGTCATTACTATTTTGATAATAAAGATCACAAACTTTCCCGGGTTGTCCATCCGTAATGATCTTGCCATTGCTCAAGAGAATACATCTAGTACATAAGCGCTCAACTTGCCGAATATTGTGACTCACTAACAATACGGTCTTTCCCTGCCGCTTGATCAAATCCTCCATCCGGTCAAAGCACTTGCGTTGAAACGCCAGATCGCCCACCGCCAGCACTTCATCGACGATAAGAATGTCCGATTCCACGCTGGTGGCGATAGAAAATCCCAGCCGCACCTGCATGCCTGACGAATAGCGTTTGATCGGCGTGTCGATGAATTCTTCCAGTTCGGCGAAGGCGACGATGTCATCGAACTTGCGATTTATTTCTGCTTTGGAGATGCCGAGGATGGCGCCGTTGAGGTAGATGTTTTCGCGCCCGGTGAGATCGCCCACCAGACCGGCACCGACTTCGATCAGCGGCGCCACCTTGCCTTTGACGATGACGCTGCCGCTGGAGGGTTTGGAAATGTTGGCCAGCAGCTTGAGCATGGTGCTCTTTCCGGCGCCGTTGTGGCCGATGATGCCGACGACTTCGCCCTGTTCGATGCTGAAGTTGACGTCGTCCAGCGCCTTGAATGGGGCGCGCACCTCCATCGGCTGGCCAGTGAGCCGCCGCCACTGGTTGAGCGCGGTGGTTTTCAGGCTGTGCAACTGGCCAAGCTGGTATTCCTTGGTGACGTGGTTGACTTCGATGATGCTCATAGCGGTTAGTGATTAGCGAATAGGGGTTAGTGGGCGGCGGGGCTGATTCCCCTGTTCGATTTTCATGCTGCTTTGTACTGTCTGACGTCCAACTCGACGCCGGCGTCCGGTGTCTCATCCGTGTGTTCAAGCAGGTGCCTGACGACGGTATCATCTATGTATTCTTCACCGCAGTTTGAACAGACTTGGGCGGGCACGTGCTTGAATGCCATAGTGGCTTGTCCGCGTTCAAGTGTAGCAGTGGCGAATCCTTCGCGGGTTGCTCCCCGGTTGCGGATAACGCACTTCATATTAGCTTCCTCCAGCATTTCAGGCCGTTCGCAAGGCGACCAACAGTGTTCGCATAGGTCGCGTGAAATGCGACAACCGGTCATACACTTGCAATGCCTCCTTGGCATGGTAAGTATGTGACATCCGGTTTCTGGCTTCCAGCATTTCCAGCCAGAGCGGTTCATCATCAATCCAGCTTTGTGCAAAGGCTGTTTTCAAACAGGATCTGGGCGATCCACCCGCTTCCAGGCCGGCCTGTTCAGCAAGAATTTTGACTGACTTCCATGCGAGTTCAAACGTGAACTCGAAATACTGGATGCAACCCGCCTTGATCAGGTCACTTTCCGGCACCACTTGCATGGCGGCTTCAAACTGCTCAAGCGCAGCAGCGAAATCGTCAATGATCCAGCTTTCACTCATAGATCACCTCTGCATTTTTCAGTGCTTGCGAACGGAACCGCTCGCTGACCCGAGCGAAGTCAACCCAGTCTATGCGGTACAAGGTTGGCAATTCGTCGAGCATGTCCTGGATGGCAAAAAAATCCGCCAGCGGCAGCGGCGTGTCGCCAACGACACCAAGATCAAAATCGGAACGCGACTTGGCCTTGCCTTGAGCGCGAGAACCGAACAGGACAACCTGGTGGCCGCCCAGACGGTTTGTATTGGCGCGCATGGTGGCGACAAGCATCGCCCGGATTTCCTGCTCTCGCGCGTCTGTCGTTTGCTTATCGATATTGGTCATGAGGGTCAAATTTTCACAATCCCTATCTCTATAGACTCGCTGCCTCTAAATCACGTCCGCGAAATACGATTCCGCCCGCTTGAAGAAGGCGTAGCTCAAGGGCAGCAGGATGGCAATCAGGATCATGCCTGGAATCATAGCCGTTATGTCGGGCGCTTCATTTCTCAATACCACGCTCTGAAACGCGTCGATGATGCCAGCCAGAGGGTTCAGGGTGTACAGGGTATAGAGCGCGTGCGACCACTCCCCGGCCGCCTGATGCACCAGCAGTTTTTCTTTCACCAGCTGCAGAGGATAGATCACCGGCGAGGCGTACATGAGCAGGGACAGCAGCACCGGCAACGCGGTGCCGACGTCACGGTAATAGACATTGATGGCCGCGCCAACGAAAGCAACTGTCAAAGCCGCCAGCAGGGTGTAGAGAATAATGAGCGGCACCCAAAGCATATAGATGCTGGGCATCATCTGATACCAGACCATGAGCCCGGCGAGGATAAAGAAGTTGATACCCAGTTCCACCAGCTTGGTGACGACTGCGGTGAGCGGGAAGATCTCGCGCGGGAAATAGATTTTCTTGATCAGGTTGGCATTGCCCACGACGCTGGTCACGCCTTCCGATGCGGATTCCTGAAAAAAGGTCCACGGCATCAGCGCGGCGAAGGTCAGGATAGGGTAGGGAATATCGCCGCTGTCGATGCCGACGAAACTCTTGACCAAGGTGAAGATCAGCATCAGCGTGAGAGGCTTGACGATGGCCCAGGCGATACCCAGATACGCCTGCTTGTAGCGCACGGTGATGTTTTTCCATGCCAGCGCGGCCAGCAGTTCGCGATAACCGTACAGGCTTTTTGCAACTTGAATCATATGGAGTGGCTCGAAATTAGTGGCGATTTGGTCGCGTTTATTGTAATCAATGATTATGACGGTGAATTATCGTCGCCTGTTCATTATGTTGGCAATCTTATGCATAAAGCAAACGCTATGCCTGCCGGCTGTGCTCATTATGCAAGTAAGCGCGTCACTGCCGCCGCATCTTTTCTGCGGCGATGCCATGGGATAGAGGGGTCGGCACGCCAAAACCAGCCTTGAGGTGGGATCGGCTACAATATCCGATCAGATTGAGAACTCGACGCTTACGACGAACCATAAACATGCAAACACTCACCGTAGACCTGGGCGAGCGCAGCTACCCCATCCACATCGGCGCCAAACTGCTGCACCAGCCCGCTTTGATCCTGCCGCATCTGGCGCAAAAACGCGTCGCCATCGTTACCAACACCACGGTGGCGCCCCTATATCTGCAAACGCTTGGTGACGGCCTGGCGCTGAACGACGTGGACGTGGTGCCGATAGTGCTGCCCGACGGCGAGCAATACAAAACCTGGGAAACGCTGAATACGATTTTCGACGCATTGCTGACCCATCGCTGCGAGCGCAAGACTACGCTGATCGCGCTAGGCGGCGGCGTGATCGGCGACCTCACCGGCTTTGCGGCGGCGAGCTATCTGCGCGGCGTGCCGTTTATCCAGATTCCCACCACGCTGCTGGCGCAGGTGGATTCCTCGGTGGGCGGCAAGACCGGCATCAACCATCCATTGGGCAAGAACATGGTCGGTGCGTTCTACCAGCCGCAACTGGTGCTGGCCGATACCGATACGCTGAAAACCCTGCCGCCGCGCGAGCTGTCTGCCGGGCTGGCGGAGGTGATCAAATACGGACTGATCTACGACGCGGCTTTTTTCGACTGGCTCGAAGCCAACGTCGAAAAACTGCGCGCATTGGATGCAGAGGCCATTGCCTACGCGGTGCGCCGCTCGTGCGAAGTCAAGGCCGAAGTAGTGGCCAAGGACGAGCGCGAATCCGGCCTGCGCGCGTTGCTGAATCTCGGCCATACCTTCGGCCACGCCATCGAGTCCGGCATGGGCTACGGCAACTGGCTGCACGGCGAGGCGGTGGCCGCCGGTACCGTGCTGGCGGCGGACGTGTCGCGGCGCATGGGGCTGATGAGCGCAGCTGAAGTCGAACGCGTGCGCAGTCTGTACCTCCGCGCCGGCCTGCCCGACACTGCGCCCGATCTGGGCGTGGAGGCATACATGCAGCACATGGGGCTGGATAAAAAAGTCGAAGGCGGGCGTATCCGCTTTGTGTTGTTGCGCGGCATCGGGGCGGCGTTTGTGACCGCCGAGGTGCCGCAAGCCGACCTGGAGGCGGCGCTTACCCACTATGTCCAGCCGGCCTGAACTTGCTCCCTACGCCGCGCGCAGCGCCGATTCGCGCGGGCGGCGTCACCCTGAACCGTCGGCTGCGCCACGCAGCGAATTCCAGCGCGACCGCGATCGCATCATTCATTCCAGCGCGTTCCGGCGCCTGGAATACAAGACCCAGGTGTTCGTGAACCACGAGGGCGACCTGTTCCGAACGCGTCTCACACACAGTCTGGAAGTCGCGCAGATCGGCCGCACCATCGCACGCATCATGACACTGAACGAAGACCTGGTTGAAGCGGTGTCGCTGGCGCACGATCTCGGCCACACGCCGTTCGGCCACGCCGGGCAGGATGCGCTCAACGCCTGCATGAAGGAATACGGCGGTTTCGAACATAACCTGCAATCCTTGCGCGTGGTGGACAAGCTGGAAGAGCGCTACGCCGAATTCGACGGCCTCAATTTGTGCTTCGAGACGCGCGAAGGCATCCTCAAGCACTGTTCGCTGCATCATGCGCGCATGCTGGGTGACGTCGGTGAGCGCTTCATCATGAAACAGCAGCCCAGCCTGGAGGCGCAGGTTGCCAACCTCGCCGACGAGATCGCCTACAACAACCACGACGTCGATGATGGCCTGCGCTCGGGACTGATCACGCTGGAACAACTGGAACAGGTGGATCTGTTTGCGCGCCACCTGCAGGCAGCCAAGACCAAATATCCGCAGCTCAATGGCCGCCGCCTGATCAATGAAACCGTGCGGCGCATGATCAACACCCTGGTGCTCGACCTGGTGGAACATAGCCAGGCCGCCATCGATGCGGCGGGGGTGCAAAGCCTGGACGAAGTGCGCGCCGCGCCCATGCTCGTCGGTTTCAGCCCCGCTATTGCGAACGAAAATCGCGAGCTCAAACAGTTCTTGCGCAAATACCTGTACCGCCATTTCCGTGTCGCGCGCATGAGCACCAAGGCTGTGCGTGTGGTCACTGAGCTGTTTGCAGTGTTTCTGTCCGATCCTGGCCTGTTGCCCGTGGAACACCAGGAAAAAGCCCATGTCGACGCGCCGCGTGCCATCGCAGACTATATCGCCGGGATGACAGACCGCTATGCCATGCGCGAGTACCGGCGATTGTTTACGATTGAGGAAGTCAGCCTGTAGCGTTCTATGGGTGCTACAAGTCTTTCGAAGTACTGAATAAAAATAAGGCTTGTATTGGACCGTTCGGTCCGGTAAGGTTTTTACCTTTCCTGAGCAGACTATTTATGCCCCGCTGTCGCGAATTCGATATCGACCATGCCCTTGACCAGGCGCTCAACGCGTTCTGGCTCAAAGGCTATGAAGCCACGTCGATGACGGATCTGACGGCGGCCATGGGCTTGAGCAAAAGCAGTTTTTACGAATGTTTCGGGAGCAAGCGCGAGGCGCTGCTGGCGGCATTGAGTCGCTACAGCGCACGCGAGTTGGCCGAGACCCGGCGTCATTTCAGTGCTGATGGGCCGGTTGCGATGCTGCTTGCCGAGTGGGTCAGGCACAGTATCGATCCGGCTGCCTGCCGGCCCAGCCAGCGCTGCGGTTGTCTGATCGTGAATATTGCCGTGGAACTGGCGCCGCATGATCGCGAAATTGAAGATGCGGTGCGCCATCACCTCGACCTGCTTGCCGAGTTTCTGGCAGAAACCATCCAGCGTGGAAACGCGGATGGCTCGATACCGCCCGGGTTTGAGCCTGCCCACAGCGCCGACATGCTGCTGAACTTGATTGCCGGTATTCAGGTGCTGGCCAAGGGGGGTGTGGAGACGCACAGACTGGCGGCAATCATTGATGTGCAATTGGAATGCCTGCTAGGGCCTTCTCATTAAGCAATGCGGTTTTTTTTAATCATTTTGGACTGTTCAGTCCGTAACTACAGGAGCTCGTAATGACTACCGTGCACCAAAGCAAGCCCGATGTATCGACAATGACCGACCTTTTTCAACCCTATCAGCTCGGCACCCTGACGCTGGCCAATCGTATTGTCATGGCGCCACTTACCCGCAGCCGCGCACTGGCTGGCGATGTGCCCGGCCCGCTCGCGGTAACGTATTACACGCAGCGCGCCAGCGCCGGATTGATTATCAGCGAGGCGACACAGATTTCCCAGCAGGGCAAAGGCTATATCCAGACGCCCGGCATCTATAGCCCGGAACAGGTTGCGGGATGGCGCAAGGTGACGGATGCGGTGCATGGCGCGGGCGGAAAGATATTCCTTCAGCTCTGGCATGTGGGACGCATTTCGCACCCCGATTTTCAGCCTGATGGCGGACTGCCCGTTGCGCCTTCGGCGATCAAACCCGAAGGTACGGTGTATACCAGCAAAGGCAAGGAAGATATGGTCACCCCGCGGTCCCTGGAAACAGCGGAGATTGCCGGCATCGTTGCCGATTACCACAACGCGGCACAGAATGCCCGCGACGCGGGTTTTGATGGGGTGGAGATACATGGCGCGAACGGCTACCTGCTCGACCAGTTCCTGCGCGACAAAACCAATCAGCGTACCGATATTTACGGTGGCAGCGTCGAAAACCGCGCGCGCCTGTTGCTCGAAGTTACCGACGCCGTGCTCTCGGTTTGGGATGCGGAACGTGTCGGGGTGCGCCTGTCGCCGCTGAGCACGTTCAATGACATCGACGACAGTGATCCGGCAGCGCTGTATGGTTACGTAGTCGAGCAGCTGGCAGCCCGGAAACTGGGCTTCCTGCACATGATCGAAGGCAATACCGGCGGCCCGCGCGAAACCGGCCGCGATTTCGATTTCAAAGCCATGCGCAAGCGCTTCCCGAATACCTACATGGCCAATAATTGCTACACGCGCGAGATGGCGCTTGCTGCAAGGGCTGACAATGCTGTTGATCTGGTCGCCTTCGGCCGGCCGTTCATTTCCAACCCGGATCTGGTCGAGCGCTTGCGCCGCAATGCGCCGCTCAATGAGCTGGACCCCGCGACGCTATATGGTGGTGATGAGCACGGCTACACCGATTATCCTTTTCTGGATCATTAAGCTGGACTGAGTGATAGCCGGGCAGCGGCGTCAGAAGCCATGCTGCAATGCCCGCGCAATCACCCAGCATTGCACTTCCAGCGCGCCGGCTTTGAGCAGGGTTTCGGCCAGCGTATCCAGTGTGCTGCCGCTGGTCATGACGTCATCCACGATGGCGACACGTTTGCCTCGAATGCTGGGGTCGCAGGCAAATGCGCCACGCAGGTTTTTGCGCCGTTCCTTGAGCGGCAGGCTGGTTTGCGGCGGCGTGTCAATGACGCGCGAGGCGGCGTGGGGCAATACCGGCAGATGCAGATTGTGGGCGACATGCCGGGCGATTTCATGCGCCTGATTAAAGCCCCGCTGCCTGAGCCGGTTGGGGTGTAACGGCATGGGAATCAGCGCATCCGGTAAAGGCTTGCCCTTCACCTGCATTGCCAGGGAGTCTGCAAGCAGAGAGACGACGGCGAAATTGTGGCTGTATTTGAGTGACTGAACCAAACGATCCAGCGGAAAAGCATAGGTAAAGGCAGCCCATGTATGAGCAAAGTGGGGCGCACGTTTAAGGCAGTGCCCACATACTTTGCCATCCAGCGTGGGGAGTGCACACACCGGGCAACACGCCTGGTTATGGTAGGGCAGGTCAGCGGCACAGCCGGCACATAGCTTGGCGCGACCGGAGAATGCACCGCATAGCAGGCAATCCTGCGGCAGCAAGGTTTGCATAAATTTTGTGCAGATGTTCAATATTGGCACAGACGAAATTGACTATCCAGCTCAAATAAAAGACAATTCGAGCATTCTAACGCGCCCCCTCGTGCATGAAAGTCAAAAAGCTTATTACCGCCGAGCAATCGCGATTTTCGGCACAGATGTTCAACATCGCCAGCGTAACGGCCACGCTGATTCCACCTTTGCTGATGATCTGGATTGCCGCATCCATTTTTGTATATGCCTCGATCGCCCATCATCCGAACCCGCGCACGGCTGAGTACAACCGCTTTTCCGGCTATCGATTCTATGGCGCAGCCGGGGCGATGATGGTGTTCGGTCAGCCAATTTATGTCCTGTTCGGCAACTGGCATGGCTTGGTGGCGATATGGGCGATACTGGCCATTGTGGTGGTGCCGTGGGGGCTGTGGAGTATTTACAAGGCGGGCCATGAGGAATGGCAGGATATGACCATAGAGGTAGACACCAATGAATGACATGACCCAACCCGCAGCCTTGATCGAGCCGGCCAACGAAAAATGGCGCGTGGCCGAGGTGGAGGCGTTGTTTGCGCTGCCTTTCAATGATCTGATGTTTCGCGCGCAAAGCGTGCACCGCGAGCATTTCGACCCCAATACCGTGCAACTGTCTACGCTGCTTTCCATCAAGACCGGCGGCTGCTCCGAGGATTGCGGGTACTGCCCGCAAGCCGCGCGCTACGACACCGGAGTAGAAAATCAGGGCCTGCTGGAAATGGATGCCGTGCTGGATGCAGCGCGCGCAGCCAAGGCCGCCGGTGCGACGCGCTTTTGCATGGGCGCCGCCTGGCGCGGGCCCAAGCAGCGCGATCTGGATCCGGTGCTGGACATGGTGCGCGAGGTCAAGGCGCTCGGGCTGGAAACCTGCGCCACGCTGGGCATGCTGAAAGACGGTCAGGCCGAGCAGTTGAAAGATGCCGGACTGGATTACTACAACCACAACCTCGATACCGCGCCCGAGTTCTACGGTGAGGTCATCACCACGCGCGCCTACCAGGACCGGCTCGACACGCTGGATCGCGTGCGCGGCGCTGACCTGCATGTATGCTGCGGCGGTATCGTCGGCATGGGTGAGTCACGCACCCAGCGCGCCGGGCTGATTGCACAGCTCGCCAACCTCGACCCGCAGCCGGAATCGGTGCCGATCAACATGCTGGTGCAGGTGGAAGGCACGCCGTTGCAGGACACCGAGGCGCTCGACCCGCTCGAATTCGTGCGCACCATCGCGGTGGCGCGCATCGCCTTGTCGAAGAGCTATGTGCGGTTGTCCGCCGGACGGCAGGAGATGTCTGAAGCCATACAGGCGCTGTGTTTTCTGGCCGGCGCCAACTCGATTTTTTATGGCGAAAAACTGCTGACCACCGGCAACCCGGATGTGACGCGCGACCGAGATCTGCTGAACAAGCTGGGAATACGGCCGCAGGGCGAGTCGCATTGATCCGGAGGGATTGACAGGATGAAAGCTGCTCGCGGCAGGTAGTTCTGCGATCCCGTCATTCTGTCGATTTCGTAGTTCACGTGATTACATCGCTTCCTCCCTTTAATGCACTGGAACGCCTCCGCGCCGAACTGGCCCAGCTCAAGGCGCAAAGCCTGCGGCGTAACCGGCGTTTGCTCGAATCACCGCAGGGCGCCCGCGTGCATGTTGAGGGGCGCGCCTTACTGTCGTTCTGCAGCAATGACTATCTTGGATTGGCCAATCATCCTGCGCTGATTGCTGCGGCCAGCCAGGCAGTACTCGGCACGGGTGTGGGTGCGGGTGCTTCGCATCTCATCACCGGCCACCATGCGCTCCACCATGCGCTGGAAATGCGTATTGCCGAATTCGTCGGCTTGCCTGCCGCGTTGCTATTTTCCACCGGTTATATGGCCAATATCGGCGTGGTGACGGCGCTGATCGGGCGCGACGGCGAGGTATTTGCCGACCGTCTCAACCATGCCTCGCTCAACGATGCCGCGCTGTTGTCGCGCGCAAAATTGACGCGTTACCCGCACAACGATCTGGCTGCGTTGGAAACCCAACTGTCATCCAGCCGCGCAGTGCAAAAGCTGGTGCTGGTGGATGCGGTATTCAGCATGGACGGCGACTTGGCGCCGCTGCCTGATTTGCTGGCGCTGTGTGAGCGTTACGACGCGTGGCTGCTGGTGGATGATGCGCACGGTTTTGGTGTGCTGGGCGCGGGTGGGCGTGGGGCGTTGGTGCACTTCGGCCTGGCGTCGCCACGCATCATCTACATGGCCACGCTGGGCAAAGCCGCCGGTGTATTCGGAGCGGTCGTGGCAGGTGAGGCAGAGGTGATCGAATGGCTGCTGCAAAAAGCGCGCACCTATATTTACACGACCGCGACGCCGCCGCTGCTGTCGGCGGCTTTGCTCGCCAGCATTGATCTGATCGAAGCGGGTGACGGTTTGCGTGCGCATTTGCAAAACCTGATCAAGCAATTGCGTGCCGGTCTGCATACCCCAAACTGGCAGCTGATGGATTCCGCCACCCCCATCCAGCCTGTGCTGATCGGTAGCAACGATGCAGTGCTGGCAGCCAGTCAGCGCTTGCTCGAACGCGGCATCCTGGTACCGGCGATCCGCCCGCCTACGGTGCCTGCCAACAGCGCGCGTCTGCGCATCTCGCTGAGCGCGGCACACACTGAAGCCGATGTGGCGCAGCTGGTGGACGCGCTTAACAGTATTCATGCAGCGGGCTGATTTGCATATCGAAGTAGGTGGACAGGGCGCGCCGCTGGCGCTGCTGCACGGCTGGGGCATGCACGGCGGAGTCTGGGCGGGTGTGACCGACGAGCTGGCTCGGCATCATCAATTGCATATTGTGGATTTGCCCGGCTATGGCGGCAGTGCAGCGCTCACTCCTTACACGCTGGAAACGTTGGCAGCGCGTTTGATCGATGCATTGCCGGCGCATTTCGATGTATGCGGCTGGTCGCTTGGCGGACAGCTGGCGCTGACCATGGCGCGGTTATATCCGGCGCAGGTGGGCAGACTGGTTACCGTGGGCACCAATCCATGCTTTGTGACGCGCGCCGATTGGCCGCAGGGCATTCAGCGTGAAGTATTGCAACTCTTCGCGGAAAGCCTGGTGAATGATTATGAAGGCACGCTGAAGCGTTTCCTTGCCTTGCAGGCCAGAGGAGACGAATCGGCGCGAGCAGTGCTGGCACGACTGCGCGAGTTGCTGTTTGTGCGCGGCAGGCCGGACCAGGCAGTACTCGAAGCCGGACTGACCATTTTGCTCGATGCCGATTTGCGGAGCGTCGTTCCGGACATCACTCAACGCGCTTTGGTGATACACGGCAGCCACGATGCCCTGGCCCCGATGGCTGCTGGCGAATGGCTGGCGCAACACCTGCCGGGTGGCAATTTGTGTCGTATTTCCGGCGCTTCACACGCCCCCTTTCTCTCGCATCGTGTCGAGTTTGTTGCGGCGCTGACGGATTTTTTGCATGACTGACGCCATTTACGATCTCGACAAAAAACAGGTGCGTGCGGCCTTCGACCACGCTGCCGCCAGTTATGACGCACATGCCGTGTTGCAGCGCGAAATTTGCGACCGCATGCTGGAGCGGCTCGACTATGTAAAACACACGCCTGGTACCTTGCTGGATGCCGGTGCGGGCACAGGTTATGGCACGACCAGCCTGCGCGGGCGCTACCCGGAAGCGCATCTGGTGGCGCTGGATCTGGCTGAATCCATGTTGCAGATCGCCCGCCCCAAGCCCAGCCTGTGGCAGCGCATCAGTCGTGCTGCGCCGTTTAGCGCAGTGTGCGCGGACATTGACCGGCTGCCGCTGAAAACTTCCAGCGTGGACATGGTGTGGTCCAATCTCGCGCTGCAATGGTGCAATGATCTCAATGTGAGCTTTGCGGAATTGCACCGGGTGCTGGCGCCCAATGGTTTGCTGATGTTTTCCACCTTCGGCCCGGATACGCTCAAGGAATTGCGTCAGGCGTTCAACACGGTGGATGGTTACAGCCACGTCAACCGTTTCGTCGATATGCACGACATCGGCGATGTGCTGGTCCATGCGGGGTTCAGTACGCCGGTGATGGACATGGAATACATCACGCTGACTTATGACGATCTGAAAACGCTGATGCGGGAGCTCAAGGCAATCGGCGCGCACAACGTCACGGCGGGGCGCAATCCCGGACTGATGGGGCGCGCGCGCTGGCAGGCGCTGGAAACGGCATATGAAAAATTTCGCCATGAAGGTCGCCTGCCGTCCACTTACGAAGTGATCTATGGCCACGCCTGGGTGAACCAGAAAACCCGTACCGCCAATGGCCAGCAAATCATCCAGATGAATATCCAGAGGCGCCGCACGGAGAAAGGCCTGCCATGACAGCGCGGGGCTACTTCGTCACCGGCACCGACACCGGTGTGGGCAAGACGCTGATATCGGCTGCCCTGCTGCGCTATTTTGCCCAACGCGGATTGCGCGTGGCCGGAATGAAACCGGTGGCGGCGGGATGCGAGTGGCGTGATGGGGTGGCGTATTGGGATGATGTGGAGCAACTGCGCGCCGCAGCCAATGTGGACGTAGCGCCAGCGCTGGTGAATCCCTACTGTTTCGAGGCCGCCATCGCGCCGCACATTGCAGCTGCGCAGGCCGGGGTGACAATCCAGCTGGATGTGATCGCGCGGGCTTGTGATGCCTTGCACGCGCAGGCCGATGTCGTGATCGTGGAAGGCGCAGGCGGTTTTCGCGTGCCGTTGAATGATCATCAGGATATGGCCGACCTCGCGCGCAAGCTGTCCTTGCCGGTGATACTGGTGGTTGGTATGCGCCTGGGTTGCATCAACCATGCGTTGCTTAGCGCCGAAGCCATCCGGCAGGCCGGGCTGCCACTGGCGGGTTGGGTGGCCAACCGGATTGATCCCGCCATGGCGCAATTTGACGCCAATCTGGCGACGCTACAGCAGCGCCTCAATATGCCTTTGCTGGGCGTAGTGCCGTGGCTGGCCAGTATGGATTTTTCAGCTGTTTCTGCCCCTCTCACATTCGAAAAATTGCTCTAACAGAAAATTAGAATAGTGTTATTTAATTAATAAATATATAAGCATTTCAAAAGCTTGCATTACATATTTTGATTGTTGTCGAAGCCATGCTGTGCTAATTTAGCTGGCGTGGCAAAAGGTCGCAGGGCATCCGACTAAAAAAGACAACAGCGGGATATGCACTTTCAAATGTACGGTGGCATACACATCACACAGGCAGGAGCAGTGGATTGTTGCATCACTGCTCGTCCCAATTGTTCCCTGTCGCGGTCGGGAAAAATTCTCGTTCTGGCTTCTTTTTTTCTGATTCTGTCGATTCCTGCAGTGGTGTTTACTGCAATGGGTGCCTGGCCTATTCTGCCTTTTGCCGGATTTGAAATGCTGGTTGTGCTGCTGGCGTTTTATCAACTTTCCTGCCACGAAAACGATTACGAACGCATTACCATTGAGGGCGATTCGCTCGTGCTGGAGCGTCGCGATAATGTGCGCGTCATTCGCTCCGAATATCACCGCTGCTGGGCGCAGGTGGTGTTGCAATGTCATTCCGTGGGCCAGCAGTGCCGCGTTGCGCTGCGTTCACATGGAACAGAGCAGGAATTGGGGCGGCATCTTAACGATGAGTTACGTACCGAACTGGCGCATCAGCTGGAACGACGGCTGGGATGTCAATAATAAGTAGCATCATGAGGATGGGAGAAGGCATGAAAATAAAACGAATGTTGGGATCGGTCGCAGGCATGGGACTGGCTTTGGCAACGAATTTGGCGCACGCGGCCTATGAGCTGAATCTTCAAACACCGGAAGCACCGATTGCCGATCAAATTTATCATCTTCACACACTGATAATGTATGTGGTGCTGGGGATATTCGTGGTGGTGTTCGGCACCATGTTCTATTCCATTTATGCGCATCGCAAGTCCAAGGGCCATCAGGCGGCCCATTTCCATGAAAACACCACGGTTGAGGTTATCTGGACGATCATTCCGTTTTTTATCCTGATAGGCATGGCGTTTCCCGCGACCAAGACGGTACTGGCCATGAAGGATACGGCCAGTCCGGACATGACGATCAAGGTGACCGGCTTTCAATGGAAATGGGAATACGATTACTTGCAGGAAGGAATACATTTTTTCAGTAATTTAGCGACCCCCAGGGAGCAGATTGACAACAAGGCCGCGAAAGATGCGCACTACCTGCTGGAGGTGGATCACCCCCTGGTGGTGCCGACCGGCAAAAAAATCCGCATGCTGGTTACTGCAGACGATGTCATCCACTCATGGTCGGTACCGGCCTTCGGTGTGAAGCAGGACGCGATTCCAGGGTTTATCCGCGATACCTGGTTCAAGGTTGAAAAGCCGGGTATTTACCGCGGCCAATGTTCCGAGCTGTGTGGCAAGGACCACGGCTTCATGCCTGTTGTGGTCGAGGCTAAAACCCCCGAGGACTACGCTAAATGGCTGGCTGAACAGAAAGCCAAAATGGCGGCTGTGGTCGAGGATCCCAACAAGGTCTATACCCTGGACGAGATGAAGAGCAAAGGCGAAAAGGTATTCACCACCCATTGCGCGGCCTGCCATCAGGCCTCGGGTATGGGGATTCCTGGAGCATTCCCGGCTCTAAACGGCTCCAAGATTGCTACCGGCAACAAGGAGGCGCACATTAATCTGGTGATGAACGGTAAGCCGGGGACCGCGATGGCAGCATTTGCAGCGCAACTGTCCGATACCGAAATTGCAGCGGTGGTCACATATGAGCGTAACGCCTGGAATAATCATACTGGCGATGTGATCCAGCCGTCTGAAATCAAAGCACTGCGTAAATAATCAAGCGAGCAAGAAGAGGAGACTCGATATGGATGCGACACACGCTCACGATCACGATCATGGTCATGATCATCACCCCAGTGGTTTGATGCGCTGGGTAAAAACAACCAACCATAAGGATATCGGCACGCTGTATTTGTGGTTCGCGTTGATCATGTTCTTCTTTGCCGGCAGTCTGGCGATGATGATTCGTGCTGAGCTGTTTGAGCCGGGTATGCAGTTCATGCATCCTGAGTTCTTCAACCAGCTTACGACCATGCATGGTCTGATCATGATTTTTGGTGTGATCATGCCGGCATTTACCGGGTTTGCGAACTGGCAGGTTCCTCTGATGATCGGGGCGCCGGATATGGCGTTTCCGCGCATGAACAACTGGAGTTTCTGGCTGTTGCCGGTGGCAGCTATCTTCCTGATCGGCCAGTTCTTCCTGCCCGGCGGCGCTGTCGCAGGTGGCTGGACCATGTACCCTCCGCTGTTCATACAAGGAGGAGCATCCTATGACCTCACCATCTTCGCCGTGCACATCATGGGTGCTTCGTCCATTATGGGTTCCATCAACATCATCACAACTATCCTGAACATGCGTGCCCCCGGCATGACGATGATGAAGATGCCGCTGTTTGTGTGGACATGGTTGATCACGGCCTATCTGCTGATCGCTACCATGCCGGTATTGGCGGGTGCTGTGACCATGCTGCTGACCGACCGCCATTTCGGTACGCATTTCTTTAATGCCGCCGGTGGCGGAGATCCAGTCATGTTCCAGCATATTTTCTGGTTCTTCGGACACCCGGAAGTGTATATCCTGATATTGCCGGCCTTTGGCATCATTTCCCAGATTATTCCAACGTTTGCACGTAAGCCACTGTTTGGTTATGCATCGATGGTATATGCCACCGGTTCCATTGCCATTCTGTCGTTTATCGTTTGGGGACACCACATGTTTACCGTGGGCATGCCGGCGGCAGGGCAGTTGTTCTTCATGTATTCGACCATGTTGATAGCGGTACCAACTGGGGTAAAAGTGTTTAACTGGGTAGCCACCATGTGGAAAGGTTCGATGACTTTCGAGACACCAATGCTGTTCGCGGTGGCCTTTGTATGCCTCTTTACCCTGGGGGGGTTTTCCGGATTGGTGCTGGCAATTACGCCAGTCGATATCCAGTTGCAGGATACTTATTACGTCGTCGCGCATTTTCACTATGTGCTGGTATCCGGGGCGCTGTTCTCTATTTTTGCGGGCGCCTATTACTGGTTGCCAAAATGGACCGGGCATATGTATGACGAAAAGTTGGGCAAGCTGCATTTCTGGCTCTCGGTCATTTCCATGAATATCCTGTTCTTCCCGATGCATTTCCTTGGGTTGGCCGGGATGCCGCGCCGCATTCCAGACTATGCGTTGCAGTTTACCCAATTCAATCAGATTGCCTCGGTTGGCGGATTCATCTTTGGCGCCAGCCAGTTGATTTTCCTGATCGTTGTATTGAAAGCAGTGCGTGGCGGAGCCAAGGCAACCGACAAGGTTTGGGAAGGTGCGGAAGGTCTGGAGTGGACAGTGCCATCCCCCGCCCCCTATCACACGTTTGAAACAGCGCCGATGGTTAAGTAAGCATTAGCGGGCGGGGTAATTGCCCTGCTCGAACTGGAATGGGTGAATATATTGAATAACGAGGCTAAAAAATATTTCACGGCGATCTCGCTAGCTTTGATAGCGGTCGGCTTGTTTCTTTACACCATTATTTACCACTGGCAATGAGCGCGACGCAAGCCAACCGGGTAATGCTAAAAAAACTGGGCATTGTTGCTATTGCAATGTTCGGGTTCGGTTTTGCGCTGATACCGTTTTACAACAAGCTTTGCGAAGTCAGTGGCCTCAACAAGGGTGGTGAGCAGGAACTCGCCAAAAATACCCAGGTAGACCTGAGTCGAACAATACGGCTTGAGTTGGATGCCAACCTCAACGAAAACATGCCATGGAAATTTTCCTCCATGAAGCCCATTGTCGAGGTGCATCCGGGGCAATTGATGCAGGTGGATTACCAGGCGGTCAATAACAGTGATGTGCCGATTTCCGGACAGGCGATCCCGAGTTATGCGCCTGCACTTGCAGTGCAATATTTCAAGAAAATCGAATGTTTTTGTTTTACCAAACAGGTGCTTAAACCACATGAAACCAAAATCATGCCGGTATTGTTTGTAATTGATCCTGCTCTGCCGAAGGATGTAAAGACCATTACCCTTTCGTATACGTTTTTCAATCTGAACCCGAATGCACAGGCCGTCGCAGCAAACGATAAGGGCGTACGTGGTTGAGGATGGGCAGCGTAAAACACTCTCCGGCTGGCGCGCGGCCAAGACGGTGTTCTGGAGTTTTCTGGGTATCCGGCGCAAGTCGGATTACCAGTCGGATGTAACCCATCTGAAGCCCATGCAGGTCATCGTGGCCGGGTTGATAGGTGCTGCATTATTGGTAGGTGCGATTTTATTTTTGGTCTATCTGGTGACCAAGTAAAATAATTTTTAGGCGTGTGAAAAAATAAAACAGTGAAGGAGGAGCACAGTCATGGAAACGCATCAGGATAGATATTACCTCGCACCACCATCGCATTGGCCGATTGTCGGGTCGATTGCATTGATGCTGCTGGCATTTGGATTTGTCATGGATCTCAATAGTATGGGCAATGGCAAGCTCGTCATGCTTGCCGGAGCAGGTGTGCTGCTGTTCATGCTGTTTGGCTGGTTTGGCACAGTCATACGCGAGAGCGAAGCAGGCAAATACAACGAGCAGGTGGATTTGTCATTTCGCTGGAGCATGAGCTGGTTCATTTTCTCAGAAGTGATGTTTTTCGCTGCTTTTTTCGGCGCGTTGTTCTATACGCGAACAATCTCGGTTCCCGGTCTGGGCTCGGGCGAAACCATGCTGCAGTTGTGGCCGCACTATACGGCCACTTGGCCGACAGCCGGTCCGGGGCTGGCCTCGAAATTCACTCCGATGGAAGCTTGGGGCATCCCCGCCATCAATACTTTGCTGTTGCTGACTTCAGGTTTGACCGTGACCTGGGCGCACTGGGGATTGAAGAAAAACAATCGCACCCAACTGGTGCTTGGCCTGATCTTGACCGTCGCGTTGGGTATGTGCTTCCTCGGTTTGCAGGCCTATGAATATCACGAAGCCTATACCAAGCTGGGCCTGACGCTGGGGGCGGGTGTATATGGCGCCACGTTTTTCATGCTGACCGGGTTTCACGGTTTTCATGTCACCATCGGCACCATCATGTTGATTGTGATTCTGTTTCGTTCGATGGCTGGGCACTTCAAGCCAAGCCATCATTTTGCGTTCGAGGCAGTGTCCTGGTATTGGCACTTTGTGGATGTGGTCTGGTTGCTGCTGTTTGTGGTGGTGTATTGGTTATAAGAGCAAGGCGGGGATAAAGGGGACTGCGCCGCACGCGCAAGTGTGCGGCGCTTTTATTCCGGGTTACACACTGCGTTGCGGCAACCAGCCAAAATGGAAGCCGAGCATCAGCAGGGCGAACAAAGTGAGGGACAATATGATCCTTACCGTAAGTGCCTTGACGGTACGTTCGGATTGGCCTTTGTCTTTGATGAGGTAGTAGAGTGCACTGAACAGGCTGGCGAGAATCAGAAAAATAAAAATCAACACAATAATGCGCATGACGGGTCTCCGCGATACAATTTTTTAGTCTATCCCAGCCTACCGAGACATGCCAGCGAGACACTAGCAAGATGAGATTTGGAGCCTATCAATTCAAGCCGACGCTGGTGCCCACCTTGGCCATGATAGTGATGATCGCGCTGACTTTGTTTTTAGCCAACTGGCAACTGAATAGGGCAGATCAAAAAAACGCATTGCAGGCACGCTATGACCTGATGCAGCGAGACCCCGCCGTGACGCTACCAAGGGGGGGCGATGGCACAAACCTGTTGTACCAAAAAGTGGCTTTGCATGGCCATTTTGATTTTTCCCGCCAGATTTACATCGATAACAAGCTCTACCAGGAGCGCGCAGGTTACTATGTCATTGCACCGTTTCGCGATGACTATAGCGGAAGCTATGTGCTGGTTAACCGGGGTTGGCTGGCTGCAGGTAATCGCGCTATCCCCCCGCACGCAGAGCGGGTGCTCGGCGAGGTGCGTATTGAAGGTATCGTGACCAACCCGATTAGCCGTTTCCTGGAACTGTCGGCAGCAACGGTACAGGGGCAGGTATGGGAAAACCTGCATTTTAAGCGTTACGCGGCGACGCTACCCTATGCTGTACAACCCATTTTGATCCAGCAGATCAATGACACTCGGGATGGCTTGGTAAGGGTATGGGATCGCCCCGACGCCGGTGCGGCGATGAATATGGGTTATGCCGTACAGTGGCTTGCAATCGCAACGGCAATTCTAATTATTTATCTGGTGCTCAATGTCAAACGTATCTCAGCCTGAAAATAGAATTTCCCGCATCAAGCTATTGTTGCTATTCGGGCTCTTTGCGCTGCCTTTGGCGGCTTCATATATTGCGTATTATTTCTGGACGCCGAGTGGAAAAACTTCCAACTATGGCGAATTGCTGCCAGTGCAGAAGCTGACTGACGACGCTGGTAAAGAGACGGGTGGATCGGCATTCAGCCAGGAAAAATTAAAAGGTAAGTGGGTAATGGTGATGTTTGACAGCGGCAGGTGTGATGCGCCTTGCCGCGAGAAACTTTATACCATGCGCCAGGTACGTACAGCACAGGGTGCGGAGCGCGACAGGGTGCAGCGTCTTTGGTTGGTCACTGATAATGTGGCGCCTGCCTCTGAGTTGATGATCGATTATCCAGGCACGATTGTGATGACGGCGAGCCAAGAGCTGAGCGCAAAATTCCCAGCGAACGGACGTGTAGCGGATTATATTTATCTGGTCGACCCATTGGGCAACCTGATGATGCGTTTTCCAAAAAATCCGAACCCCAGTGGCATGATCAAAGACATCAAGCATTTGCTCAAGACATCGCAAATTGGCTAGAAAATTAAAACTGAAGGTGCGTTCAGCGTACACAATGGACGGAGGAAAAGATGACCAGCAGCCTGATTTTGCAATTAAGCGTTTGCCGCTGTCAGCAATTTTTGCGGCTTTGCAAATTGCGCGTTGTATCGTTGATCGTATTTACAGCTGTGATTGGCATGTTCCTCGCGGTGCCCAGCTGGCCACCCTTGGTGCCGATGCTGGCTGCTACGCTGGGTATTGCCATGGTGGCAGGTGCGGCCGCTGCTTTCAACTGTCTGGTGGAGCAGAAGATTGACGCCAAAATGGCGCGCACGCGTGCCAGGCCGCTGCCCACCGGGGAAGTCAACAGTGCACAAACACTGGTGTTCTCTGGTTTGGTAGGTGGCGCCGGGATGTATTTGCTGCATGCATATGTCAATCCATTGACGGCATGGCTAACTTTGGCCACGTTTGTAGGCTATGCGGTGGTCTATACCATTTTTCTAAAACCGGCCACCCCGCAGAATATTGTGATCGGAGGCGCATCGGGCGCCATGCCGCCAGTGCTGGGATGGGCTGCGGTTACCGGTGAAGTGAGCAGTGATGCGCTGCTGTTATTCCTGATTATTTTTGTGTGGACACCGCCGCATTTCTGGGCGCTCGCCTTGTATCGCCGCAAGGAATATGCGCAAGCCGGATTGCCCATGCTGCCGGTAACTCATGGTGAAGAATACACGCGCTTGCAGGTGCTGCTCTATACCGTGGCGCTTACCGCAGTAACGTTGCTGCCATTCGTTACAGGCATGAGCGGGTTGATCTACCTCGGCGGCACGCTAATATTGGATGGTATCTTCCTCTATTATGCGATTTCAATTTATCGTCATTACAGTGATGCCTTGGCGCAAAAGACATTTCGTTATTCAATCCTGTACCTGAGTTTGCTGTTTGCACTGTTGCTGGTTGACCATTATTGGATGATCAAATTTATGCGGCCGGTGGGTTAGTGCGCCATATAAATTTTCATCATTCGGACAGCAGGAATACAATTCTGGTTTGCCCGCTACAAACTTGCGGCAAACTTTCCAGTATGTTCGAAGAGGCAATATGGTCGGCCGGCATCCAGTTCATTTCCTTTTTCTGTTTGTGGTGCTTGTTTTCAGTGCCTGCAGTCAGAAACAGCCCCCGCATTACCAGGCTACCGATATCACCGGGGTCGATTACGCGCGCGATTTTCGGCTGACTGATCAAACCGGCAGAGTACGCACTCTGGCCGATTTCCGTGGCAAGGTCGTTGCAATCTTTTTCGGATATACACACTGTCCGGATGTTTGTCCGACCACGTTGTCGGATTTCGCCATGGCGATGAAGCTGCTTGGCAAGGACGCTGCCAGGGTACAGGTCATTTTTGTGACGGTGGATCCGCAGCGGGATACACGCAGTGTGCTAGCCCAGTATATGCCCGCCTTCAATCCCGGTTTCCTGGGAATGTATGCAAGCCCGGAAGAAACTGCCGCACTGGCCAAATCATTCAAGGTCTTTTATCAAAAACAGCCGCCAGACGCGCGAGGCAATTATTCGGTGGACCACAGTGCCGGGACCTATGTCTACGACACGCAAGGCCGGTTGCGACTCTACATGGCCTATGGGGAAGGGCCACAGGCCATCGCGCACGACATTTCATTGTTGCTCGGGAGCTGAACTATCTTGCGCGCGGCGACATGTCACTGGTAAAATCCGAAAATTCGTAATATTCCAATTTACTAACACTAGTCAATTTAGACTGGGCGGCGTAGGAGAGTCCTCATGGCGGTTACGGCACTGAGCAGTACCGAGCAATACAATTTCGATATTGTGAAGAAGTTCTCCATCATGACCATGGTGTGGGGAGTGATTGCCATGACGGCGGGCGTATATATCGCGTCTGAGCTGGCATGGCCGTTCCTGAATTTCGATATTCCATACATCACATTCGGACGGCTCCGTCCGGTACATACAACCAGCGCGATTTTCGGTTTCGGCGGCAGCGCATTGTTTGCAACTTCCTATTACATTGTGCAACGCACCTGCCAGTCGCGTCTGTTCAGTGACGGTATGGCAAGCTTCACCTTCTGGGGCTGGCAGGCGATTATTGTGCTCGCGGATATTAGCTATATGCTGGGCCATACTCAATCGCGCGAATACGCGGAAATGGAATGGCCGATCGATATCCTGATCGAGATTGTATGGGTTACCTATCTTGCCCTGTTTGTCGGCACCATCATGCGCCGCAAACAGCCACATATCTATGTGGCTAACTGGTTTTTCCTGGCCTTCATTCTCGCTACGGCGCTGCTGCATACTTTCAACAATCTGGCCGTTCCGGTCAGTCTGTTCTCGATGAAGTCATACAGCCTGTTTTCGGGTGTACAGGATGCGATGACAGAATGGTGGTACGGACACAACTCGGTAGGCTTCTTCCTTACCGCTGCGTTTCTGGGGATGATGTATTACTTCGTGCCCAAGCAGGCGGGCCGTCCGATTTACTCTTACCGTTTGTCCATCGTCCATTTCTGGGCGCTGTCATTCCTGTACATGTGGGTCGGTGCGCACCACCTGCACTGGACCGCGCTACCGGACTGGACTTCCACTCTGGCGGCGACCTTCTCCATTATGTTGCTGCTGCCATCCTGGGGCGGCATGATCAACGGCATCATGACCCTGTCTGGTGCGTGGGATAAGCTGCGTACCGATCCGGTCATGCGTTTCCTGATCGTGGCGCTGTCGTTCTACGGCATGGCAACTTTTGAAGGCCCGCTGCTGGCGCTGAAGGATGTGAACGCGCTCTCGCATTACACGGACTGGACGGTTGGTCACGTGCACTCGGGCACGCTGGGCTGGGTATCAATGATTACCTTCGGTTCCATGTATCACATGATACCCAAGCTTTGGGACACCAAAATCTGGAGCCAAAAACTGGTGGGCATACATTTCTGGTTCGCCAGTATCGGAGTGTTGCTATACATCACTGCGATGTGGATTTCCGGGATTCTGCAAGGGCTGATGTGGCGTGCATTCGATCAGTACGGCAATCTTCAGTATTCATTCGTTGAGTCTGTTGCTGCCATGCACCCGTTCTATGCGATGCGTGCGATTGGCGGCATGTTCTTCCTGACCGGCATGGTGATGATGTTCGTTAACGTTGCCATGACGATTCGCCAGGCCAGGGGCGAGACGGCAGAGCTGGAAGCAAAAATGTCCGCCAAAATGGCAAAATCCGGCATGGCCGGCGCTTAAAAGTACGAGGAAGCAGAAATGTTCAATTTCAAGCACGAATGGATTGAGACTAATGTGGGCCTGCTGTTGGTGCTGACCATGCTGGCCATCAGTATTGGCGGCCTGGTCGAAATCGCGCCATTATTTCTTATCAAGACTACGGTGGAGAAAGTGGATGGTGTGCGTCCCTACACCCCGCTGGAATTGCGTGGCCGCGATATCTATCAGCGTGAAGGTTGCTACCTGTGCCATTCGCAGATGATCCGTCCGTTCCGCGATGAAGCGCTGCGTTACGGACACTATTCGCTGGCAGCCGAGTCCGAATACGATCATCCATTCCAGTGGGGTTCCAAGCGTACCGGACCGGATCTGGCGCGCGTCGGTAAGAAGTACTCCAACGAATGGCAGGTTGCTCACCTGACCAGCCCGCGCTCCATGGTTCCAGAATCAGTCATGCCCAATTTCCCCTGGCTGGAAAAGAATGAACTGAATATTTCGGATATCAAGGAACGCATGGAAGCCTTGCGTAAAGTCGGCGTACCCTATTCGCTCACCAAATCCGAATACCAGGCTAACGTCAAACAGTTCGGAGCAGCAACAGCCGAGATGCTGAGCATCCCGGATGCGCGCAAAAATCTTATCGCGCAGGCTGAGTCGGGCAACTATGATGGTGACCCCAGCAGAATTACGGAGATGGATGCGCTGGTGGCGTATTTGCAGGTGCTTGGCACCATGGTTGATTTCAGCAAATATGACGACGACGCGTTCGTGAAATACCGTTAATCAATAATAGGCCGGCCCATGGACATGCAATGGTTGAACTGGTTTGCGTCATATGAGAATACCAAGCCGCTGGCGCTGGTGATTCTGTTCGTCACTTTCGTGCTGATTGTGCTGTATGTATACGGCAGCAAAAAGCGCGGCGAGCGGCTGGAAACCTACAAATACATGCCGTTCATGGACGATGAATCTGAAAGCAAGGAAGACAACAAATGAGCCAGGAAAAATTACAGTCGCACACGGTGCAGACTACCGGTCATGCATGGGACGGCGATCTGCAGGAATACAATAATCCGATCCCGAACTGGTGGCTGTATGCATTCTATATTACTGTGTTCGCGGCAATCGCCTATTGGTTTACTTATCCTGCGTGGCCAGTAGGCCAGGGTTTCACGAAGGGCTTTGATCAGATCACCTACGTTAACGACAAGGGCGTGACAAAAACCACCCACTGGAATACTCGTGCCCTGTTCATCAAAGAAAACAACGAGGCAATCGCAGCACAGAAACCCTATTTTGATAAGGTTGCGTCGATGCCGTTTGATCAGATCGCCAAGGATCCCGAACTTAACAGCTTTGTATTATCGGCAGGCAAGCAGCTATTTTCAGACAACTGCGCTGCCTGCCATCAGCAGGGTGGTGGCGGAAAAATGGATTTCGCTCCAAATTTGACCGATGACGACTGGCTCTACGGCGGCCATTACGCAAATATTCAGCAGACCATTACCAATGGCCGTCACGGTTACATGCCGCCGTTTGCCGAAGTTTTGACCGATACGCAAATGACCCAACTGGCGGATTATGTATTGAGCCTTTCGCACAATCCTGTAAATCCGGAGAGCGCCAAGGCAGGTGACGCGTTGTTTCATTCCGAAACGGCAGCCTGCTATTACTGTCACGGGGATGATGCCAAAGGTCGCGAGGCACACGGTTCAGCCAACTTGACTGACAGCATCTGGCTGTGGGCAGACGTGCCCGATGCCAAAACCATACCGCTGAAGGAAGCCGCAGTGAAGAATGTCATTCGCACCGGTTTGAATAAAGGCGTCATGCCTAGCTGGAAAGACCGGCTGTCGGCTGAACAAATCAAGTTGTTGACAGTCTACGTACACGAATTGGGTGGTGGCAAATAAGCAGTAATTGACCCCTGATCCGGTTCCGGCCGGTCTCGCGGCCTAAACAAAACCCCTGCCATGCTGCGGGGGTTTTTTCATGGAGAACATGTTTGAACGTTGGTATTGAAGAACCGCGGGCGCTATACCAGAAGCGCATCCCAATTGTTACCCGTTCAGTTAAAGGGCGTTTTCGCAATTTCAAATGGGGCGTGATGGTACTGGCTTATGCGGTGTTCTTCGGGCTGCCGTGGCTACCCTGGACGCGACATGGCGTGGCTTCCCAAGCGGTCATGTTCGACCTGGCTGAACGTCGCTTCTTCATTTTCGACCTGGTCATGTATCCGCAGAATATCATCTGGCTGGCCTTGTTATTATTCATTGCTGCCGTCGCGCTGTTTTTTGCCACTTCATTGATAGGCCGTGCATTTTGCGGCTACTTCTGTTTTCAGACTTTATGGACAGATATATTTATCTGGATTGAAAAACTGATACAGGGTGAGCGCCCCGCTCGCATTCGGTTGCAGCGGCAGCCATGGAATGGCGAGAAGATTCTCAAACTGAGCGCGACGCACGGTCTGTGGCTGTTGATTTCATTCTGGACCGGCATGACTTTCGTGCTCTACTACGGCTACGCTCCTGATCTGCTGGTGCGGTTTTTTACCGGCCATGCCGCCTACGCTGCGTATGTCACGGTATTTTCGTTGACCCTCACCACCTACGCCGCTGCAGGTCTGATGCGCGAGCAAATCTGCGCGTATGTATGCCCCTACGGGCGCTTCCAGAGTGTGATGTATGACCCCGAAACGCTGGCCGTCGCTTATGACGCCAAGCGGGGTGATGGCAGTATGGGGCGTGCAGCGCCCAGGGCAGAATTGAAAATACATGAAATCCGCCAGCAGAAGGGTTATGGCGACTGCATTGATTGCGGGTTCTGCGTGCAGGTGTGTCCGGCTGGAATCGATATTCGGGACGGCTTGCAATACCGTTGCATATCCTGTGGTTTGTGTATTGACGCCTGCAACACCATTATGGATTCGGTGGGTTATCCACGCGGCCTGATCCGCTATGATTCGGAAGCCAATCTGGCGCAGTCTGTGCCGGCCAAACCGCATATCCACTGGAAACGAATCAAGGTTGTGGGATATTTCGTAGCGCTCAGCGTTATGACAGGTGCGCTGATATACAGTATTGCCACGCGTACCAATTTCGAACACGATGTCCAACAAATACGCCAGCCGTTATACGTAGTGCTCTCCAACGGTGACATCCGCAACCGTTACCAGATCCATCTCACCAACAAGAGCGGCGCTGATATGGAATATCGCATCAGCACGCGGGGATTGCCTCCGGGGGCGCTGGATATGGACGAGTCGCAGACCGTCAAGGTGCGCAGTGGCAATAGCGTGCTCGTGCAGGCAAGTATCAAACTCACGCCGCAGCAAGTCGGAAAATATCCCAGGTTTGATTTTGTGATTACCCCGGTATCCGAACCGGATGATCGGGTGGTAGAGCAGGTAAACTTTTATTCAAGGACGAACGGACAATGAGCTTGCTGGAAACGCTGTTTGGTGGCGCGGTAATTGTAGTGATATTGCATTGGATGCTGGGGCGCGCAGGGCTGGCAAACTATTGGCGCGGTGTGATTTCCGGTGCGGTTCCCACTATCGGTTATGCCGTGTATGCCATTATGAATAACGATCAGCTTGATGTGATCGCCATTCACGTCGCAATCTATCTCGCCACCGCAACCGTACTCAGCCTGCTCGCAAGCGATAAACGCAACTCGGGAAAACGCATGCACTGGGCACCCAAAGCGCTGGTCGTATTCTTCGGCTTGCTGACCGTGATCGATGGCACATTCGTGGCTGTTTCCACCCACGGCGTGCCACCCTGGGTGGCGAGCCTGATCATGCCACGTGCCAAGAATCACCCGGTATATTCCGGATTCTCGGGAGTTACCGAGCACGACGAACAGGCTGCAAAGGCTGTCAACGAACATCTTAAAGCGCTCTCTGATGAACAAAAGCTGGGCTGGGACGTAGAAATGGAAGGCCTGGATACACTGAAGTCTGGGCCATCAGCAGTGAATAATCTCACCATGCGTTTGCACGACAGGCAGAAACAGCCCATGCAAAATGCCGTCGTCACCTTGAATTTCTTTCGTCCCGGCTATGTGCAAATGCTTCCTCCCCTTCGTCTGCTTGAGGTTAAGCCTGGCAAGTACGGCGGCAGTATCAGTATTCCTGGTACCGGCTCATGGGTGGTCAAACTGGTGATCGAAGCCAATGGTCAACGCGTCGAACGCGAACACGATGTGAGCGTGCCTGCCTCCTGAGTAACGCATGACGGCAACCGAATCTTGCTATCACTGCGGTCAGCCAGTCCCTGGCGGCGCAGAATTTAGCGTTAACATCGCCCGCCAGTCGCGCGCCATGTGCTGTCGTGGTTGTCAGGCAGTCGCCCAGGCGATTGTGGACAATGGTCTCGGCGAGTATTACTTCAATCGCACTGCATTGCCGGGGCAAGGGCATGAAATATTGCCAGATGAGCTGAAAAAGCTTGCCCTGTACGATCATCCGGATATCCAGCGCAGCTTTGTGATCGACAGCGGCGTGAATCAGCGCGAGGCGGTGCTGATCCTGGAGGGAATCACCTGCGCTGCCTGTGTCTGGCTAAACGAACGCCATCTCAAACAACTGCCCGGCGTGAACTCTGTGCAGGTTAATTATGCGAACCATCGTGCCAGAATTGCCTGGGATAGTCGTGAAATCTCCCTGTCGCGCATCCTCCAGGAAATCCAGTTGCTCGGCTATAACGCGCATCCCTACAGCGCTTTGCAAGCCGATGCCTTGCGCCAATCCAGGCGTAAAAAGGATTTGCAAAGACTTGCCATCGCCGGGATTGGTGCGGCGCAGACGATGATGTTGTCGGTTGGACTCTATGCAGGGAACTGGGATGGCATTGCTCCCACTACGGTGGTGCTGCTGCGCTGGTTCGGTCTGTTGCTGACGCTGCCGGTGGTGACATTCTCTGCCATGCCGTTTTATCGTGCAGCATGGAGTGGCATCAAGTCCAGGCATCTGAATATGGATGTACCGGTTGCACTGGCGATTATTACAGCATTCATCGGGAGCGTGTGGGTCACCCTGTTCGGTGGTGCGCACGTTTATTACGACTCCATCGGCATGTTTACCCTGTTCCTGCTGGGCACGCGTTTGCTGGAAGCCGGCGCACGCGGTAGGTCGATTGAATCCGCAGAAAACCTGCTCAAGCTTCAGCCCACCATGGCCATTCGGCTGCGGGCTGGCCTGCAAGAATATGTACCGGTGCTGGATCTGCTGCGTGGTGACAGTATCCTGGCCAAACCAGGCGAGACGATCGCAGCGGATGGCACGGTCGCGGAAGGTATGTCGACTGTAGATGAGGCACTATTGACCGGCGAACCGCGTCCGGTGCTCAAAAAGCCTGGTGATAGCGTGATCGCCGGCAGCATTAATCTGGAAGGCCCGCTCACATTGACAGTGACTGGCGTGGGTGAAAATACCGTCCTGGCGGGCATTGTACGTATGGTGGATAAGGCACAGGCCGAAAAACCGCATATCGCCACACTCGCGGATCGCACCGCTGCCTGGTTCACGCTTGCGCTGCTTGTTTTTACCGCCGTGGTCGGGCTGGCGTGGCTATTCATTGACCGCACGCAGGTGCTGGATATCGTACTGGCAGTGCTGGTGGTGACTTGCCCCTGCGCATTGTCGCTGGCAGTACCGGCAGCGCTGGCAGCGGCAGGGTCGCATCTCATCAAACGCGGCATTCTGGTGACGCGCGGCCATGCATTGGAAACACTGGCACGAGTGAATCATGTGGTCTTCGACAAGACCGGGACGCTGACACAAGGTAAACCGGCGGTGACGGATGTGATTGTTCTGGCGGATTTGACCGCAGCGCAGTGTGATGTGCTGGCCGCGTGTCTCGAACAAGCCTCGGAACACCCGCTGGCAGCTGCATTCAAGGGGCGCGTATCGGGGTCTGATTTACCGGCCGTGCAAGCGGCACGCAATCATCCGGGGCAAGGTGTGTCCGGCGTCGTGGAAGGGCAAACTTATTCTCTGGGTAATCAGGATTTTTCGCCGGCAAGCCGTATCCTGGCTGAGAATTATTCCACCCGCTATCCCAGTGCAACTTTGGTATGGCTGTGTGATGCGACGCGAGCGCTGGCCGTGTTTGTACTGGAAGATCCGTTGCGGGATGATGCCAGGCAGACAATTGCGACGCTCAGGGCGCGTGGCATTGCCATCAGTATTTTAAGTGGAGATAACGAAACCACCGTGCGCCATGTCGGTGCTGCGCTGGGTGTCAGCAATCTCCACTGGCAGCAAAAACCTCAGGACAAACTTGCTGCTTTGCAAGTGATACAACGCAATGGCGCTATTGTCGCGATGGTGGGTGATGGTATCAACGATGCGCCAGTACTGGCCGCGGCCCAGGTATCATTTGCCATGGCCGCGGGCACTAATGTGGCCAACCAGAGTAGCGACATTGTATTGCTCTCCAACCGCTTGGGCGACGTGCCGCAGGCATTGGAAACGGGACGTGACACACTGGGAGTGATGCGCCAGAACTTGTTCTGGGCGGTGGCGTATAATGTGATCGCATTGCCATTTGCCGCGCTCGGCTATATTTCGCCGTGGCTGGCGGCACTGGGTATGTCCATCAGTTCCATGGTGGTGGTGTTGAACGCTTTGAGGTTAAGATGACATCTACGTTGGTATTTCTGCTGGGTTTGACAGTCATATTTATTTTGTTGATTGGTTTCGGTATTTTCTGGGCAATCAAAAGCGGCCAGTTCGAAGATATGGAAGGGCCGGCACAACGCATCCTGATGGACGAGGATGACCCGATGCTGCCGTCGAATCAATTGAGCGACAAAACGAAATAGTTTAAAATGAATCCAATTTTATATATTCGTGTAAGGATGCATCATGACTCAGCTGTTCAATAAAACCAATCTGCCGATGACCGTTATCGTGAGTCTCATTGTGTTTGCCTGGCTCAGCTTCTTCTCGGTTCTCCTGTTTGCGTGACACGCAAATGTGACCCATAAAAAACCCCGCTAATGCGGGGTTTTTTATGGGTCAGGGCGAGTCTGATAAAATTTATGCCAGCGCTGCCTTCATTTTCTGAAATGCCTTTTGTTCGATCTGGCGTACACGCTCGGCAGAAATATTATATTCCGCAGCCAGGTCGTGCAGGGTGGCGTTTTCATCTTCACGCAACCAGCGTGCTTCGACGATGTGGCGACTGCGCGCATCCAGGCTGTCCAGTGCGGACATCAGGCCCGTGCTGGTGCACTGTTCATTTTCGTTGCGAGCCAGAATCTTCGATGGTTCATCTTCGGCATTACTCAGATATGCCAAGGGCCCATAACCGTCCTCACCGTCTTCGCCCAAAGGTTCCAGCGTAACGTCCTGCCCGGAAAAACGCGCCTCCATTTCCAGCACTTCTTCGCGCTTTACGCCCAGTTCCTTAGCCATGGCGCTGGCCTCGTCCGGACTCAGGCTATTGAGTCCGGACTTGTGACTGCGCAGATTGAAAAACAGCTTGCGCTGGCCTTTTGTTGTGGCGATTTTTACCATGCGCCAGTTGCGCAGAATGTATTCGTGCATTTCAGCCTTGATCCAGTGCATGGCAAATGACACCAATCGCACACCGCGTTCGGGGTCGAAGCGTTTGACCGCTTTCATCAGGCCAATGTTACCTTCCTGAATCAGATCGGCTTGGGGTAATCCGTAGCCGACGTATTTGCGGGCGATACTCACCACCACGCGTAAATGTGACATCACCAGACGGCCGGCTGCTTCCAGATCATTATTGTCGCGCAGGCGTCGTCCCAGTGAAATTTCTTCCTCCAGGCTCAACATCGGATAGCTATTGATGGTATGAATATAGCTGTCCAGGCTGCTGGCACTGTTGCTCAATGCGGGTAATGCAAAAGTGGATGACATGGCATATTCCTCCTTGAATTCATTCTAGCACTCTGCATAAGAGAGTGCTAATCATGTAAAGTTCACCGGATTACTTGATTACCTGGATTCTGTCAGGCGCAAACTGCGGTTCACCGCCAGATAAGCGCCCAGCCAGCCCAGCGCGGCGGCAATTGCCAGCAGTATTGCCGCTTCTATCAACCCGAGCCCGGTCAAATGAAAGTTTGAGGCATAGAGTGCGGCAAGCTTGCTGGCCTGCTGGTCGAGCAGCAGCACAGAAACCACTAAAATCAGCCAAGCAATAAGTCCGCCAAATAGCCCCTGTACTACGCCGAAATACAGGAATGGACGACGTATATAGCGGTCGGTGGCCCCGATCAGTCGACTGACTTCAATTTCCTCGCGGCGGGTGAGAATTTGCAGTCGGATGGTATTCCCGGATACGGCTACCAGCGCAGCGCCTAGCAGGCTTGCCAGTATCCATACGAGATCGCGTCCCAAACCTAGCAGAGCGGTGAGGCGCTGCGCCCACTGGCTGTCATCCCGGACTTCGGCGACCTGCGGCCAGCCGCGGATAGCAGCAGCGATACGCGCCATATTTTGGGCGTCGGCTTGCGCAGGGATGATGATCCAGGCATCTGGTAGCGGATTGTCAGTCAAGCCCGCAGTGAGGTCGCTGACGCCGGCTTGCTTCGACAAAGCTGCCAGCGCCTGCGCACGTGGCACGAAGTGAAAACCGGCCAAATCAGTGCGTGCCTGCAGGCGTTGACGTATGACGGTGATATCGGCGTCGTTCGCGTTCTGTTGCATGAAAACGCTGATCTCGGGTTGAGCGGGCAGATCAGCGGCCAGTCGGGTGATGTTTTGAAGTAATACAAACAGTCCTGCCGGCAGGCTTAATGCGACGCCGATGGCGATAATGGCAAACAGGGTAGCGTAAGGGGCTTTCCCCATGCGCGCCAGGGTTGCGATGAGGGCCTGGCGATGGTGCGCGAGCCAGGTCATCATGACAGCAATGCCCCGTGTTCGAGATGGATTACCCGGCTACCATAGGCACGAATGGCGTTTTCATCGTGTGAGGCAATGACCAGAGTGACGCCCACTTGGTTGAATGCCTTGAACATGTCCATGATGTCGCGTGCGTAATCTGCATCCAGGTTGCCGGTGGGTTCATCGGCCAATACCAGGCTGGGGCGCGACACCACGGCGCGGGCAATACACAGGCGCTGTTGCTCGCCTCCGGAAAGGGTGATGGGGTTGGCCTTTTCGCGTTTGAGCAGGCCAACCTTGTCGAGTGCCGCGCGTGCGCGGCCAGCTGCCTCGTGGCGCGGAAACCCGGCGATCTGTAAAGGCAGGAGCACGTTCTGCATGACGCTGCGGTCGAATAGCAATTTGTGGTCCTGAAATATCAGGCCGATATTGCGGCGCAGATAGGGAATTGCAGCGCGGCGCATTTTGCCGACATTCTGGTTATTGACCGTCACGGTTCCTTGCGTAGGGCGTTCAATCGCAGCGATAAGTTTAAGCAGTGTGGATTTGCCTGCTCCCGAGTGGCCGGAGAGAAATACCATTTCGCCGCTGGCGATTTCAAAGGAAGCATTGGACAAGGCCTCATGACCGCCTGGATAGCGCTTGGTCACGGCTTCAAAACGGATCATGGCGCAGGCCCCTCAAATAAAGCGTCAACAAAATCCTGTGCTACGAACGGACGCAAATCTTCCAGGCTTTCTCCCACACCAATAAAGCGGATCGGGTGCGGGCGGGTTTTGGCGATGGCCGCAATCACGCCACCCTTGGCCGTGCCGTCGAGCTTGGTGAGCACCAGGCCGGTAACACCCAGCGCATCGTCAAACGCTTTGACCTGTGTAACTGCGTTTTGTCCGGTGTTGGCGTCGAGCACCAGCAAGACTTCATGCGGGGCAGTGGGTTCAGCCTTCTGGATGACCCGCTTGACCTTGCGGATTTCCTCCATCAGGTTGAGCTGGGTGGGTAGACGGCCGGCAGTGTCGGCCAGCACGATATCAATGCCGCGGGCACGGGCGGCAGCAATGGCATCAAAAATCACCGCCGCCGAATCGCCGCCATCCTGCGCAATTACCGCCACATTGTTACGCTCACCCCACACCATGAGTTGCTCGCGTGCCGCGGCGCGGAACGTATCTCCCGCTGCCAGCAACACGGATTTGCCTTGCGCCTGATAGTATTTGGCCAGCTTGCCGATGGTGGTGGTTTTACCGGCGCCATTTACGCCTGCCAGCATGATCACATAGGGTTTGTGGGTGCTTACGTCCAATGCTTGTTCGAGGGGTGAAAGCAAGGTACGCAATGTGTCGTGCAGTGCAGCCTGCAATTGGGTGGCGTCGGTGAGCCGGTCTTTTTTGACGCGCTGGCGCAGGCTGTCGAGCAGATACTGGCTGGCATCCACGCCCACATCAGCGGTGAGCAGAATGGTTTCCAGTTCGTCATACAAATCCGCGTCTATTTTCCCGCCGCGCGAAAACAGGTTGCTGAGCTGTTTGCCAAATTGTTCCCGGGTGCGGCTTAAGCCCTGTTTCAGGCGCTGCGTCCAGGATGATTTGGGCGCAACCTCCACTACAGGCACCGGCGCGTCAACGACGGCCGATTTGGTAGGCGTAGAGGGGGCTTCGGCAGGGATGGGCTTGTCGCCGGATTTCTTGAAGAAACTAAACACAGTGTGGGCAGTCTTTAAACGGTGTGCGGAAACACAGCATATAATTGCGACAGCTATTTTATCATGCGCCTTAGCCTAACTCATTCCGGGATTGTATGAACCTTATAAAACAAGCGCTTGTCATCGGCATTTTATGCATGGCGACCCCAGCTCTGGCCTCTGTACAGGAATTTCACCTTGCCAATGGTTTGCGCGTCCTGGTCAAGGAAGACCATCGCGCGCCGATTGTGGTATCGCAGGTGTGGTACCGCGCGGGCAGTCTGGATGAATTCAACGGCACCACCGGGGTTGCCCATGTGCTCGAACACATGATGTTCAAGGGTACCAGGGACGTGCCGGATGGGCAGTTTTCCAAATTGATTGCAGCAGCGGGTGGGCGTGAAAATGCGTTCACCGCCCGCGACCACACTGCCTATTTTGAACAATTGCAAAAAGACCGGCTGGGACTGGCGCTCAAGCTGGAAGCCGACCGCATGCATCATCTCATCCTGTCCGACGCCGCTTTTGCCAAAGAAATCCAGGTGGTGATGGAGGAGCGCCGCATGCGTACCGACGACAAGCCGCAGGCATTGGTGTATGAGCAGCTGATGGCCACCGCGTTTCAGGAAAGCCCCTACCGGCGCCCGGTCATCGGCTGGATGAGCGATTTGCAACACATGACAGTGGAGGACGCGCGCGACTGGTACCAGCGCTGGTATGCGCCCAATAACGCCACGCTGGTGGTGGTGGGGGACGTCCAGGCGGACGCGGTGAAACAGCTGGCTGAGCGCTATTTCGGACCTATTCCGGCCAAGCAGCTGGCGCTGCGCAAGCCCCAGCCAGAACCGGCGCAAACCGGCATCAAGCGCGTGACGGTTAAAGCGCCCGCCAAGCTGCCGTATCTGATCATGGCATACCACGCGCCGGTACTGCGCGATGTCGACAAGGACTGGGAGCCCTATGCGCTGCAAGTTTTGGCGGCAGTGCTGGATGGCGGCGATGCCGCGCGCCTGACCCGCAACCTGGTGCGCGGGCAGCGTGTGGCCAGCGAAGCAGGCGCCGATTACGATGCCGTGGCGCGTGGCCCGGGGCTGTTCCTGCTCGATGGCACGCCTTCCGAGGGCAAGACCGCTGCCGATCTGGAAGCCGCCCTGCGTGCCCAGATCGAACTCATCAAGAGCGATGGCGTGAGCGCCGACGAGTTGAAGCGGGTCAAGGCCCAGGTCATCGCGAGCGATGTATATCAGCGCGATTCGACTTTTTACCAGGCCATGCAACGGGGCGAGTACGCCACTGCAGGCTTGCCCATATCCGAAATTGAGGCGCGCGTGAAAAAATTGCAGGCGGTGACCCCCGAGCAGGTGCGCGATGTGGCACGCAAATATCTGGTGGATGACGAACTGACCGTGGCGACGCTGGATCCGCAACCCTTCGACAACAAGCCTCCGCGCCCAGACATGCCGGGGATGCGTCATACCGGTGGAGAACTTCGATAATGCGTACCCTATTTGCATTGTTTGCAGTTTTCACCGCATTGAGCGCACATGCCAGCCTGCCCATCCAGCACTGGGTGTTGGCCAATGGCGCCAAGGTGTATTTTGTGGAAAGCCACGATTTGCCGATCCTGGACGTCAGTGTCGATTTTCCCGCCGGTACGGCGCTGGAGCCCGCCAACCAAGGCGGCGTGGCCAATCTCACGCGCCACCTGCTGGGCTTGGGCGCGGGCGGCCTGGATGACAACCAGATCGCCAGCGGCATGGCCGACGTGGGCGCGGAGCTGGGCGGACGTTTCGATGCGGATCGCGCCGGCATTACGCTACGCACCCTGAGCAGCCCCGAGCAGCGCGATGCCGCATTGTCGATACTGGCTAAGATATTGCAGCAGCCGACCTTCCCTGCGCCGGTATTGGAGCGGGAAAAGGCGCGTGTCATCGCTGGTTTGCAAGAAGCCGAAGCCCGGCCTGAGAGCCTTGCCGCCAAGGCATTTCAGACAGCGGTGTTTGGCAGCCATCCCTATGCGCGGCGTGACAGCGGCGAGATCGACAGCGTAAGCAAGCTGCAAGTGGCCGATTTGCAGGCCTTTTACCGTAGCCACTACGCCGCTTCGGGGGCGGTGGTGGCATTGATGGGTGATATCAGCCGTGCCGAGGCGGATCGCATTGCCCACCAGCTTACTGACCAACTGCCACCAGCCAGTGGCGAGGCCAGTCTGACCATACCGCCGGTGCCTGCATTGCAGCATGCGGTGTCGCGCACCATTCCCTTCCCCGCCAAGCAGAGCCAGGTGCTCATCGGGCAGCCCGGTGTAAAACGCGGCGATCCGGATTATTTTGCGCTGTATGTAGGCAACTACATCCTGGGGGGTGGCGGCTTCGATTCGCGCCTGCTCAACGAAGTGCGGCAAAAGCGTGGTTTGGCCTACAGTGTGTACAGTTATTTCATGCCCATGCGCGAGGCGGGCGCGTTTCAGATCGGGCTGCAAACCCGCACTGACCAGACCGACGAGGCGCTGCAGGTAGTGCGTCAGACGCTGGCGAATTTTGTCACCAACGGGGTGACCGACGCGGAGCTGACCCAGGCCAAGAACAACATTGTGGGCGGCTTCCCGTTGCGTATAGACAGCAACAAGGAAATCCTCGAATATCTCGCCGTGATCGGTTTTTATGATCTGCCACTGAATTATCTGGACGAGTTCCCGAAGCGGGTCGAAGCGGTTACTGCAAAACAGATTCAAGCTGCGTTCAAACGCCATATCGATCCGGACAAGCTGGTTACCATCGTGGTGGGCGGCAGCGGAAAATGAATCATGCCGGGACTGTGCGCAATCGGGTGCGCATTATCAGCGGCCACTGGCGGCGGCGTTTGATCAGTTTCCCCGATGCTGAAGGACTGCGACCCACTCCGGATGCGGTACGCGAAAAGCTGTTCAATTGGCTGGGCCAGGAACTATATGGGCTGGACTGCCTCGATCTGTTCGCCGGTAGCGGCGCGCTTGGATTCGAAGCAGCTTCGCGCGGCGCTCGGCGCGTGACAATGGTGGAAAAAAACCGTTTGGTACTCAATGGATTGCAACTCAGCGTGACTGCATTGGCAGCCAACAATGTCGATGTGTTGCAGGGAGATGGGGTAAAATTCCTGTCCGAGTACAGCGGGCGCTTTGACGTGGTATTTCTCGATCCCCCTTATGCTGCAGGTTTACAAGAGCAGGTGTTGGCGGCGTTACCGCCGCATCTGAACCCCGGCGCCCGTGTGTATGTCGAGCATGACGGCAATCTGGTCGTGCCGACTGGCTGGTTGGTGTGGCGCGAGGGACGCGCGGGTAAAGCGCATTTTTGCCTGCTCAAACAGACGCAGGAACAGGACAGCCATGTATAAAATTGCGGTCTATCCCGGCACCTTTGATCCGGTTACACGCGGCCATGAAGACCTGGTTCGGCGTGCGTTGCGCATTTTCGACGAGGTTGTGGTGGCGGTGGCTGCAGGCAGCCATAAGCGCCCGTTTTTTGATTTGAGCGAACGCGTGGAGATGGCGCAGCAGGTATTTTCCGATGCGCCGCAGGTGCGTGTGGTGGGCTTTTCCGGCCTGCTGATGCAACTCGTGGCCGAGCAGGAAGCTCATATCATCTTGCGCGGCTTGCGTGCGGTATCGGATTTCGAATACGAATTCCAGCTCGCCGGTATGAACCGCCACCTCAATCCCGAGGTCGAAACCGTGTTCATGACCCCGGCTGAGCAGTTGATGTTTATTTCCGCCAGCATGGTGCGTGAAATCGCCCTGCTGGGCGGCGACGTGAGTCAGTTTGTGCCGCACTTGGTCGCACAACGACTTCAGGCTAAAATTGTATCAACCCAGTAAAGGATAATGAAATGTCTCTGTTAATTACGGATGAATGCATCAATTGTGACGTGTGCGAGCCGGAGTGCCCCAATGAGGCGATCTATCAGGGCGACAGCATTTACGAAATCGACCCGAACAAATGCACCGAGTGTGTTGGACATTACGACGCGCCGCAATGTGTGGAGGTGTGTCCGGTGGACTGTATCCCGCTGGGGATTGAGGAAACTCAGGAGCAGTTAATGGATCGTTATCTGTTATTGACGGGACGCCAGGCGTCGGCTTGAGACGGCCGCCAAATAAAAAGCCCCGCTTGCGGGGCTTTTTATTTGGCGATAGAAGCCAAGCTCAGGCTACAGCAGCACTGACTTCAGTCAGGCCTGGGGTGAGCACCGTCGTGACATGTGACTGCATCCCATCCAGTTCGTCCAGTTGTCTGCGCAGGGTGACCTGCATCTGCTGCAGTTCGGCGATACGGTCTTCCAGCGTGTCGGTGGCCTTGTGGATGCGCTTGATGCTTTCCAGCCGACGACGCAGCTGCATCTGGTGTTCGCGGACTTGCGTTTCCATGGGGGCCATCACCGCCTTGAGCCAGTTGTCGGCTTCGCGATTGGCCACTTCGTAAATATTGACCACGCGGCTTGCCAGCGTCTCGAAGAATTTGGTGGTCAGCGTGTACTGCTCGTTGGTCAGCATGTTGATCAAGGTGTTGAAATGCTCGTTGTAGCTTTTTTCCAGCCGCTCCATTTCCTTTTTATATTTGAAAGTGGAGTAGTTCGGCGGAGTAATTTCGATCAGGCCATGTTCCTCGTTGAACTTCTTGTACATCGCCGTCATCATGGATTTGATCTCTTCGATCTGTTCCGCTGAGTGGGTAATATTAGCGTCCACATGGATGAAGAAAGCGCTCATCGCCTCGCGCAAGCCTTTGGTGAAGCGACTGTTTTCCATGGCTATGCGAGTTTCACGGACCTCGCTCTTGATGCGATCCATACCCAGATAATCGAACAGGGCATTGGATTGCTGCGAGAACACGCTGCGTAGCGCCTGGAATTGCTGCAGGCCTTTTTCAAAGTGGGTTTTTTCTTCCTCCACTTTGGTCATCATATGCTGCACGACTTCTTCGTTTTTGCCGCGCAGGCCGGTCAGTTCGCCCAGCTGTTCGTTGATATTGGTCATCCGCGCAGTGAGCAAGGCGCGCGTGCCGGACATCAGGTCCTGCATTTCGTTTTCGGTATTGTCGCGCACGATTTCGCGTTTGGACGGGATCAGCTCATCGCTTAACGCCCGTTCAAATTCGCTCAAACGGCTTTTGGCCAGCAGGGCCGCATCGCCATTAACCTTGGCAAGCAGGCCCTTCTGGGCGGATATTGGATAAATCTGGGAGGCATCCAGGCCCAGCAGGTTGGCGCAGCTGTTGATCTGGCTGGTGAGTTCCTGCTCGATCGCATCGGCCTGTTTCAGATCGTCCCACAGCCCATCGATCTTGTTGAGCACAATCAGCCGCCCTTTATTGCGGCTGTGCAGCGTGGCAATATGGTCGCGCCACACTTCGATATCGGATTTGGTCACGCCGGTATCCGCGGCAAGAATGAACACGATGGCGTGGGCGTTGGGCAGCAGGTTGAGGGTAAGCTCCGGTTCGGTACCGATGGCGTTCAGTCCCGGCGTGTCGAGGATGACCAGGCCTTTTTTCAGCAGCGGATGCGGAAAGTTGATGATGGCGTGACGCCAGCGCGGAATTTCCACACGGCCATCCGCATCCACGGTGAGCAGGGCATCCACATCCCCTTCGTGATAAAGGCCGTATTTTGTCGCTTCATCCTTGGAGACCTTGCGGGTTTCACCAACTTGCAGCATGGCCGCAGTCATTGCGTCAGCCGAATCAACATTCAGCGGCGTGGTGATCCATTCCTCCGGATAGCGTTTGTACTCGGCGGTGGTCACGCTGCTGCCGCGGGTCTCGATGGGCAACAGCTGGATCGACGGCGGCCGTTCCGGGTCGTAGAGCAGTTCGGTCGGGCACATGGTGGTACGCCCGGCAGTGGAAGGCAGGAGCCGCTGCTTGTAATCGGCAAAGAAGATCGCATTGATCAGCTCCGACTTGCCGCGCGAAAATTCGGCGACAAAAGCCACATTCAGCTTGTCCTCGGCCAGCCGGTCAAGCAGATGCTGCAAGCGCAGATCGATCTGGCCATCGTTGATTTCCTGTTCGCTGAGCCAATCGCGGTAACCCGCGATGCTCTGGGCCAGGCGTTCGCGCCAGGCACTGTAATGCTCGAACTGTTCGACCAGGGTATTGTTGGACATGGTGCGCTCTCCTGAATGGGCGTTTTTGTATTTTGCCGGGCCATTATCGGCCAAATATTTAGCCGCTTCAATGGATTGTAAATTTATCTATGAATTAAGCGTAGCAAAGCCCATGCCTGGTCAAGTCTGGCAACATGGACAGTAAAATGTGGAGCGTTGCCCCTGGCGTATTTGTCTGATGGAACTGCTGCATACCCGGCATGATTCTCCAGCGCGGCCGTACACCGTGTATTGTTGCTGGAAATAGCCAGCCTCGCCTGCGCTGTTGACGAAATCGCGCAGGGTGCTGCCGCCGGCCTCAATTGCACGTGCCAGGATCGTGCGGATGGCCGCTGTCAGCCTGGCATAGCGCGCCAGCGAGAGCCGCCCGGCAGGCGTGGTGGGACGGATGCCGGCGAGGAACAGCGCCTCATTGGCATAGATATTTCCTACCCCTGCCACCACATGGCTATCCATCAGAAACGTTTTAATGGGCACTTTGCGCCCGCGTGAATAACCATGCAGGTAGGTCTCATCGAACATTTCCGACAAGGGTTCCGGCCCCAGATTCTCCAGCAGGGGGTGACGTAAAACGTCGCTTTGCGTCCACAATACGGCACCAAAGCGGCGTGGGTCGCGCAGGCGGATACAGGTGCCATTATCGAGCACCAGATCAATATGGTCATGAACGCCTGCCGGGAAATTGCTGTCCATGATACGCAGGCTGCCCGACATACCCAGATGCAGGATAAGCGTGCCGTGCTGCAGCGTCATGATCAGGTATTTGGCACGCCGGGTCAGGTTCAGAATAGGCTGTCCGGCGACTTGTTGCGCGAGGTCGGCGGGTACCGGCCAGCGTAATTGTGTGTTGCGCACCAAAGCTGTAACGATGTTGCGCCCTATGCAATGCGGAGCCAGTCCGCGGCAGGTGGTTTCAACTTCAGGAAGCTCGGGCATGAATGAAAGTAAGCGTTACCATGAAAAAACAGCAGTGCATGGAGTGATTGAAGAATTTTTCAAGTTTAACGCGAAATTTCGAATCGTGGCGCCGTCTCTTGATGGGTGGGCTGCATTATCAACAAATCAGATGAAAGGAAAAAATCATGCGCATGTTGCACACCATGTTGCGCGTCGGCGAGCTGGAACGTTCGATCCGTTTTTACACCGAAGTACTGGGAATGAAATTGTTACGTCGCAATGACTACCCGGAAGGCCGGTTTACCCTCGCGTTTGTCGGCTACGGCGATGAGTCGGACTATACCGTGCTGGAACTCACGCACAACTGGGATACGCCCAGCTACGATCTGGGAAACGGTTTTGGCCATATCGCCGTGGAAGTGGATGATGCCTATCAGGCCTGCGCCGAGGTCAAACGCCTGGGCGGCACAGTCAGCCGCGAAGCCGGGCCGATGAAGCATGGCAGCACGGTGATCGCATTTGTGGAAGATCCGGACGGTTACAAGATCGAATTCATTCAGAAAAAATCTTGATTCAGCAGGAGGGCTGTAACAAGCTGAATGGCTGCGACGGGTTATCGCGGAAACGGTGTCTTTGTCCGCGCTTGCGCAGGCCGAGTATGAGGTCACGAAGGCGTGGTTGTGCGTCGTACCACGTCGCAATCGCTTTGCAGGTGCTGGCCGCCGTCCACGGTCAGAAGTTGGCCGGTAATCCAGCGCTGTTGCAACAAAAACAGCACGGCGCAGGCAATATCGTGCGGGGCGAGTCCCGCGCCCAGAGGAAACGCAGCTTGCGCGGTATGGAAGTCAGCGTCTGTCTGCCCTCCGCTGGGCAGAGTCAGCCCGGGCGCTACGCCATTCACGCGCAGCTGCGGTGCCAGCGCCTGCGCCAGAAACGGGATGCTGGCAGCGAGGTTGAGTTTGCTCAGGGTATAGGCGTAATGATCCGGGTTGAGGCGTTGCACTTTTTGATCCACCAGCGCCACAAACGCGCCGTGTTGCGCGGCATCGGCGCATTGCAGCCAGGCGCTGGCGGCGGCGACAAAACTGTCGTAATTGATGCGGCGGTGCGCTTCGATGGCTGCCCATGAACTGGTGGCGGCGGTGTCGTGCTCAAACAGGGAGGCAGCGTGTACCAGCGCTTCTGGCAGCCGTCCGAAGCGCGCGCGCAAACTTGGCCAGAGTTCAAACCACACTGCGGGATCGGCAATATCTTGCTGGATGATGTGTACGGGCTGACCTGTTGCGGCCAATGCGTTGAGTGCGTCACTGGGATGACGCGCCAATGCAATAATTTCCCAGTTGTTTTCCAGCAGTGTCCGGGTGATAGCCAGTCCGAGGCGTTTGCCCGCACCGGTGACCACGGCCAGGGGAGGCTGCGTGCTCATGCTGCGCCCCGGCTGGCGCGCAACTGCTGGTAATCAGCGCGCGTTACGCGCATGCCTACGCCTACCGCACTGGCTTGCGCGATGACAGAGGGTTTGAGGATTTCCACATCGACCCGGGTGACGCGGGCATCGGCAAAGCAGAATTCCACCACATCGAACAGCAGGGTTTCCACCAGTTCGGTATGCGGGCGGTCTTTCCAGGCGCGCACGAAATCACATATGAGCGTGTAGTCGAGACACTCTCCGATGTCGTGTGGGCGATACGGCAGCGTGGCCTCGGCTTCCACGTTGACAATCACCGTCTGCGGCGTCTGGTATTCAAAATCGCAGATGCCGACATACATTTCCACCGCAATGCCACGGGCGATCATGCGCTGCGACATATCTTCGACTGCCTATTTGATGACGACCTTGGTGGGACCGTCTATGGCTTCCAGCGCGGCTTTGGCATCACTGCCATCGATCACCGCGCGGATGCCGGGCAGGTAGCGGTTGGCGCATTCCATGGCGAATACCAGCAGGGTTTTCACCATCGCTTCAGTCAGCGCGCCGCCGCTGACATCGATGCTGTTCTTGAAATTCATTTCACCGTCGTTCATGTCGATTTCCCAGTTGCCCAAGGGCAGGCCGTAGTTGGCGCGGGTGAGGAATTCGGCCATGGCCGGGATGCGTTCGATCGGCACCAGCATGTCCTGTGGACGCGCATAAACGAAGACGCGTTCGGCATCCTCATGCGCATGGATGAAAATATTCAGCTTGCCGTTCTCGATTTCCACCGGCAGGTTGACGACGGGCAGGTTGGGCACGCGAGTGGCAGGCAGTTGCATGTGTTCCAGACAGGCCTGGACAGTATCTATCAGGTTCATTTGGCTTCCTTACCATGTAAATAATTGGTGATGCATACGAAATCTTCTACTGCGAGTGTCTCGGCGCGACGGCCCGGGTCGATACCGGTTTGTTCAAATTCGGCCGCGGACAACATGCCACCCAGTGTGTTGCGTAAGGTTTTGCGGCGCTGGCTGAAAGCGCTGGCTACCACTTTTTCCAGCAATTCGATGCTGGCTGCTGCCATCATGTCCGGCGCGCGTGGCAGCATGCGCACGATCGCGGAATTGACCTTGGGCGGCGGGTCGAAAGCATCCGGCGGCACGTCGAACAATGCTTCCATGTCAAAGCGGTATTGCAGCATCACGGTGAGGCGGCCAAAGTCGTGGGTGCCCGGGCTGGCAGTCATGCGCTCGACCACTTCTTTTTGCAGCATGAAGTGCATGTCGACAATATGGGGCGCGAATTCTGCCAGGTGAAATAGCAGTGGCGTAGAAATATTGTAGGGCAGGTTGCCGACGATGCGCAGCTTTTCACCCAGGCTGGCGAAGTCAAACGCCAATGCGTCGCCGGCATGGATGGACACGCGTTCCGGCGCATGCTCGCGTGCCAGCCTGGTAATGATGTCGCGGTCGAGTTCGACCACATGCAGATGATCCAGATGCGCCAGCAAGGGTCGCGTCAGCGCGCCCAGGCCCGGCCCGATTTCCACCATGTTGTCAGTACGCTGCGGACGGATGGCATGAACGATTGCGGCGATGATGTCGGGGTCGCGCAGGAAATGCTGGCCGAAGCGTTTGCGCGGGATATGTCGGGACATGCTGGTGTGCCTAGCTGGTCTGGCTGTGCGCCACCAGCTGAGCAGCAAGATCCAGCGCCGCTTGCAGACTGCCGGAATGGACTTGCCCGCTACCCGCCAGGTCGAGTGCGGTCCCGTGATCCACCGAGGTGCGGATGATGGGCAGGCCGAGTGTGATATTCACCCCGCCACCAAAGCTGGCGTATTTGAGCACCGGTAAGCCCTGATCGTGATACATCGCCAGCACGCAATCGGCATCCGCCAGGCGCGCCGGATTAAATAGCGTATCGGCGGGCAAGGGGCCGGTCAGGCGCATGCCTTGTGCGCGTAACTCATCCAGTACCGGATTGATGATGCTGATTTCTTCATGTCCGAGGTAGCCGGATTCTCCCGCGTGCGGATTGAGTCCGGCGACCAGGATATGCGGTTGTGCGATGCCGAACCGCCGGACCAGATCATGGTGCAGGATATGCAATGTGGTGGTAAGTGATTCGCGGGTAATGGCGGCGGCGACTTGCGCGAGCGGCAGGTGAGTGGTGGCGAGCGCCACGCGCATGCCACCGCCAGCCAGCAGCATTACCACATGCGGTGTATCGGTTTCTTCGGCAAGGAACTCGGTATGGCCGGTAAAGGGGATGCCGGCGTCATTGATGACGGCCTTGTTGACGGGCGCGGTGACCATGGCGGCGAATTCGCCATCCATACAGCCTTGTACCGCAAGTTTCAGGGTTTGCAGCACATAATGGCCATTGGCCGGGTTAAGCAGGCCCGGCGTGGTATGCGCATGCTGCGGCTCATGCAGAACGGTAAGCGTTCCGGCTGCATGGCTGATCGGTGTACTGCCATAGTGCTGCAGCGCCAGCGGCAGGCCAAGCATGGCGGCACGCTGTGCCAGCAGATCGTGATCGGCAATGACCACCCAGACTTGTTCCCGTGACTGCTGGGCCAGCATCACGCACAGGTCGGGACCGATGCCGGCGGGTTCGCCCGCGGTGATGGCGAGGATGGGTGCAGTCACGGCCTGAATTATTCCGCGTTACGGTATTCGACGTAAGCACTGTCGCGCAGCTGGCGCAGCCATTCTTCCTGCGCTTCCTCGATCTTGCGCTGGCGCAGCGCCTGACGCGCCAGCAGGCGTTGGCGCTCCTTGGTGACATCCTGATCGCGTCGTGCCAGCACTTCAATCAGATGGAAACCGAACGGTGATTGCACTGGCTGGCTGATTTCGCCGGGTTTCAGCGCATTCATCGCGTGTTCGAATTCCGGTACCGTTTCGCCGGGAGACACCCAGCCCAGATCGCCTCCCTTGGCAGCCGAGCTGTCGTCCGAGTACTGGCGTGCCATATCTGCGAATTTGGCACCATTGAGCAGGCGTTCACGAATTTGCAGCAAGCGGTTTTTGGCGTCGGTTGCCGATACCAGTTCGTTGGTCTTGATCAGGATGTGGCGTACATGAGTCTGCTGGACCACCATTTTGGCGTTCTGCCCGCGCTTGTCGACCAGTTTGAGGATATGAAAGCCATTGCTGCTGCGGATAATGTCGGATACCTGGCCGGGTTGCATCTTGGCCAGAATATCGGCAAACACGGTGGGCAATTGCGAACCGCGCCGCCAGCCTACATTGCCGCCATCCAGCGCATTGGATGCGTCGGAATAACTGGCTGACAGCTGGGCGAAATCAGCGCCTTTCCTGAGTTCGTCGAGCACCTTCTGGGCACGGGCGCGCTGCTTCTGGATTTGCTCTGTAGTGGCGGCCTCGGGAATGCGAATGAGGATGTGGTCAAAGTTGTACTCGTCCTCCTGACCTTGTTTGGCCTGGTTTTCCAGATACGCATCGACCTCGGCTTCAGTGACATTGACCTTGCTGTCCACATCGCGTTCGTGCAGACGCTGCAGGATGATTTCATCGCGGATGTCGTTGCGGAATTTGTTGAACGCCATGCCTTCCTTGGCCAGGGCGGTACGGAACTGTTCCAGGTTCATGTTGTTCTGCGCGGCGATGCGATTCAGTGCCTTATCCAGTGTAGGCCCGTCCACGCGGATACCGGTCTGGTTGGCATATTGCAACTGGATACGGTCGTTGATCATACGTTCCAGCAGCTGTTTTTCCAGCACCGCACGCGGTGGCAGCGGTATTTTGCGTGCCTTCAATTGCTGTACGGCGCGATCGTAGTGCTCATCGAGATCGTAGCGAGTAATGACGTCATCGTTGACCACGGCGACGATGCTGTCGAGCGGCTTGATAGGCGGTGCAGCGTGCTTGGCTGCAGGGCTGTTGGGTGTGCCGGATGAAGGTTGGGCGGCGTCGTCTTGCGCCGCACGGACCGTTCCCGGTAACAAAGTGGCAAGCAGGGCAATGACGTGCAGGGTGCGATTAAGGGTTTTGAAGTTCATTGGTATTCACGTAGCCGGAAATGCTTTGTTTGAGGACATCGAGCGGATTAGAGCCGAGTCGGCCAATACCGTTCAATTCGAGCTGGATGAAAAAAGAATTGCTGGCGCTGCCAGTGGCGGTGGCAATGCGCTGCAGTACGCCGCGCATTGCCCAGCAGCCGGCATTGTATTCCAGCCCCGCCAAACCTTGCACCAGGCGGCCATCCACAAAAGAATAATTATAACGCATCAGGCCATACCAGCGCGGAGCAAGGGGCCATTGCGCAGAGATGTCCACCTGGCGGATGGCATCGAAATTGGATGCTCCCAGGCTGTTATAGGTGCCGCGAATACTGCGATAGCTCAGGTTGAGTGTCTTCCCCGGCTCCGGATGATAGTTCGCGGAGATGCTGTTGCGGATACTTGCGCCCTGGCGGGTATTGAATTGCACCGCCGCCTCGGCGCGCCACGCCTGGCTGAGCTGGCCGCCGACACTGGCGAGTACGTCGGAAGATGTGCTATTGGTAGGTGTGCCGCCAGGCAACACGACTTTCTGCGGAGCAAAATAAAAACGCTGGCCAAGCGAAACGCGCAGACGTTCCAGGCCGCTGTCAGGCTCGATCAGGCGGGAAGTCACTGCTGTGGTGAGCTGGTTGGCGTCATTGATGCGGTCGCCACCGGCAAAGCGGTTTTCGGTGAACATCTGGGCAAAATTGAAATCGACCTCGCCGCTGTCGAAATTGGGGATCTGGCTCTGGTCGCGATACGGGATATAAACATAAAAAAGTCGCGGTTCCAGCGTTTGATGGTAATTGTGACCAAACAGCCTGGTGTTGCGGTCCATGTAAAAGCCGCTGTCCACGCTGGTGATCGGCAAGGTGCGCACAGTATTCGGCAGCGTGCTCGAATCCAGATAGTAATTGGTCTGGCTCACGCCGAATTTGGGGGTGAGGTAGGCGAAATTGTTGGCCATCGGCAGGCTGAAGCTGGGGTAAGCCGATACCCGTGTGCCGGTGACCAGTGTCGGGTGATCGAAGTGCACGGCTTCGCCTGCGAAACTGAAATCCACGCCGTGCCAGTCGTAGCGATTGGCGTTAAGAGTGAGCTGGGGCAGTACATTATAGGGCGGCACGATGGGGGCCAGCGGATCCTGGAGAGTCTGGAATTTTTGCGCCCGGATACCGGCGTTCCACCAGCCCGCACTGTAATTGATGCTGCCATCCTGCGACAGGTTGGTAATCGAAGTGGTGTTGATCTGATTGGACAGGTCGCGGTAATAGTTGTTGTCGGAGACCCGCTCATAATGCAGGTGGCCGCTCCATCCCGGAGCGAAAGTCTGGTCGTGGTTGACAAACACGCTCCAGCGATTGGTATTGGTGACCTGGTCAGCCAGAAACTCGCCATTGAGTAGGCCGCGATAACTTTCACCCAGATAACGGAACTCTCCGCCCAACTGCAGCCCGCGTTTGCTCATGATGCGCGGACTGATGGTGGCATCGTAATTCGGTGCGATGTTCCAGTAATACGGAAGGCGAAACTCCAGGCCGCTACTCCCCGTGGTGCCGAAGGTGGGCGCGAGCAGACCTGATTTACGCTGGTTGTTGAGCGGGAAATCTATGAATGGCGTATACAGAATGGGCACGCCCTTGAATTCCAGATAAGCATTGCGCGCTGTACCCACCTCACGGCCCCGATCGATGTTCAGGTCCTTGACATGCAGATACCAGTCATCATTATTGACCGGGCATGTCGTATAAGTAGCGTCTTTGAGGCGGTACTGGTTTTTACCCTCGAAATCCAGCACGCGCGCCTCGCCGCGCGCCTTGCGAGTCAATGCGGTGGCCTGGGTATGCGTAATCAGATCGCTCAGGCTGTATACCGGCTGTTGCATCTGCCCCACCTGATCGGTCAGGCGCAGACGCAGTTCCGGACCGCGCACATTCAGTCCCGGTTGCTCCAATGTGACATTGCCGGTGGCGTAGGCCTGGTCGGTATCAAAGGTGTATTGCAGGTAATCGCTGGTCAACACGCCGTCGTTGCGTTGCAGCTCAACGTGGCCTTTGGCTTTCACTTGCTGGTTTGCAATACCTTCTATCTGGTCGGCATGCAGGTACAGCGGGGCGTCTTCGGTTTTTTGCGGGGGAAGGACTGAACTGGTTTGCGCAGCAGGCGGGTCTTCTGCCAGCGCGGCATCGCAAAACAGCATCAGGCAGACAGCAAGGTAACATTTGAATTGGGATGGCGGCATGGGGTCTGGTCAGCGAATAATGCTAGAATCGTGGCTCAATATATATCATCGTCCGGAGATCGTTTGGAACGTCAACACCGCATTCAGGCTTGGCTGGAGAACCTGTTTCCAGAACAGGCCATCCGTCTTGCACCCGCTTCTGCGGATGCCAGTTTTCGGCGCTATTTCCGCGCCGTATTGTCGAATGGCGACCATTATATCGTTATGGACGCGCCACCGCAGTATGAAGATTGCCATTCTTTCATCGCGATAGCCGAACTGTTTGGCGCGGCGGGCGCCAATACCCCTAAAGTGCTGGCGCAGGATCTGGTTCAGGGTTTCCTGTTATTGACCGATTTGGGCGATGTCACTTACCTGTCGGTACTCAACGCAGATAATGCCGGCTCGCTTTATAACGATGCACTGGATGCGTTGGTCAGTATTCAGCGCAGTAGTCGCCCCGGAGTGCTGCCGGATTATGATCGTGTTCTGCTGGAACGTGAATTGCGGCTGTTCCCGGAATGGTACATCACGCGTCATCTGGGAGTGGAATTGAATGCGCAGCAGGCGCAAACGCTGGATATGGTATTTGAGGCCATCCTCGCCAACAATCTGGCGCAGGCCCAGGTGTTCGTGCATCGCGATTACCACAGTCGCAATCTGATGGTGAGCGAACCCAATCCCGGCGTGCTGGATTTTCAGGATGCCGTCTACGGCCCGGTGACTTACGATCTGGCGTCCCTGTTCAAGGATGCCTATATTTGCTGGGATGAAGAAATCATGCTGGATTGGGTGATTCGCTATTGGGAAAAGGCGCGGCGCGCCGGGTTGCCGGTGAATGCCGACTTCGGCGCGTTTTACCGCGATTTCGAATGGATGGGCGTGCAGCGCCATCTCAAGGTTTTGGGTATTTTCGCGCGCCTGTATCATCGCGATGGCAAAACCGGATATCTCAAGGATATGCCGCTGGTGATGACGTATCTGCGCAGTGCCTGTGCGCGTTATCGCGAACTCGAACCATTGCTGCAACTGCTCGATACATTACAGGGGCAGGCCCCCGAATCCGCCGGATATACTTTTTGAACAGAGCCATGATTCTGGCAGCCGGGCGTGGCGAACGCATGCGCCCGCTTACCGATCACACCCCCAAGCCGCTGCTGATGGCGGGGGGGAAACCATTGATCGTGTGGCATCTGGAAAAACTGGCTGACGCCGGATTTACTGACGTGGTCATCAACCATGCACACCTGGGCGAGCAGATTGAGGCGATGCTGGGCGATGGCAAGGCCTTTGGTATACGCATCAGTTACTCGCACGAGGCGCAGGCACTGGAGACCGCAGGCGGCATAGTCAAAGCCCTGACTATGCTCGACGATGCACCGTTCCTGGTAGTCAATGCGGATATCTGGACCGACTACGATTTTCGCAAGCTATTGCCGCGCCTCGATGCCATGAGGACACATCGTGCGGCTGAGTGCCTGGCGCATCTGGTAATGGTGGATAACCCGCCGCAACACAGCCGCGGTGATTTTGCCTTGTCAGCCAATACCGTACACAGCGACGGCAATGCCTTGCTGACTTTCAGCGGCATCGGCATTTACCGGCCAGCGTTGTTCGCGGGCATGACGCCTGGCCAACCCGCCAAGCTCGCTCCATTGTTGCGCTGGGCGATGCAACGCGAGCAAGTCAGCGGTGAATATTACGCGGGACGCTGGCGCGACATTGGCACGCCGGAGCGCCTGGCGGAATTGAATCGCGAGCTGTCGGGATCAGCATGAATACTGACGAAGTCCGGCAGGCAGTCACCCTCGACCCGGTCTGGGTCGCGGAACTCCGCGCCCAATGGACGACTCTGATGGAACTGGCAGTATGGGGTGAAGTGAAATCCTCGCGCATGGGCGCGGCGACGCGGATGCGCAAGCGCTTGCTGGATGTGGGCGAAAAGCTGCGTTCACTGGCCGCTGATCGCGACTGGATTCCGCATCCGCGCGAACAGGTGAAAAATGCGCTAGGCTCTGCTTTCAGCCTGAAAGATGCCTTGTTGCAGTTTGAGCGCGCCGCGCAGGACATGGACGGCGGCAACGACAGCGCCGTATTTGGCGAACTGGCGGTCCAGTTGCACCAATCCCTGCTGACGCGGCTTCCAGAGCTGGAAAACAGCTGGGCAGCCTTGCTCGATTCACAATATCTCGACGAAGAATCCGATGACTAACACGACTCCCTTTAGCGCACGCCGTAGCCGACTGATGCAACAAATGGGCACTGGTGTTGCAGTGCTCGCTACCGCGCCGGAGCAACTGCGTAATCGCGACAGCCATTATCCGTATCGCTTTGACAGCCATTTTTACTACCTCACCGGATTCGGCGAGCCGGAGGCCGTCGTCGTGTTGCTGGCGGCCACGCAACGCACGGTACTGTTCTGCCGCGACAAGGATATGGAGCGCGAAATCTGGGATGGTTTCCGTTACGGACCGGAGGCGGCGCGCACCGTTTTCCATTTCGACGAGGCCTATTCCATCAGCGAGCTCGACACACGCCTGCCCGGCCTGCTGGCCGATCAGCCCACGCTGCATTACGCGCTCGGACAGGATGCGGCGTGGGATGTGCGCGTGCTGGGCTGGCTCAACAGCGTGCGCGAACAGGCGCGCAGCGGCGTGACGGCGCCCGGCAGTTTGCGCGATGTACGCGAGCTGGTGGACGAGATGCGCCTGTTCAAAGACGATGCGGAGCAGGCTGTCATGCGCAGTGCAGCCGCGATTTCCTGTGCGGCGCATCGCCGCGCCATGCAGGCGACTGCACCGGGACGTTACGAGTACGAGGTCGAAGCCGAACTGCTGCACCACTTCCGCGCCCACGGCAGCCAGGCGCCGGCCTACACTTCGATAGTCGCCGGGGGTGCCAATGCCTGCGTGCTGCACTATGTGGGCAATAATGCCCAGCTGCATGCAGGAGATTTGCTGTTGATCGATGCCGGCTGCGAACTCGATGGCTATGCGTCCGACATCACCCGTACCTTCCCGGTCAGCGGCAGCTTCAGCGCCGCGCAAAAGGACGTGTACGAAATGGTGCTGGCCGCGCAATACGCCGCGCTGGATGCGGTACAACCCGGCAATCACTGGAACCAGCCGCACGAAGCTGCATTGCGTGTGCTGGCGCAGGGCATGATCGATCTGGGGTTGTGTACCGGCAGCGTCGATAGCGTGCTGGAATCCGGCGACTACCGGCGTTTTTACATGCACCGTACCGGCCACTGGCTCGGGCTGGACGTGCACGATGCGGGCAGCTACAAGACCGATGGCACCTGGCGCGCATTGCAGCCTGGCATGGCTCTCACCGTCGAGCCCGGCTGTTACATCCGCCCCGCCGACAACGTGCCGGAGGCTCTGTGGAATATCGGTATCCGCATTGAAGATGATGTGCTGGTAACGGCCGGCGGCTGCGAGGTGATCACCGCCGCCGCACCCAAAACCGTGGCCGAGATCGAGGCTGTAATGCGCCATGCGTGAACACAGCGACATCGTCATCGTCGGCGGCGGCCCGGTGGGCACCACGCTGGCGCTGCTGCTGGCGGATGGCGATTTCTCAGTCCAATTGCTGGAAGCGCGCGCCGATCTCACCCGCCCGGCACATCGCCGTACCCTGGCGCTGTCATACGGCAGCCGTCTGATCCTGGAACGGCTCGGGGTCTGGTCCGACCTCAGCGAAGTGACGCCAATTACCACCATACACATCTCGCAGCGCGGCGGCCTGGGCATGGCATGGCTGCGCGCAACGGAAGAAAAACTGCCGGCACTGGGTTACGTGGTGGACTATGCCGAACTCGATGCGGCCTTGCACGCGCGCCTGCGCGTCAGCGGGGCGGCCGTGGTGAGCGGTGCGCGCGTGGACGAAGTGCGCGCCGCCAGCGGTTATGCCATGCTGAAAGTCAGCCGTGCGGGAGACGTTATGCCGGTTACCGCACGCCTCGCGGTGGTGGCCGACGGCGGCGCCGGTCCAGTGCAGCGGGTGAGCCGCGACTACGACCAGCATGCGCTGATTGCTGCAGTGACCACCGAATTATCCCATAACGGGTGCGCTTACGAGCGCTTCACCCCCGACGGCCCTGCCGCGTTGTTGCCGCAGGGCGCGGGTTTTGCGCTGGTATGGACCGCCAGCCCGGCGCGCGTGCAAGCCTTGCTGGCACTGCCGGATGCTGAATTTCTGCACGCCCTGCATCAACATTTCGGCGACCGCGTGGGGCAGTTTCTAAGCGTTGCGCAACGCGCGAGTTTTCCGCTGGGATTGCGCTACGCCGCCCAGACTACGCGCCCGCACACGGTGCTGATCGGCAACGCCGCCCAAATGTTGCACCCGGTAGCGGGGCAGGGTTTCAATCTCGGGTTGCGCGACGCCTGGGAGCTGGCTGCCCGGATACGCACCAGTACGCGTGAAGCGCTGGGCGATGCAGGCATGCTTGCCACGTACAGGAATGCGCGGCGGCTGGATACGCGCGGCGGAATTTTTTTCACCGATCTGCTGGTGCGCCTGTTTTCCAACGACAACGCACTGCTGCACCATGGCCGCAGCGTTGGCCTGGCGGCATTGCAGGCGCTGTCGCCGGTCAAGCGCTTCGTGGCGCGGCGCATGATTTTCGGAGCACGCGGATGAACCTGAAAACGGCCATTGGCCACAGAGCGCACAGAGACCACCGAGAAAAAGCAAGGTATGGGTGGTTTTTGCCGACACTCTTATCAGGAAAAAAACGATCCTCTTCAAAACACGCACCCGCTCTGTGGCCTCTGTGTTCTCTGTGGCTGCATCAGGTTTTTCCAGGATGACTGCCACGATTTACGACGTCATCGTGGTCGGCGCCGGCATCGTCGGCGCTGCGTTCAGTGCTGCGCTGAACGGAAGCGGGCTCGAGGTGGCGCTGGTGGAACCGCATCCGCCGGCTGTACCGACACCGGAATGGGATGCGCGCATTTACGCCATCAGCCCCGGCAGTGCGCGTTTTCTTGACGAGCTGGGCGTGTGGCAAGGTTTCGATGCGGCGCGTATCGCCCCGGTATACGGCATGGAAATCTGCGGCGACACCGGTGCTCAACTTGAGTTTGACGCCTATGCGGCAGGTTTGCCGCAACTCGCCTGGATCATGGAGAGCAATCGCATCCAGCATGGTTTGTGGACTGCATTGCAGCAGCAATCCAATCTGACGCTGTTTGCCGGTGCCCGCTGTGTCGAACTGGACTGGTCGGCCGCGGGAGCGCGGCTGGCGTTTGCAGACGGCTCGGTTTTGCACAGCCAGCTCATTGTAGCGGCGGATGGCGGGAATTCATGGGTGCGCCAGCAGGCAGATATCGGGGTCACCCGACGTGATTATGGTCAGCTGGGTGTGGTCGCCAATTTTGAATGCAGCCGTTCCCACGCCAATATCGCGCGTCAGTGGTTCCGTGCTGACGGCGCGCTGGCCTGGCTGCCATTACCGGGGCAACGTATTTCCATAGTGTGGTCAACCGCTGAAGCGCACGCGCAGACCTTGCTGGCATTGCCGGGTGCCGAACTGGCCGAACGTGTGGCGCAGGCTGGTGGCCATGCGCTGGGCAAGCTTGATTTGTTGGACGCGCCGGCTGCTTTTCCGTTGGCGCTCAGCCGTATGGATGCGCTGGTCAAGCCCGGTCTGGCAATGATCGGTGATGCCGCTCACGGTGTGCATCCGCTGGCCGGGCAGGGCGTTAATCTGGGTTTGCGCGATGCGCGCGAGCTGGCGCACGTATTGCGCGCGCGCGGTGCGGCAAGCTGTGGCGAACTGCCGCTGCTGCGCCGTTACGAGCGCGCGCGCAAGGAAGACATTCTTACCATGCAGGGCGTGACCGACGGTCTGCATACGCTGTTTGGCAGCACCCAACCAGGATTGGCCCGGTTGCGCAATACCGGGCTCGACCTCACTAATCGGCTGGGTCTGATCAAAAACCTGCTGATACAACACGCGCTGGCCTGAGTCATTTACTTTCAAAATTCTGGAGCAAACATGTTTAAACGTATTCTGTTGTCCACCATACTTCTGACCAGTGTGCTGGCGTGTACGGCCAACGCGGACGAGACCGCCATCAAGAAAACCCTGCTGGAAAAATTTCCCGGCGCAGCCATCGCCAGTATTACCAAAACCCCGTATTCCGGGCTGTACGAAGTGCTGATTGACGGCCAGATCGCCTATACCGATGAAAATGCCCATTATCTGTTTGTGGGCAGTGTGGTGGACCTCAAAACCCGCCAGAATCTGACCAATGAGCGCCTGGACAAGCTCAATGCCGTCAAGTTCGATAGCCTGCCCTTCGCTGACGCAATCAAAACCGTAAAGGGTAACGGAAAACGTAAACTGGCGATTTTTTCCGATCCGGATTGCCCCTATTGCAGGAAGCTGGAGCAGGAGTTGACCAAGGTCAGCAATGTCACCATTTATACTTTTCTTTATCCCATCGTCAGCCTGCATCCGGATGCCAATGCCAATGCCAAAGCCATCTGGTGTGCACCGGATCGCAACAAGGCCTGGGATGATGCCATGCTGCGCGGCGTGATGCCGAAAAACAACGGCAGCTGCAAAAATCCGGTCGAGTCCAATATCGCGCTCGGCAACAAATACCGCGTCACCGGCACCCCCACGCTGATTTTTGAAAACGGTCAGCGCGTTCCGGGCATGGTACCGGCGGACAAGATCAACGAGATGCTGGATGCGGCAGGAAAGGAAAAATAATGGCGACATTCTGGGATGAACGTTACGCGGTCGAAGGCTATATTTTCGGCACTGCACCCAATGTTTTTTTAACGTCGCAGGCTGCGCGCCTGCATGCCGGCCAGTCCGCACTGGCTGTAGCCGACGGCGAAGGACGCAATGGCGTGTGGCTGGCGCAACAGGGTTTACAGGTACTGTCAGTGGACAGCTCCGGCGTGGCACAGGCCAAGGCCAGAAAACTGGCAGCTGAACGCGGCGTGACGCTGCAGTTTGAAACCGCCGACATGCTGGCGTGGGATTGGGGCGATGCGCGTTTCGACGTCATCGTCGCCATTTTCATCCAGTTCGCGGATCCGGCCGGCCGCGCATGCCAGTTCGAAGGCATCCGGCGCGCGCTCAAGCCGGGCGGTTTGCTGCTATTGCAGGGGTATACGCCGCGCCAGCTGGAATACAAGACCGGCGGGCCGTCAGCGCTGGAAAACCTTTACACCGAGCCGATGCTGCGCGAATGGTTTGGCGACTGGGATATACAGCATTTGTGCGAGCACGATGACGTCATCAACGAGGGCAGTCATCATTCCGGGATGTCGGCACTGATAGATATGGTGGCGTATAAGCCTGCAACAAGCAGTTAATCGCCAAACAACCGCGCCAGTTCCACGCCCGGGTCTGCGGCGCGCATGAACGCCTCGCCTACCAGAAATGCATTGACGCCATGTGCGCGCATCAGTGCTACATCATCGCGACTGTGGATGCCGCTCTCGGTCACGGCGATGTGCTGATCACCCAGCATACCCAGCAGATCGAGCGTGGTCTGCAATGAGGTTTCAAAAGTGCGCAGGTTGCGGTTGTTGATGCCTTGCAGCGGGGTGGCGAGTTGCAGCGCCTGTTCCAGTTCGGTGGCGTTGTGCGATTCCACCAGCACCGCCATGCCGAGTTCATGGGCCAGCGCTTCCAGTTCCTGCATCTTCGCCAGCGGCAGCGCCGCCACGATGAGCAGGATGCAGTCGGCGCCCATGGCGCGCGCCTCGTACACCTGGTAAGGATCGATCATGAAATCCTTGCGCAGCACCGGCAGGTCGCAGGCATCACGCGCGGCACGCAGGTAATCGGGGCTACCCTGAAAAAATTCACGGTCGGTGAGTACCGACAGGCAGGCGGCGCCATGCTGCGCGTAGCTCAAGGCGATGTCAGCCGGCTGAAAATCTTCCCGTAACAGGCCCTTGCTGGGGCTGGCCTTCTTGATCTCGGCGATCACCGCGGCGTGGCCGGCGGCGATCCTGGCGCGCAGGGCGCCGCAGAAATCACGCGACGGCACCGCGAATTCGGCAGCTGCGCGTATCGCTTCGAACGGATTTTCGTCTTTGGCGGCAGCTACTTCCGCTGTCTTCACCGTCAGAATTCTGTTGAGGATGTCGGACATCGCCTCACGCTCCCCTGGTGCGATTGGAGAAGGCCACCAGCTGCTGCAGCTTGTCCCGCGCCGCGCCGCTGCGGATGACGGCGCGCGCCTGTTCGATGCCCTCGCCCAGCGTGGCGGCACGGTCGGCTACGTAGATGGCGGCGCCGGCGTTAAGCAGCACGATATCGCGCGCCGGACCCGGCAGGTCGTCGAGCACGGACAGCAACATATCCCTGGCCTGGACAGCGTCCCAGACCTTGAGCGCTTCGCTGCCGCAGGTTTCCAGCCCGAACTCGCGCGGGTGGACCGTATATTCGGTGACCTCTCCGTCCCTCGATTCTCCGATCAGGGTATCGCCGCTCAGCGTGATTTCGTCCATGCCGTCGGTGCCGTGCACCACCATGACATGGCGGCTGCCGAGGCGCTGCAGCACACGCACCAGGATGCCGACCAAGTCGGGGTGGAACACACCCAGCAGCTGGTGCGGCGCGCCTGCCGGGTTGGTCAGCGGGCCGAGGATGTTGAACAGGGTGCGCACGCCCAGTTCGCGGCGCACCGGGGCAGCGTGTTTCATGGCACCGTGAAAATTGGGCGCGAACATGAAGCCGATGCCGATGCCGTCGATGCTCTCGCCCACCTGCCCGGGAGTGAGGTTGAGATTCACGCCCAGCGCCTCCAGCACATCGGCGCTGCCGCTGGTGGAGGAGACGGAACGCCCGCCGTGCTTGGCGACGCGAGCGCCAGCCGCAGCCGCGACGAAGGCGGCTGTGGTGGAAATATTGAAAGTGTGGGCAGCATCGCCCCCGGTACCGCAGGTGTCGACCAGATGGACATCGTTCTGCACCGGTACCCTGGTGGCAAATTCGCGCATCACCTGCGCCGCGGCAGCAATCTCGCCCACGGTTTCCTTCTTTACCCGCAGGCCGGTGATGATGCCGGCGATCTGTATGGGAGTGAGTTCCCCGTTCATGATCTGACGCATCAGCGACAGCATCTCGTCGTGGAAGATTTCGCGCTGCTCGACCAGCCGGGTGAGCGCCTGTTGCGGCGTCATCATCGGGTTCCTTTCAGGAAATTCGCCAGCATCTCATGCCCGTATTCAGTGAGGATGGATTCGGGATGGAACTGCACGCCTTCGATGGGCAGGGTTTTGTGACGCACTCCCATGATCTCGCCGTCCTCGGTCCAGGCGGTAATTTCCAGACAGTCGGGCAGGCTGTCGCGTTCGATCACCAGCGAGTGGTAACGTGTGGCGCGAAACGGATTGGGTAATCCATGAAACACACCCGCATCTTTGTGATGAATCATCGAGGTCTTGCCGTGCATCAACTGTTGGGCGTGGACTATTCTGCCACCGAAGGCTTGGCCGATACTCTGATGGCCGAGGCACACGCCGAGCAGCGGGATTTTCCCTGCAAACTCCCTGATCAACGGCACGGATACGCCTGCTTCATTGGGTGTGCATGGGCCGGGAGAAATCACGATGTGGTCGGGCTGCAGAGCGGCAATCGCGGCGAGGTCGATTTCATCGTTGCGGAATACCCGCACGTCCTCACCCAGCTCGCCAAAATACTGCACCAGGTTGTAGGTGAAGGAATCGTAGTTATCGATCATCAATAGCATGTCGTCACCAACTCAACGAGGTTCATGAATTCCGCATTTGAATACCGCTGATTGATATCAGATGATATTCGCGTGGGCATTTTGCCGGACTGACGGCACCAGGGAACTCGAGATTATCTCTTGCCTGCCGGGTGCAGACAAGAAAAATGAAAAGAACTGCAAAAGCACGGCAACAAAGGCAAGGCTGCAGCTGCCGAGTAGCCGGGAAATGTGCAGTTCGCGGCCTGCGCCGGAGAGGTCCGGATAGGAGGTGGCCGCCACCGTGCTTATGATTTCGCGTTGATTTTCTGTTTCTGCAATGCGGCTTCCAGCTTGGGTCGCAGGTCCTGGAAGGTGCCGTAAGAAAATGCATCGCCTATCACCGTGATCGGGGCAATCCGTACGCCATAACGCGTTTTTGCTTCCTGCGCCACATCGGGATGGCTAATGTCGCGCTCTTCAAAAGCGATACCCCGTTCGTGCAGGAATTGTTTGACTGCGGCGCAATCCTGGCAACCGGGAGCAGTGTAGACAATCACGGTTTGCTGCATGGCGCTCTCCTCCAAACCGATACACCGGACTGAGCTGCTGAGCAGCCCGGCAGGCAGCTATTCTTCCAGCCCGTCCAGGCCGGCCTGCGCCAGTTCCGCCGCGCGGATCACGGCGCGCGCCTTGTTCTGGGTTTCGGTCCATTCGTTTTCGGGTACCGAGTCGGCCACGATGCCTGCGCCTGCCTGCACGTACAGCATGCCGTCCTTGACCACTGCGGTGCGGATGGCGATCGCCAGATCCATGCCGCCGCCAAAGCCGAGGTACCCTACTGCGCCTGCATATATGCCACGCTTGCTGGGCTCGAGTTCGTCGATGATTTCCATCGCACGCACCTTGGGCGCACCGGACACGGTGCCGGCGGGGAAAGTGGCGCGCAGCACGTCCATCGCCGACAGGCCCGGCTTGAGCTTGCCCTCCACATTGGAGACGATGTGCATGACGTGCGAATAACGCTCGATCAGCATGTTCTCGGTCACCTGAATGCTGCCGGTGACCGCCACGCGCCCCGCGTCGTTGCGTCCCAGGTCCAGCAACTGCAAATGTTCGGCGCATTCCTTGGGGTCGGCGAGCAGTTCGGCGGCCAGTTGCGCATCGTGCTCGCGATTGGCGCCGCGCGGACGCGTGCCTGCGATGGGGCGCACGGTGACGGTGTCATCTTCCAGCCGTACCAGGATTTCCGGCGACGCGCCCACCACGTGAAAACTGCCCATGTCGTAATAGAACATGTACGGCGACGGGTTGAGGCTGCGCAACGCACGGTACAGCGTGAGCGGGCTGGCGTCGAACGGGCGCGACATGCGCTGGCTCAACACCACCTGCATGATGTCGCCTTCCACGATATATTGCTTGGCGCGCAATACTGCCTGCTTGAACGCGGTTTCGCCGAATTCGGAGGTGGCTTCGGCGCTACCGACCTTTTGTGGCATGGGAGCAGTGTATGGCGCCCTGATCTGCGCGCATAACTGGTTCAGGCGGCGGTAGCCTTCGGCATATGCATCCGTCTGCATCGGGTCGGCATAGACAATAAGGGTCAGCTTGCCGGTGAGATTGTCCACCACCGCCAGCTCGTCGGTGAGCAGCAGCAGGATGTCGGGGGCATGCAGCACATCGGGCTGGTGCGTCGCTTGCAGGCGCTTCTCGATGTAGCGCACCGTGTCATAGCCGAAATAGCCCGCCAGGCCGCCCGCGAAACGCGGCAGCCCCGGCACGACAGCCGCCTTGAAACGACCCAGAAATTGTTCGACAAACGCCAGCGGGTCGGCGACTTCTTCCTGCTCAACCTTGACGCCGTCGGTTTCCACGCTGACCAGATGGCCATATACGCGCAGCACGGTATGGGCAGGCAGGCCGATGAACGAGTAGCGCCCGAAGCGCTCCCCGCCCACGACCGATTCCAGCAGGTAGGAGTAGGGCGCGTCGGCGAGTTTGAGATAGACCGATAGCGGGGTGTCGAGATCGGCCGGCAATTCTCGCGTGAGCGGGATGCGGTTATAGCCCTCGCGGGCGAGTTGGTTGAATTCCTGTTCAGTCATGATTTCACCATTAAGTCATAGAAGCATAGCGAGGTACGGCACGAATGTATCGCACCACCAAAAAACTGGCGTATCAGCGCCATCGCCATGACAGGCGCTTTTCGCTATGTATTTCCATGTTTAAGGGATTCATGCTGTTCAGGTTTTGGTAATCAGTTTCGAGGCTTCCAGCAGGCTGGGCACCACTGCATCCAGATCCAGTTCCGCCACCGGCCGTCCCCGGTTGTAGCCGTACGGCACGCAGAACACCGGGCTGCCAGCGGCGCGCGCGGCCTGGGTATCGTTGAGCGAATCGCCGATCAGCAGCAGTTCGCCGGGCTCAACACCAAAGTGCTTGCAGGCGTGCAGCAGGGGCATCGGGTCGGGCTTGCGCTTGGGGAGCGTATCGCCCGACAGTACCAGTTCGAAATAATCCAGCAGGCCGGTATCGCGCAGCAGCGGAATCGTGAACACTTCCGCCTTGTTGGTAATGCAGGCCACATGCATGCCCCTTGCGCGCAACGCCTGCAGGCCTTCCACCACGCCGGGGAAAGGGCGCGAATATAGCGAGACATTGGCACCATAGTGCTTCTGGTAAATCGGATAGGCGCGGGCAAACAGCGCGGCATCCGGTTCGGCATCCATGCTGCCGGTCAGCACGCGCTTTACCAGGCGCGAAACGCCGTTGCCGATGTAGGTTTTGATGGACGCCAGCGGCACTGGCGGCATGCCGAGTTCGGCCATCATCAATTCGGCCGCGTGGGCGAGGTCGGGTGCGGTGTCGAGCAGCGTGCCGTCGAGGTCGATCACCACAGCCTTGATTTTGATTGGGAAGTTCATAGGGTCTTAAAAAAGTCAGTTAGCCACGGAGATCACGGAGCACACAGAGATAAAGCGTGTTCCACAATTTTCCGGTTCACCCGATGGGTGAAGCCGGTATTGACGATAATCGTGCGATCTCTGCGGCCTGAATTGGGGGTTTAGGTTGAACGTCTATCTTGTTTACGTGTGCCGGATCATGCCAGCAATGGCCTGGTCAGACTTTCGCCAGTTCCGCGCGCATCGCCGCGACCACGCTATCGTAGCGGTGCGCGTCGCTGTCCTTGGCTGCGCCGAAAATGGCGGAGCCGGCCACGAATACGTCGGCACCCGCACGGGCTACTTCGGCAATGTTGTCGACTTTCACGCCGCCGTCCACTTCCAGCCAGATATCGTGGCCCGAGGCGTCGATACGCTGGCGCACGGCACGCGTCTTGTTGAGTGTTTCCGGGATGAATTTCTGTCCGCCAAAGCCGGGGTTGACCGACATCAGCAGGATCATGTCCACCTTGTCCATCACATAGTCCAGATAGCTCAACGAAGTGGCCGGGTTGAACACCAGACCCGCCTTGCATCCGCATTCCCTGATCAGCGACAGGGTGCGGTCGATGTGTTCGGACGCTTCCGGATGGAAGGTGATGATGTTCGCCCCGGCCTTGGCGAAATCGGGGATAATACGGTCTACCGGCTTGACCATCAGGTGTACGTCGATGATTGCATCCGTCACCGGGCGCAGCGATTCGCATACCAGCGGACCGATAGTCAGATTGGGCACGTAATGGTTATCCATCACATCAAAGTGAATGATGTCCGCACCGGACGCGATCACATCAGTGACTTCCTGTCCCAGCTTGGCGAAGTTTGCGGATAAAATGCTCGGTGCGATACGGAATTGCCTGGACATGGTGACCCTTTCAACAAGCCTTTGGATAAAGAAGCCAATTTTACCCGGAATCGCGCCGGGGTAACAGCGCGACCGGTTCAAGGACAGACACGCAAATGGGCGACAGCAGAAAAAATCACGTAACCGTAGTCGTCGAGACGGCATTCATTCCCGACCAATCCGATCCGCACATGGATCGCTATGTATTTGCCTACACGGTCACCATCACCAACACCGGCGCCATCCCGGCGCAACTGGTTTCGCGCCACTGGGTGATTACCGACGCTGAAAACAAGGTGCAGGAAGTACGCGGTCTGGGTGTGGTGGGCGAGCAACCTTTGCTCAAGCCCGGCGAGAGCTTTGAATACACCAGCGGCACCGCGATCACGACGCCGGTAGGCACCATGTACGGCAGCTACCAGATGGTGGCGGAAGACGGCGAGCACTTCGACGCGGAGATTCCCGTGTTTACTCTTGCCATGCCGCGCGTATTGCATTGATGCACGGGCATGCCGCGCCCAGCCGATCTTCAGGAGCCTGAACTCAGCCCGGCCATGCAGCGCGTGGTGGCCGCCATGTCCATCTCCATTGCTGCACATCTGGCACTGATCGGCCTGCTGCGCGTTAATCCTGTTGCGGCACCGGTAGCCGCCGCTATCCCGGTGATTGAGGCGCGCCTGCAGCCCGCTGCGCCGCCGCCCATACCGGCGCCACCCCAAATGGCAGTACCTGCCGCAGCACCTGAAACGGCGCCAGAGCCAGCACCCGAAGCGCCTCCCAAACCCGTCCCGCCTGCGCCAGAGGAGCGTGCTTCGCCACCAGCGCCCGCCGCGCCTGATGCAGCGCCGGTAGTGCCCACTGTCCCCAATCCTGCGCCGCAGCCCAGCAGCGCGTTGCCGGCAGTCAATGTGCCGTTACTGATTGATCCGACTTATTACACCGCCAAACAATTGGATGTTCAGCCGCGTGCATTGGCCGCCATCAACCCGGTTTACCCGCCAGACGCAGTCACCCGCGGCACCGCAGGCTGGGTCGTGCTCAAATTGAAGCTGGATGAGAGCGGCAACGTGCAGGATGTCGAAGTCAGCGATGCCCGCCCGCCAGGTGTTTTCGACCAGAGTGCGCTCGATGCTTTTCGCAATGCGCATTTCGCGCCGGCCCAGAAAGACGGTCGTATGGTGAAATCATTCGTGCAGATTAAAGTGCGTTACGAGCTGGATCGGTAAGCCTGCCCATCCGGAAAAGCGTTGATACTCCTGGCGTGATTATTTCTTGACGACTTTGGCTTTCGCAGCCAGAGGTGTTGGTAACTCGCTCGGCACCGGCATGTCTTTGGGTAGCAATACCCACATCCGGCCAGTCTGCTTCATCTTGCCGGCGATTGCCCCGGCCTCATTACCAAAGCCCCAGAAAAAATCCGCCCGTACATTGCCGCGTATGGCACCGCCGGTATCCTGTGCCATCATCAGGCGATCCAGCGGCTGATCGGATGAGGGCACGGTGGTGTCCAGCCACACCGGCGCGCCCAGAGGGATCGCGCGGGCATCCACGGCAATGCTGCGCCCTCCGGTAATCGGTACGCCCAGCGCACCCAGCGGGCCGCTGCCGTTATTCGGCAGCTCACGGAAAAACACATAGCTGGGGTTTTGCGCGAGCAGTTCCGGCAGCTTGTCGGGATGGTTTTTACCCCACTGCTTGATGTTCTGCATCGAAGTCTGTGCCAGCGGCAACTCGCCGCGCTCGGCCAGTACCCGACCGATGGAACGATACGGATAGCCGTTCTGGTCGGCATAGCCCACCCGTATCATGCTGCCGTCGGGCAGTTGAATGCGCCCCGATCCCTGGATTTGCAGGAAGAACGCTTCCACCGGGTTGTCCACCCAGACCAGTTCGTTGCCTTTAAGCGGATTGCTGCCATCGTCGATAGCGGCGCGATCCAGATACGGCACCACTTTGTTGCCCTGCAAGCGGCCGCGCAGACGCATGTGTTTCAACTGCGGATAAACGCTGCTCAGGTCAATGGTCAACAAATCGGCGGGCGGACCGTACAAGGGAACCGAGTACTTCGCGCTGGGGGTGAGACTGCCATGCAGCAGCGGTTCATAGTAGCCGGTAATCAAGCCATTCTCGCTGCCGTCGGCCTGGCGCGATTGGTAGAGTGCAAACTGGCTTTCGAAAAATGCCCGTATGGTTGCAGCGTCGACGGGTTTTAACGCTTCCGATGCGGCGCACACGGCTTGCCATTCCGGTCTGGTTTTCAGCGCCGTGCACGACTGCAACCACGCAGGCCATGCATCCAGCAGATTGTCGTCCTTCCAGCCAGGCAGGCTGGACCAATCAGCCGCGCTCAGGTTGGGGGTTACCGGGGGAGGTGGCGGCGTTTCCGGCGTGGGCGGCGGGCATACCACAGCCGGTGCGGGCTTTGGCTGCGGCGGGCTGGGTGGCGCCGGTTTGGGCGCAGGCTTGGCGACCGGTGGCGTGACCGGCGCTGTAGGCTGGGTGGCGCAGCCGCCGCTAATCAGCGCGGCCAATATCAAAGCTGTGCGAACGAGTTGTCTCATGCGAAAATATTAAACAAGTAAACAGCCCCAAGTATAACAAAGCCATGGATTTACCCTACCAGGCAGTGCCGCGTTTTTATATTGAGCGTATTGTCATTGCCGTAATGTGCAACGAATCGATGGACCTGCACTGGCATGATCAAGCCAGCCAGCAATCCTACATGGCGCGCGTATGGCCGCAGGACGTGACCGAGGAAAACGGAGCAGAATGGTTGGTGGCGCGGAACGAAGCGGGCGAGGCCGTCAGGATACGTCTCGATCTGATTCGCAATTTTCCCACCCCGGTGAAATGAACCTAAAGACATTTATCCACGAAAGACACGAAAAGCACGAAAGAAAAAAAGTTCATTCAATATAGGATGAATGACTTAATCTCAATATGGGTTTATTTCGTGCTTTTCGTGCCTTTCGTGGACAGCTTTTTTTTAGGATGAATCGCCGTTTAACAAGAAAGGCCGCAAACATGGAAGACAACGGAATGGTTAGCCTCGCCTGGTTTGTATTCGAAGCGGGTGTAGCGCTTGCTCTGCTGCTCGGCATCGTGTGGTGGACCATGCGCAAATAGCGGCTGGGTGACACTTGCCGCGAAGCGTGGCCGAATCCATCGCAGCCCACATCCGCCAGCGCTACGCCAGCCAGCTCCACGACATGGCGGCGCGGGTAGCAAAACTGACGTTGGACTGAAATGCTGGAACTGCGCGAACAAGACCGCCACACCTTGCAGGCCACGCTTGCCCGCTTTCCCGAAGTGCGCCGCGCCTGGGTATTCGGCTCGCGCGCCGCTGGCCGGGCGCGGCGAGCATCCGACATTGATCTCGCCATTGAAGCACCCGCTCTGACCCCCGCGCTGGTACGATCTGATCGAGGCGCTGGAACATGCCCTGTTATCTCTATATGCTGGACGTCATCCATCTGGATACACTGGACGACCCGGTACTCCAACAGGCCATCCTCCACAATCGGTCTCCACTCAGAACATCCTCCCAGAATCGCGTGTTGCAAAAAAACAACACAGTGCCATGGAAATCAGGAAAATTGCCCGTAAAGCTTGCCGGGCGTAAAAACCCTTGGGCATAATGCGTTCAGCTTCTCGCAAGAGGGGTTCGCATGGGGGGATGAAACCTGAATGCGATACACACTTCAACTCAAGGAGATTTGCATGGATAAGAAACTCATCGCACTGGCAGTAGCCAGTCTTTTCGTAGCCCCGATGGCCATGGCCGATGACAGCAGCGTTGTCATTTCCGGTCAGATGCATGTGTCGGTGGATAGTCTGGATGGCGCGAACGCTGCGAAAAACGGTATGACCCGTCAGACCAACGTTTCCAGTAACGCTTCTTTCATCCAATTTGGCGGCAAGGAAGATCTGGGCAATGGCCTGAACGCTATCTGGCTATTGAAGACTTACGTTTCTTTGGGCGGTACCGGTACCTCTGACGTTGGCGTTTCCACTGACTCCTTCGCGAACGGCCCCGCTTACGCTGGTTTGTCCGGCAAGAGCTGGGGTGCTGTGAAACTGGGTAAGGACGAAAGCCCGATGAAGTTGATGGGCCGTAAAGTTGACCTGTTCAACAACCAAATCGGCGATATCCGTAACTTCAGCTTGGGTTTTGACACCCGTCCCAACAACATCGTTGAATACAATTCGCCCAACTTGGGTGGTTTTACAGCCAATGTCATGTATGGCACCAATACGGATGTGAACTTTGGCCTTTTAGGAACGCCTGTTATTAATGGGGCGACCACTGACAAGAGCGTAGACCTGTTGTCGGCGAGTGCGATGTATGACGCTGGTCCATTCTTCGTTGGTTTGGGTTACGAGCGACACAACCTGTCCAACCAGAATGGTCTGGCTGTTGCTGCCACCCCTATAACTAATGCTGTTACCTATTCTGGCGTGAGCGACGAAAAAGATTGGCGCGTCTCTGCAGGCGCCAACCTAGGTGACTTCAAGCTGGTGGGTATGTACGAGAAGGGCACCGATCTGAAAGGTGTTTCTGGCAACGATCGCAAGGTTTATGGTTTGGGTGCCGCCTACAAGATGGCTAGCAATACCATCAAGGCCCAGTTCTACAAAGCTGGTAATTTGGGTAACCAGAGTGATTCTGGTGCCAAGATGTATGCGATCGGTTTCGACCACGCCCTGTCCAAGCGCACCACTGCATACCTTGCGTACGCCCGTACTAACAACGACACCAATGGGCAATTCAGTGCCTTCGGTGGCGGCCACGGCGATAACCCAGGCACTATCAAGGGTGATAACCCAAGCGGCTTCTCCGTGGGTATGATTCACAACTTCTAAGCACTTGCCGGCCTCTGCCGGTGGTGTACGGAAGATTAGAAACGGGTCACTTCGGTGGCCCGTTTTTTATTCGGCCGCCATGATTTCCACTTTTTGGGTCAGGCCCTTTGGGCTCTGGCTCTCCAGTCGTTCATAGGTTGACGCACGGCAAAGCGCCCCGTAGAATTATTAGCCATATTCTTAGCTAACACGAGGTGCGACATGGCCATCAAGACCGTCAATATCCACGAAGCGAAAACGCAGCTTTCCGCATTGCTGGCCGCCGTGCAGGCCGGGGATGAGGTGATTATCGCGAAGGCGAACAAGCCGGTGGCGCGCTTGGTGCTCATCGAAGCCAAGCCGAAACAGCGCACATTTGGCCTGCATAAGGACAATATGATCTACATCAGCGACGATTTCGATGCACCACTGGAAGACGCCTTCTGGCTGAGTAATGACCCGCTGTGAAGTTGCTGCTGGATACCCATGTTTTTCTGTGGCTGGACGAAGCCACACCAGGGTTTCCAGCGTCGGTACGCGAGTCGTGTGAGTCTGCGGATAACGAGGTGTATCTCAGCATTGCCAGTGTTTGGGAAATGCAAATCAAGATCATGCTGGGCAAGCTGAAAACACGAACGCCATTGCAGCGCATGGTTACGGAATATTTACCCGACAAAACATTCTCCATGCTCCCCATCCGGTTGGAGCATGTCTGGGGCCTGGATGCGTTGCCTCGTTTACATGGCGACCCTTTTGACCGCATGCTGATTTCCCAGGCCAGTTGCGAGGGGCTGACTTTGGTGACAGCGGATGAGATCATCCGTCGATATTCTGTAGAGGTGCTATGGATATGACGCTGGATAAACTGATTATCGAATTTGACAAGGGGCTGCGTACCCTGCTGGCGCCGGCGCAGAGTGCGCGCCCGTTGCCGGGTCGCGATCTGAACGAACCGGAGCTGGCCGCGGCGGACAAAAAACACGCGGCAGGGCTGATGCGGGTGAACCACGTCGGGGAAGTATGCGCGCAGGCGCTGTATCAGGGGCAGGCGCTGACGGCGCGCGACCCGGCGGCCAGGACAGCGCTGGAGGAGGCCGCGCGCGAGGAAACCGAGCACTTGGCCTGGTGCGAATCGCGTATTCACGCGCTGGGTGGGCGCAAGAGCCTGTTGAACCCGGTATGGTACGTCGGCTCGCTTGCGCTGGGTATGGCGGCGGGAGCGCTGGGCGACAAGTGGAGCCTCGGCTTTCTGGCTGAAACCGAACGTCAGGTGGAAGCGCATCTGGGCGGTCATCTGGAAACGTTGCCGGAAGATGATGCCAAAAGCCGTGCGGTCGTCGAACAGATGCAGGCAGACGAGGCGCGCCATGCCGAGACTGCAGTGACGTACGGAGCGCAGGAACTGCCTGCGCCGGTCAAGGTGGCCATGAAATTCGCTTCGAAAGTCATGACGAAAACCGCTTACTGGGTATAATCCCCGGCTTTGCGTTTGGGAAAGAAGTGATGACGAATTTTGCAGAAAACCTGGAAAAGCTGGAAAACGTGGATGCCTTCGGGTTGATGAAGCTGTTCGGCGAAGACGGCGAAGTCGCGGCGGTGATTGAAAACAAACCGGGCAGCAGCGGCTCGTTCCGGGTCTATTACCATGTCGCGCTCAAATGGGGTGGTGTGGGTCCCAAAGCCGCCGAGGAAGCGCTGGCGTTATTTGCCGAGCACACCGAAGACGCGCGTGCGCACCCTGGCAAGCATCCGAATATCGACCGGCTGCTGCAATCAATCGAGCAGGATATCTATTACTCGGTGCGTTGTTACCCGGTGTAATTGCCGCCAAACCAATTTCTCCGGCTAGACTTCCCGTATCTCGAAATCATGGGTGATCGTGGCAGTTTTTCCGAGCATGATCGAGGCAGAGCAATACTTTTCAGCGGATAAATGGATTGCGCGTTCGACCTGTTCCGGCTTGAGATTTTTGCCGGTAACGATGAAATGAAAGTGGATTTTGGTGAATACTTTTGGGTCTTCGCCAGCGCGTTCCGCCTGGATTTCGGCCACGCAATCGCTAATCTCCGCACGTGATTTTTTCAGGATGTGCACCACATCGTAAGCGGTGCAACCGCCAGTGCCGATGAGGACCAATTCCATCGGGCGCGGCCCCAGGTTGCGACCGCCGCCCTCAGGAGCGCCATCCATTAATACGGCATGACCACTGCCGGTCTCACCCAGAAACGCAACATTTTCCACCCATTTGATACGTGCTTGCATGTGTAACCCCTGTGCTGGCGAGATGTGATTTTAGCCTTTTAACCGATACCAGATAAGCCCGATAGCTTCGTGCATCGCATAATAACTGGCCTGCAGGCCGCGTGGCTGAGGGATGAAATCCATGATGCGGATTTTGTTTGCCAGCGTAAAACCGGTACCTGCAGGAATGACGCGAAAGCCCGCTTTTTCAAACGAGTAAACGGCACGCGGTAAATGCCAGGCATGGGTGACCAGAAATATGCGTCGTACGTCGGTGGGCGCAAGCAGCGCGTAGCTGTTGCGAGCATTTTCCCAGGTTGTGTTGGAATGCGATTCCTCCCAGCGGGCAGGTACGTGGAAGTCCTGTACCAGCGAGGTTTGCATCATTGTTGCCTGGGGTTTGCCGCCAGCAGGTTTGCCACCGGTTACCAGGATGGGTAAGCCCGTGAGGCGCGCCAGACGGGCGCCATAACGCAAGCGTTCCAGCGCCAGGGAGTCAACCGTGTCGCCACCATACTCGGGTGCGTCGAAGTAGGTGCCGGCGCCCAGGATGACGATAGCGTCTGCCTGTGGCAGGTGTGCCGGATTCAGGGCGGGATAGGGTTCCAGTTGCGCCAGCAGGCGATATCCTACTGCAGGCATGGATAAGATACCCAGAAATGAAAGCGATACAAATATCAGGACGCGAGCCAGTGCTAGTCGACGCCGTAATAGAACGAAGCCTGCGAAACCCAGCAAAATAAGGTTCAGCGGGGGGAGTAGCAAGGAGCTAATCAGATTTGTGGCCAGCCAGTTCATGGAATTTGATGCCAATTGAAAGGCTGGATTCTAACAGTGGTTTGACAGTCTCTCCAGATGGCCGTAAAATGCGCGGCTTTCCTCATCCAGATTCTCAGGGGTTTCGAATGAAAACCTTTTCCGCTAAAGCGCACGAAGTCGTGCGTGAATGGTTCGTGGTTGATGCCACGGACAAAGTGCTCGGCCATGTGGCGGCCGAAGTTGCGTATCGTCTACGTGGCAAGCACAAGCCCATATTTACTCCCCACGTTGATACCGGCGATTTTATCGTGGTTGTGAACGTGGACAAACTGAAAGTAACTGGCAACAAGGCAGAAGACAAGAAGTACTATCGTCACACCGGCTATCCTGGCGGTATTTACGAAACGACTTTTGCCAAGATGCAAGCGCGTTTCCCCGGCCGTGTGCTGGAAAAAGCGGTTAAAGGCATGTTGCCCAAAGGCCCATTGGGCTACGCCATGATCAAGAAGCTCAAGTGTTACGCCGGTGGTGAGCATCCCCATGCTGCGCAGCAACCTAAAGCGCTGGAAATCAGAGGATAAGCAATGATCGGAAACTATTATTACGGCACCGGCCGCCGCAAGAGTTCAGTGGCACGGGTGTTCATCAAGCCTGGCAAGGGCAATATCGTTGTGAACGACAAGCCTGTTGACGAGTATTTTTCGCGTGAAACCGGTCGCATGGTGGTGCGTCAACCATTGGAGCTGACTAACAACTCGGCTACTTTTGATATTATGGTAAACGTGCACGGCGGTGGCGAATCCGGTCAAGCCGGAGCAGTCCGTCATGGTATTACGCGCGCTTTGATCGAGTTTGATGCTGAACTCAAACCTGCACTCAAGAAGGCTGGTTTGGTGACGCGTGATGCGCGTGAAGTGGAACGTAAGAAAGTCGGTCTGCGTAAAGCACGTAGGGCCAAACAGTTCTCCAAGCGTTAAGCGTTCGGAGCACAGAAAAAGCCGCCCTCATCGGGCGGCTTTTTTCATTGTGCGTTCGCGGTATCATTGGAAACCTACAGTAGAGGGGAAATCAGATGGTCAAAGTGGGTATCGTTGGCGGCACCGGCTACACGGGCGTGGAGTTATTGCGCCTGCTGGCGCGCCATCCACAGGCAGAGATAGTGGCGATTACGTCGCGCAAGGAAGCCGGAATGCCGGTCGCGGACATGTTCCCAAATTTGCGTGGTCATATAGATTTGAGGTTTTGCGACCCGCAAGATGCCGGGCTGGACAAATGCGACGTGGTATTTTTTGCCACACCCAACGGCATTGCCATGCAGCAGGCGCGTGAATTGCTGACAGCCGGTGTGAGAGTTATTGACCTTGCAGCGGATTTCCGCATTCAGGATCTCGGGGTTTGGCAAAAATGGTATGGCATGGAGCACGCCTGCCCTGATCTGGTGGCGCAGGCGGTGTACGGTTTGCCCGAGGTAAATCGCGAGCAGATCAAGACTGCGCAGCTGATTGCGAATCCCGGGTGTTATCCCACGGCGGTTCAGTTGGGATTTTTGCCATTGCTGGAAGCCGGTATGGTGGATGAGAGCTACCTGATTGCCGATGCCAAATCCGGGGTGAGTGGAGCTGGTCGTAAAGCTGAAGTAGGAACACTGTTTGCCGAGGCAGGTGATAATTTCAAGGCTTATGCTGCTTCCGGGCATCGCCATTTACCGGAAATTAGCCAGGGGTTGGCTCGTTATGCCGGCAAACCGGTAGGTCTGACTTTTGTGCCGCATCTCACGCCGCTGATTCGTGGCATTCATGCTACGCTGTATGCGCGCTTGACCGGCGACTCCGATCTGCAGGCGCTGTTTGAACAGCGTTATCAGGACGAGCCGTTCGTGGATGTGCTGCCCTTTGGATCGCATCCAGAAACCCGATCGGTGCGCGGCTCCAATACCTGTCGTATTGCGCTGCATCGCCCGCAGGGCGGCAATACGCTGGTGATTTTGTCGGCGATAGATAATCTGGTGAAGGGCGCATCCGGCCAGGCGGTACAGAATATGAACATCATGTTTGGGTTGCCTGAAACCATGGGCCTGGAACTAATCGGTCTGTTGCCTTGACCAATGGGTAGTCATTGACGTAAGCGTGGGTCCTGTCCATAATGACGAACGAACTTTTCAAGTTTTAAGGAGTAAGTAATGAATGCCATGACTGAAATGCCCAGTGTGCTTGTCTTTACCGACAATGCTGCCAACAAAGTGAAACAGCTGATCGAAGAAGAAGGTAACCCCGACCTGAAACTGCGTGTATTCGTCACTGGTGGCGGCTGCTCCGGTTTCCAGTATGGCTTTACCTTTGACGAAGTGATGAATGAAGACGATACGCCGATGGTCAAGAACGGCGTGACGCTGTTGATTGATCCGATGAGCTACCAATACCTGGCTGGTGCCGAAATTGATTATCAGGAAGGTCTGGAAGGCGCGCAGTTTGTGATCAAGAATCCGAATGCCACATCCACCTGCGGTTGCGGTTCTTCGTTTTCTGCCTGAGTAAAGCAATAAGTAGCATCATCCTAAAAAACAGGCTGCCATATGGCAGCCTGTTTTTTTATCCGCACCATGTTCTATGCCGGATATACCGCGCCCAAAACGCAGGGGTGGCGTGCGCCGGTGACTTCCGTCAGATTGCCCGGCAATCCTAAAAGGGTCTGTCGAGCCAGCCAGGCAAAGGCGTGCGCCTCAAGCCAGTCTGGGCTAATGCCAAGCGCGTCGATGGAGGCAAGCAATTTTCCTGGAAGGGCTGTATGTAATGATTGCATGAGCGCTGTATTGTGCGCACCACCGCCGCAGATATAAATCTCTTGTGCCTTGGGGCTATATGTTTCTATGGCTTGGGTAATGCCGTAAGTGGTCAGCTTCAGCAGCGTTGCCTGCACATCTTGTGCAGATTCATCCCCGGACAAATGGCTGATTAGCCAATCCAGATTGAATTCCTCACGACCGGCGCTTTTCGGCGCGGGTGCCGAAAAAAAGGTGTGCGCCGCAAGCTTTTTAAATAACTGAGGCAGATTTTCTCCACCTAACGCCCATGTTCCGGCAGGGTCAAATTGCTGGCCGGTATGGCGTTGACACCAGACGTCCATGAGTAAATTGCCGGGACCGCAATCAAAACCGATGATTTTCCCGCTGGGTGGTAAATCCGTCAGGTTGGAGATGCCACCAATATTGACGATGACGCGATGTATTGTGGGGTGACGCAATGCGGCTGCATGGAAAGCGGGGACGAGTGGCGCACCTTGGCCACCGGCGGCAATGTCGCGACTGCGGAAATCCGCCACCACTGTTATGCCGGTAAGTTCGGCGAGCAGGCTGGGATTGGCCAGTTGTATCGTGTAGCCGGCGTCCGGCCGATGCCTTACGGTTTGTCCGTGGCAACCAATAGCATCAATGTTGCCGGGGGCGGTAGCGCTTTCGGCCAGCAATCTGGATACAGCCTGACTGTACAACCCGGATAATTCATTTGACAGCAGGGCAGCACGGTGGATTTCGTCGTCCCCAGAGAAATGAATCTCCAACAATTTCTCGCGCAGCGTCTCTGGATAAGGCAAATAGACCGTGTGAATGAGGTGACCCGCGAATTGCGTTAAATCAAATTGCACCAACGCGGCGTCAATGCCGTCCAGGCTGGTGCCGGACATGAGTCCGATGAAATATGGAGGTCCAGCCAATTTGACTGGCGGTTATTCCAGGGCTGCCAGATTGGTGCCATTCAACAAATTGAGCTTGGCGACCAATGGCTGCGTGGCACTACGGAACATGGGCTGATATTGAGCCGAGATCGGGAAAGCGTAAGGAATTTTTGCGGTAAGCGGATTTACCGCCACGCCTGCAATACGGAACTCAAAGTGTAAATGGGGGCCGGTAGCCCAACCGGTGCTACCTACATACCCAATCACGTCACCCTGGTGGATTTTTTCGCCTTTGTGCAGACCTTTGGCGAACGCTGACAGGTGACCATATGCTGTGCTGTAATTGCCGCTGTGCTGCAGCAGGATAAAGTTGCCGTAGCCGTTTTCCTGGCCAGCAAAAGCCACTACTGCATCGGCGACGGCCTTGATTTTGGTGCCTGCAGGCGCCGCATAATCAACGCCTTTGTGCTCTCGCCATTGCTTCAGGATGGGGTGGTAACGCATGCCAAAGCCGGAAGAGATGCGAGAGAATTCGATCGGCGAACGCAAAAAAGCTTTTTTCAGGGACTTGCCGTCCGGAGTGTAATACTCGCCTTTGCCATCGGGTTGCCGGAAGTAGACGGCCTTGTATGTGTGGCCGTTATTGGTAAACTCGGCTGCCAGTATGTGCCCAGTCATGACTGGTTCACCACTGCTGTACAACACCTCGTAAACAACCTTGAATTGGTCGCCGCGGCGTATATCACGGTGGAAATCAATATCGGCGGAAAACAGCGTAGCCATTTGGGTGACAATGCTGTCTGGTATGCCAGCCGCATCAGTGGCGCCAAACAATGAATTGTGAATTTCACCAGATTTCATGACAGTTCTGGTTTCCAGCGCAGCTTGCTGTTGCGTGACCGTAAAATTTTGTCCCTGTCTGGAGATTTGCAACAGCGAGCCAGAGGAATTGATATGGCGTAACCACAACAGTTCACCGGAGTCGGTCGTTTGAGCCTGGATGCGTCTACCGGGCTTGATTTGCGCAAGCGCGCGGGTAGCCGCCGGGTTGTGAAGGAATTTCGCGCTTTCTTCACTGGATACGCCCAGTCGGTCAAGAATCGTGGCTACAGTGTCGCCGGATTCAATGCGTTCGTCGCGCCAATAGGCGGTCGACGGGATGGAATTGTCAGCCTCGATTATGGTGGAGGGAACGGTCAGATTCTCAATGACAGTGCTAACGGGAATATTGTTGGTATCCGTTTGTGGCGCGACACCAAAGGCAGCAATGATGCCAAAAAGTGGTAAGGCGGATGCGGCGACCAGCCAGCGCAGGCGCACTTTACGCGCATGCAATTTGTCGGCATGCGTTAAACTTACTGCTTTTTGGTTGGTCATTGTGCCGCCTTTCCATACAGATTTGACGCGTGAGCTTAACAGATTGGGGCCAAAGCGGAAAGCGTGGGAATCCGTTTCATGAAGTTATATAGCGGTCAATAAGTAAATATCTTTAAATTTATGTTCTATTTTTGAGAAAACACTCGAGGCGGTAATGACTGATTCGGAAATACAAGAAACCCTGCGCATTATCAGGCGCGGTTGCGATGAGTTGATCGTAGAGCAGGAGTTGGTGGAGAAGCTGCGCACAGGTAAACGCTTGCGCGTGAAAGCAGGTTTTGACCCGACTGCGCCCGATCTGCACTTGGGCCACACAGTACTGCTGAACAAAATGCGTCAGTTGCAGGATTTGGGACATCATGCCTTGTTCCTGATAGGGGATTTCACCGGCATGATTGGCGATCCTACGGGTAAAAATGCCACACGTCCGGCGTTGACGCGCGAGCAGGTGCTGGAAAACTCCAGATCTTATACCGATCAGGTATTCAAAATACTCCAACCCGAGCAAACCGAAGTGGTATTCAACTCCACCTGGATGGATAGGCTGGGAGCGGCAGGGATGGTCAAGCTAGCGGCCAGCCATACTGTGGCGCGAATGCTGGAGCGGGATGACTTCCACAAACGGTATAAGGGAAACCAGCCTATCGCCATACATGAATTTCTCTACCCGTTGGTGCAGGGCTATGATTCTGTGGCGCTCCACGCGGATTTGGAACTGGGTGGTACGGACCAGAAATTTAACCTGCTAATGGGGCGCGAACTACAGAAGCAACATGGACAGACTCCGCAATGCGTCCTCACCATGCCTTTACTGGAAGGTCTGGATGGCGTTAACAAAATGTCCAAATCGCTGGGCAACTATATAGGCATCACAGAAGCGCCCTCGGAAATATTTGGCAAAATCATGTCTGTGTCTGATGAGCTGATGTGGCGTTATATAGAGTTGCTTTCTTTCGAATCCTTGGAAACTATCGTTGGCTGGCGTGAACAGGTCAATGCCGGAGCGAATCCTCGCGATACCAAAGTGCGCTTCGCCCAGGAAATTGTGGCGCGTTTTCATGGCCCTGCGGCGGCAGCCCAGGCACTAAACGATTTCGAGGCGCGCTTCAGGCAGGGCGCCATCCCTGATGTGATGCCGGAGGTAAGTTTGCGGGCTGATAATGGCAGTCTGTCCATTACGCAAGTGCTCAAGCAGGCGGGGCTCACAACCAGCACCTCTGATGCCATGCGCATGATCGAGCAGGGCGGGGTGAGGATGGATGGCGACAAGATCAGCGATAAAACATGGGTGTTGAACGCGGGCACGTGTGTGGTGGTGCAGGTTGGAAAGCGTAAATTTGCCCGAGTCACAATCGTCTAACATATTGAACTTAAAGCACATCGATTGGCATGATGTACTTTTTATGAAAAAACGATTGACGGCGTGTTTTAGGGCTGTATAATTCGCATCTCGTTGTTGATCGGCATGCGCAGAAAACAGATTAAAATCATCTAGTTAATAGCGTTTTGTGAAAACTTTGTGAGTTCTGGATTTTGAAAATGTTGTTGACATGCGGATTTAAGTAAGTATAATTCGCACCTCGCTGATTGAGGCGAGAATGAATGAAATTGGAATCACCGCTCTTTAACAACAAGACAACCGATAAGTGTGGGTATTTGCGATGGGTACCTGATTTTGGGAACTGGGTAACTGGTAACTGGAAGAGGGAAGTAAGAAATTGCAAGTGCTCAGACTTAAAGCATTAAAACTTTGAGAATGAGCGACCGCGGTTTGGTGGAGTCTTAGGACGAGACTGAATCGCACACAGGAATTAAACTGAAGAGTTTGATCCTGGCTCAGATTGAACGCTGGCGGAATGCTTTACACATGCAAGTCGAACGGCAGCACGGGAGCTTGCTCCTGGTGGCGAGTGGCGAACGGGTGAGTAATACGTCGGAACGTATCCATGTAATGGGGGATAACGCAGCGAAAGCTGTGCTAATACCGCATACGCCCTACGGGGGAAAGCAGGGGATCTTCGGACCTTGCGTTATTGGAGCGGCCGACGTCTGATTAGCTAGTTGGTGGGGTAAAGGCCTACCAAGGCGACGATCAGTAGCTGGTCTGAGAGGATGATCAGCCACACTGGAACTGAGACACGGTCCAGACTCCTACGGGAGGCAGCAGTGGGGAATTTTGGACAATGGGCGCAAGCCTGATCCAGCCATTCCGCGTGAGTGAAGAAGGCCTTCGGGTTGTAAAGCTCTTTCAGCAGGGAAGAAACGATCTTGGCTAATACCTGAGATTAATGACGGTACCTGAAGAAGAAGCACCGGCTAACTACGTGCCAGCAGCCGCGGTAATACGTAGGGTGCGAGCGTTAATCGGAATTACTGGGCGTAAAGCGTGCGCAGGCGGTTTTTCAAGTCTGATGTGAAATCCCCGGGCTTAACCTGGGAACTGCGTTGGAAACTGAAAGACTAGAGTGCGGCAGAGGGGGGTAGAATTCCACGTGTAGCAGTGAAATGCGTAGATATGTGGAGGAATACCGATGGCGAAGGCAGCCCCCTGGGTCGACACTGACGCTCATGCACGAAAGCGTGGGTAGCAAACAGGATTAGATACCCTGGTAGTCCACGCCCTAAACGATGTCAACTAGTTGTTGGGGAGGGAGACCTCCTTAGTAACGCAGCTAACGCGTGAAGTTGACCGCCTGGGGAGTACGGTCGCAAGATTAAAACTCAAAGGAATTGACGGGGGCCCGCACAAGCGGTGGATTATGTGGATTAATTCGATGCAACGCGAAAAACCTTACCTACCCTTGACATGTACGGAACTTGCCAGAGATGGCTTGGTGCTCGAAAGAGAACCGTAACACAGGTGCTGCATGGCTGTCGTCAGCTCGTGTCGTGAGATGTTGGGTTAAGTCCCGCAACGAGCGCAACCCTTGCCATTAGTTGCTACATTCAGTTGGGCACTCTAATGGGACTGCCGGTGACAAACCGGAGGAAGGTGGGGATGACGTCAAGTCCTCATGGCCCTTATGGGTAGGGCTTCACACGTAATACAATGGTCGGTACAGAGGGTTGCCAACCCGCGAGGGGGAGCCAATCCCAGAAAGCCGATCGTAGTCCGGATCGGAGTCTGCAACTCGACTCCGTGAAGTCGGAATCGCTAGTAATCGCGGATCAGCATGTCGCGGTGAATACGTTCCCGGGCCTTGTACACACCGCCCGTCACACCATGGGAGTGGGTATTACCAGAAGCAGGTAGCTTAACCTTCGGGAGGGCGCTTGCCACGGTAGGATTCATGACTGGGGTGAAGTCGTAACAAGGTAGCCGTAGGGGAACCTGCGGCTGGATCACCTCCTTTCTAGAGAAAGCCTGTTGTAAATATCCACACTTATCGGTTGTTGTTGTCGAACAGGAAACGGAAGCGAGATCCAGGACCAGGGCAGAGTCCCAGCCTGAGTCAGCATCTTCGACCAGATCCTGCACACCGGGTCTGTAGCTCAGTTGGTTAGAGCACCGTGTTGATAACGCGGGGGTCGTTGGTTCGAGCCCAACCAGACCCACCACTGATTTGACATAAGCGGCGCGTGGCGGCGTTGTCGCCGGACTTGCCTACATAAGTAGGCGGCACCCGGCTCCACCTTGCTACGCTTGCTTCTGTCAAATCAGTGATTGGCGGAAAAGCTTGGTTAACCGTTAAGCGGATTGACCAAGTAGCGCCAGGCGGGAGGAAGCGACGTGTGCTGTTGCACACGAGCGCCCGAGCAACGCCGCGCTACGCCGGTCAGGTCGCTTAACGGGGGATTAGCTCAGCTGGGAGAGCACCTGCTTTGCAAGCAGGGGGTCGTCGGTTCGATCCCGTCATCCTCCACCAGGTTTCGTGTGAAGTAGCCATGAAGCGTCAGGTGTAAAGTGCACGCACTTTAGACCTCACTCTTTATGAGTGGAGCTGTTCTTTAAAAAATTGGAAGAAGTAAAGTGTTTATTGCCGGCCGGGCAGCGAGCGATCGCTGCCTGAATGGCGATAGACAAACGGGTTTTGATTGTATCAACCGATCCGGGCTTAGTCAGTCTGGATCGGGTAGCAAACGCTGATTAACCTGTAACTGAGCGAATCTCGCAAGAGAGACTTAAGGTTATAGGGTCAAGCGACTAAGTGCATGTGGTGGATGCCTTGGCGATTACAGGCGATGAAGGACGTTGCAGCCTGCGAAAAGCTGCGGGGAGCTGGCAAGCAAGCTTTGATCCGCAGATGTCCGAATGGGGAAACCCACCCTTAGGGGTACCCTGAGCTGAATACATAGGCTCAGTGGAGCGAACCGAGCGAACTGAAACATCTAAGTAGCTCGAGGAAAAGAAATCAACCGAGATTCCGCAAGTAGTGGCGAGCGAACGCGGAACAGCCTGCAAGATTTAGCACACACGTTAACAGAACAGCCTGGAAAGGCTGGCCAGAGAGGGTGATAGCCCCGTACGTGAAAACCTGTGTGTGGAACTAAGTTTGCGACAAGTAGGGCGGGACACGAGAAATCCTGTCTGAACATGGGGGGACCATCCTCCAAGGCTAAATACTCGTAATCGACCGATAGTGAACCAGTACCGTGAGGGAAAGGCGAAAAGAACCCCGGGAGGGGAGTGAAATAGATCCTGAAACCGCATGCATACAAACAGTGGGAGCGGACTTGTTCCGTGACTGCGTACCTTTTGTATAATGGGTCAGCGACTTACGTTCAGTAGCGAGCTTAACCGAATAGGGGAGGCGTAGGGAAACCGAGTCTGATAAGGGCGATAGTTGCTGGGCGTAGACCCGAAACCAGATGATCTATCCATGGCCAGGATGAAGGTGCGGTAACACGCACTGGAGGTCCGAACCCACTAATGTTGAAAAATTAGGGGATGAGCTGTGGATAGGGGTGAAAGGCTAAACAAATCTGGAAATAGCTGGTTCTCTCCGAAAACTATTTAGGTAGTGCCTCAAGTATCACCTTCGGGGGTAGAGCACTGTTATGGCTAGGGGGTCATCGCGACTTACCAACCCATTGCAAACTCCGAATACCGAAGAGTGCGAGCTTGGGAGACAGACATCGGGTGCTAACGTCCGGTGTCAAAAGGGAAACAACCCAGACCGCCAGCTAAGGTCCCAAAGACACAGTTAAGTGGTAAACGATGTGGGAAGGCATAGACAGCCAGGATGTTGGCTTAGAAGCAGCCATCATTTAAAGAAAGCGTAATAGCTCACTGGTCGAGTCGTCCTGCGCGGAAGATGTAACGGGGCTCAAACTGTGCACCGAAGCTGCGGATATGTAATTTATTACATATGGTAGGAGAGCGTTCTGTAGGCCGTTGAAGGTGAGGTGAGAACCTTGCTGGAGGTATCAGAAGTGCGAATGCTGACATGAGTAGCGATAAAACGGGTGAAAAGCCCGTTCGCCGAAAGCCCCAGGTTTCCTGTGCAACGTTCATCGGCGCAGGGTGAGTCGGCTCCTAAGGCGAGGCTGAGAAGCGTAGTCGATGGGAAACAGGTTAATATTCCTGTACCGGCCTTGAATGCGATGTGGGGACGGAGAAGGTTAACTCAGCCAACTGTTGGAATAGTTGGTTTAAGTGTGTAGGCAGATCCCTTAGGCAAATCCGGGGGGTCAATGCTGAGGCATGATGACGAGGTGCTACGGCACTGAAGTGAGCGATACCATGCTTCCAAGAAAAGCCACTAAGCTTCAGTTCAAGGACGACCGTACCGCAAACCGACACAGGTGGGCAGGGTGAGAATCCTAAGGCGCTTGAGAGAACTCAGGAGAAGGAACTCGGCAAATTAACACCGTAACTTCGGGAGAAGGTGTGCCCCTAGTATGTGAAGCGACTTGCTCGTGGAGCAGAACGGGGTTGCAGTGAAAAGGTGGCTGCGACTGTTTAATAAAAACACAGCACTCTGCAAACACGAAAGTGGACGTATAGAGTGTGACGCCTGCCCGGTGCTGGAAGGTTAAGTGATGGGGTGCAAGCTCTTGATCGAAGCCCCAGTAAACGGCGGCCGTAACTATAACGGTCCTAAGGTAGCGAAATTCCTTGTCGGGTAAGTTCCGACCCGCACGAATGGCGTAACGATGGCCACACTGTCTCCTCCTGAGACTCAGCGAAGTTGAAGTGTTTGTGAAGATGCAATCTACCCGCGGCTAGACGGAAAGACCCCATGAACCTTTACTGTAGCTTTGCATTGGACTTTGAACATACTTGCGTAGGATAGGTGGGAGGCGTTGAAGCGGTATCTCCGGATATCGTCGAGCCACCCTTGAAATACCACCCTGGTGTGTTTGAGGTTCTAACCTAGGTCCATTATCTGGATCGGGGACCGTGCATGGTAGGCAGTTTGACTGGGGCGGTCTCCTCCCAAAGCGTAACGGAGGAGCACGAAGGTATCCTAGCTACGGTCGGAAATCGTAGCGATAGTGCAATGGCAAAAGGATGCTTGACTGCGAGACTGACAAGTCGAGCAGGTGCGAAAGCAGGTCATAGTGATCCGGTGGTTCTGTATGGAAGGGCCATCGCTCAACGGATAAAAGGTACTCTGGGGATAACAGGCTGATTCCTCCCAAGAGTTCACATCGACGGGGGAGTTTGGCACCTCGATGTCGGCTCATCACATCCTGGGGCTGTAGCCGGTCCCAAGGGTATGGCTGTTCGCCATTTAAAGTGGTACGTGAGCTGGGTTTAAAACGTCGTGAGACAGTTTGGTCCCTATCTGCCGTGGGCGCTGGAAATTTGAAGGGACCTGCTCCTAGTACGAGAGGACCGGAGTGGACGGATCTCTGGTGTACCGGTTATCACGCCAGTGGTATCGCCGGGTAGCTAAATCCGGAAGAGATAAACGCTGAAAGCATCTAAGCGTGAAACTCGCCTTGAGATGAGATTTCCCGGGGGCTAGACCCCCCTAAAGGGTCGTTCGAGACCAGGACGTTGATAGGCTGGGTGTGGAAGTGCAGTAATGCATTAAGCTTACCAGTACTAATTGCCCGTGAGGCTTGACCCTATAACCTTAAGTAGTGGGTTACTGGTTAATACAGCGCAGCGCGATTAAAACAGCGCAGTACAATCAAAACACGCAACACACTTTACTTCTTCCAATTCGGGACGCGGTCTGATCGAAAGATCGCACCGCGTCCGAGCAGCTTACGTCTGACGACCATAGCGTCCTGGAACCACCCCTTCCCATCCCGAACAGGGCCGTGAAACGGGACAGCGCCGATGATAGTGTGGATTACCCATGTGAAAGTAGGTCATCGTCAGACTTCTATACCAAAAAACCCTCAGGTGAAAACCTGGGGGTTTTTTACTTTTAAGGCAATACAATCTACTGAATTTAAAACCCAACTGTTTGCTTTGCAGATACGTGCAGTTCGCAGATGAATTGCAGCGTGCAAAAGCGGTGGAGCAAACCGTGCAGCAGCAAAGTTAGGCGCAACAACACGCAATAGACCAGCAGAGCCAATGAAGCGTGTTTAAACCTCGTGCGTAACGCTTACTGAAGTCTTTGTCTCCAGAAGTAGGCGATGAAGCACTTCTCCGGCGAGCATCAGACCGAAAAGTGCCGGCATGTAGCTGATGGTGCCGTTGATGGCGCGCGGACGGCCAGGACCCTCTACTGGTTGTGGTGGCAATGGCGCCCTGGGCGCTTCATCGGAGAATACCGTTAAGACCCCATTTTTGATGCCGTGCCGCTGCAGTCGCTTACGCATGATGCGAGCCAATGGGCACATCTCGGTCTGGCTGATATCTGCAAGCCTGATTCTGGAAGGATCGAGACGGTTGCCTGCTCCCATGCTGGAAGCAACGAACAAGCCGCGTTGCAAGCTACTCTGCACCAAGGCCACTTTGCAATTAAGCGAGTCGATGCAGTCAATCACATAATCAACCTCCTGCGGCACGTATGCGCTGACGTTTTCCGGCGTCAGAAATACCCGGTGGATGACCACTTGGCAGGCCGGGTTGATATCCATGATGCGCGACTGCATTAATTCCGCCTTGGATTGCCCCACCGTGGAAAGCAGCGCAGGTAATTGGCGGTTGATATTGCTGGTGGCGACCACATCATGATCCACCAGCGTGAGCTTGCCCACGCCTGCGCGTGCCAGTGCTTCCACGCAATAAGATCCGACGCCGCCCAGCCCTGCGACAAAAATGTGTTTGCCGGCTAGCAGTTGCAGGCCGGCGTCACCCAGCAGGATGTGGGTGCGTTCGAATTGAGGCAATGCGGTCATTTACTCACCTGTGTATCGATGGCCGTAGCCGTGTCATTGCGTTGATATATCCATTTGATGATGAACGGCGGCACCACGGTGGTCAATGCGATCACAATCAGCAGCGCCGCGTAGACTTGCGCATCCAGAATGCCATTGGCAAAACCGATCTGAGCGAAAATCAGACCCACTTCACCGCGCGGGATCATGGACAGGCCAATGACCGTTTGCTGCAGGCGTGGTTCCTTGATCAGGAAGCCGGAAACCAGCTTGCCGGCAACGGCGACCACCAGCAGCGCGGCAGACAGACCCCAGACGAAGGCCGACGACCAGTCCACCTGTTTGAGGTTGAGCGAGACGCCGACCATCACGAAGAACAGCGGCGTGAAGGTATGGATCAACGGCCGCATCTGGCTCTCCAGGCGATGAGACAGCTCCGGGCTGGGTGCGAATATCCGGTTCAGGTAAGCGGAGAACGGGATGCGCAGTCGCTCGGTGAGCGTGACGCGGAAGTGTTGTCCCATGGCGATGCCGGCTGCGAACCCACCCATGATCTCGGGCGCGCCGATGGCATGTGCCAGATAGCTGAACAGCATGATCAGGCTCAGAGCCATGGTCAGTAACAACCCTGGCGAACTGCTGCGGCGCTCGAAATGGCCGATGATGAAAGCCATGAATTTGGCCGCGAACGGAGACAGCAACATGAACAGGACGATGTAAGCGCCGACCTTGCCGGTCGCCGCCAGTGACATTTCCCCGGATACCGCAAACTGGTAGAGGAAAGCGAGCAGGATCACGCCAACGATGTCATCCAGTACCGCAGCGCCAATAACGATTTGCGCTTCGTCACTGTTGCGGCGACCTAGATCGGTCAGCACGCGCACGGTGATGCCGATACTGGTCGCGGTCAGGGTGCCGCCGATGAACAGGCTGGCCAGCAAAGACATGCCAAACATTGCGTGGCTGACCAGGTAACCGAACCCGAACGGAAACACCACGCCGGCGATGGCCACGACGATGGGTTTGGAACCGGCCTTGGCGAGGCGGAACACGTCGGTATCCATACCCACTTCGAATAGCAGCAGGATAATGCCGATTTCCGCCAGCAGCTTCATGGTGGCGTCCGGACTGACCAGTCCGAGCAAGGACGGGCCGATGATGAGGCCGGCGGCGAGTTCGCCGATTACTGCCGGAACACCGATGCGTATCGCCAGCTCGGATAAGAACCGTGCAGCCAGCAATAAAACAGCGAGGGTGAGAAAGAAATTATGTGCTTCCATGCTGAGAAATCGTTTCCAGTTGAAGGGACAAGGCGGCGCAGGCGTTGTTGGAAGTGATATGCATGACCATATCCGGTGTGATGCCGCGCAGCTCGGCTAGCACAGCGGCAATGCGCGGGAGTTGCTCAGGGCCATTGCGTTTCGAGTGTAGCCAGGCTGGCGCCATATCCGGCGCGTCGGTTTCCAGCACGAGGGCTTCGGGCGGCAGCTCGGCGGCAAGACGACGCAAATTCGAGGCCCGAGTATAAGTCATCGCGCCCCCGAAGCCCAGTTTGAACCCCTGCCGGATGAACGCTTCGGCTTGCTGACGACTACCGCTGAAGGCGTGGGCGATGCCGCGCCGGATACCGAAGCGACGCAATTGTTTCAATACCTGATCGTTGGCGCGGCGGCTATGGAGCAATACCGGCAGGTCGAAATCACGGGCGATTTTAAGCTGTTCGGTGAAGAAGTATTCCTGTGTCGCCGCGTCCAGATCCGGCACGAAAAAATCCAGCCCGATTTCGCCTATTGCCACGGGGCGCTGCCGCTCAATGGCAGCGCGCAGCAAGATGAGATGTTCCGGCAGATGTGCGTGGATGTACATCGGATGCAGCCCCAGCGCCGGCACGCAGCCGGGATAGCGCTGGCAGACAGCCAGTACGGCGCTGAAGTTGGTGTACTGCACTGCTGGAACAACAATGGTTTTAACGCCTGCCGACCAGGCCTGAGCCGCCACCGTGTCGCGGTCGGTGTCGAACTCGGCGGCGTCCAGGTGGCAGTGGGTGTCAATTAGCGTCATTCAGAACTCACCACGGCCAGCCAATTGGCCACCGCCAATGCGAACACCGGCGTAGCGGAGGCAAATTACATAGTCGGAGACGATTTCCCTGTAATCCAGCACAAGCATGGAGAAATCGTCCAATGGCGTCGGGGATGGGGAGGGAGTAAACTTTTGGTTCATGTCGGTCTCCGCTCGCTGCGTTGCAGTAATTTCAACATCAGCTTGCGGCCTTCATCCAGCAGCAGGATGGATGAAGCGACCGCGAACGCCAGTCCCCAGTCCCGGACGGACAATGCCGTGGTCTCGAAGATGGCCTGGGCCGGCGTCCACAGCACCGCCAGCGCCTGCAACCCGACTACCATCCCAAGTGCCGCCCACAGCTTGCCGTTGCTGAAAAACTGACGGTTGAAGGTGGAATAATGCTCGGCGCGCGCGTTGAATACATTGAAAAACTGGAACAACACGAAGGTGGTGAAAGCCAGTGTCAGCGCGTAGGCCTCGCCGCGCTCCTGGGCGTAATGAAACAGCCCCAGGGTGCCTGCCGACATGGTGATGCCGTACATCAGCAGGCGGTTGAAACGCGCCAGCGAGAGGATACGCGCGTCGGCGCGGCGCGGCGGCTCATTCATGATGCCGGGGCGAGCCGGCTCCAGACCCAGAGTCATGGCGGGGGGGCCGTCCATGATGATGTTGATCCACAATATCTGGATCGCCGTGAACGGCGTCGGCATACCCAGCAGCTGCGCGCCGAGTACCGTGAAGATGGCGCCGACATTGGTGGAAAGCTGAAAGCGCACGAACTTGACAACGTTGTCGTAGATGGTGCGGCCCTCCTTGACCGCGCCGACGATGGTGGCGAAGTCGTCGTCGGTGAGCACCATGGTGGCAGCTTCCTTGGTTACCTCGGTGCCAGTGATGCCCATGGCCACGCCGATGTCGGCGTTTTTCAGCGCAGGGGCGTCGTTGACACCGTCGCCGGTCATGGCGACGACATGGCCGCGCGCCTTCAGCGCCTGCACGATTTTGACTTTATGTTCTGGTGCGACGCGGGCGAACACCACGGTTTCCTCGATGTGCCGGGAAAGTTCGGCGACGTCGATGCGATCGAGTTCCGCGCCGGTCAACACCGCACCTTCCAGGCCCAGTTCGCGGGCGATGGCGGCGGCGGTGATGGCATGGTCGCCGGTAATCATCTTGACCTGGATGCCCGCTTGCTTACATAAGCGGATCGCTTCGCGCGCCTCGGTGCGGGGCGGGTCGATGATGCCGACCAGGCCGGTCAACGCCAGGCTGTTTGCCCACGCCATCAGGTCGCCGGTAGGGTCGAATTCCCGCGCCGGGATATCGCGGCTGGCCACCGCCAGCACACGCATGGCCTGGCTGGCAAACGCGGCGTTCTCGGCCTCGAAGGCGGCGCGGGCCGGGTCGTCCAGCGGCGACTCGCCTGCCGCGCCGAGAAAACGGTCGGCGCGCGCCAGCAGCACGTCGGGCGCGCCCTTGACGAACATGCGCACCCGCTCGCCATCGTGGTGAAAAGTGGCCATGAACTTGTGCGCCGAATCGAAGGGAATTTCGGCGATGCGCGGGCTGTGCTCTGCCGCCGTTTCCTGATTCACGCCGCCCTTGGCGGCCAGTGCCAGCAGCGCGCCCTCGGTGGGGTCGCCGATGAGCTGGCCGTCGCGGATGCGGGAATCGGAACACAGGGCAGCCGGGGCGAGCAAGGGCAGGAAATCCGGCAGCGGGCCGCCCTCTCCGGCGCTGATTGCGCCCTCGCCGGAATAGCCCTCGCCGCTCACGGCAAAGCGCCGCCCGCGATAAAACAGCTGGCGCGCGGTCATCTGGTTGAGGGTCAGTGTGCCGGTCTTGTCCGAGCAAATTACCGTAGTGCAGCCCAAGGTCTCCACCGCCGCCAGCTTCTTGACGATGGCGCGATTCTTCGCCATACGGTGCATGCCCATGGCCAGCGTCACCGTCACTACCGCCGGCAGTCCCTCGGGGATCGCGGCCACGGCCAGGGCGATGGAGGTCATGATGGTCTGCACCAAGGGATCGCCGCGCAGAATGCCGAGCGCGAAAATCAGGGTCACCACCACGCCGGCGATGAGGGCCAGGCGTTTGCCCAGCGCATCGAGTTGAACCTGGAGCGGCGTGGGACTTTCCTGCGCCGCGTCCAGCAGCCCGCTGATGCGACCCATCTCGGTGTCCATGCCGGTGGCGGTCACCACCAACTCCAGACGGCCACGGGTGACGACGGTGTTCATGTACGCCATGTTGAAGCGTTCGGCCAGCGCATGCTTGCCGGGTGTCAGCGCCTCGGCATGCTTGCCTACGGCGTGGGATTCACCGGTCAGCGCTGCTTCGGCCACTTCGGCGTTGTGCGATGCCAGCACGCGGCCGTCGGCGGGCACACGGTCACCCGCCTCAAGCAACACGATGTCGCCCGGCACCAGTTCCTCGGCGCGGATTTCCAGTACCCGTCCGCCGCGCCGTACCCGGGCGTGCTGCGCCAGCATCTGCTTGAGCGCGGCCAGGGTCGCCTCGGCGCGGTGCTCCTGGTAGAAGCCCAGGGCGGCGTTGAACACCACCACGATCAGGATCACCGCCGCGTCCTTGAGGTCACCGATGGCTCCGGCCAGCACGGCGGCGCCCAGTAGCACAATCACCAGCAGGTTCTTGAACTGGTCGAGAAACTTGAGCCACGCCGAGCGCGGTTTTTTCTCGGCGAGCTTGTTGGGGCCGTGGCGGGCCAGCCGCTGCTCTGCTTCGAGTTGGCTCAAACCTTGGACAGAATTGGTTTCCAGGTGTTTTGTGCACTGTCCGGCATCAAGGCTATGCCAAGGCGGGGTTTGCGTTTTATTCGCCATGGATAAATACCACGCAGGAGTTTAAAAGATAGACGCTGAACAAAAACAGGCTCACCCAGCCAACTCTTTTGAACAGCCGCCCAGCCGGGCGATAGAGCAGGCCGACGATGGCAGCACCGGTCATGGTGATGGCGGACAGCGCGGTGGCCAGGTGCATGGGTGAAACATGGGCGAGGATCGGCCCGTCCGTAAACAGCACATCATCCACCGCGATCAGCAGCAGATTGAACAGGTTGCTGCCGAGCAGGTTGGCCACCGCCATATCCAGCGCGCCGATGCGCACTGCGCTGACGGTCACTACCATTTCCGGCACGGTAGTAGCGAGCGCCACCAGCAGGGTGCCAACGAAGGATTGCCCCCAGCCCATTTGGGCCGCGATGTCGCGCCCTAGGAACGGCAACCACAGGCCCATCGCCACCACTACCGCCGCCGCTGCGGCGTAGCGCAGCGCCGCCTGGTGCAGCGTGATGTGCGGGTAACGTTCGGCGCGCGCTTCCATATATTCGGCCATTTGCCTTTGCTCGTAGCGGTATACGGTGCGCATCGCCGCCAGGTAAATCAGCACGATGATGGGTGAATACAGACCCACGTGCCCGAGTGCCGGCGCTTTGCCGCCCAGCAACAGGCTGAAGCTGATAAAGCCGAGCAGCATCACGCCAAAGCCGGCTGACAGGATATGCCCCTGGCTGGCGCGGGTATACATCGATTCGCCCCGGTACAGGAAATCCACTGCCGCCAGAAAAGCCAGGTTGAACACGCAACTGCCCAGCACGTTACCGATGGCGATGTTGGGCGCATCTGCCACGGTAACCGCGCTGATGCCGGTGATGAGTTCCGGCAGGGAAGTGACCGAAGCCATCATTACCAGACCAACCCAGGTACCGCCCATTCCGGTCTTGTCGGCGATGATGTCACCGTAGCGTGACAGTTTGGTACCGGCAAAGCCAATCAGCGCCATGCACAGAATGAATTGCAGCCAGATCATGCGGGCGTTTCCAGCGCGACCAGCTGTTGCAGCAATTTGCGCACGGGCGTGGGAATTGCGGCGCTGAGCGCAGCGCGCGGCGCCAGCCATAATTGCCCGGTTTGCTCAGCGCGGGGCAGCAAATGGGTGACGTCGAGCACCTGGGGTGCGATGCGCAGGCGGAAATGGGTGAAGCTGTGTTTGAGTTCGGGCAAGCTGCCCGCGGCGGTCGTTTCCATGCCGAAGCGGGTACGGCAATGCGCTGCCACATCGGTATCCATAGCCACCTCCGGCAGGCTCCACAGCCCGCCCCAGATGCCGCTGGGTGGGCGCTTTTCCAGCAGGATTTCGCCTGCATGGCGCAGGATGAGCATGCAGGTGGCCTTTTGCGGTGTGGTTTTCCTGGAGCGTGGCGTGGGCAAGCAAGCCACCTGATTCGAAGCGCGTGCTACGCAACTGGTGCTGACCGGGCAATGGTCACACGCAGTGCGGGAACGTGTGCATACCGTGGCACCCAGATCCATGAGCGCCTGGGTATAGGTCGCCACGTTGTGGCTGGGCAGCAAGGATTCGGCCAGTTGCCACAAACGGGTTTCCACTTTCTTTTCGCCGGGATAACCGCTGATGCCGAAATGGCGTGTCAGGACACGCTTTACATTGCCGTCGAGAATGGCGCTGCGCGCGCCGAAAGCAAAAACAGCGATTGCGCTTGCAGTGGAGCGTCCGATTCCCGGCAACGCGACGATATCCTCGATCCGCGCGGGAAATGCACCGCCATGCCGCTCGCATACCCGCTGCGCTGCACCATGCAGGTTACGCCCGCGCGAGTAGTAGCCGAGTCCGCTCCATAGCTCGAGCACCTCATCCTGGGAGGCTTCGGCGAGCCGAGCCAAGTCGGGGAAACGTTCCAGAAAACGCAGGTAATACGGAATCACTGTGTTGACCTGGGTCTGCTGCAACATGATTTCTGACAGCCAGATGCGATAGGCGTCGTGAGTGTTCTGCCAGGGCAAATGATGGCGGCCGTGAATTTGTTGCCAATGGATCAGGTGCTGAGCGAAGTCGGACATGACATGGTGATCGGTTATTCGTTCAAAGTGTAGTGAGTGCAGGCAGGCGTTACAAGCAGGTCTTTCAGGATCCGATTCCGGGTTCATTTTCCTGCGATCAGAAGGCCTGGGTATTCAAACAAACATGAGCTGTTTGTGCCCAACCGCACATACCGCGAGTCAGCCTATCGATATCATTACCACCCAAGTGCATTTCAAATTGCCAATCAGATGCTCAACCTTAAGTTTTTCCATGCGAATTCCTGAACTTTCCGCTTTTTCAATCCACGGTCATTTTGACATCCGCAAGAAAAAATATGGGCAGGCTTGGATGCCCGCTATACGAGGGATAAACGCTAAATCCAATCAGAAATTCATGGCATTAAATGTTGTATTAGTCAAATTGTCCTATATGGTTAAAAGAACCCATCCAACGAGGGTGTGCCAATGACCTTACTAGCAAATCATGCTGAAGCTGTATTTCTGCCCACTGCTGCACTGACAGATCATGACATCTATCTGTTTAAACAAGGCAGCCATTTTCGCTTGTATGAAAAACTGGGTTCGCACGCGAGGACCGTGGATGGCGTAACAGGTATCTGGTTCGCGGTTTGGGCGCCCAATGCCTCCGCGGTGTCGGTGATCGGTGAATTCAACCAATGGGATGCCAGCCTGAATCCACTGCGCCTGCGCAATGACGGATCGGGTATTTGGGAAGGCTTCATTGCCGGTGTCAGGAACGGAGCAAGTTATAAATACCGTATTGTTTCCGCTGACGGAAACATGTCTGACAAGGGCGATCCCTTCGCACCCTACTGGGAAGCGCCACCGTTAACCGCTTCGCGCGTGTGGGATCTGGATTATGCGTGGGGGGATGCCGCATGGATGGCGCAACGCGGTGAAAAAAACCGGCTGGATGCAGCTACATCCATCTACGAAGTACATCTGGGCTCCTGGCGCAGGGTGCCGGAAGAAGGCGGCCGCTCCCTCACCTATCGTGAAATGGCGGAGTGGTTGCCGAATTATGTCGCGGACATGAATTTTACCCATGTCGAATTCATGCCGGTGACAGAGCATCCATTCTATGGCTCATGGGGCTATCAGACCACGGGTTATTTCGCGCCCACTGCACGCTATGGTACGCCGCAGGATTTCATGTTTCTGGTGGATGTCCTGCACCAGCATGGCATTGGCGTCATTCTCGACTGGGTGCCTTCGCATTTCCCCGATGATGCGCATGGTCTCGGGCATTTCGACGGAACATTTCTGTTCGAGCATGCCGATCCGCGTCAGGGTTATCACCCGGACTGGCATAGTTCGATTTTCAATTACGGCAGGCATGAGGTGCGGGCATTTCTTGCCAGTAGCGCCCTGTTCTGGCTGGATAAATATCATATCGACGGCCTGCGTGTGGACGCCGTGGCATCGATGCTCTACCTGGACTATGGTCGCAAGGAGGGTGAATGGATTCCCAATCGTTATGGCGGCCGCGAAAATCTGGACGCGGTCACTTTTTTACGCGATCTGAATGCCGCGGTGTACCGCGATTATCCGGATACGCAGACATTCGCGGAAGAATCCACGGCCTGGCCCATGGTGTCGCGTCCCACCTATACCGGTGGTTTGGGGTTCGGGATGAAATGGAATATGGGCTGGATGCACGACACGCTGGCCTATTTTTCCCAAGACCCGATCCATCGCAAATACCATCACGCGCAGCTTGTTTTCAGCATCTGGTACGCCTTCTCGGAAAACTTCGTGCTGCCTTTTTCACACGATGAGGTGGTGCACGGCAAGGGCTCGCTCATCGGAAAAATGCCCGGCGACGAATGGCAGCAGTTCGCCAATTTGCGCGCGTTGTACGGTTATATGTGGGGACATCCAGGCAAAAAGCTGCTGTTCATGGGTTGCGAATTCGGCCAGAAGCGCGAATGGCAGCACGAGGAAAGCCTGGAATGGTCGGTGTTGCAATATCCGCATCATGCCGGGTTGCAGCGCTGGGTCGAGGATCTCAATCGCTTCTATCGAAGTGAACCGGCACTGTATCAGCAGGATTTCAGCCCGGACGGCTTTCAATGGATGGATTGCAACGACGGGGAAAACAGCGTGTTGAGTTTTGTGCGCAAAGCCAGCAACCCGCAAGAAATGTTATTGGTGGTATGCAATTTTACTCCCGTCGTGCGCGAAAACTATCAGGTAGGTGTACCCGTCGGCGGCTACTGGCAAGAGGTGCTCAACAGTGATGCCGAGCTATATGGCGGCAGCGGCGTGGGCAACTTCGGCGGCAGGGAGGCAGCACCGGTGGCTGCGGGAGGCATGTACCATTCGCTCACCTTGCGTCTTCCGCCTCTTGGCGTGCTGTACTTCAAGCAAGGAGGGAATGCGTGAAAAGCCTGACCGAACTGGAGGGCAGGCAGCGCGTGGTCATCGAAAACGTGCAACCGGAAATCGATGCCGGACGCTTTCCCATCAAACGCGTTATTGGCCAGACAGTTGAGGTCGAGGCAGACGCCTTCGCCGACGGACACGATGCGCTGAGATGCGTGTTGCGTTACCGGCACGAAGCAGAAACCGGCTGGCACGAAATTTCCATGGAGCCGCTCGGCAGTGATCGCTGGGGCGCTTCATTCCCGATTACCGAGCTGGGTTCGTATTTTTACAGCGTTACCGCCTGGATTGATCATTTCCTTTCCTGGCAACATGAGTTGGTGCGTCGCCAGGATGCTCAGGATATCGCGGTGGCGCTTCAGGTCGGCGCAAAGCTGATTGGCGAGGCTGCGCAACGCGCCGCTGGCGAGGATCAGGCGCAACTACATCGTTATGCGGGAGAGATGGAGGCCGCCCATCCGGATGCAGGCAAACAGCTGGCGCTGAATGTAACCCTGACTAGCCTGATGGCACATTATCCGGATCGTAGTCTGGCCACGCATTACCCCCTTGAACTGCCGGTTCGGGCGGAACGCGTCAAAGCGCTTTACAGCACCTGGTATGAGTTATTTCCACGCTCATGCCTGGGCGCCGGCATGCGTCACGGGACTTTTGCGGAATGCGAAAAACGACTGGCCGACGTGGCCGCGATGGGGTTTGACGTGGTGTACCTGCCGCCCATTCATCCCATTGGCCTGACCAAGCGTAAAGGCCCGAATAATACGCTGCGGGCAGACCCGGCAGATCCGGGCAGCCCGTGGGCGATCGGGGCGGCCGATGGCGGACATAAAGCGGTGCATGCGCAATTGGGCACGCTGGACGATTTTCGCAGCCTGGTGAGCACAGCGCGGGAACTGGGTATCGACATTGCGCTGGATATCGCCTTCCAGTGCTCGCCCGACCATCCCTATGTGCATGAGCATCCGGAATGGTTCCGCCACCGGCCCGACGGCAGCATTCAATATGCCGAGAATCCGCCCAAGAAATATGAGGATATTTATCCGTTCAATTTCGAAACCGTTGACTGGATCGGGCTCTGGGAGGAATTGCTGGATGTGCTCCGCTTCTGGATCAGCCAGGGAGTGAGCATATTCCGGGTCGACAATCCGCACACCAAGCCGTTTCCGTTTTGGGAATGGCTGATTGGCGAGGTGCAGCGCGATCATCCTGAAACAATTTTTCTGGCAGAAGCGTTCACCCGTCCGAAAATGATTTATCGCCTTGCCAAACTCGGCTTCAGCCAGTCCTATAACTATTTCCCGTGGCGCAACACGAAAAACGAAATCGAGACCTATTTCACCGAGCTTACCCGCACTGAAGTGCGCGAATATTTCCGTCCCAACCTGTGGCCGAATACGCCCGATATCCTTCCCGAGTATTTGCAATTTGGCGGCCGGCCTGCCTTTATGGTACGCCTGGTGCTGGCCGCGACGCTGGGAGCGAGTTATGGCATCTACGGGCCGGCTTACGAGCTGATGGAAGCAACGCCTCGCGATGCAGGCACAGAAGAATATTTCAATTCCGAAAAATACGCTGTGCGCCATTGGGATATTGACCGCGCTGACAGCCTGAAGGATTTTATTGCACGGGTGAACCGCATACGCCGGGAAAGTCCCGCACTGCAACAGGATCACCGCCTGAATTTTCTTGATGTCGACAATGACAGCCTGATTTGTTACACCAAAACAACACCGGACAACAAGGACGTCATCCTGGTGATTGCCAATCTGGACCCGCATCATACCCAGTCCGGCTGGGTGACATTGCCGCTGGAAGAATTGAAGTTGGACGCGCAGCACTCCTATCAGGTGCATGATCTGCTGACAGACGCGCGCTTTTTATGGAATGGCGCGCGCAATTACGTTGAAATCAAGCCTCATGTAGCACCTGCGCATATTTTCAGGCTGCGTCGCCGTGTACGTACCGAACGTGACTTCGATTATTTTCTGTAAGAAATGACCATGAGCGAAAAAAAATCCAGCAAGGTAAAAAAAACGCCCGCGGATATTACGCAATGGATGCAGGACCCGCTCTGGTATAAAGATGCAGTGATTTACGAGCTGCACGTCAAGGCCTTTTTTGACAGCGACAATAATGGTATCGGCGATTTCGGCGGGCTGATCCAGAAGCTCGATTATCTCCAGGATCTGGGGGTGAACACGCTCTGGCTGCTTCCCTTCTACCCGTCACCGATGCGCGACGACGGGTATGACATTTCCGACTATCACAATGTCCATCCAGACTATGGCTCCATGGCTGATTTCAAGCAGTTCGTGAAGGAAGCCCATCGACGCGGCCTCAAGGTCATCACCGAGCTGGTCATTAACCACACCTCGGATCAGCATCCCTGGTTCCAGGCGGCACGCCGGGCGCCAGCCGGTTCCAGCAAACGTGATTTTTACGTGTGGAGCGATAGCAACCTGAAATTTCCCGAGACGCGCATCATCTTTACCGATGCGGAGAAATCCAACTGGACCTGGGATGAGGAAGCGCAGGCTTATTACTGGCATCGTTTCTTCTCCCATCAGCCCGACCTCAACCACAATAATCCGCAGGTAGTGAAGGCAGTCATCAAGCTGATGCGTTTCTGGCTCGATCAGGGTGTGGACGGTTTGCGGCTGGATGCGATTCCCTACCTGTGTGTGCGCGAGGGCACCCAAAACGAGAACCTGCCCGAAACGCACGCCGTGATCAAGCAAATGCGCGCCGTGATCGATGAGCATTACCAGAATCGCGTGTTTCTTGCTGAAGCCAATCAGTGGCCGGAAGATGTGCGCGATTACTTCGGCGAAGGCGATGAATGCCATATGGCCTATCATTTCCCTCTGATGCCGCGCATGTATATGGCGATCGCCCAGGAAGACCGCCATCCCATCGTGGAAATCATGCGCCAGACGCCGGATATTCCGGCGAGCTGCCAATGGTCCATCTTTTTGCGCAATCACGACGAGCTGACTCTGGAGATGGTCACCGACAAGGAACGTGACTACATGTACCAGATGTATGCCAGCGATCCGCGCGCGCGTGTGAATGTCGGCATCCGGCGCCGGCTGGCGCCATTGATGGACAACGAATCCGACAAAATCCGCCTGATGAATGGTTTGCTGCTGTCCATGCCGGGCTCACCCATTATCTATTACGGCGACGAGATCGGCATGGGGGACAATTTCTTCCTGGGCGACCGCAATGGCGTGCGCACGCCCATGCAGTGGAGTCCGGATCGCAATGCCGGCTTTTCACATGCCGATCCGCAGCGTCTGTATCTGCCGCCTATCATGGACCCGATATATGGTTATGAGGCCGTCAATGTCGAGGCGCAGGTGCGCGAGCGTGCCTCCCTGCTGAACTGGATGCAGCGGGTGCTGGCGGTGCGCAAAAACCACCAGGCATTCGGGCGCGGCGAGCTGGTTTTTCTGCACCCGGGCAATCGCAAAATACTCGCCTATTTCAGGATCTATCAGGACGACATCATTCTTTGCGTGTCCAACCTGTCGCGTGCCGCGCAACCGGTCGAACTCGATCTGTCTGCCTACAAGGGATACGTGCCGGTGGAATTGATGGGGCGCGCGGCCTTTCCGCCGGTTGGTGAATTGCCCTATTTTCTCACCTTGCCCGGGCACAGTTTCTACTGGTTCCGGCTGACCAGCGGTGAGCAGGTACCGGCATGGCATGAGGAACGCCTGCCCCCCGAGGAATTGCCGATGCTGGTGCTGTTCGATGGCTGGCGTAGCTTCTTCCGCGATCGCGTGGTGCCGTGGCGCATCGCCATGGCGGAGAAGGTGCGTAGCCAGCTCGAAGACGATGCACTGCCGCGTTTCGTCGCCTCACAACGCTGGTATGGCGCCAAGGGCGAAGCAGTGCGGCGTGCGGCACTGCTCGATCATGCTGAATGGGGCAGTGGAGATGGCCAATGGCTGATCGCCATGTTCCGCGTGGAAAATGCGGCCGGCACGACACAGGATTGTTTCTTGCCGCTTGCGCTGGGCTGGGAGAACGGCAGCGAGGAGCGTCTGCGCACCATGCTGCCGGTTGCCGTGGCCAAAGTGCGCCAGCAGGCCCGCATCGGTATTCTGGCGGATGCGTTCGCCGACGAGATGTTTTGCCGTGCGCTGGTGCTGGCCATCGGCAGCCGGGAAACCCTGGCATGCGAGCAGGGCAGTATGCACTTCTCGCCTACCGCAGCCTTTTCCACGCTCGCCGGGACAGAAGTGGCCACACTGGCAGTACGGGCACCAGGGGCACAGGGCAGCAATACTGCGGTAGTGCTGGGTGAGCAGCTATTCTTGAAAGGCTACCGGCACTTGCAGGTGGGGACGAATCCGGAACTGGAAATGGGGCGTTTTCTCACCGAAGTGGCGAAATTTCCCAATGCGGTGCCGGTGGCAGGCGCAGTGGAGTATGTCGCCAATGACGGCAAAGCCATGACGCTGGCCTTGCTGCAGGGCTATGTCGAAAATCAGGGCGATTGCTGGAGCTACACGGTCGGCTACCTGGAGCGCTTTCTCGAAGAATGTTGCGCGACTGCGGTCCCGCCGGGGCCGCCAGAGCAAGCGCATGGCGCCTATCTGGTGCTGATGCGCACGCTGGGCCAGCGTACCGGGGAGTTGCACCAAGCGCTGGCCCTGGCTACGGGCGATCCGGCTTTCGATCCGGAACCGGTTGCCGCAGCCGATCTCGCGGCCTGGAATCAACGGGTGCATGCGGAGATGGAGACGACGCTGGCGAGCCTGGAGCACCGCCGCGATGTTCTGCCCGAGCCTGTGCGAAACACTATCAACCAGTTGTTTGAACGGCGCAGTGCCATCGCGGAACGCCTCGCAGCCATTGCCAGGGAATCGATACAGGCGACCAAGATACGTTACCACGGCGATTTTCATCTTGGGCAGGTGCTGCTCACCCAGAACGACTTCGTGTTCATCGATTTTGAGGGCGAGCCGGCGCGCCCGATCGCCGAGCGCAGCCAGAAGCACTCGCCATTGAGGGACGTGGCCGGCATGCTGCGATCGTTCAATTACGCAGCTTATTCAGCACTCGCACAAGTTGGCGCGGAGCGCCCTGAGGACTTGGGCACGCTGGAGCCTTACGTGCGCGCGTGGGAGGCAGAGGTTGGGCGCGTGTTCCTCACCGCCTATGAGACAGCTGTGCGCGGTGCAAACCTGTATGCGACACCGCAATCCCTGCACAGCCTGCTTGATTTGTTCCTGCTGGAAAAGGCGTTTTATGAGCTGCGCTACGAACTGGATCACCGCCCCGATTGGGCGAGCATTCCGCTGCATGGCATTCTGGAGCTGTTGGATAGGCCGCTAAATAGGGTGCAGGGCGCTTTGGGTCAGGTGCTTTGACAGATTTCAGGCGCTGGACGATAGCGCTCAATACAATCAGGAGAGCATTATGGAACAGGTAAGCATGGTACTGGAACCGGTACGGGCATTTCTTATCCAGCTGGGCGAGTTCCTGCCCAAGCTGATCATCGCTGTCATCATCTTGCTGGGTGGATGGCTGCTTGCCAAGGCAATCCAGCTGGGAGTGGTGAAGGGCCTCAAATCGATCAATTTCAATGTGGTAACCGAACGGGCCGGGATCGACAGCTTTTTGCAGCAAGGCGGTGCCAGGACGGACACCATTGATATTCTGGGCGTGCTGGTCTACTGGCTGGTCATCCTGGCCGCACTGATGATTGCCTTCAATAGTTTGGGCCTGGCGCTGGTTACCGAACTCGTCGGGCGTATCGCCATGTTCGTTCCCAAGGTAATGGTGGCGGTGCTGGTGCTGGTTTTCGGCGCATATTTTTCCCGCTTCATCGACAACGCCATCACCACGTATGGCAAGAACGTGGGGCTTACGGATGCCGAGATGCTGGGGCGGCTGGCGCGTTACGCAATCATGGTGTTTGTGGTGTTGATCGCGCTCGAACAGGTGCAGGTGGCCACGGAGCTGGTACGGCTAACCTTCCTGATCCTGCTCGCTGGGGTAGTGCTGGCCCTTGCACTGGCTTTCGGAATCGGCAGTCAGCACCGGGCTGCGGAACTGCTGGAACGATGGTGGCCAGCGAATTCGAAAAAATCCGTAACAGACAAAGAATATTTTGATGGGCGAAAGTAATTGCGCACCGATGATGGGCGAACAGGACCTATAGATTCCCCAGCAAACACAGGCCGTATTGGAAACCAAATTTAAGGAAAACAAATGAATTCAAATCCCACCATTCTGGCTCTTGTACTGGCTGGTGGTGAAGGCTCGCGCTTGTACCCGCTGACGGCTGTTCGCTCCAAACCCTCCGTACCATTCGGTGGGCGTTTCCGTATTGTGGATTTCGTGTTGAGCAACCTGGTGAACTCAGGCATCCGCTCGATTTATCTGCTGGTGCAATACAAGTCGCAATCACTCATCGAACACGTCAACCATGCGTGGACCCTGTCGAACGCGATTCCCGACCAGTTCGTTACGGTCGTGCCGCCACAGATGCGGGAAGGACCCGAATGGTTTCAGGGGACGGCAGATGCGGTTTACCAGAACCTTAATCTGATCGGCAGCAGGGAGCCGGATCTGGTCGCGGTATTTGGTGCGGACCATATCTACCGTATGGATGTGCGGCAAATGGTGAGCTTTCACCAGCGCAATGGAGCCGATGTCAGCGTGGCAGCCATCCCCATTCCGCTGGCTCTGGCATCATCATTTGGTGTCATTACCGCCGATGATGACGGGCGTGTCAGCGATTTCATCGAAAAGCCGGAACAGCCCGTTCCCATGCCGGGGCGCCCGGATTGCGCCTATGGCAGCATGGGGAATTATCTGTTTAATACCGAGGTACTCAAGGCCGCGTTACTGGAAGCGCGCGAGCGTGGCGAGAATGATTTTGGACGACATATTCTGCCGCGCCTGATACGCAGTCATAGAGTTTATGCCTATGATTTTTCCACCAACCGCGTTCCCGGCATACGCGATTACGAGGAACAGGGCTACTGGCGCGATGTCGGTACGATTGAGGCCTACTACGCTGCCCATATGGATTTGCTGGGGCTGGAACCGCGCTTCAATATCTTCAACCCAAAATGGCGAATTTTTTCGAGCGGTTACCAGGGCCCCAGTTCCAAAATCATTGACGGCCAAATCAGGAACAGCATGATCGGGGCCGGTGCGATCATCAAGGGCGGTTCGATCCGCAATTCCATCGTCAGGCGTGAGGTAATGATAGAAGAAGACGTCGTGCTGGAAGACTGCATCATTATGGATTACACCATCATCCGCAAGGGGGCCAGGCTGCGCCGCGTTATCGTGGATCGCTACAACACCATCGCTGCGGGTACGCAGATCGGTTATGACAGGGACGCAGATCGTGCGCGCTACCATGTTGCCGAATCAGGGCTGGTCGTGGTGCCCAGAGGTAATGAACTAAGTAGCAGCCGATATTCTTGAGATTAATCATTTGTACAGGCTATCAAAGGTAATTCTTCCGGAGGATATTCATGAGTAAACCCATCACTGCGGTGTGGCCAGGCCGGCCTAATCCGCGTGGCGCAAGCTGGGACGGCGAAGGGGTGAATTTTGCACTTTTTTCCGAGCATGCCGAAAAAGTGGAACTGTGTATTTTTGACCCCAAAGGCCGGCGCGAAGTGCAGCGTATCGAACTGAAAGAACGCAGCGACCTGGTCTGGCATTGCTATCTGCCCGAGGCGCGCCCCGGCCTGCTTTACGGTTATCGGGTGCATGGCCCCTATCGTCCGCAGGAAGGGCATCGCTTCAACCCGAATAAATTGCTGATTGAACCCTATGCCAAGGATATTGTGGGCACGCCAAACTGGAGCGACGCCCATTTCGGCTACCGCATCGGCAGCAAGCTGGCGGATCTGTCTTTCGACCGCCGCGACAACGCCAGCGGGATGCCGAAGTGCCGGGTGATCGACCAGGCCTTCACCTGGGGTAACGACAAACCCCCATGCATTCCCTGGCACGATATGGTGATCTACGAGATGCACGTCAAGGGATTCACCATGCAGCATCCGGACGTCCCCGCCCAGTTTCGCGGCACCTACGCGGGCCTCTCCATGGAGCCTCCCATAGAGCATCTCAAGCGTTTGGGTGTCACAACGGTGGAGCTGATGCCGGTGCACGCTTTTCTCGACGATCGACATCTGGTCGAGCGCGGGCTGAGAAACTACTGGGGCTATAACTCCATCGGTTTCATGGCGCCGGATTCACGCTACTCGGCCAGCGGGCACGTAAGCGAATTCAAAACCATGGTGAAAACGTTTCATTCTGCGGGCATGGAGGTCATTCTTGACGTGGTCTACAACCACACCGCCGAAGGTAACCATCTGGGGCCGACGCTGTCTTTTCGGGGTATCGACAATGCCTCCTACTATCGGCTGGTGGAAGATGATCGGCGCTATTACATGGACTACACGGGTTGCGGCAACACCCTCGATATGCGCCATCCGCGCGTACTCCAGTTGATCATGGACAGTCTGCGCTACTGGGTGCAGGAAATGCACGTGGATGGCTTTCGCTTCGACCTGGCTTCCGCGCTGGCGCGCGAATTGCATGAAGTGGACCGGCTCGGCACGTTTTTCGACACAATCAGCCAGGATCCGGTGCTCGGCACGGTCAAGCTGATTGCCGAGCCCTGGGATCTGGGTGAAGGCGGTTATCAAGTGGGTAATTTTCCCATCGGCTGGGCGGAATGGAATGATCGTTACCGCGACAATATCAGGGCTTACTGGAAAGGCGATGGGGGCCTGATCGGAGAATTGGCCCAACGTCTGACCGGCTCCAGCGACCTGTATGAACGTAGTGGTCGCAGGCCGCATGCCAGCATCAATTTCATCAGCGCGCACGATGGATTTACGCTGCATGATCTGGTGACTTACAACGACAAACATAATGAGGCCAACCAGGAGGAAAACCGGGATGGCAACGACAACAACCATTCCTGGAATTGCGGCGTCGAAGGTGAAACCGACGATCCGGAGATCAACGCCTTGCGTGCCCGTCAGAAGCGCAATTTACTGGCTACGCTGCTGTTCTCCCAAGGCGTCCCGATGCTGCTTGCCGGCGACGAGATGGGCCGCACCCAGCATGGCAACAACAATGCGTATTGTCAGGACAACGAGATCAGCTGGCTAGCGTGGGATCTGAAGCCACAGGATGAGGATTTGCTGGAATTCACCCGTCGCGTTATCAGCCTGCGCAAAGCGCATCCCTTGCTGAGACGCCGCTATTTCTTCCATGGACGCCCGATTCGCGGCGGCGAAGTAAAAGATATCGTCTGGCTCAATCCGGACGGGATCGAAATGAGCGAGAGTGACTGGGCTCAGGCGTTTTCACGCTGCCTGGGCGTTTATTTTGCAGGCGATACGCTGCTCGAAACCGATGATCGCGGGCGTGTCCTGACCGACGACAATCTGTTGATGCTGATCAATGCGCACCATGAAGACATCACTTTCACGCTACCGGAATTCGACGGGCACTACTATTGGGATGTGCTGCTCGACACCATTAATGCAACGGGTGCACCGGAGATTGTGCGTTACAAGGCAGGTCAGGGTTACCCCGTAGGCGGGCGGTCGCTGGTGTTAATGAAACATGAGCTTACCCAATGAGACGCATGCATGAAATGCCATTCGGCGCCAGCCTGCTCCCGGATAACAGCGTGCGTTTTCGTTTATGGGCGCCCGCGGCGGAGCTGGTGGAATTGTGTCTGGAAAAATCGCCGGGCGAGAACAGCGTTGTGCCAATGAATCGGCTTGATGGCGGCTGGTTTCAGCTCGAATTGCCGCCGCCCCAGGCAAGGCCGGGAATGCTTTATCGTTATCGTATCGATGGCGGGCTAAGCGTGCCCGATCCGGCCTCGCGTGCAAACCCCCAGGATGTTCATGGACCTAGCTGTATAGTCGATGCTGCGGCCTTCGAGTGGCAGGACCGGAATTGGCAGGGGCGTCCATGGCACTCGGCAGTCATTTACGAAATGCACGTGGGATGCTTTACCCGGGAAGGCAGCTTCACCGCCGCAATACAGCATCTGGATTACCTTGTCGCGTTAGGCGTCAGCGCGATCGAACTGATGCCGGTGGCGGATTTTCCGGGTCGTCGCAACTGGGGTTACGACGGTGTGCTGCCGTTTGCGCCGGACAGCAGTTACGGCACGCCGGATGAGCTCAAGACACTGATACAGGCGGCCCATGCAAAGGGATTAATGGTGCTGCTCGACGTGGTGTACAACCACTTCGGACCGGATGGCAATTATCTGCATGCCTATGCACCGCAATTCTTTAGCGAGCGTCACCACACCCCGTGGGGAGCAGCGATCAATTTTGATGGTGAAGGCAGTCGCGTGGTGCGTGATTTTTTCATCCACAACGCGCTCTACTGGCTGGAAGAATATCACTTTGACGGCTTGCGGCTGGATGCGGTGCACGCCATTGTCGACGATAGCCGCCCGGACATTCTGGAAGAGCTGGCAGCCGCCGTACACGCCGGGCCGGGACGTACCGGACAGGTGCATCTCGTTCTGGAAAATGATGCCAATGCAGCGCGTTATCTCCAGCAAGGCGCCATTACCGCACAGTGGAATGACGATATTCACCATGCCCTGCATATTCTGCTGACCGGCGAACGCGATGGTTACTATGCCGATTATGCCGATCAGCCGATACGCCATCTGGCGCGCTGCCTGGCAGAGGGTTTCGCTTTCCAGGGTGAGCCGTCGCTCTTCCGCGCAGGTCGGCTGCGCGGAGAGTCGAGCAGACACCTGCCGCCCGGCGCGTTTATCAATTTCTGCCAGACTCATGACCAGGTGGGGAATCGCGCATATGGCGAACGCATTGCCATGCTTGCGCAACCCAGGCCGCTGCAAGTGGTGCTGGCGGTGCTGCTGCTGGCGCCATCGCCGCCCATGCTGTTCATGGGCGAGGAGTTTGCAGCCGCCACACCGTTCCAGTTCTTCTGTGATTTTCAGGGTGATCTGGCCAATGCCGTCACCGAAGGCAGGCGGCGCGAATTCGCCGATTTCCGTGAATTCGCCGACGCCGCTTCACGTGCGCGGATTCCTGACCCTAACGACCCGCTTACATTTGAACACAGCAAGCTCGACTGGGGGAGTCTGGGTGCGCCGCAACACAAGGCCTGGCTTGAGCATTACCGCAGGCTACTGGGGCTGCGGCGCGACCATGTTGTACCGCGTTTGCCGGGCATGGGCGCAGGGGCCGAATTCGAATTGGCCGGGGCATCGGGCCTGACCGTGCGCTGGCGTCTGGGTGATGGCAGCGGACTGACCTTGCTGGCCAATCTGGGCGATGCTGCCGTGGAAGGCACACTGCATTTTGCCGGCACGCCGCTATACCTGAGCCAGCCTGATTTGCCGGCAATGCTGGCCTCCGGTCGCATCCCCGCCTGGAGCGCCGGCTGGTTCATCGAGGACGCGATCCCATGACGCAAGCAGATGCGCTGACGCAAGCAGATGCGCTGACGCAGCTTGCAGACTTGTATGGCATTGCTTCCGAATATTTCGATATATGGGGCAACATCCGTCATACCAGCGCGACGACGCAACGCGCCCTGCTCAACGTGATGGGAGTGGAACTGGACGGCGATCTGTCCGTCATCCTGGCCGAGCACGAAGCGCGCCCATGGCGGCGTCTGCTGCCGCCGGTGCTGGTGGTGCGCACTACTGACGGTGCGCCGGCAGTACCGGTTACGTTTCCGGCTGCGCACGCGGATAAAACCCACCAATGGATATTGACGCGCGAAGATGGTGGGCGTGAAGAGGGGAGATTCCAGCCGTCCGGGCTGGAAATAACCGGCGGCAGGCTGATTGATGGTGAGCCGTATCAACGCGGCCTGTTGCGGCTGCCAGTGTGTCCGCCAGCGGGCTACCATCAGCTGGCGATGCACACGCCGGATGGCATAGAGTCCGGCATGACACTCATTGGGGTGCCCGCTACCGGTTATCAGCCCCCGGCACTTGCCGCTGGCCGCCGAATTCATGGACCTGCCCTGCAGCTTTACGGCGTACGCTCGCAGCGCAACTGGGGTATCGGCGACTTTACCGATTTGCGTCTGATGGTTGAACTGGCCGGCGAGTCCAGCATGGATATTATCGGACTCAATCCGTTGCATGCGCTGTTTCCAGGCAACCCCGCCCATATCAGCCCGTACAGTCCTTCCAGCCGCCTGTTCCTGAATATCCTTTACCTCGACGTGGAAGCGGTGGCGGACTTCGCCGGGTGCGAGGAAGCGCGCGCCATGGTAGCCGATGAAGTGTTTCAGGCACGCCTGCGTGCGCTGCGTTCCGAAGAGTTGGTGGATTATCCGCAAATCGCAGCCATCAAACTCGCGTTGCTGACGCACCTGTATCGGCATTTCCGCGCACGTCATTTGAAAGGAAATAGCGAACGCGGGCAGCAGTTTCGCGGTTTTCAGGTTGAGGGAGGCGCAGCCCTGCGGCGCCATGCATTGTTCGAAGCCTTGCAGGCGCATTTTCAGGGACATGACGCCAGCGTATGGGGTTGGCCGGTATGGCCGGAGGCCTATCGCGACCCTGCCGCGCCGATGGTCACGGCCTTCGCGCAAGACCATGTGGAGGAAATCGAGTATTACGAATACCTGCAATGGCTGGCGGATCAGCAGCTCGATGCGGCCGGCAAGGCATCGCTGACCTTTGATCTGGGGGTGGGGTTATATGGCGATCTGGCTGTCAGCGTTGATCGCGGCGGCGCAGAAGCCTGGGCGAACCAGGACTGTTATGCGCTCGGTGCCGGCGTCGGGGCGCCACCCGATGACTTTAATCTGAACGGGCAGGACTGGGGTTTGCCGCCATGGATACCGGGGCGTTTGCAGGAGACTGCCTATGCGCCATTCATCGCGACGCTGCGCGCCAACATGCGCCACATGGGTGCGTTGCGTATTGACCATGTGATGGGGCTGATGCGGCTGTTCTGGATCCCGCATGACAGTGGCGAGGGCGCTGTGGCTGGCAGCTACGTGAGCTATCCGTTCGATGACCTGCTGGGCATCCTGATGCTGGAGAGCCAGCGCAACCAATGCCTGGTCATTGGCGAGGATCTCGGTACCGTGCCGGATAGTTTGCGTGAAAGATTGCAGCAGGCCGGCATTCTTTCTTATCGCGTGCTGTTTTTTTCGCGCGATGCACAGGGCGGCTTTATGCCGCCCGCCGACTATCCGGCGCAGTCGCTGGTGACGGTGACGACGCACGACCTTCCCACGCTACGCGGCTACTGGGATGGGCGCGATATCGACCTGCGCGCGACACTGGGGCTGTTTCCCGATGACAATGTCCGCCAGCAGCAAATCATTGCACGCTCGCATGATCGCGCCGCCCTGCTGATCGCGCTGGAACGCGAGGGTCTGCTGGAGGAGGGCAGCAGCCTGCATCCCGTGGCGAATCCCGACTTGTCGCTGGAACTGGCGAGCTCGATCCATCGCTTTCTCGCCAGAACGCCGGCGCAAGTGATGATGATCCATCTGGACGATATTTTCGGCCAGATGGAACAGGTTAATTTGCCCGGTGCGGGTAGCGATATGTATCCGAGTTGGCGACGGCGCCTGACCGTCAATCTGGAGGAATGGCGCGACGATCCGCGCGTGAAGCGCATGGTCGAGGCCTTGAACGCCGAACGTGCCAAAGCGGGAACCGCGGCGTCGCACCCGTTGGACATGCCTTCCCCCTCTGCACCACGTATTCCGCTATGCACTTATCGTCTGCAATTCAATCGTGATTTCACCTTTAATCAGGCGCGCGAGATTGTTCCCTACCTGAGCGCGCTGGGTATCTCCCATCTGTATGCCTCGCCGTATCTCAAGGCGCGCCCGGGTAGCAGCCATGGTTATGACATCATCGATCACAACACGCTGAATCCCGAGATTGGGACGTACGAAGAATTTGAACAGCTTTGCGCGGCTCTTGCAGAACATGGCATGGGGCAGGTGCTGGATATCGTGCCGAACCATATGGGCGTGCAGGGCGGCGATAACGTGTGGTGGCTGGATGTGCTGGAAAACGGGCAGGCATCGGCACATGCAGGTTTCTTCGATATCGACTGGAAGCCGGCCAAGGCCGAATTGCACGGCAAGGTGCTGCTGCCGGTGCTGGCTAACCGCTATGGTGCGGTGCTGGACAATGCCGAAATACAACTGCGTTTCGACGCGCGACGCGGCGAGTTCGTCATTTATTATTTCGAGCACCATTTTCCGGTGGATCCCGCGCAATATCCGCAAATCCTGGCATATCGCATGGATTCCTTGAGCGCACGCCTGGGCCAGGACCATCCCATGCTGATGGAATACCAGAGCCTGATCACGGCGTTCCGCAATCTTCCCCCACATGATGAAAGCATACCCGAGCGTCAGGCTGAGCGCAGACGTGACAAGGAAATACACAAGCACCATCTTGCCGGGCTGGTTGAACGATCCTCAGATATTGCCTGGTTTCTGGAAGAAAATATCCAGCTATTCAATGGTACGGCAGGCGAGTCGTCCAGTTTCGATCATCTCCATCGCCTGATTGAGGCACAAGCGTACCGGCTGGCATTCTGGCGCGTGGCCTCGGACGAAATCAATTACCGGCGTTTTTTCGATATCAACGATCTGGCCGGGTTGCGCATGGAGAACGACGAGGTCTTCGACGCGACCCATCACCTATTGTTACGTCTGGTTCAGGAAGGCAAGCTGGATGGCTTGCGCCTGGATCATCCGGATGGCTTGTACGATCCGGAAGCCTATTTTTCCAAGCTGGCTGAACAATGCAATCGTGTGGGGCATGCCCCGTATCTGGTGGTGGAAAAAATCCTGGCAGTGCATGAGCGTTTGCGTGCCAGTTGGCCAGTACATGGCACAACGGGTTACGAATTCACCAACCTCCTCAACGGCCTGTTTGTGGTGACCAGCGCCGCCGAGCGCATGGAGCGCCTGTATAACGGCTTCATCGGGGAGCCTGTTCATTTCGGCGATCTGGTCTACCGCTCCAAGAAGCTCATCATGAAAACTGCCCTGTCGGGCGAGTTGAACGTATTGGCCAATCTGCTCTCGAAAATCGCCGAGGCCGATCGCCAGACTTGCGATTACACGCTGAATGGATTGCGTTCTGCATTGGCTGAAATAGTCGCCTGCTTTCCCGTTTATCGAGGTTACATCAGCGCCCGTGAAGTCACCGCAGAAGATCGCCATAACGTCGAGCAGGCGACCGCAGCGGCCAAGCGCAGGAGTGCCGCAGCGGATACCAGCATCTTCGATTTCCTGCGTGACGTGCTCACGCTTGCCGCAGCAGAAGGCAAGGCGCCGGCCTACTACGAGCAGGTACTCGCCTTTGCGATGAAGTTCCAGCAATTCACCAGCCCGGTCATGGCGAAAGGGCTGGAAGACACCAGTGCCTATATTTATCACCGCTTGCTGTCGCTCAACGAAGTCGGCGGCGATCCGCGCCAATTCGGCGTGACACGCACCGCCTTCCATCGCGCCAATCTGGTACGTGTAGATCATTGGCCGCATGCCATGCTGGCAACTTCCACACATGACACCAAACGCAGCGAAGACGTGCGTGCCCGCATCAATGTGCTGTCCGAAATACCGGCGGTCTGGCGTCTGGCGCTGCGCCACTGGAGTCATGCCAATAGCGGCTTCAAGCGCCTGGTGGATGGAATGCTGGTGCCTACGCCCAATGACGAATATTTCATCTATCAGACCTTGCTGGGTATCTGGCCGCCGGGCGAACCGGATGCAAATGAAATGGCGAATTTTAATGCCCGCTTGACGGAATATCTGGTCAAGGCAATGCGCGAAGCCAAAGAGCATACCAGCTGGATAAATCCCAATGCGGCATATGAAGAAGCGATCGTGGCGTTTGCGAATGCGCTGGTTAATGCGCCACCCGAGAGTGTTTTTCTGATGAATTTCCTGTCTCTGCAGCGGCGTATTGCATGGATGGGAATGTTCAATAGTCTGTCGCAGACGCTGATCAAGCTGACCGTGCCGGGTGTGCCGGATGTGTATCAGGGTTGCGAAATATGGGATTTCAGTCTGGTGGATCCCGACAATCGCCGGCCGGTTGATTTCGGGCGACGGCGAACCATGCTCGATGCACTGCACAGGCTTGCTGCACGGACCCCGCAGCAACGGAGTGCCGGAGTAAGGGCGCTGTGCGACACGCTGGAGGACGGCCGCGCCAAATTGCTGGTCATCAGCACCGCGTTGGCGCTGCGGACGCGCTGGCCGGAGGTGTTTCAGCAAGGAAAATATTTGCCGCTAGCCGTCAGGGGCGAACATGCCGGCCATGTGTGTGCCTATGCGCGTATAGACGAGGGACGCGCAGTCATTACGCTGGCGCCACGCTTTTTCGTGCGGCTTCTGGGTGAAGCCGGGATGATGCCGCTGGGAGAAAAAATCTGGGGGGATACGACCGTGGATATACCCTTTCATCGGCCTGATAAGCAGTACACATGCGCCTTCACGGGGAAAATCCTCGGGCTCCATCAGCGTGGCTCCGGATGGGCCTTGTCCGTGGCGCAAGTGCTCACAGAGTTTCCGGTCGGGCTGGTCGTCGTGGAAAATGTTCAAGCCGGTCAGGCGTGAGGGTGTTTCCGCTGGCTGTTTGAACAGGTTTCAGGCTGCGTTATTTTGCAGCTTGTGAATCAGTTTCTCGACCGCCCGCTCAGTCAGTGGCGCGGCCTGGACGACGTGTGCTTCCTTGGCGCGCAAGCGGGCAGCCAGGCGCGACAAGGCAATCGTGAGGGCATCCATCCCCTCGTTATTGGTAAACAGATAAATCCCGCGCATCGAGCTTACCCAGGACAGTCGCGCCACGCGTATGCTGCCGTCGTCATTGTAAAACTCCAGCCAGTCGCCTTTTTTAAGGCTGCGTGCAAGATCGGTATATTCATCATCGATCATGTCGTCGGCGGCATCGAGATCAAAGCGCTCGGCAGCGGCCGGCGCTGGCGCGTCAGTTGCGCCGGCTGCGGCAATATTTGCGTCCTCACTCACCGTGACTGCGGGTACGTGCAATTCGCCTGCGTGCAATTCCTGCTGTAGCTGCAAACCTGCCTTGACCGCAGAGGCATGGCAAGTCACCAGCCGCGAGAACACGATTTCACGCTCTTTGGGGTCTAACTGGATGCTGTTCATGCCTTCACGCAGATGTTTGAGCAGGTCGGGCAGCATGACAACGAGCGATAAACGGTCTTCGGTATTGCGCTTGGGCGTAACGCTCCATACCAGGTCTTGCATGGTTTTCAGGTTGGTTTGCCAGGCCTGGCTCTGTTCTCCCTGATCCGTGAAGGTATGGCTCAGTACCTGTTGCCATGGGCCATCCAGAAATTCGCGGATAGCATCGGGCAGCTGCACGCCCTCTGACGCGCGTCGAATTTCGTCGGCAACGACGACTTTGGCAATTTCGGCCCGTTCCGCGGCCTCCATGTTTTGTGCGGATTGTTCGATAGCCGACTCGGTCTGAGACTGATGAGCCGCCAAAAAATCCAGCAAGTCGTCGAGCAAAGTGGCGAAGATTTCTACGTCTTCGGAGAAATCGGCCAGGATGGATTGCACAATGCTGTCGAGTTTATCGAATAGGCGGGTGTTGTACTCGCCGGTTTCGTGCCAACCGATAGAGGCAGCGGCAATCTCATCCAGCAGGCGGCGTGCAGGGTGCGATTTTTTCGAGAAAAACTGTTTGTCCAGCATTGCTACCTTCAATACCGGGATTTGCAGGCGGCCAATCAGCGCCTTGAGCTTGTCCGGTATGGTGCGGTCATCGAAGATATAGTCAAACAGCATGGCAACGATATCGATGGTGAATGCATCCACCTGGCTGTTCATGTTGACCAGCCCGGCTGTGCGGATATCGCGCAGAATATTGACCGAGCCGGATTGTAACAAGCCGGTATCGAAGCCCGACACGGTGCTGACGGGTGCGCTACCCACCACGCCATGTTGCAGCTGGGTGAGCGAATTGATCAGATTGGCTACCGATGCGGGCGAAGCAGTTGTCGCGGTGCCCTGGGGAAGCGAGATGCCGCCTGATCCGGACGCAGCCGCTTTTCCGATCAGCTGCTGCAGCAGCAGGGCGAATGTATCTTGCTGGTCTGCGCTCTCAGGTTCGACCGCGTCAGTTTTGGCTGAAGTATGACGCGGGCGGTTTTTATGCTCGGCCAGGCCGACGCGAATCGATGGCAGGATATCCTTGCTGACCAGAAACTGGTTCAGGCGCTGATATATTTTTGGCAGGTCGCTCGCGATTCTTTGCCCAAATTGTTGCAGCAGTACCAGCTTGATTTGAGAACTCACTTCGAGTTGTTCGCAGGCTGCAAGAAACGCCAGGCAAATGGCTTTGGCGCCCAGAGGATTGCGTTCATCCCTGGCTTGCGGATCCTGCAACAGGGCAGAAACGCGTTGATCCAGTGCTGCCAGTTCTTCTACGGAATCAAACCGCAAACGGGCGGCTGCTTTGCTAAGTGCCAGCGACTGCTCGAAATCTTCCTCATCCACCAGCGCCAGTTCCATGCTCAACATGCCGGGTTTGGCCTCTTTGCCGCTTGATCCGGTGGCTCTGGTACGACTATCGAAAGATTCAATGAAATGCTTGCGCAGGGCAAGCGTCAGCGCATCGCCGCGGTTATGCACAATACCCTGGGCAGCATAGTAGAGGTTGCGGGTTTCCAGCGTAGGGGACTGATCGGCGTTGGCCAGCAAGCTATCTTCCACTTGTGTGTTTTTCCCCTGCCAGGCGTGGCAGATGGCTTCAATGGCCTGATCGCGACATGCATGCAGTAGCTCAAGCGCCTCCGCGGCCGTCAGCGTTCTGCGCGACCGGTCAAACTGATTGATATTTACTACATTGCGTTGCAGCGTGTCCGTCATGACATATGTCCTTCAGGCTGAGCGGCAGGCGCAAACGGGGACATCACCAAAATAGGCGATGCAATGCTGAATGGCGGGAACATTAACCCCGCATTTGGCAACCCCGCTGTCATAGCGCCTGAGCCCCTTAGACCGGAAATTTTGCGTCTCCGCCTTTCAGCGGATTTGCCCTGACAAATGCTATGGTACGCCGTGAGGCGGAATGCATCTGTAACGGGAATGAAGGTGTTCATACCCGTCGCAAGGTATTACGGCGGCAGTTTTTGGAACTTTAGGGAAATTCTTGGAGCGGGCGATGGGAATCGAACCCACGGCTCTAGCTTGGGAAGCTAGGGTATTACCATTATACGACGCCCGCTATGGTAAAATGGAAAACGCATCATACTTGAATTGTAAGGGTATTTGAAGTTGATCGAACTCACTATTAATGGCGCCGCCCAGCAATTTCCGCAGCCGCTCAATGTAGCCCAGCTGATTGTCAATCTGGAATTGACCGGTAAACGCATTGCCATCGAACGCAACGGCGAGATTGTGCCGCGTAGCCAGTTCGACACGGTGGCGCTGGCATCAGGTGACCAGCTGGAAATCGTGGTCGCGGTCGGCGGCGGTTAGCCTGCCATCTTCGTGTCTGGCCTGGGCCAGACGCATCCTGAACTCTACTTTCGAGATTCCGAGAATCGTATGGATACTTTAACTATCGCAGGTCGCGATTATTCATCCCGCCTGCTGGTCGGCACCGGTAAATACAAGGATTTCGATGAAACACGCCGGGCTGTGGAAGCCAGCGGCGCCGAGATTGTTACCGTGACCATCCGTCGCACCAACCTCGGCCAGGACCCCAGCCAGCCTAATCTGCTGGATGCGCTACCGCCGTCGAAATATACCTATCTGCCCAACACCGCCGGCTGTTACACGGCCGATGAGGCTGTACGCACGCTGCGTCTGGCGCGCGAACTGCTGGATGGCCATGATCTGGTCAAGCTGGAAGTGCTGGGCGATCCGAAATCGCTCTATCCCAACGTGGTGGAGACCATCCGGGCCGCCGAAATCCTCATCAAGGAAGGCTTCAAGATCATGGTGTATACCTCCGACGATCCCATCATCGCCAAACAGCTGGAACAGATGGGCTGTGTGGCGGTGATGCCGCTGGCGTCCCTGATCGGCTCGGGCATGGGCATCCTCAACCCGTGGAATCTGCAAATCATCATTAACGAAGCCAGCGTGCCGGTGATCGTGGACGCGGGCGTGGGTACTGCGTCGGACGCGGCCATTGCGATGGAACTGGGTTGTGCCGGGGTGCTGATGAACACCGCCATCGCCGGGGCGCAAGACCCGGTGCTGATGGCCTCTGCCATGAACAAGGCGGTGCAGGCCGGGCGCGAGGCGTACCTGGCCGGGCGCATGCCGAAAAAAATCTACACCGCCAGCCCGTCCTCGCCCACTAGCGGCGTGATCGGTTCCTGAACCATGGCCGAAACCAGCCCAGTCGGGCGCCCCATCCGCAGCTTTGTGCTGCGCCAGGGGCGCATGTCGGTCGCCCAGCAGCGTGCGCATGACAGCCTGAAAGCAGTATACGGCATCCCTTATGCCGTTCAGGCGCTGGACCTCGCAGCAGCGTTTGGACGCGACGCCCCGAAAATTCTGGAAATCGGCTTCGGCATGGGCGACGCTACCGCGGTGATCGCCAGTGCGCATCCCGAAAACGACTACCTCGGCATCGAAGTGCATAGTCCTGGCGTGGGCAGCCTGCTGAACCAGATCCAGGAGCGCGCACTCACCAACCTGCGCATCATCCAGCATGACGCCGTGGAAGTGCTGCGCGACATGATCCCCGATGGCAGTCTTGCCGGCGTGCATATTTTTTTCCCCGACCCGTGGCACAAGAAACGTCACAACAAGCGCCGCCTGATCAAGTCCGATTTCGTCGCGCTGATTGCCCGCAAGCTCGCCCCCGGCGGTTATTTGCATTGCGCCACCGACTGGGAGGACTACGCCATCCAGATACTGGAGGTGCTGTCCGGTGAGCCAGCGCTCACCAACGCAGCTGATGGCTACGCCCCGCGGCCGGACTACCGTCCGCTGACCAAGTTCGAGCAACGCGGGATGCGGCTGGGGCATGGGGTATGGGATGTCATATTTCGTAAAGCCGAATAATGTTTCTTTAGGAATTTTTCCAGCGCACGGCAGCCGCATGGCACAGCGATTCGCCGAATAACCTGGTCTGATCCATGCCAACGAATAAACAGGTTGCCATCATTGGCGGCGGCCCCGCCGGGCTGATGGCGGCGGAAACCCTCGCGGCGGCAGGCGTGCGGGTTGCCGTGTACGATGCCATGCCCTCAGTGGGGCGCAAGTTCCTGCTGGCAGGCAGGGGCGGTCTGAATCTCACCCATACCGAAGCGCAGGCGCAATTCCTGAGCCGCTACGGCAATCGCAGTCAAGCTGTGGCGCCGTGGCTGCAAGGGTTCAGCGCGCAAGCCTTGCGCGATTGGGTGCATGCCCTGGGGCATGACACCTTCGTGGGTACATCAGGGCGCGTATTCCCCACCGACAAAAAAGCTGCGCCGCTGCTGCGCGCCTGGTTGCATCGGCTGCGGGAATCCGGCGTTGTGTTTCATGTGCGGCACCGCTGGCTGGGCTGGGTAGAAAACAACGCACTGCGCTTTGCCACTCCGGATGGCGAACGCCAGATCCGCGCAGACGCCGTGGTGCTGGCGCTGGGCGGCGGCAGCTGGGCGAAACTGGGTTCGGACGGTGCCTGGGTGCCGATACTCCAGGCGCAGGGCGTGCCGGTCGCCGCGCTGCAACCCGCCAACTGCGGCTTCGACGTAGGCTGGAGCGAGCACTTGCGCAGCCGCTTTGCCGGTCAGGCGATCAAGTCCGTGGTGCTGGATTTCACCGCTGCCGCCGGTGCGCCATTCCGCAAACAGGGTGAGCTGATGCTGACCGCCACCGGGCTGGAAGGCGGGCTGATTTACGCCGCTTCCGCGCGGCTGCGCGACGCCATTGCCGCAACCGGGTCAGCCACGATCCACCTCGACCTTGCCCCCGGCTGGGAACGGGCGCGCCTCACCCGGGAAATCGCCCACCCGCGCGGTTCGCGTTCGGTGTCCAGCCACCTGCACAGCCGTGTGAATATTCATGGCGTCAAAATGGCGCTGCTGCGTGAAATCGGCAGTGCCGAAGATTTCGCCGATCCTGCGCGCCTGGCCGCCCTCATCAAGGCCCTGCCGATACGCCTGATCGCCCCGCGCCCGCTCGACGAAGCGATCAGCAGTGCGGGTGGCGTGATGTTCGAGGCGCTGGATGCGCACGGAATGCTGCGCACTCTGCCCGGCGTATTTTGCGCGGGTGAGATGCTCGACTGGGAGGCGCCTACCGGTGGCTATTTGCTGACCGCGTGTTTTGCCAGCGGACGTGCAGCAGGCTTAGGGGTGTTGGCCTGGCTGGGCGCTATTTGAAAAATTCATCCTAAAAACGGCTATTGATCCACGAAAAACACGAAAAGCACGAAATAAATCAACAGATTATACAAACCGAGTCATTCACCCATTGGGTAACGATATACGGCTTGATATCTCTTTGAATATTTTGCGAGCCTTCGCCTTATGGCGAAATGCCCGCTTACCCCATTTCGTGCTTTTCGTGTTTTTCGTGGACTAACTGCTTTTTCCAGGTTCATTTGCCACAGAGAACACAGAGATCACAGAGTTTTCAGTGCTCAAGCCGATGGGGCGTTTTTCTCTGTGAATTCTGTGATCTCTGTGGCTAAAGCCGCTCAAGCCTTACCCACCCCCAATTTGTTCCATCCCTCAAGCCCCAGTGCATTGAGCGTTTCCATATTCTTTTCAAAAATCTGTTCGGCTTCCGGGAAGGCAGCCACGGCGCGCTCCACGCTGGCTTCGCGCAACAGGTGCAGCATCGGGTAAGGCGAGCGGTTGGTGTAGTTCTCGATGTCGTCCGGGGCCGTGTCGGCGAACTGGTATTGGGGATGGAAACTGGCAATCTGGAACGCGTTGTCGAATTCCGGCTCGGCAGCGGCGGCATCGGCGATGTCGAGAAAATCGTTGTAGTCAAGAAAATCACCTAGCACGTACGGGTGGATCAGCAACGTGGTATCGGTTTGCTCGGCGTCGGTGTCCTGCAGCGTACGCAATTCAGTCAGCAAGTCTTCGAGCAGCGCTTCAGGGGTAGTGGCCGCACTCACGACATAACGAATCTGCTGTTTGACGTGGACAGCCTTGGCGAATGGGCAGAGGTTGAGGCCGATGACGGCTTGTTCGAGCCAGGTTCGGGTGGCGTCGATGATTTCGGTATCGGTGGGCATTGGGGTACTCCTTGGTGCTGAAAACGGATTTTGCCACGGAGATCACAGAAGGCTCAGAGAAAAACAGCCAATGCTGGCTACGTACTTTCTGAGATGTCTGTGGCGCATGCTGTTGGAAATCACCCCACCCACAGCGGCGGCTCGTCCATCAGCGCGATCTGCTCGCGCAGTTCCAGGATGCGGTCCTGCCAGTAGCGCTGGGTATTGAACCAGGGGAACGCTGCGGGGAAAGCCGGGTCGTCCCAGCGCCGGGCAATCCAGGCAGCGTAGTGGATCAGCCTCAAGGTGCGCAGGGCTTCGATCAGGTGCAGTTCGCGCGGGTCGAAATCGTGGAAATCCTCGTAGCCGGCCAGCAGGTCGGCGAGCTGTCGCGTCATCTCGCCGCGTTCGCCGGACAGCAGCATCCACAGGTCCTGCACCGCGGGTCCCATGCGGCTGTCGTCGAAATCCACGAAATGCGGCCCGGCGTCCGTCCACAGCACGTTGCCGATGTGACAATCGCCGTGCAGGCGCAGGCTGGCAACTTCTCCGGCACGGTCGAAGCAATGACGCACGCCGTCCAGCGCCTGCGCCACCACGCCGCGATAGACTTCAACCAGTTCAATCGGGATGAAGTCGTGGCTTAACAGGTAGGTGCTGGGTTCCTCGCCAAAGCTGGCGATATCGAGCGTGGGGCGGTGCTGATAGGGGGCAATGGCGCCGACCGCGTGGATGCGGCCGATGAAGCGGCCCAGCCACTCCAGCGTGGCGGGATTGTCCAGCTCCGGGGCGCGGCCGCCGTGCTTGGCGAACACGCTGAAACGGAAGCCGGCGTGGGTGTGCAGTGTGCGGTCATGCATGGACAGCGCCGGCACGACGGGTATTTCGCGGCCCACGAGATCGCTCACAAAGGCGTGCTCTTCGAGTATGGCGGCGTCGCTCCAGCGCTGCGGGCGGTAGAATTTGGCGACGATGGGCGCGTTGTCCTCCATGCCGACCTGATACACACGGTTTTCATAGCTGTTGAGCGCGAGCAGGCGGCCGTCGGTGCGCAAGCCGAGGCTGTCGACGGCGTCGAGCACGTGATCCGGTGTCAAACCGGCAAAAGCGTGTGTTTCCATTGGCGTATTGTACGGGAAGCCGGCTGATATCGACGCGTAGGCGTGTCAACTATCCAGCAGCGTGATTCGTTATACTGCCCAGGTCACACCCGTGGCTGGCTTTTCCTAACCGAATTGTGGAGACGACATGAATAAATTGATGACAGCACTGATTATGGCCGCAGCACTTGCCTTTACTCCATTCTCTGCATCGGCAAAAACCGAACAGCAAACCAAAATGGGCGCATGCAATAAAGATGCCGCAGCCAAGTCACTCAAAGGTGAAGAACGCAAAGCCTTCATGAAGAGTTGCCTGTCGGCACCTGCTGCTGCACCAGCGAAAGGCGAGCCTGCCGCTGCCGCCAAACCCAAAAACGCCATGGGCGCATGCTCGACTGCTTCCAAAGGCATGAAAGGCGCGGAGCACAAAAAATTCATGAGCGAGTGCCTGAAAGCCAAAGGCCCGGAAAACATGAAAAAATAGGTCTGGATATGGCTGAAAAAACCCCGCTGCGGCGGGGTTTTTTATTGGCTGCCTGACGTGTTGCGATTGCAGGGAGCTTGTGAGATTCAACCTAAAAATCGCGATTCAAGCCACAGAGAACAAAGAGATGAAGCGGTTTCCACCTATTTTTCTGCTTCACCGGATGGATGAAACCAATATTTACGGCAACCTATTTTTTTGCGAGTTGGGCGACAAGCCCCGCCCATCCCTGCGAACCCCGCTGCCTCTGTGAACTCTGTGTTCTCTGTGGCTAACTGATTTTTTCAGGTTCAAACTTCGCACAGTCCCACGGTGGTAGCTATTCCGTCCTGATCCACGCTTTCCATCCGCACGTTATAGCCCCACAGGCGCGCTATGTGGCGCAGCATTTCCGGGGTGGTGTCGCCGAGCGGGCGGCGATCGTGCATGTAGTGGCGCAAGGTCAGGGCGCGGTCACCGTAGGCGTCGACGTTGTAGACCTGGATGTTGGGTTCACGGTTGCCAAGGTTGTATTGTTCGGCCAGGCGCTGGCGCACCGCGCGATAGCCGGCGTCGTCATGGATGGCGCTGATTTCGAGCTTGTCCTCGGTGTCGTCGTCGCACACGGCGAACAGTTTGAAGTCGCGGATGAGTTTGGGCGACAGGTACTGGGCGATGAAGCTTTCGTCCTTGAAGTTGCGCATGGCGAAATCAAGCGACTGCTTCCAGTCGCTACCGGCCAGTTCCGGGAACCAGTGGCGGTCTTCGTCGGTGGGGTGTTCGCATATGCGGCGAATGTCCTGAAACATCGAAAAGCCCAGCGCGTATGGGTTGATGCCGCTGTAGGCGCGGCTGTGAAACGGCGGCTGATAGACCACATTGGTGTGGCTTTGCAGGAATTCCATCATGAAGCCATCGGTGAGCTTTCCCGCGTCGTACAGGTGATTTAACAGGGTGTAGTGCCAGAACGTGGCCCAGCCTTCGTTCATCACCTGAGTCTGGCGCTGGGGGTAGAAATACTGGGCGATCTTCCTGACGATCCGGACGATTTCGCGCTGCCATGGTTCGAGACGCGGGGCATTTTTTTCGATGAAGTACAGCAGATTTTCTTGCGGCTCGGCAGGAAAGCGGCTGGTCTTGCGCCGTTCACCTTCTGGCCTCCGGCTGGGCAGCGTGCGCCACAGGTCGTTGACCTGGGACTGCAGATAGGTTTCGCGCTCGATCAGGCGCGCCTGTTCCTTGGCCATGGAGAGCCGGGTCGGGCGCTTGTAACGGTCTACACCGTAATTCATCAGGGCGTGGCAGGAGTCGAGCATGTCTTCGACGGCTTCTTCGCCGTGACGCTGCTCGCACTCGGCGATGAAATTGCGCGCGAATACCAGGTAGTCGAGGATGCCCTCGGCGTCGGTCCAGGTGCGGAACAGGTAATTGCCCTTGAAAAAAGAATTGTGGCCATAGGCGGCATGCGCAATCACCAGCGCCTGCATGGTCATGGTGTTTTCTTCCATCAGGTAGGCGATGCACGGGCTGGAATTGATGACGATTTCGTAGGCCAGCCCCATCTGGCCGCGCTGGTAGCTTTTTTGCGTAGACAGAAAGCCTTTGCCGTAGGACCAGTGGTGATAGCCGACCGGCATGCCGACCGAGGCGTAGGCGTCAATCATCTGTTCGGAGGTGATGACCTCGATCTGGCGCGGGTAAGTGTCCAGTCCGTAGTGCGCAGCGGCCAAGCCGATCTCGCGATCGTAGGTGTCGAGCAGCTCGAAGGTCCATTCGGAACCTTCGGACAAAGGCCGACGTTCGACGGCGGGATTTGTATCGGTCATATCAGGCCACCTTTTTCCTGAACAGTTCACGAAATACCGGGTAGATGTCTTCCAGCGAGAGGATGCGTTGCATGGCAAAGCGCCGGCTGGCTGCACTGACCTGAGTGTATTCACGCCACAGGCTTTGCGGCTGTTCGGTTTCGATTTCGACGTAAGCGAAATACTGCGTCAGAGGCAGAATGTCCTGCACCAGCAGTTCCCGGCAGCGCGGCGAATCGTTTTCCCAGTTGTCGCCATCCGACGCCTGCGCAGCATAGATGTTCCAGTTGGCCGAAGGATAGCGCTCGCGGATGATGTCGCGCATCAGCACCAGCGCACTGGATACTACTGTGCCGCCGGATTCGCGCGAAGAAAAGAAATCCTCCTCATCGACCTCTTTGGCCGTCGTGTGGTGACGAATGAACACCAGATCGATGCGCTCGTAGCTTTTGGTGAGAAACAGGTAGAGCAGCATGAAAAAGCGCTTGGCGATATTTTTGCGGTTTTCGTCCATTGAGCCGGATACATCCATCAGACAGAACATTGCGGCCTGGCTGCTCGGTGTGGGCTTGTCCACCCGGTTGGCGTAGCGCAAGTCCCAGGTATCGATGAAAGGCACGGCGGCAATGCGTGCCTTGAGACTGACTATTTCCTCACGCAGGGCGTCGGCTTCAGGGCTGGCGTCGCGGCCTTGATCCAGTAGTTGCTGCAACGCTTCTTCGGCTTCACGCAATGCTTCGCGCGGGCTGGATGACATCGCCATACGCCTGCCGATGGCCTGTTTCATGGAGCGCACCACATGCAGACTGGACGGGTTGCCCTGACTGACGAATCCGGCGCGTGTGCGTTTCACCTCGGGCACGGCGGCGAGCTGTTTCTTTACCATGTCCGGCAGCGCCAGATCCTGGAAAAAATAGTCCATGAATTCTTCACGCGATAGTTCGAACACGAAATCGTCCATGCCTTCGGCGTCTTCCGAGGCGCTGCCGCCGCCCCCACCTCCGCCGCCGCTGGGGGGGCGATCTGCCTTGTCGCCGCGTACGAACTCGCGGTTGCCGGGATGGACGATGTTGCGGCGGCCGCCCGGGCCGTGATGGAATGCCGGCTCGGACATGCCTTTGGCAGGTATGGAAATCTTCTCACCGCGCGCCAGATCAGCCACTTTGCGGCTGGAAACCGCCTGCTTCACAGCTTCGCGTATCTGCACCTTGAAACGGCGCAGAAAGCGCTGGCGGTTGACGGCGCTGCGGTTTTTGCCGGACAGGCGGCGATCGACGAGCTGGCTCATGGCAACAATTCCATCATGAGGTTTTACGGGCGCGCAGATACCATTCGGCCAGCAAGCGCACCTGCTTGTCGGTGTAGCCTTTGGACACCATGCGCTGGACGAAGTCGTGATGCTTTTTCTGCTCTTCGCTGGATGCCTTGGCGTTGAAGGAAATCACCGGCAGCAGGTCCTCAGTGCTGGAGAACATGCGTTTTTCAATCACCACGCGCAGCTTTTCATAGCTGGTCCAAGCCGGGTTCTTGCCGTGATTCTGGGCGCGCGCGCGCAGTACGAAGTTGACCACCTCATGGCGGAAGTCCTTGGGATTGGCGATGCTGGCAGCCTTCTCGATTTTTTCCAGCTCGGCATTGAGCTGGCCGCGGTCAAGGCTCTCGCCGGTGTCCGGGTCGCGGTATTCCTGATCCTGGATCCACATGTCAGCGTAGGTCACGTAACGGTCGAAGATGTTCTGACCATACTCCGAATACGACTCGAGATAGGCGGTCTGCAATTCCTTCTCGATGTACTCGGCGTAATGCGGCGACAAAAATTCTTTCAGGTAGGCGACGTAACGCTGTTCCACTTCGGGTGCGAATTGCTCCTGCTCGATCTGCTGTTCCAGTATGTAGAGCAGATGCACCGGGTTGGCGGCCACCTCGGTGTGGTCGAAGTTGAACACGCGCGACAGAATCTTGAACGCAAAGCGCGTGGAAATCCCCGTCATGCCTTCGTCCACCCCGGCAAAATCGCGGTATTCCTGATAGCTCTTGGCCTTGGGGTCGGTATCCTTGAGATTGTCGCCATCATAGACGCGCATCTTGGAATAGATGCTGGAGTTTTCCGGCTCTTTCAGCCGCGTGAGCACGGAAAATCGCGCCAGCATTTCCAGCGTGCCGGGGGCGCACGGCGCTTCCGACAGCGAGCTGTGCTGCATCAGCTTCTCGTAAATTTTCACTTCCTCGGACACGCGCAGGCAATACGGCACCTTGACGATATAGATACGGTCGAGAAACGCTTCGTTGTTCTTGTTGTTGCGGAACGTCGTCCATTCCGATTCGTTGCTGTGCGCCAGTATCACGCCGTCGAACGGAATCGCGCCGAAGCCCTCGGTGCCCTTGTAGTTGCCTTCCTGCGTGGCGGTCAGCAGCGGGTGCAGCACCTTGATCGGCGCCTTGAACATCTCGACGAATTCCATCAGCCCCTGGTTGGACAGGCACAATCCGCCGGAAAAGCTGTAGGCATCGACGTCATCCTGCGAATATTTTTCCAGCTTGCGGATATCGACCTTACCCACCAGCGAGGAGATATCCTGGTTGTTTTCGTCGCCCGGCTCGGTCTTGGAAATCCCCATCTGCCCCAGTACCGAAGGCCAGCGCTTGACCACGCGGAATTTTGTGATGTCGCCGTTGTACTCGTGCAGGCGCTTGACCGCCCACGGCGACAGCACCTTGCCCAGATAGCGACGCGCAATACCGTATTCCTGCTCCAGAATTTCGCCGTCCTCGTCCGCAGCAAACAGCGACAGCGGCGAATCGTTCACCGGCGAACCCTTGATGGCGTAGAACGGCGCTTTTTCCATCAGGTGTTTGAGCTTTTCCGCCAGTGACGATTTACCCCCGCCCACCGGTCCCAGCAGATACAGAATCTGCTTGCGTTCTTCCAGACCCTGCGCAGCGTGGCGGAAATAGGACACGATCTGCTCTATTGTCTCCTCCATGCCATAAAAATCCTTGAACGCCGGATAGACCTTGATGACCTTGTTGGAAAAAATGCGTGACAAACGTGGGTTCTGGCGGGTATCGAGCAGTTCCGCCTCGCCGATGGCCGCCAGCATGCGCTCGGCGGCGCTGGCATAGGCAGACGGATCCTGTTTGCAGATGTCGAGGAATTCCTCCAGCGAATATTCCTCTTCCTCGCGGCGGTAGCGTTCGATGTACTGATTGAATAGACCCATAACGAACTCCTAATTGATGAACAATCGGGTGCTGTGCTGACTCCAGCAAGGTGCATGCCAAATAAGTAACGTCCGATATTGGACTGTATTGAGGGCAATTGGTGCCATTGCATGACACTTGCATGAACCCAGTATAGACATTGCGCACTGGCAAGGTGCGCGGCAGAGGGAAGAGGCAAAACGTGATTCAAGCGGGTGCATGCGCGGTGATCGTGCTGCAATCCAGTGCGGACCCTACTCGGCAAGCTCGCCAATCACGCCGATTTTTCGGCAGAGCGCTGACTGCTGCTGCGCGCCGCAATGCGTCAAGATATGCCTGAATTGGGTTGGACAATAAACCCCGCTGAGCGGGATTTATTTGGTTATCCGGAATTTATTATGGAGCGTAGTCGGAATGTTGGTCCGATATCGGTCAAAAGTTTCCATTCTCCTGTCAGGGGTCGCCCCAGAATTCGGGAAATTGAGCACGATAAGGTTTTTCGACACCCAGCGTTTCCGTCTTCTACCTTAAAACCGGGGTCCACTACATTACCCGCCGAGGGTCTGGTCCTGGTTTTTAAACCAGGCGAGTGCGTGCTCAAAATGCTGCGGATCAAAATCTGGCCAATATTCATCAATCACATAAAAATCAGCATAAACCGATTGCACCGGAAGAAAGCCGCTCAATCGGCGTCCTCCTCCCCAGCGTACAATCAAATCCAGGCGTGAAACCTCATCTGAACGCAGACCGCCGTTTTTAAGACCGGCCAGATCCCATTCCCAGCCATAGTTGATGAGTAGATTCACCTTCATTCCGACCCCCCGGCGCTGCCGGAATTCTTTTAACACCTCGGGGAATTGTGTCGAAGTCTCATCGCCGACCACAATCAGAGCCGCTCCACGGCGTGCAATCTCAAAAGCGAATGCAACGCAGGCGTCGCTGAATGCCTGTTTCTGAATGGAAGGCCGCTTGGTGTTGTCCCGGGTAAAGCCGTAGATGGAAATTTCATCGACCCCACATTCTTTACATTGCTCGTACAATACCAACCCTGGGTCGATACCATTGGCATATCCGGCTTCTTTGGGCAGACCATGATCCATGGCCCAACGGCGATTTCCATCGGGAATGAAACCGACGTGACGCGGGATATTATTTTTCGCCATGGCAAACCTTATTCCAACCTAAAAACGATAAAACCCCTGCTCACTTTTTATTTACTCATTGGGCGAGCAAGCTGGCTGGAGGGTATTTGATTCACCAGAGCGCGCGCTCATACAGGGGGCGCGCATTTTCTTTTTTACGCGGCAGTTACAATTGTTCCACGAGAATTGACCCGCCCCAATGCCGCGCTGAACGACGCCACGGCTGGGGTTGCCAACCATCACCAGGGGGGCAATGTTGTGGAGCCGGCCAGACCAGATGTTTACGCTAGAGGATCGTAATACGGTTTGGTGCCATAGTAAGAATGGAGTCCAGCCACCCAGGTTGGATCTGCCATACTGGGCCAGCTGTCCTTGTCGAAGCCGGGCGCATCGTTCAAGCGATCCTTTTCCATACTCAAAATAAAACGATTATTCGCGGTATCGAGCGTCAAGGCGTTCCAGGGTACCGCGAATAATTTTTCGCCCATACCGAGAAATCCGCCAAACGACAATACAGCATATGCAACTTTGCCGCTGCGCATATCCAGCATTATTTCCTTGGTGTCGCCGAGGTCTTCCTCCTTGTGATTGTAGACATCGTTGCCCATCAATGTATCGGCACCCATTAACGAGGGGCCGGGGCCTTTTTCATCTTGGGATTTATACATGCCTAAGGTATCGCGATCCAAGTAGCTCATGACTATTTTCTCCTTTAAAGACTTAAGCATAAATTTGAAAACGCGCACGGTCCGTTCGTTACCGAACACGCCAGATGAAATACTTTCAGCTTGACGGCGGAAATCGTAAACAGGAGCAAAACAGGTACGGAATATTGAGTCAGTTCATGCTGGCAACCTATTCAGGATTCGTTGCTGGGTGAGACGGAGAATTGCTTGATGGAAGCGGGGTGAGCGACGAGTAAATATTTTTTTGGGGTTAGGCAGATCCCGGCAAAACGTCGACTTCGATTCAAGGCTTCTTGCTGAGCCGCTGCATGCCCACGAACGATGCCACCCAGCCTCAATCTGGATAGCCGAGAATCAAACCGGAAGTCGTTGCCGAGGGCTCGAGACGGGTCATTAGCAGCCCTAAGCCCGGCGCTTCTCACACTAAATTCCGAAAACCTTTTTACCCTACAACGCCCGCAAAAACTCATTCCGCGTCTGGTCGCTGCTATGAAAACGCCCGGTAAACGCCTGTGTCACAACGCGCTCGTCGCCGCGCCGGTCTTCTCCGAGCAACAGGCACAGTTGTTCGGCTTCGATGATGCACGCGGCCCCCAGCGCTTTGCCGTGGGTCATCAGCGCCTCGGCGATGTCGCGCGTCATCCATTCCTGGTAGGTGAAGCGGTGGCCGATGGCGTCGACCAGGCGGGCGATGCGGCCGAAGCCATGCAGGCGTCCGCCGGGGATATAGGCCACGTGGGCGACGCCGCGGAACGGCACGAGGTGGTGCGGGCAGACGCCGTGGATGGCGATGCCGCGCACCACCACCATGTCCTGGCGGCTGTCTTCGAAGCCTTCGCCCAGCGCTTCGGCGGGGTCAATGGCATAGCCGCCGAGCAGGCGTTTTTGCCATAGCTCGCGTACGCGTTGTGCGGTTTTTCCGGTGTGGGTGCTGTTCGGGTTGACCCCGCACGCGCGCAGCAAATCGGTGACGGCCTGCTCGAACGCAGCCGGGTCGAATTCGCCCTGACGCGGAATGCCGATGCTGCCTGGAATGGGGTGCCCGGCGGGATCGTGATCGCAACGGTGGTTGTCCATGTCTTTGTCCTTGTTAGCCACTTGAGAAGCAAAGTCTATGGCAGTGTCTCGCGGTTTGCTGTTTCACAGCGACGCATGGCGATGAGCTTAAATCCAGCGCCGCACTCGGGCGCAGTAATCATTATAGGATGCGCCAAATTTGGCATGCAGGTGAACCTCTTCGTGGGCAATCACGCCATAGCGCATGATGACCCATACCAGCGGCGCGAATACCAGCGGCCAAAAACTGCCGATGAGCAGCATCACGCCCAGGTAAATCACCACGTCGGCCAGATAAATCGGGTTGCGCGAGAATGCGAAAGGGCCGCTGGTCACCAGCTCGGATGCGCCCTTGTAGGGGTTTACCGTGGTGCGATGACGCCAGATGGTGAACACCGCCCACAGCATCAGTGCGCCGCCTAGTCCTACACCGGCCCAGCCCAGTATATGCAACAGCGGGGTAACGCCAAAACCCAGCGGGAAGCGATGTTCCAGCCACCATGACGCGATCAGCCCCACTGCATAAACCAGCGGCGGAGGGGCCAGAGTGCGCGGACGCTGGATGGGATCAATCATGGTGTCAGGCTTTCAGCATATTGATGTGGGAAATCAGCTGGCGCTACATTGACGCAGTGTGGCGGCAGACTTGATGGTTTTTGGGCTACGCTCGTGCAGCCTTCATACCAGCAGTCATGAGCGGTGCGGCGGCATTACAGACCGTGCCGGCGCAGATTTCGCCGCTATTTGGCGCACGTTACTGCGCATTGGATGCATCATATCGGCCGATATGTATCTGTCAAGGCGCGCAACTGGTGGTCATGCAGGCGCGCGAAACCCAGCTGCCCGAGGATGCTGCCCAGCAATGCGAAGGCCATATCTTTTTGCGTATCCCAAATATCGCCCTGGGTGGCGAGAAAAGCCACCGCATCGCTGCCGCTGGCTTCGGCCACGCCCCATTCGATCAGCTCATAGGTCGCGCTGATGGCGAGGCACACGCACACCACCAGAAAAAACAGCATCTTGCCGCGTTGCAACGGCGTGCAGCGCAGCAGGATTTCCCGCGTCACCAGCGCCGGTACCAGGCCCTGCGCAAAATGTCCGACGCGGTCATAGTGATTGCGCGCGAGGTCAAAGGTGTCGCGCAGCCAGTTGAACAGCGGCACCTCCGCGTAGGTGTAATGCCCGCCCACCATCAGAATTGCGCCATGCAACGCAATCAGCATATAGACCAGTGGCGTGAGCGGAAAAGCCTTGCGCGTGGCTATCAGCAGCGGCAGTGCGATCAGTACCGGCATGACTTCCAGCAACCAGGTGAAATAATCGTGCGGCTGAATCCCCGACCATGCCAGTACGCCCAGCGTGGCGAACAGCAGTCCGGTCTGCAGCGGTGTCACGGTAGTATTCATGGCAGGAACAAGCCCAGCAGGTCGTTGAGAAAGCGCCGTCCGGTCTGGGATGGCGCGATGCGCACATGGTCGCGCACAATCAATCCGCGCCGCTCAGCCTCGTCCAGCGCGGTTTGTGCAGCGGTAATCGGCAGTCCGGTGCGCTCGGTGAACAGTGCCGTGTCAAAGCCATCGGTGAGGCGCAGCGCATTCATCATGAATTCAAACGGCAGATCGGCACGCGCGACGGCTTGTTCGCTCTGTATCGGATTGCCTGTTAGTGCATGCTCCATATATTCGCGCGGATGTTTGTGGCGCATTTGACGAATGATGCGGTCATGGAACGACAGTTTGCCGTGCGCTCCGGCGCCAATGCCGAGATAGTCGCCAAACCGCCAGTAGTTCAGGTTGTGGCGGCACTGGTGCTGCGGTCGGGCGAAGGCAGAGGTTTCGTAGTGCAGATAGCCGGCACTCACCAGGGTGGCTTCCACCATCATCTGCATGTCGGCGGATAAATCATCGTCCGGCAGCGAGGGTGGCGCAGCATGAAACGGCGTGTTCGGCTCCAGCGTGAGGTGGTAGCACGACAGGTGCGGCGGCGCATAGCCCAGTGCCGTTTCCACATCGCGCTGGGCCTGTTGCAGGGTTTGACCGGGCAGCGCGTACATCAGGTCGAGGTTGAAATTCTCGAACGTGGAGGCGGCAATCTCCACCGCGCGATGCGCTTCCCGGTCGTCATGGATGCGCCCCAGCGCGCGCAAGTGGCCGGGGTCGAAACTCTGCACGCCGAGTGACAGCCGGTTCACTCCCGCTGCCTTGAAACCCGCGAATTTCCCCGCCTCCACCGTACCGGGGTTGGCTTCCAGAGTGATCTCGGCAAAGTGATCGAGCCGGGTCAGCGTGCGTACCATGCTGAGAATGGTGTCGATCGCCTCGGCTGAAAACAGGCTGGGCGTGCCGCCACCGAAAAAGATGGAATGGATGCCGCGCCCCCAGATCAGCGGCAGTGCCGATTCCAGGTCGCGCGTGAGCGCTTCGATATAACGCGTCTCCGGCAACGCATCGCGCGCCGTATGCGAATTGAAGTCGCAATAAGGGCATTTTTTGATGCACCAGGGAATATGGATATACAGCGCCAGCGGCGGTAATGCGGTGAGGCGGAATTCTAACGGGAGGACATTCATGGACGGGATTGTACCGCCGATGCGCAACGAGGCCATGAGTGTTGGGCATAAACGATGCGCATTAATCGCGGAATCAATGCGTTGCAGTATTTATTCCCGGTTTGTTAAAGTCAGTCAAAGTTTTGCCGATAACCGATTATGCTAAAAAAAATCAATATACGAGATGCGCGTCTGGGGATGTTCATTCACGAAATCTGTGGCAGTTGGATGGATCATCCGTTCTGGAAGAAATCATTCCCGCTTTCCGAAGATGCGGATTTCAATACGCTCAAGCAATGTGGTGTCAAAGAAGTATGGATCGATATCAGCAAGGGGCTGGATGTAGAGGCGATTGTCCCCGCGGTTACCACCGAAACCGAAAAAGCGCGCGTCGATAATACTTTTCAGCTGCTGGCCAAGACTACACAAGAAAAAGCACCGCCGAGAGCATCCTTGCAGGATGAACTGGTGCGCGCCAGAAAGGTTCACGCCAAGGCGGCACAGGCCGTCACCTCCATGTTTGGCGAGGCGCGCATGGGAAATGCCATCAAGCTGGAAGAAGTGGGAGCGCTGGTGGAGGAAATTAACCAGTCGATAGCGCGTAACTCCGATGCATTGTTAAGCCTTGCACGACTGAAAAATGCGGACAATTACACTTATTTACACTCGGTTGCGGTATGCGCCCTGATGATTGCTTTGGGTCGCCAGATGGGTCTGGAAGACGCGGTTCTGAAAGAAGTGGGGATGGCGGGTTTGTTGCACGACGTGGGCAAGATGGCTATTCCTGGCGCGATATTGAACAAGCCTGGACGCCTGACGGACGAAGAGTTTCTGATTGTCAAAGCGCATCCGCAGCAGGGCTGGGAGATGCTCAAAAGTTGTCCCGACGTGAACGATATAGCACTGGACGTGTGTTTGCATCATCACGAGACCGTGGTTGGGACAGGCTATCCGGACGGCCTTTCCGGCCAGGCATTGAGTTTGTATGCGCGTATGGGCGCCGTGTGCGATGTCTATGACGCGATTACGTCGGAGCGCTGTTACAAAGTGGGCTGGGCACCCGGCGAGGCGATCCGCAAAATGACCGAATGGAAAGACGGCCGCTTTGACGAGGCGGTTTTCCGCGCTTTCGTCAAAACGGTGGGCATCTATCCGGCGGGTACTCTGGTCAAACTCAAGTCCGGGCGTCTGGGTGTGGTGTTGGAGCAGTCCGAAAAAAGCCTGCTTGCGCCGGTGATCAAGGTGTTTTTCTCAACCCGTTCGAATGCGCATATCAAACCGGAATTGATCGACTTGTCGAGATCGCCGGAGATTATCGCCAATCTGGAAGACTCGGGGAAGTGGGGGTTTGATCTGGATGAACTGACCGGTTTACGGGCGTGATGGTTGGCGGATTGCCCGCATCATTGACCGGAACGTAGTTTATCCACCAGTTGCAGCAGCGCCTTCCCGCGGTGACTGATCGTGTTTTTCTCATCGGGTGCCAACTCGGCACCTGTCTTGCCTAATGCGGGCACCAAAAAGTAGGGGTCGTAACCGAATCCGCCATCGCCGCGCGGCGTGTCGATGATTTCGCCGTGCCAGCTGCCTTCGGCTATGAGCGGTTGCGGATCATCCGCATGGCGCAGATAGACAATCACGCAGTAATAATGAGCCTGCCGGTTGCTTTGTCCGGCGAGCGCGGCAATCAGCTTTTCATTATTGCGCTGGTCGGATTTGGGTTCGCCGGCATAGCGTGCAGAATACACGCCTGGCGCGCCCCCAAGGGCGTCCACGCAGATGCCGGAGTCGTCGGCCAGTGCCGGCAGACCGGTTTGGTGCGCAGCATGGCGCGCCTTGGCGATGCAGTTTTCGACAAAGGTGACATAGGGTTCTTCCGCTTCGGGCACGTTGTAGGCGGATTGCGGCACGGCTTCAAACCCTAGCGGCGCGAGGATGCGGCTGATTTCGCGCAGCTTGCCGGGATTGTTGCTGGCGACGACGAGTTTTTGCATGGCTAAGAAAACCTCCAGTATTTGATTTATTTTTTTTATATCCTATATTGAGTCCAATTACTGTACCCGGTTCAGTAATTTTCTTCTGTTTAATATTTCTGTCATATAAATTTTAAATTTCACATCCTATTTTACGGAGCTTCATTTACGTTTTGACCACGTCAGGTAAAGGAGTAGCTGGTTATGAGGATTATGAAAGGCTATTTGTTTGGTGTATGGACACTCGCAGCAACATCGATTTCCCTGACAGCGATGGCTGCGCCGCTGGGCTTGCCGCCTGTTCCCATTCCTGCGGACAATCCACAGAGTCCGGAGAAAATCAAGCTGGGCGATAAATTATTCCACGATAAGCGGTTCAGTTCTACCGGGCAAGTGAGTTGCGCCACCTGCCACGATGCCAAAAAAACTTTTACCGACAGTCCGTTGCGAGTTTCGCAGGGTATCAACAAGCTCAAGGGCACACGCAATGCGCCGACCGTGGTTAACGCAGCTTATTTTCATAAGCTGTTCTGGGATGGGCGAGAACCAAGCTTGGAAGAGCAATCCAAGGACCCCATGGTGAATCCGGTAGAAATGGGGCTTCCTAACCACCAGCCGGTGCTCGAGATTATCCGAACCGATCCGGAATACGTGAAGGCGTTTAAAGCCGTATTCGGCAAAAGTGGTGATCAGTTGACGATGGAGGAGGTGAAAAAAGCCATCGCCAGTTTCGAACGCACTATTGTTGCAGGGGATTCGCCCTTCGACCACTACTATTTCGGCGGTGACAAGAAAGCCATGACTCCTGCGCAAATCCGCGGTTTCCAGGTATTTATGGGCCAGGGCCGCTGCGTTTCCTGCCATACCGTGGAACAAGATCAGGCGCTGTTCACCGATAACCGCTTTCACAATATCGGCATAGGCATTAACCAGATGCAGAAAGATGTACCGCGCCTGGCGGACACATTCCTGAAAGCCAAGACGCAAGGCGGAAACGTGGACAAAGCCGTGCTGAGCGACCCGAAAACCTCGAATCTAGGCCGTTTTGCAGTAACCGATGCATTGGATGACATGGGTTCGTTCAAAACTTCGACGTTGCGCAATATCGCCATGACCGCACCGTATATGCATGATGGCAGCCTGAAGACCCTGAAGGAAGTGGTCATACACTACAACAACGGCGGGGTGACCAAGAAAGGCGAACGGGTCAATGACTTCCTGAGCGGTGGCATCCGGCCGTTGAATTTGAGCGAACGGCAGATATCGGATTTAGTTGCTTTTCTGGGGGCACTGACCAGTCCGGAATATGCAAAATCAGTCAAAACGGCTAAAAAATAGGGGGACAGGCATGAGCAAATCAATCAATCGTCGGGATTTCCTGAAAAGTGCCGGCGTACTGGCGGTGGCAGGCGCGCTGCCCGTCAGCATGGTGGAGTTGGCGTTCGCCGACAGTTCGCAAAACTTCAGTTTTGCATATATTTCCGATGCGCATCTTCAGCAAATCAAGGGTGCGAAGTTTGTAAATAACTGGGATCGCGGCCTGATCCGCGCCGTGGCGGAAGCCAATCTGCTCACGCCCAAGCCGGATTTCATCGTATTTGGCGGAGATCTTGCCCAGCTAGGCAAAAAAGCTGAGCTCGACCATGGCGCGGAAATCCTCTCCGCGCTGCGCAGTAACAAGGTTTACCACGTAATGGGCGAACATGATTATTACCTGGATCTCGGGCAATACTGGGAGAAGCTGTTCGGGCCGCAGTTCTATAGCTTTGATCACAAAGGTGTGCATTTCGTGGTGCTGAACAGCATCCTTACTTATGACGACTGGACTTACAAACGCTGGCCCACTGCCGAACAGCGCATGCTGGAGATGGCTGATCTGGACAACCCAAACGGATCGCCTTTCATGGTCGGCGACAAGCAGCGCGACTGGCTGAAGTCAGATCTGGAAAAAATCAACAAGGCCACACCCATCGTCGTGATTTCACACTCGCCGCTGCAAAAAATCTACAAGAACTGGAACTTCTGGACGGACGATGCCGAACAGGTACAGGCGTTGCTGCGGCCCTTCAACAAGGTAACCGTGCTGTATGGGCATGTGCATCAGATCCAGTATAACCAGATCGGCAATATCAGCTTCAACTCCGTCATGTCGACTGCCTGGCCATGGCCTTACCCTTCCACTTATGCGCAGGCGGAACAGTATCTACCCAAACTCACGGTGCCGATGAACCGCGCCGATCCGTTCTTCGAGCGGGATGCAACGGGATGGCAATTCATTAGCCTGTCGAACGGCAACGTGGATATGCATTATGACTTGTTCAGCAATACCAACCGTACCGTTGCCTTCAATACCAAAACCGGCGAACCGGAAGATACCGTATTCCAGTCGCCGGACAAGCGTATTCCACCGCAAACTCAATATTAAGGCCGGAGGGAGTGAGATCATGCATTTCGAACAACTGAAATTTGCTGTCTTGTGGATTATGGCGACGGGCTTGGCGGGCGTATTGTCTGCGCCGGCGCAGGCGGATGAATTCACCCAGGCGGATTTAAATCGCTGGCAGGAACAATACGCGAAAGTGGTCAAGGATGGCCGAGAACTCTGGACCAGTTCCAAGCTGGGCAGCAACGGCGTGGCCTGCGTACAGTGTCATCCCAATGCCGCCAATACCCACCCGGAAACCTATCCGAAATTCCAGAAACAGCTCGGCAAGGTAGCGCCAATCTGGGAAATGATTAACTGGTGTATCCAGAACCCCCTGGAAGGCAAGGCTCTCGCAGCCGATGACTACAAAATGATCGCACTGCAGGCCTACATTACCGAGGAACGGCGAGGAGTGAAGCTGGCGCCGGGCAAGCATTAGCCCTGGTCAAATTCCCAGGGCGGTCTTTTGTGCAACAGTGAGCTGCTGAATGCCTTGACTGGCAAGATCGAGCAGCGCATCCATTTCAGTACGGCTGAATGTTGCGCCTTCGGCAGTGCCTTGCACCTCGACGAAGCTGCCGCGCCCGGTCATCACCACGTTCATGTCGGTATCGCAGTCGGAATCTTCCAGGTAATCAAGGTCGAGTACGGGCACACCCTGGTAAATGCCGACCGAAATGGCCGCAACAAAATCGCGGATCGGCGACTCGGTGAGCAGGCCGTGTTCGAGCAACGTGCCAATGGCATCGTGCACGGCTACGAAAGCGCCGGTGATGGAAGCGGTGCGCGTGCCGCCGTCAGCCTGGATGACATCGCAGTCTATGTGCAGGGTGCGTTCGCCCAGTTTATCCAGGTCCACCGCAGCGCGTAGCGAGCGTCCGATCAGGCGCTGGATTTCCTGGGTGCGTCCGGATTGTTTGCCGCGCGCAGCCTCGCGGTCCATACGGCTACCGGTCGAACGCGGCAGCATGCCGTATTCGGCGGTCAGCCAGCCCTGATTCTTGCCCTTGAGAAAGGTCGGGACCTTTTCCACGATGCTGGCGGTGCAGATCACCCTGGTATCGCCGCATTCGACCAGTACGGAGCCTTCTGCGTGCTTGGTGTAGTGGCGGGTAAACTGAATATTGCGTAATTGATCGGGGCGGCGCTGGCTGGGACGGCTGGAGTTCATGCGATTATTTTCCTGAGTATTTCTTGATGGCGTCCTGGATTTCGGCAATGGCGCGTTCCACCTCTTCTTCTGCCAGATCAGTAGGTATGGCGGGTAAATCGTCCATTTTGGTGGTGAAGGTATTGATGGGCATGGTCAAAGTGGACACCGACTGGCTGCCGCTTTCGCCCATCGTGCCCCAGGTCATGGCAACTGCCGAGAGGTTGTCACCGGCATGGCCGGCGCGCAGTTCTGCATGATCCATCAAAAATTCGATCGCACGCGCGAGCGGAAAAGCGCGCAGCGTGGCGGCGATCTGTTCTTCGGTGAGCGCTCCCCACAGGCCATCGGTACAGAGCAGTATCGTGTCGTGTTCGGACAGCGGTATCGGGCGCGAAACTTCCACTTCGGGCGACATCAGGCCACCCAGGCAGTTATAGATTTTGTTGCGGTCAGGGTGGTTTTTCATCTCTTCCTGAGTGATGAAGCCGTCATCGCATAATTGCTGCACGGTGGAGTGATCGCGAGTGCGCGTCACCAGGCCGTTGTCACCATAAAGATAGAGTCGCGAATCGCCTACATGCGCCCACCACGCGCTGTCATCCTGCAGCACACAAGCCACGCAGGTGGTATGCGGTATTTCGGTCAGATTGTGGGTGCGCGCGTGGTCGTTGATGGCCAGGTGCGCGCGTTCCAGTGCACCATGCAGGAAGGTGGCGGGGTCGCTGAGCTTGGGACGTGCATGGCGCTGGAAAGTGGCGGCCAGGGTCTGAACCGTAATCTGGGCGGCCAGTTCTCCGTGCGAATGACCACCCATGCCATCGGCGACAACCATCAGCAGAGCGTCGCGGCTGTAAGAATAGGCAACTCTGTCCTGATTGTAGTCGCGGCCACCCTGGCGGCTCGCCTGATAGATGGAAAAACGCATATTGGTATGTTGTTCCTTATTACCTGGATCAAAAAATTTCGCGGTTAAGTGTCTTGCGCAGGCTGGCCATTATTTTGCGCTTTTTGCTGAGCGGTGGGGGCGTTTCCATCAGGGCTTTTTGCAACGCGAAAACGCTCTGCGGTCGCTCCATGTAGTTCAGGCGCAAGCAACTATCGACAATTCCCAGCAGGCTTTCCGAGTATTCGCTTGACCAGGTCGAGCGTGCGGAAGCCAGTTTGTCACTGATCAGGCGCGCATCGGCTGCCTGCGGTGCAAAGCCTGCCAGGCATGAATACAGACTGGCGCCTACACTATAGATGTCTGTCCATGGCCCCAGCATGGTCTGATCAGTGTACTGTTCCGGTGCGGCAAAGCCTGGTGTATACATCGGGGCAAGCAGGGGCTGATCGAGGGTCAGGGTCTGACGCGCGGCACCGAAATCAATCAGCACCGGCGATCCATCCATGCGGATATAAATGTTGGAGGGTTTGATGTCCAGATGCAGCAGTTTTTGCGTATGCACTTCGCGCAGGCCATTGAGCAGTTCGGCAAACACGCGCCGGATAAAGCCTTCGCGAACCTCTCCGCGATGCGCGCGGATGTGATCCTGCAGGGTTTTGCCGCGCTCATAGCGCATTACCATATATACGGTGTCATTGGCGCGGAAGAAATTTTCCACCCGCACCACGTTGGGATGCAGAATGCGTGCCAGTGAGCGGCCTTCCTCAAAAAAGCATTTCATGCCATAGCGGAAGGCGTTGGCATTTTCCTGGGTGAGGGGTTCAACCTGGTCATTTTCACCGCGTTTGACCAGACTGCCGGGCAGGTATTCCTTGATGGCTACGGGTTGGTCATTGCTGTCGTAGGCCAGGTAAACCAGACTGAAACCACCGCCGCCGATTTTGCGCACGATGCGGTAGTCCATCAGCAGATAGCCATTGGGCAAAGCGTAGTTGGGTTGAGCAGCCATGAATCAGCGATGTACCATGCGGGTTTGTTATGAAGTTGGCGCATCCCGCCGAAGTTTTGAACCGAATTGTGTCTGATTAACGGTAATAAAGTAAAGGAAGTTTAGTGGGTACTGCAAATGATATCTAGCATGACGGGTTACGCGGCAGCGTCGATGCACTATGCCGGGCTGCATCTGAGCCTGGATCTGCGCTCTGTGAATTCACGCTATCTGGAAATTCATTTTCGCTGCGGCGATGAATTTCGGGCCATCGAACCGCAGCTGCGCGAACGTATCGCGCAGCACGTTCAACGCGGCAAGCTGGAATGCCGTGTGCTGCTGGGCAGCAGTGTCGGCGCAGAGCGCGAGATACGGCTGAATCTGGCATTGCTAGAGCGCTTGAACGCCTTGGGCGAGGTGGTGACCGGGTATATGCCGGACGCGCAGCAAATCAGCGTAGCTGAAGTGCTGCGCTGGCCGGGCATGCTGGATGACCCCGCCGCCAGTCAGGATCTGACGCAGCCCTGCCTGCAGCTGCTCGATACAGTGCTGGTGGAATTTGTTGCCAGCCGCCAGCGCGAAGGTGCCAAGCTGAGTGCGCACCTGCTGGAACGTGCAGCGCAGATGGAAGCGCATATCGGTCGCGTCGCCCCGCGCCTGCCGGAGCTGGTGCGTGCTTATCAGGATAAGCTGGTGCAGCGTTTTGCCGATGCGCTGGGCAGCGCCGATGATGAACGCATTCGTCAGGAAATCGCGCTGTTTGCGCAGAAAATAGACGTGGACGAAGAGCTGTCGCGCCTGGGTATGCACCTTCGGGAGGTGCGGCGCATTCTCGACGCGGGCGGCGCGGCTGGCAAACGCCTGGATTTCCTCATGCAGGAGCTGAACCGCGAGGCCAATACCCTGGGTTCCAAGTCAGTGAGTGTGGAGACCACCCAGGTGGCCATGGATCTCAAGGTGCTGATCGAGCAGATGCGCGAACAGGTGCAAAATCTGGAATAAGGAGCCGTAATGATCCCGGGAAATCTGTTTATTGTCGCCGCCCCTTCCGGGGCAGGCAAAACCAGTCTGGTGCGCGAGTTGCTGGCGCGCGATGGGCGAGTGCGCCTGTCCATTTCATATACCACGCGCGCTGCGCGCCCGGGCGAAGTCGATGGTCGCGACTATCATTTCGTCAGCAAGGAGGAGTTCGTCGCCATGCTCGAGGCGGGAGAATTTCTCGAGAGCGCCGAGGTATACGGAAATCATTACGGCACTTCGCAGGGCTGGATACGTGAAGCGATCGCGGCGGGCGACGATATCCTGCTGGAGATAGACTGGCAGGGCGCAGCCCAGGTGCGGCGGCTGTTCCCCGAGGCGATAGGCGTATTCATCGTACCGCCGTCACTCGATGCGTTGCGGCATCGTCTGACCGGGCGCGGCCAGGACAGCGCAGAGGTGATCGAGCGGCGTATGGCAGCCGCGCGAGAGGATATCAGCCATGTCAGCGAGTTTGACTATGTTATTATCAATGATGATTTTGCCGAGGCGGTGGCGGATCTGTGTGCGATATTTCGTACCCGGCGTTTGCTGATTGCCCGGCAACTGGCGCGACACGCTTCCCTGTTTCACCAATTCAACCCTTAAAGGATCACACATCATGGCGCGTATTACCGTTGACGATTGCATCAACACCATCACCAACCGTTTTGAATTGACGCTGGTCGCCACCATACGCGCGCGCCAGTTAGCCAATGGCCATACGCCACTGGTTGAAGCCGGGCGCGACAAACCCAGCGTGGTGGCTTTGAAGGAAATCGCTGCGGGTAAAGTCGGCAGAGAAATCCTCAATCGCGGGCGCGCCTGATCACGTTAATCCATGCCAGAACTCGAGGAAATCGGCGCGGAACTGGCCTACCTCAAGCCTGAGGACATTCGTCAGGTCACTGCCGCATTCGAGTACAGCCGCGCCGCGCACAGCGGACAATTTCGCAAGAGCGGCGAGGCATACATCCATCACCCGGTCGCAGTAACCGGGATTCTGGCAAAGTGGCACCTCGACCCGCAGGCCCTGATGGCCGCGCTGTTGCATGATGTAGTCGAGGATACGCCCACCACCAAGGACGAAATCGGCGAACGCTTCGGTAAATCCGTGGCGGAGCTGGTGGATGGTGTCTCCAAGCTGGATAAAATGGAGTTCCAGACCGAGGAGCACGCGCAAGCGGAAAACTTCCGCAAAATGCTGCTCGCCATGGCGCGCGACGTGCGCGTCATCCTCATCAAGCTGGCTGACCGCCTGCACAACATGCGCACGCTGGAGTCGATGGCGGTTGAAAAACGGCGCCGTATTGCCCAGGAAACGCTCGATATCTACGCTCCGATTGCCAATCGGCTCGGGCTCAACAGCATCTACCAGGAACTGGAAGACCTGTGCTTTCAAAACCTCCATCCTAACCGTTACCGTGTGCTGGACAAGGCGGTCAGGGCCGCGCGCGGTAATCGCAAGGAGGTGGTGGAGAAAGTGCGCGAAGCGATTCAGGGCAAGCTTGCTGGCGCCAATATCCATGCCCTGGTCAGCGGGCGCGAGAAACATCTGTATAGCATTTACAAGAAAATGCAGGAAAAATCCCTGGCGTTTTCCGAGGTGTTCGATATCTACGGTTTCCGGGTGCTGGTGGATGACATTCCCTCCTGCTATTTGGCGTTGGGCTGCATGCACGGGTTATACAAACCCATTCCCGGAAAATTCAAGGATTACATCGCCATTCCCAAGGCCAATGGCTACCAGTCGCTGCATACCACGTTATTCGGTCCGTTCGGCACCCCTCTGGAAATCCAGATTCGCACCCATGAAATGCATAAGCTGGCCGAGGCGGGTGTGGCGTCGCACTGGCTGTACAAAAGCAATGACAGCAACGTCAATGAAGTGCAGCAAAAAACCCATCAGTGGTTGCAATCGCTGCTGGAGATTCAGGAAGGCGGCGGCGATTCAGCCGAGTTCCTCGAGCACATCAAGGTGGACCTGTTTCCCGACGAAGTCTACGTATTCACGCCCAATGGCAAGATACTCTCGCTGCCGCGCGGCGCCACAGCAGTGGATTTTGCCTATGCGGTGCACACGGATGTCGGTAATCATTGTGCGGCAGTCAAGGTAAACGGCGAACTGATGCCGCTGCGTGTCCAATTGCGCAACGGCGACCAGGTGGAGATATTGACTTCGCCGAATGCGTGGCCCAATCCTGCCTGGGTTAATTTTGTTGTTTCAGGCAAGGCGCGTGCACATATCCGCCATTACCTGCGCACCATGCACGCGGAAGAATCCGCCCAGCTGGGGGAGCGCCTGCTCGATCAGGCGCTGCGTGCGCTGGGTGCTGATCCGAGCAAAAACCAGGCAAGCAGATGGGAGCGTTTGCACAAGGAAACCGGCAAGGAACGTGTGGAAGTTCTCACCGACATTGGCCTGGGAAAACGGCTCAATGTGGTGGTGGCGCGCCAGCTGCTTGCACAGGAGATGGGCCAGCCAATGCAACGCCCGCATGGTGCCATCGCCATTCGCGGCTCCGAAGGGGTAGCGGTTCAGTTGGCCAAATGCTGTCACCCGATTCCGGGTGACCCGATCATCGGCTTCATCAAATCCGATCAGGGGCTGATCATCCATACTCACGATTGCCCCTCCATCAAACACTATCGGGACGATCCGGACAAATGGCTGGATGTGGAATGGGAACCGGGGCTGACCAAGATGTTCGACGTGAACATCAAGCTCATCGTCCTCAATCAGCGTGGCGTGCTGGCCAAGTTGGCGGCGGTCATCGCGGATGAAGGCTCCAACATCGATAATGTGGCGATGGAAGAGGAAGACGGCAGCCAGTACACCACCATCTATTTCACTTTGCAGGTGGAACAGCGCATGCACCTGGCGCGTATCATGCGCAGTTTGCGGGTTCTGCCCGAAGTGGTGCGCATCATGAGAGTAAAAAACCGCAAGGACGGGCGCATGCAAACGCAGTAATTTTGCGCACGGCAAACCCCATAACATTCAAACCCGACAGGAACGCACATGAGCAAACACATCATCCGTACCGACGCTGCACCGGCCGCGATTGGTACTTACTCGCAGGCGGTGAAAGTGGGCAATACCGTTTATCTGTCCGGCCAGATCGGGCTCGACCCGGCTACCATGCAGATGGCTGCAGGCACGGAGGCGCAGGTTCATCGTGTATTCCAGAATCTCAAGGCGGTGGCCGAAGCTGCAGGCGGCAGTCTGGCTGATGTGGTCAAGCTCAATGTGTTTCTGACCGATCTGAGCCACTTTGCCAAGGTCAACCAGATCATGGCGGAATATTTCAGCGAGCCCTACCCGGCGCGTGCTGCAGTGGGCGTGGCAGCACTGCCACGCGACGCCGATGTCGAGGCCGACGGGGTAATGGTGCTGGACTGATTGGCTGCATCCTCCAAACCGGCAGGTCGCGTCAAACCCATGGCGGCAGCCAGCGCGCTGCCCGCGTCGTTCGCCAAACTGGGATTGCATGGTCCGGCAGATTTGATCCTGCATCTGCCGTTGCGCTACGAAGATGAGACCAGGCTTACCACCATTGCCGAGGCATTGCCGGGCCGTTCTGTCCAGGTGCAGGGTGTGGTGACCCATTGCGAGGCCCAATACAAACCGCGTCGTGCGCTGATTGCGCGTATTCGCGACGACAGCGGCGCCGAACTTAACCTGCGCTTCATCAATTTTTACGGTAGCCAGGTGAAGCAGTTTTCAGAGGGTAATTTGATCCGCGCATTGGGGGAAGTACGCGGCGGTTTTTTTGGGGTGGAGATGGTGCATCCCCGTTACCGCGCAGTCAGTCCGGAAGTACCGTTGCCGGACAGTCTCACTCCGATTTACCCGACGACTGCCGGGGTGGCGCAAACGCTGCTCCGCAAACATATCGGTGCCGCGCTGGCGCAGTCGGATTTGACTGACACGTTGCCGGATAACCTGCGCAGTCGTTTTGATTTGCCGGATTTCGCCGGCAGTGTGCACACCCTGCATAATCCGCCCCCCGATATCCCGTCTGTTCAACTCGAATACCGAACCCATCCGGCGTGGCGGCGCATCAAGTTCGACGAACTGCTGGCGCAGCAATTGTCGCTGCGCCTGGCACGCAATGCCCGACGTGCGCAGGACGCGCCCAAATTGGCGGAAGCGGTGGCGCTGGTGGAACAGCTGCAGAATGCCTTGCCGTTTCGGCTCACCGCTGCGCAGTTGCGCGTATGGACGGAAATTCGCACCGACCTGGCCGCTTGTCACCCGATGCAGCGCCTGTTGCAAGGCGATGTGGGCAGCGGCAAGACAGTGGTTGCAGCGCTCGCCGCTGCGCAAGCCATCGGACACGGGTATCAGGCTGTATTCATGGCACCGACAGAAATTCTGGCCGAGCAGCATTATCACAAGCTCAGGCAGTGGTTTGCTCCCCTCGGTATCGAGGTGGCGTGGCTGGCAGGCAGCTTGTCCAAAAAAGACAAGCAGGCCGCAGTGGCGCGGCTGGTATCGGGCGAGGCGCAGCTGGCAGCGGGAACGCACGCGCTGTTTCAGGAACAGGTGGAGTTTGCCAATCTCGGGCTCGCCATCATCGATGAGCAGCACCGTTTCGGCGTTGCTCAGCGCCTGGCGTTGCGCCAGAAGGGCCGCCAGCCCCACCAGCTGATGATGAGTGCCACGCCGATCCCGCGCACGCTGTCCATGAGTTATTACGCCGATCTCGACGTGTCGGTGATTGACGAGCTGCCGCCGGGGCGCAGCCCGGTGGTAACCAAGCTGCTTGCCGAGAGTCGGCGCGAGCAAGTGATCGAGCTGGTGCGCGAACGCTGCGGTGCGGGCGAGCAAGTCTACTGGGTGTGCCCGTTGATCGAAGAATCCGAGAAGTTGCAGTTGCAGACCGCGCTGGATACGTATGCCGTGCTTGCGGCTGCGCTGCCCCAGCTCAACATCGGCCTGGTGCACGGACGCATGAGCGGGCGCGACAAGGCAAAGGTCATGGCCGATTTCAAATGCGGCGCTCTGCATTTGCTGGTCGCGACGACGGTCATCGAAGTCGGAGTGGACGTGCCGCGCGCGTCGCTGATGGTGATTGAGCACGCCGAACGCATGGGGCTGGCGCAACTGCACCAGCTACGCGGCCGGGTTGGACGCGGTAGCACGCAAAGCGCATGTATCCTGCTTTATCAGCAGCCCTTGTCGGAAACTGCACGCGCACGACTCAAGGTCATTTTCGAAAATACCGATGGGTTTGTCATTGCGCGCGAAGACTTGCGCCTGCGCGGGCCGGGTGAATTTCTTGGCGCGCGTCAGTCAGGGGCACCGATGCTGCGTTTTGCCGATATCGAAGCGGATGCCGACATACTCGAACAAGCCCGCGTCGCCGCCGAATGGCTGCTGGTTCATGATGAGCAAGCGGCGCAGCATCATGTCGCGCGCTGGTTGGGCGGGCGCCAGGATTATATTAAAACCTGACCTGGTATTAATGTACCATAGATATTTTTTGGTAAATGTCGTTACAAATGCATACGGCGCAATCATAAGCTCCGCCAATAAAACAGGAGATTGCAGATGAACATGCGACTATGGCAGGGATTGATATTGCTGGGTATGCTGGTTGCGCAACCAGGCTGGGCGGTGGAAACGCTGTTTCTGGGGATACAGGACTACAATCGCAGCCCCATCATCGTGGCGGAAGAATTCCATGGGCTGACCAGCTACCTCTCCCGGGTACTGAAACGCCCGGTCAAAGTCGAGACGGTGCGCGATTCCGACAAATACCTGTCGGAAGCCAAGCAAAAAAAATTCGCCTTCATGTTTGCGCCGCCCTCGATGATCATGCAAGCCAACAAGCTCGCGGGTTATGAGCCGGTCGCCAAGATTCCGGGGCAGATCTCTGCCGGTTTCATGGCGTTGTCGTCCAGCGGCATCGCCTTTCCGGAAGACATGAAGGGCAAGCGCATCGGTTTTACCGACGAAGATTCCATGGTCACTCAGTTGGCCCTGGCGGACCTGCGCAGCAAACATATTGATCCGGCCAAATATTTCAAGAGCGTGGCTTATTACCATGACGTCGATGGTATTGCGACCGCCTTCAAGTACAAGCTGATCGACGTTGGCGTAGCGAATACCGGAGTGTTGACCTTGTGGAACAATAACGGCATGGATCTTAACCTGATCATGCAGAGCAAGGGCGTGCCTCATCTCACTTTCGCCGTGCGCGGGGACCTGCCTGACGAAATCAAACAGGCGGTTGCGCAGGCGCTGACAGGTGCCGACAAGGACAAGGAGGCGCAAAGTTATTTCCGGAATACCGGGTTTTCCAGTTTTGAAATCGCCAGCCTGGCTGATTACAAGGACATGGTGAAGCTGCTGAATATCCGCTGAATTGCGCTGGAACGCGCCAGGCAATAATCCCGCATTACCGGTTGTTCAGCGTTTCCAGGGTTCAATCGGGTGTAGGCAGCGTGGCATAATGGCAGGGTTTGCTTAACTCCTGCCGATCATGTCCAACTTGTGCAATTCTTCTTCCTGGCGTGCCCGACTGATCGGTGTTCACGGTGCCGCGCGCGACTGGCTTACCGATCAGGGGTCGCTTACGCGACGCATCATCGGGCATTGCCCGCAGTTCAGTGTGCGTCATGTAAGTCAGCGAGCCGGACGGGCGGCTCTGGATGAAGCTGTAATGACCGGTCTGCGTGAGAAACCCACCGCATTGCTGCGCGAAGTCTTTCTGTATTGTCACGAAACTCCGGTGGTATTCGCCCATAGCGTATTGCCGCACAGCAGCCTGCGCGGTGCATGGACGAAACTCGGCAAGCTGGGCAACCGGCCGCTGGGTGCAGCACTGTTCGCTAACCCCTGCGTGCGCCGAGTAGCGTTTGAATTCAAACGGCTTGACCCGCGACATCCATTGTATCGACGCGCCTGCGCACGGTTCGATCGGCGGCCGCCGTATCTATGGGCGCGGCGCTCATTGTTCAAATTGCAGGGTCGACCCATCCTGATCACCGAGGTTTTTTTACCCACGCTTCTGGAGTTGGCATGACGCTCGCACAGCGCTTGAGTCTGTATGAAAAATTGATGCGCCTGGATAAGCCGATCGGTATTCTGCTGCTGTTGTGGCCGACCCTGTGGGGGCTGTGGTTTGCTTCTGCGGGGCATCCGCAATGGATGATAGTGTGGATTTTTGTGCTGGGTACGGTACTGATGCGCTCGGCCGGTTGCGTCATCAATGACTATGCCGACCGCGATTTCGACGTCCATGTGGCGCGCACCAGGGATCGCCCGCTGGCGGCTGGGAGAGTGAGCGGCAAGGAAGCCCTGCTGCTGGCTGCGGCCCTGTCCGCACTGGCTTTTCTGCTGATCCTGCCGCTCAACCGGCTGGTGATGATGTTATCCGTGCCGGCGCTGTTCCTGGCCGCCAGCTATCCCTACACCAAGCGTTTTCTTGCCATTCCGCAAGCCTATCTGGGCATTGCTTTCGGCTTTGGCATTCCCATGGCCTATGCAGCGCAGCTCGGCAGCGTGCCGATGGACGCCTGGCTGTTGCTGATAGCGAATATCTTCTGGGCGGTTGCCTACGACACCGAGTACGCCATGGTGGATCGTGATGACGACATAAAAATCGGTATCAGGACTTCTGCGCTGACGTTCGGGCGTTTCGATGTGGCGGCGGTGATGCTGTGCTATGCCGCGACTTTGCTCTTGCTTGCCTACGTGGGCTGGCGCCAGGGCAGGGGACTCTGGTTCGATGCGGGATTAGGTGTGGCGGCATCAATTGCCGTTTACCATTACACCCTGATCCGGGACCGCGACCGCGCACGCTGCTTCAAGGCATTTTTGCACAACAACTGGCTGGGTGCGGCGGTGTTCGCCGGGCTGGTACTGGACTACTGGTTACGTTAATCAGTGAGAGCCGGGCGTGCAATCCACCCGCTTGAGTTGGGTGTCTGCATAAGACTGCTGGAGTTGCGCCAACTTTGCCTGTTCGGCGGCATCCAGATCACGCAAGGTAAATAGGCTGGGAGTTTTTCCACGTGCCTCGATGCTCACCGTTTGTACGCCTTTCTTGTGCAGTTCAGCCACGCGCGCTTCGGCTATTGACTGCTTGGCATATAACCCGAGTGAAATTGCGTTTTGCCACGGACCGGCCGGGCGCACCACGGCGATGTCACGCACGCCCAGATTTGTCAGCTCCGCGAGCTTGTTATCCGCCGCTGCCTTGGATGCCAGGGGCGGGTAATACACCCAGTAGGGGCCGCCTGGTGTGCCCAGCGCCTGACGGCTGAGACGTTCGCCCAGCTTGAGCTGATCCAGTGCAGCGATGGCATTGTCATACTGCGCCGGGGCTACCGGCCCCCAGGTCATGCAGATTTTATCGTTGGCAGCGGGCTTGGCTACAGCAACCTGAGCGGGCTGAGGTGCAGGTACGGGTGCATTGGCGGGCGGAGTTTTAGGGGACGTGGCACGCGGCTCCCCAACCAGCGCGATACGCTCAGGGTGTAGTGAAGTATGCGCGCGATGCGTTGAGCTCATGTCACCACCCCATTGCAGCAGGGCGAATACGGCCAGATTGGCAAGCAACAATAATAAAAACAGCAGTCTCACAAACACTCCTCGTGCGCGATCGCGCGCAATCCTTCCAGTACCAGATTCTCCACTAACTGCAGGGGCTGCGGAAGATACAGGGCAATCCGCGCGCCATCCCCGCCGCTTACAATCAATTCCGGCAAATCGCCGGTCTGGCGAGCCAGTTGCTCGCGCAATAACGCGACCGCTCCGCCAATCGCCAGGATGCGGCCGCTCTCCAGCGCATCCGCCGTGTTGGCCGGCCAGGCGTTGAATTGGCCCGGGTCGTTAGCCAGACCTGCGGTTCCTTGCTGCAGCATGCTGCCCATCATGTGGTAGCCGGGCAGAATGACGCCACCCAGGAAATCGCCCTGATGCAGCGCATCCACGGTGATCGCCGTGCCGCAATTGACCACCAGCGCGTTACCGGCGCCGAGGTGGTGCGCACCGATCAGCGCAGCCCAGCGGTCTGCGCCCAGTTGCCCGGGCGTGGTGTAAACATTGCGTACCCCGCACTGGCTGGCACGGGCAGTCACTTGTTGCACACTGACCGCGTAGCGCGCCAGACTATGTTCGAGCGCAGCTTGCAGTTGCGCGCCGCCTACATTGCTGAGCACGATTTTCTGCGGGGTGGGGAGCTGGTCCAGCGCGCACTCGAATTCGTGTATTTCACGGTGCATGCATCGGCCGTGTGCCAGCCATGCCTGCCCGTCGTGCAGACCCCATTTAATGCGGGTGTTTCCCGCGTCGATCGCCAGAATCATGAGAGGCGGCGAGTCAGGTGCACTTCGCCGCCATTGAGCGCCAGCTGCTTTCCGTCTGCGCTTTGCAACAGCAATGCCCCGTCAACGGATACGCCCACCACAGTGCCCAGCTGGTCATTGCCATTGGCAAGCAGCACGCGTACCGGCTTGTCCTGAAAAGCGTGGGCTGCGAGCCATTCTGCGCGTAATCGAGTGAGGCCGGACTGCTCAAAATCCTGCATGACATCATCCAGATGAATCAGTAACGCAGCCAATAACCGGTTGCGCTCGACGCGGATGCCGCATACTTCGTTCAGGTCGGTCACTGACTGATCGATTTCGGCACGTACCGACACCGGCAACTGCAAATTAATGCCCATGCCGATCACGGCAAATGAGGGCCCCATCACATCGCCCTGCACCTCAATCAGAATCCCCCCCAGTTTGCGGTATTGCCAGAGCAGGTCGTTCGGCCATTTGAGCTGTACCCCATCCGCGCCGAATTGACGCAGTGCACGCAGCAGCGCCACGCCCACGGCGAGGCTCAAGCCGGAAAGCGCAGCGATGCCTGTATCAAAGCGCCACAGTACCGAGCAGGCAAGACTGCCGCCCAGCACACTTTGCCAGACGCGCCCGCGCCGTCCGCGTCCGGCAAGTTGAATCTCCGTTGCCAGGCAACTCCGATGGGGTGCACCGTCTACCGCAGCTCGCATCAGCTCAGTATTGGTCGAGTCGAGGTGCTCGGTCACACGGACATGAAACTGGTCTGCACGGGTACCCAGCGCCTGCCCGATTGCGTCGGTGTCGAGCCAGTCGGGTGCTGCGGGGAGACGATAGCCGCGGCCGCGCACCTTGTTCAGCAGCATGCCCTGGTCCTGCGCTACCTGGAGTGCATTCCAGATGCTGGCGCGCGATACATTGAAACGCTGTGCGAGCACTTCTCCGGAGTGAAATTCACCGTCGGACAAGACGCGCAGCAGGGGAAATAATAATGGATTCAAGGCAGAAATCAGGATTGAATTGCCACTATGTTAGCACGCCGGATCAGCCCTCCAGCAGCCCGCTGGGCAGTCCGTCTATGCTCATGCGGTTTTTTTCGCGCCAGTAGTCGAGGAGCCCGGCAGCCCCCTTTTTTTCCGCCCAGCGCGCCAGCGTGTCACGCTCGCCCGTGTAAACATATTGCGGTACCGCATAACCGCATGAAGTCTGTACCGAGTCGATATTCAGGTCAATGATTTGACGTTCTCCCGGCAGTGCAGGGAAATGCCCCCGCAAGGCTGCCCAGTCGGCATCGCGCGGCTTTACGGCGCGGCCTTGCCCATACAGCCGCAGGATCAGCGGGTCGGCGTCGAAGCTGCAAAACATCAGCGTCATGCGCCCGTTTTCGAGCAGGTGCGCAGCGGTTTCATTACCGCTGCCGGTGAGATCAAGATAGGCCACCCGGTTTGGACCCAGTATGCGCAGACTGTCCAGGCCTTTGGGTGAAAGGTTGATGCGTCCCTGCTGAGGTGCGCTGGCAGTAAAAAATATTTTTTGGCTGGCGATGAAATGCTCATGCTGCCCGGTCAGCGCGGGATAAAATCTTGCCATGTTTTTCTCCTGTTGTAGCCAGCAATGGCTCAAATTCGAAGTGCAAATTTTGGTTAACGGATTGGACTGAATACGCAGCAGGATCTACCGATGCAGCCTAACCTGGCGTGCGCTGAGCCTGAACCTGCAGGATACGGGCGAGCGTCATCAGATCATGCGGATTCAGGTCGGAAATCATCCAGTAGACCATGCCCGCTTCGCTCCAGTGCAGCAGATGATAGCCCTGGATCGACAGGGTGCGGAGTGCGGTCTGCCGTTCGTTGGCGGCGGGCCAGATGTAAACATTGATCAGGTGCAGGCGATGGCGGTATACCAGCGCCGCCACCGGACGGTGATCAAGATAATCGAGCCTGCCGCCAACCAGCGGGAAGCCCTGCGCGGTCAAATCGGCAACAGGGGGGGAGAAATCCAGCTTGCCGTCGAACCACGGCTTGACCGTGTGCTGATCGGAGGAGGCGACATCGGCAAGATGGTTGACCATCAGCGAACGTACATGGCTGGAAAGCACCTCTTCGGCGAGGAGTTCATTGGGCGATGGCGTTGCCAGATAAAGGCCGGCACTCCATATCAGTGCGACCAGCGAAGCCAGCAGGGTGCCTGCATTCAACCAGTTCCATGATCCCCACTGCCACGGCCGCCGCTTTGTCGTGGCGGCAGCAATTTCAGGTTCCAAAGGCAGCGCCGCCCTGATGCGGCTTTCCAGATCAATGGGTGCCTGAAAATAGGTAGCGCGTTGCTTGACTGCGTCACGCAGTGCCGACTGGCTGGCAAAGGCATTGTGGCAGGCAGGGCAGGTTTGCAGATGCTGGTCCATTTCACTGGATTCAGGCAAGCCCAGCTCCTGATCCAGGTGTGCGGGAAGTAGCTCCAGAGTTCGTTTGCAATCCATCGCGTGACTCCTTAATTCATCCGCTCAAGGCAGGCTTGCAGCAGCCTGCGGCCGCGTGCCAGGCGGGACATCACCGTGCCGATGGGAATGCCGGCGATATGAGAGATTTCCTTGTAGGACAAATCCTCCAGTTCTCTCAATACCAATACTTCGCGAAATTCAACCGGCAGTTGCTCCAGCGCCCGGTCCAGCAGGCGTTTGTCGTCGTTGCGTGCCAGGATGGCTGCGGGATTATTGTCCGGCTGATCGCATAAGGTTGCCGAGTCCGCTTCGATGAAATCGTGGAACGTCTCATCGCAAAACGCGTTCTGTACGTGGTTGCGATTCTGCTGCAACCAGGTGTAGGTAGTATTCCTGACGATGGCGAGCAGCCATGCCCGCGCATCTCCGCCATGAAAGCCATCGAAGAATTTGAAGGCGCGCAGATAGGCCTCCTGCACGATGTCTTGCGCATCCTGATCGCTGTGGGTGAGCCAGCGCGCCAGGTTGTAAGCGGCGTTCAGATGCGGCAATGCAATCTCTCCGAACCGCTTGGCTTTCATCGCTTCAGTCACTGCCATCCCATCATATGGTTATACCGGTTAGCGCGCCATTGTATTCCAGCACCCCTGTTAAATCCATTTGGGTGCCGCGTATGTATTGCCGCGCGCGAAGTATTTTTATCGCGCGGGAATAAGTAAGTGGAGTGAACGGTATTGCATGTTGCAGGCGTTCGATCTCGATAACTACATTGGAGGAAATAATGGAAAAAATACTGGATAGGCGCGAATTTTTGAAATTGAGCGGGCTGGCTGGCGTGGTATTTGTTTCCGGTCTGGCGGGTTGTTCCAGCATGGCGGAACGTGGCGCGGCGAAGGAATTTTATTTCGTCCAGCTTTCGGACACGCATTGGGGTTTCAAGGGGCCTAAAGTCAACCCAGACGCAGAAGGCACCCTGAAAAAAGCAGTCGCCGCGGTCAACAGCCTGGCGCAACCGCCGGATTTCATCGTATTCACCGGCGACTTGACCCACACTACCGACGACCCACAGGAACGCAGAAAGCGTTTGTCAGAGTTCCGCGATATCGTCAGCGAACTCAAGGTAAAAAACATTCACTTCATGCCGGGCGAGCATGATGCCTCGCTGGATCATGGCGAGGCTTATCAGGAATTCTTCGGCAAGACCCATTACACCTTCGACCACAAAGGTGTGCATTTCATCGTGCTGGACAATGTTTCTGACCCCACCGCAAGTATCGGCGAGGCGCAGTTGCAATGGCTTGCCGCAGATTTGAATGCCCAGCCCCAAGACGCAAGAATCGTGGTCTTCACCCACCGTCCGCTGTTCGACCTCTATCCGCAATGGGACTGGGCTACCCGTGATGGCGACAAGGCGATCGCGCTGCTGATGCCGCACCCGAACGTTACGGTGTTTTACGGACACATCCACCAGGAAAATCATCATATGACCGGGCATATTGCGCACTACTCGGCGAAGTCGCTGATTTTTCCGCTACCGGCACCTGGTTCGCAGCCCAAGCGGGCACCGGTACCCTGGGATGCAGCACAGCCGTACAAAGGGCTGGGTTATCGCGATGTCGAAGCGGAGGTGCAGACGGCCGAATATCGCATTACGGAGCTGCCTGTGGTGAAAGGATAAGGCCATGAAATTCGAATCACGTGGGATGAAGCTCACCGTTTTGGCCGCTGTTCTGGGGGCTGGCCTGGTTAGCACCGGCGATTATGCGAGCGTGCAAGCGGAAGATCCGGTCATCAAAATCGTGGCAAAGAAATTCGATTACACGCCGAATGAAATCAAGCTGAAAAAGGGCGCGCCGGTGATACTTGAGTTCACCACGCTCGATGTGTTCATGGGCTTCAAGGTGCCTGATCTGGGCGTGCGGGCCGACATCATTCCGGGCAAGGTTACGCGTTTGCGGCTGGTGCCGGACAAGGTCGGGACTTTCCCGTTTGTGTGCGATGTTTTTTGCGGCAGCGGGCACGAGGATATGACGGGCACCATTGTCGTAACTGAATGACTCTCGTCATTCATGCAGAGAGGAGCGCAGTTCGAATGCGGGAGGTGGTCTTCCCGCATTCCTTCTTCATCAGCGAAAATATCAGGGTTTGATGTAATCGAAGCCATGCTGTTGCAGCTGCATAATGCGGACAATCCCGCCCGGTACAATAGCTGATGCGTCAACCAGCTTGGGCCGATGGCCGAGGGATTTTGTCATCCCCGTTAGGGTTACATTGCAGGCATCGAATTCCGCACCTTGCGCATCCAGCGCCTTGATGCGCTCGGCTACCGGGCTGTCGGCGAACAACATTTTCAGCCCCGGGCCATAGGCTACCATCACGATCTGCACATTGTCCGGACCGAAATAGGCCATCAGGTTCGTGATGTTATTGAGTGTAAGCCCCCACAGCTGCGGGTTGTCTTCACTTACCTGCAGCACAACGTGGGCCTTGGCAAAAGGATGGGGATGAAGGAATTCCGGTGTCTCGAACTTGTAGGATTGCAGCATCGAAGTTTCGGCCCAGGTCGGGCTGACGCCCCCTCCGAGGCAAACCATAAGTGCTGCGATCATTGATACGGTATGTGTTCTCTTCATCATGTTGCTCTCCTGATTGATATTAAGGTTGTGCGAAGCATGTATCGCGCCGGAAAATTTGTCCTATGGTTGCCGGACTGTCGCGCCGATTTGGTATCCGCTTTCATGCGTGCTCCGATCAGGCGATCGGTAAATGCAATACCAGTCCAGCACAATATTTATTCCTGTTGCGCAGGCTGTGGCGCCATGCGCTGATGCGTTAAACTGGATAGCATGTATCAATGGATGGTCTGGCTGAATCTTTCAACACAACAAAACATGGCCTATAAACGTAAAGCCCGCATACTCTTTCTCGGTGGCCTGCACCCGGTTCCGCCCAACCTGGCCGCACACTATGCCAATCGTCTGGGAGCGGAGTGGATGGAAGCGCGCGCCACCGTATTGCCCGGCGTGGCGGGCGATGTGCCGGTTCTCGGAGAGGCTGCTGTGGAATGGGCGGACCTGCTGGTTACGCTGGATGCGGTAGCCAATGCAGCATGCCCGCCGTTGCGTCCCGGTCTTCAGCATCGCCATTATCCGTTCGAGCCGCTCCCCTCTGGGACCGACAAGCCTGCCTGGACAACTTTGGCAGGCCGCATTCGCGAACGCGTGGAAGGCATGATCGGCGGCATGCGGTTGATGCAGCAGGCCGCTTTGGACGATGACGGTTTATAATCCAGCTAAATATTGAAAATAACCAACGGAGATATCCATGGCCGAAAACACCATTTCCCAGAATGATGCCGAACACGCCCAGCTGACTCACTTTCTGACCCAGCAATACTTGTGCGAATCGCTTACCGTGGCCGAGGTGAATACCCTGCTCAATTACCTGACCGTGCTGCACTTCAGCACGGATGCGGTGATTTCGGATGTGGGCGACGTCGGCGACGAATTGTATTTTGTGGTCAAGGGTGAAGTTGCCCTGGTGATTCCGGATGGCAACATCGAATATGAAGTGGTGCGCTCGGGCGCGGGTGAAATGCTCGGCATGATGTCGTTTTTCGACAAGCGCGCACGCTCGGTCAGATTGGTTGCCAAGGCCGCGGATACGCAGGTGCTGAAGTTGCCGCGCGCCATGTACAAACGCATGAAAGTCGAACATCCCTATATCGCGATCAATATCGTCGAGCAGGCGGTGCTGAGTATGGATCATCTGTTCCGCGCCGTCAGCAGCGATCACGCACAGTTCTCCCATTACCTGTACGGCTCGGGTGTCAAAGCCTCAGCGGACTAAGCGCTGCTAACAACTGTACGCAAGTTTGCTGCTACCTGCGGCCTATTTCACCACCACCGTGCCGGTCATATATTTGTGAAATCCACAACGATATTTATAGGTACCGGCCACGCTGAAGGTATGGCTGAAATGGTCGCCCTGTTTCAGCACGTCTGAAGAAAAACCAGCCGAATCCGTGTCGCCGACGATGCTGTGACTCGCTTTATCCTGATTCGTCCAGGTCACACGGCTACCGGCAGGCACTTCAATGACGGCAGGCGAGAAGGCGAATCGGGAAATGCTTACACTGCCGTCGGCGTGTGCCTGCGTGGAGGTGGCTGACAATGTCATCATCAATGCCGGCAGGAAAATGCTGCCCAGGTTTTTAAACATAACATTACTCTTTTGATCGAATCCAATGGCCCGGGCGCCTGCTGCATGCCCGGTGAATACATTTACTTATGGTCAACGTCTTTTTTCATTGGTGCCAGAATCGCCAGTAACTTGTTGCCCGCGCCAATCGGCACGTTGTTGTCCGCAAAAGACATTTGCAAATCCTCTACCAATGCATTGAACTGTGCCGAATTGATGTTCATGCCCTTGTGTGCTTCACGCATGCTTTCTCCCGTGTAAATACATGGCCCGCCCGTCTCTGCGCAGACCTGTTCGACCAGCATCATCTTCAGATGCGGAATATTGGCATTGGCAAAAACAGTCTTGATGCGCTGATCCTCGAGCACATGCATCAGCATGCCGTCGATGATTTTGGTAATGCCCGGCTTGCCGCCCAGCTGGTCGTACAGGCCGGGATTGTCTGCCGCCATCGCGACATTGATGGAGAGCGCCGCCAGCGCTCCAGCGAGAAGAGTACGAACTGATTTCATGAAATGACTCCTGAGTTAGAAACTGAATTGACCAGACAAATACACGCCTTGCTTGCGCGTCGAGTTGGCACCGGTGCGCGTCGTATCCGGTAGTGATCCCAAATCCGCATAAGCAGCGACCAGGGCAAAGCGTTTGTTGGGAATGTATGCAACATAGATGTCTTTATAGTCATCTTGCCGGGTGTGCACGCCAAGGGGCATGCCCAGGCCGTTGTCCGGATTCTGACGATACTCGGCGCCTACCAGCCAGGTATTGGCCGGATCAAGGAACACACCTGCCGAGCCTTCAAACTGGGCTTTGTAGCGGTCATTGCCGGGGCCACCAAAACCCAGCAATCCCATCTGGTTGGCTTTGGTCATGCGTACTGTTCCGTTCAACAGGACATTGCGCCCTGCCAAACCGCCCAGAAAGACTTTGCTGGCTGCCACATAGAAATCCGTGCCGGATTCGTGACGCGCGCCCAGCGTTTTGGGAATAAAGCTGTAATCAAGATTGCGCTTGTATTGCAGGCCCACTGAAACTTGCGGTATAAGCGTGTCTTGTGCGTAAATCGCATCACCGAAAAGTTTTACTTTTACGCCAAATACATCCTGGCGAATGGCGGGCGAAATATTCAGTCCGAGTCCGGACAGCACGGTGTTGTCGAGGCTGAGTCTTTGCCGGGCGTAAGACAATTCCACCCGGTCATGCAGACCGACCGCAGCGCCATAACTGACCAGATCATAATTGGATACTCTGACGTTCGTCAGGAATGCCGTGCCGCCGATTTCATCTTCGGTTCCATACCCGGAAATCAGCGCCCATGGCACAATGCCGCCACCCGCAGAGCCTTCAATTTCCGTTGCGCCACCAGTAGCCAGCAAGCGGCCTCCCGCGTGCGCAGCTGAGACACCTGTCATACACAAACCCATTGCCAGGCCACATGACAGCAAGGCGCTGTTCAGTTTTTTTCTGCTCAACGCAACTCCAGACATACTGCCTCCTCGTAAATTTCAAAATTCATAAAATGGTTCTTTCCGATATTGCGAGCGCCCTGCCGCATTGATTCCTGGCCCGGAAAAGTTTCCGGAACCGGGTGCGGCAGGGGTTGAGAAAGGAGCTGAAAACACAGCGGTGAAACAATGCCGTTCAGCCGATAAATGCAGCCGGGACAGGGTCTTCGCCCAAGGCGTTGAGCAAGACTGACCAATGCATGGTTTCGTCGCCAAGAATGCTTGCAGCTGCTTTGGCCAATTCCCGGTTGTGGAACACCGGCACTGCGCCCAGGTATGCAAGAGCAGCGCCATGTTCCAGACCGGCTGCGAAACGCAGTACATCAGCCTGGTTCTTGAGTTTTTCGACCGGGAAACCATAACCGCTGACGGCGAGCGCTTCGACTGGCGTGCCGCCCAGTTTCTTGACGGTTGTACTCAATATGTCGGCGTGTGCACGATGCTGGCTCTGGAATTTCACGGCGACGCCAAGCACGGGTTTTTGCAATAAATTGCTTTCGGCACCCACCTGATAAGCGGCGATGGCCTGATACTCAAGCGCCAGCGCTGTGTTCAGGACGGCGATGTCGCCCTGGTCGCTTTTCGATATGCCGGATTTCATGGCCGCGGCGGCGGCCGGATTGGCGTGCGCAAGACTGACGGCTGCGAGTGCACCCAAAGACATGACACTTGCCTGGCGCATGAACCCGCGACGGGCAGGGTCGATAAGAATGTTGCTCAGGTCGTTTTGCATTTGAACTCTCCTTTTAGGTGGTGGGTAAGCTACCCACTACCATGTACGAGCGTTCATGCAAATTGGATTCAGGAAGTGACCAAAGGCCCCTGATAAAGTACCGGGCCGGTAGGCTGGCCAGTAGGTGAACCGCCCGCAGGCTCAAGGCTGATCGCGACAGCCGGGGCACGCGCGAACTGGCCGCTCACCTGAGTTGGCAATGCCGCCGTTTTACTGCCAGTCAGTGGTACCAGGCCCAATGACACAGGTTTTGCGCCAGTGGGGAGCAACCATAACTGCAGGGATTGATTTGCCGCCAACGTACGTGGTGCAAGCGATTTGATGGTGAGCTGAGAACCGCTTGCGCTGACCACCCAGGCCGGCTTGGCTTGCGTATCGTTAATCAGTGCAACATAGGTCAGCGCCGGTGCGCGCAGCGGCACAATCGCGATATACACAGCCAGCATCAGCGCGGCCGCTGTGGAAATCAGCCCCAGATTGCGCCAGAAAGCGAGGCTCCAGCGCGATACCGTTTGCATCCCGAGGCGTGTCTGGATATTGCGCCAGACATGTGGCGGCGGGTTAATGGGCGGTATGGCATCAGCCAGCGGCATCAACCGGGTCTGCCACGCAGCGACCTCATCGCGCAGGCTTGCATCGCTCAGCAGCAAACGTTCGAAGCGTGCCCGAGCATGGCCGTGCAGCGTCCCCAGCACATACTCGCTTGCCAGTTTCTGCCGTAGTTCGGGGTCGCTATACTTCATGCGCACCTTCCAGACATTTTTTAATTGCGCCCAGTCCGCGCCTGATCCAGGTTTTAATGGTGCCGACAGGTAACTGCATATGCAGCGCCAATTCCGAATGCGTCAGGCCCTGCCAGAAAGCCAGTGCGATCGTTTGCCTTTGCCGGGCTTCGATCTGCTCCATGCAGTCGTTCAACACTGCCGCATCACGGGACTGCGCCAGCCGGTCGAACAGCCCGGCGGATTCATCCGGCCAGTTTTCTTCGGCGTCATCGTTCACCACATCCTCGCGCCGCGGGCGCCGCAGCCAGTCCAGAGCCCGATTGCGCACAATATGCGTCATCCAGGTCATCGGCGCTGCTTTCGCGCTCGCATAGCTCGGGGCATGGTGCCAAATGCTGACAAACGATTCCTGCAAAATTTCTTCCGCCCAGTCCTGTCTTCTAACTATACGTAGCACAACGGCAAACAGTTTTGCTGAAGTGAGGCGATAGAGGCGTTCAAATGCCTGCTGATCCCCGAGCGCACAGCGGGAAAGCAAGTCGATCAGGGGATCTTCAGCAGAGGGCGGTGGCATGTAATTAGTGTTGTGGTGAGTACGGGTAGCGAGTGTAAAAAGTGTAGAGGAAAAAAACCTGCTACTTGAGTATTTGTAACTGTTGCGGGTTCAATGATCAAAAAAGAAGCCTCTCGGGCTGACGCGAGTAACCCGTATAACTCGCGGATGGAAAAAATCACCCACAGCAGGCGCAATTGATCAATCAGTTTCTTCGATTGGAGGGCGCCGGAGTGCACTTTCCAGGTCCGAGTAAGCTTGCGTTTTAACATGCGTAATCCTCTTGGATATCACTCGACTCCAATCGGGATGTACCAAGTTCGAGGGGCAGGGGGGGAGACCGAGGAACTCCAGGTACTTGCTGGTCTCGGGCTGCGCATTACCTGCGTGTGCAACAAGATTTCGTAACAACTTGGCTTCTGTCCTTGGATGGAGAAAGGTGCCAGTGTATTTTGGATAGGCGGTCTTGTTGGTAGTATCAGGATACGACAATTCGATTACCTGGAAGAAAAGAAGGGTGCTGAGATAGGGATTAGTCGAATCCACAGCCATTGCCCAAAGCCTGAGTTGGAGGGCAAGGGAACCAGTCCATTGCTGTGGGCAGGTTCCTGGAGGAATGCCACCGAGTACCCGAGTCACAAGCTTTAGTTCAACGGTGCCTGTGGCGGTACATGCCACTGCGCGTAATCGCACGTTGGTCAGAAAAAATATTCTGTCAAGCTCGCGATCAATCAGTTGCTGTGCATCGGAGTCATCTGGTCCTGTAGTTTCAACGGTTGCGTAGTAGCCATCTGACTGCAATTTTAGGTCAATGGTTGACGGCAGAGCTGCCTTGAATTGATCGTATTCGAGATCAATCCCCTGATCTTCAAAGGCTAGATGGTAAACAGTAAGCATGCTGTGCGTTTTAACTTAAAGTCGATGTCTCAATGACAGAAAATAATACGTCAATACTCACATGGAGCGTGGACTAATTTAAATTAGCCTATCCGGACAGATAGGGGGTTTCGTAAGATCAATCCAGTGTCGCCAAAACAAAGTATTTATTGGAAATTTTGACAAGCGTTGGCGAGGTGAGCGGACCCGGTTTTTTTTCACTAAACACCCCCGCCAAATCGATTCTGCCGCCATGCTTCAAACACCGTCACGGCGACCGAGTTCGACAAATTCAGGCTGCGGCTCCCTGCCACCATCGGCAGGCGGATGCGTTGCTCGCCAGGGAATTCATCCAGCACGTCTGCCGGCAACCCGCGTGTTTCCGGGCCGAATACAAACACGTCGCCCGGCGCGAACTGGCAGGTGCCGATACTGACCGACGCTTTGGTAGTGAGCGCAAACAGGCGATGTCCATTCAACCGGGCGCGGCACGCTGCCCAGTCTTCATGCACCACCACACTGGCGTACTCGTGGTAATCCAGCCCGGCGCGGCGCAACTGTTTGTCTTCCAGTGAAAAAGCGAGCGGTTTGACCAGATGCAGGGTGCAGCCGGTATTGGCGGCAAGACGGATGACGTTGCCGGTATTGGGCGGGATTTCCGGCTGATAGAGAACGATGTTGAACATGGGCAGGAAAGTCGGGGTCTACGGGATATAATCCACTCATAACGATTAAACGAGGCTTGCGCATGGTACCGCATTTAACGACTGCCCTCACCGGGCCGCTGCTGGACATGGAGCGCCTGATTCTGGGCGCAACACCGCAGATTGAACGCTGGTTTCGAAACCAGTGGCAGGAACACGCCGCACCGTTTTACACCTCCGTGGATCTACGCAACAGCGGCTTCAAGCTGGCACCTGTCGATACCAACCTGTACCCCGGCGGGTTTAATAATCTCAACCCTGATTTCATCCCACTGGCAGTGCAGGCGGCAATGAGCGCGGTGGAAAAAATCTGTCCGGACGCGCAGCGCCTGCTGCTGATCCCGGAAAACCACACGCGCAATCTGTTCTATCTGCAAAACGTGGCGCAGCTGGCCAATATCCTGCAGCAAACCGGGCTGGAAGTGCGCCTGGGCAGCTTGATACCGGAGTTGACCGAACCGCTCAAGGTGGATCTGCCTGATGGCACCTCGCTGCTGCTCGAACCCATCGTGCGTCACGGCAACCGCATTGGCGTGGCGGGTTTCGACCCATGTGCGATTCTGCTTAACAACGATCTGTCCGGCGGTATCCCGGCGCTGCTGCAAAATATCGAGCAATCGCTGCTGCCGCCGCTGCATGCCGGCTGGCATGTGCGCCGCAAGTCGCGCCATTTTGCCGCCTACAACCAGGTGGCGACAGAGTTCGCCGCGCTGATCGGGCTCGATCCATGGTTCATCAATCCGTATTTTTCCACCTGCGGACGCGTCAATTTTCAGGAGCGTCAGGGCGAAGAATGTCTGGAGAAAAATGTCGCCATCGTGCTCGAACAAATCCGCAACAAATACGCCGAATACAAGATCGACGCCGAGCCTTTTGTGATTGCCAAGGCCGATGCAGGCACTTACGGCATGGGTATCATGACGGTGAAAGATCCGTCCGAAGTGCGTGAACTGAACCGCAAGCAGCGCAACAAGATGGCGGTGGGCAAGGAAGGCCAGCAAATCTCCGAAGTCATCATCCAGGAAGGGGTGCATACCTTCGAGAGCATCAATGACGCGGTAGCAGAGCCGGTGGTATATATGATCGACCATTTCGTCGTCGGCGGATTTTATCGCGTGCATACCGGACGCGGGCCGGATGAAAACCTCAATTCGCCGGGGATGCACTTCGTGCCGCTGGCATTCGCTACCCCGTGTTGCACACCGAACCGGTTGGCCAATCCTGATTCCACCCCAAACCGCTTCTATACTTACGGCGTGGTGGCGCGGCTGGCGATGCTGGCGGCTTCCATCGAACTGGAACAGACCGATCCGGACAACCAATGAAGCTTGCCTTTATCCTCGACCCGCTAGCCGCGCTCAAAGCCTACAAGGACAGTACGGTCGCCATGCTGCGCGAAGCAGCGGCGCGCGGCCATGCGCTGTTTGCGCTGCGCCAGGCGGATATTATCCTGCGCGACAATCAGATCATCGGCTACGCCAAGCCGTTGCGCGTTAGCGCCGACAACGCCAACTGGTTTGAGTTGGGAGCCGCCGAGGCGACGCCATTGAGCCACTTCGATGCGGTGGTGATGCGCAAGGACCCGCCGTTCGATACCGAATACCTGTACACCACGCACCTGCTGGAGCTGGCGCAAAGCCACGGCGCACGGGTATTCAACCGTCCCGATTCGCTGCGCGATTTCAACGAGAAGCTCGCCATCGCGCGCTTTCCGCAATTTACCGTACCCACGCTGGTAACGCGGCGTGCCTCTCATATCAAGGCATTCCTGACAGAGTATGGCGACGTGATTCTCAAGCCGCTGGATGGCATGGGCGGAGCAGGGATTTTCCGGGTGCGTGGCGATGACGCGAATCTGAATGTCATCGTGGAAACACTGACCCAGCTGGAAACCCGCACGGTGATGGCGCAACGCTATATCCCGGAAATTACCCGGGGCGACAAGCGCATCCTGCTGATCGACGGCGAGGTGGTGCCGTTCGCGCTGGCACGAATTCCCGCCGAAGGAGAAACGCGCGGCAACCTGGCTGCGGGCGGGCGCGGCGTCGCTCAACCCCTGTCCGAACGCGACCGCGAAATTGCGCAGACCATTGCGCCGGCGGTGCGCGATCTGGGATTGTTCCTGGTCGGGCTGGACGTGATCGGCGACTATCTCACCGAAATCAACGTCACCAGCCCCACCGGTTTTCAGGAAATCACCCAGCAGACCGGTTTTAACGTGGCCGGGATGTTCATCGATGCGCTGGAACGGCGATGCGCTTGATCGGTGTTTTGGCGCTATTGCTGCTGGCTTTGGCAGGTTGTGCCAAACCGCCCCTTTACACCCAGGAAAGCTACGTATTCGGTACCCGCGTGGAGGTGAGCATTTACGGCGAACCGGAAGCCAAGGCGCGCCGTGTCACAGCGCAAGTATTGCGCGATTTCGACGCGATGCACCACAGCCTGCATGCCTGGGAGCCGGGCACGCTGGAGCGCATGAACGGCATCTTCGAACTGAGTCCGAGCCAGGCCGCGATTGCGCCCGGCATGATTCCGATTATTCGCGATGCCACGCGTTATTCGGAACAATCGCAAGGCTTGTTCAACCCGGCCATCGGCAACCTGATCCGCTTGTGGGGGTTTCAGTCCGATACTTTCAAGGCGAAATTGCCTGACCCGGTAAAAATCGCCGAACTGGTGCGCGCCAATCCGCAAATGCGTGACATCGTTATCGACGGCATCATGTTCCACAGCACCAACCCTGCGGTGCGGCTGGATCTGGGCGGTTATGCCAAGGGCTATGCACTGGACGTGGCGGCCCGCTATCTGCGCAGCCAGGGGGTAAAAAACGCGCTGATCAATATTGGCGGCAATATCCTGGCGCTGGGGCAGCACGGCGACCGCCCATGGCGCGTAGGCATCCAGAATCCGCGTGGTCCCGGTCCCATCGCCACGCTGGATTTGCGCGATGGTGAAGCCATCGGCACCTCGGGCGACTATCAGCGCTACTTCGAAGTGGGCGGCAAGCGTTATTGCCACATCATCGATCCGCGCACCGGCTGGCCCGCGCAAGGGGTACGGGCGGTCACCGTCCTGATTCCGCCGTCAGACCATGCCGGTACCCTTTCGGATGTCGCCAGCAAGCCCATTTTCATTTCGGGGAGTGCTGGCTGGCGTGCCGCAGCGCAACGCATGGGCGTGGCTGATGTGATGTTTATCGACGGGCAAGGGCACGTCGAACTCACCGACGGCATGAAACAGCGTCTGCATTTCGAATCACTGTCCTGACTGCGGTAGAATGATTACCCGCTTTAATTTGATTCGATAATCATGATTGGCATACTCATCGTCGCCCACGGCAGCCTGGGCGAAAGTCTGATTCAATGCGCCACACACGTTATGGGCGAGCGCCCGCCTTATCTTACGCCGTTGAACGTGATGGATTGCCCGGACATCATGGCGATGACGGCGAAAGCCCAGCAGATGATAGACGAGCTTGACCAGGGTGACGGCGTATTGATGCTATCGGATATTTACGGCGCTACGCCATGCAATACCGCCTGCCGCCTGCTTTATCCTGGACGGGTGGAAGGCATCGCCGGGGTCAACCTGCCCATGCTGATCCGCGCACTGACTTATCGCCATGAACCACTCGACAAGCTGGTAATCAAGGCACTCTCCGGTGGCCACGAAGGCATTCTGCATATTTCACCGGAGTTGTGCGATGCTGCAACAGGACGTTGAAATCACCAATAAGCTCGGGCTGCATGCGCGCGCCTCAGCCAAGCTCACGCAGACCGCCGGACAGTTCCAGAGCGCAATCTGGCTCACCCGCAATAACCGCCGGGTCAACGCCAAAAGCATCATGGGCGTCATGATGCTGGCGGCAGCCAAAGGCAGCACCATCAGCCTGGAAACGGAAGGCGAGGATGAAGCTGCGGCAATGGACGCCCTGCTGGCATTGATCAACGACAAGTTCGGGGAAGGCGAGTGAGCGCCACCCTGCACGGCATCGGCGTGTCCAGCGGGATTGCCATTGGGCCTGCCCGGCTGGCTTCGCATACCCGTATTGAAGTTGCGCATTATGTGCTGCAAAAGGCGCACATTGCGGAGGAGCTGGAGCGCTTCGACGAAGCCGTGCAGACGGTGCGCGCCGAGATGAGCGCATTGCACAGCCAGATCCCCGCCAATGCACCGGCCGAGCTGCCCGCATTCCTCGATATGCATTTAATGATTCTGAATGACTCGATGCTGTCGCAAGCACCGAAGCAGCTTATCGAAACCCAGCAATGCAATGCGGAGTGGGCGCTCACCCAGCAGATGGAGCAACTGGTGGCGCAGTTCGACGAAATTAACGACCCCTATCTGCGCGAGCGCAAGGCCGACGTGGTGCAGGTGGTGGAGCGCGTTATCAAGGTGCTGCTGGGACATCCCGGACATTTGCCGCTGGCCGAAGATGAGCGCCATGACGGCATCCTGGTAGCACACGATCTCTCCCCAGCCGACATGATCGGCTTCAAACGCCAGCAGTTTGCGGCATTCATTACCGACGTGGGAGGGGCCACATCCCATACTGCCATTCTTGCGCGCAGCCTGAATATCCCCTCGGTGATGGCGCTGCACAATGCGCGCAGCCTGATCCGGGAAAATGAAACCATCATCGTGGATGGTGACAACGGGGTGGTGATTCTCGACCCGGATGAAACGGTGCTGGAAGAGTACCGGCTGCGCCAGAACGAATGGAAGATTGAACACCAGAAGCTCAGGCGCCTGAAAGGCAACCGTGCCGCCACGCTGGATGGCGTGGTGGTGGAACTGCACGGCAACATTGAACTGCCGCAAGATGTAGCGGCGGTGCAGGAATCCGGCGCTACGGGCATCGGCCTGTTCCGCAGCGAATTCCTGTTCATGAATCGCGCGGATCTGCCCAGCGAGGATGAGCAGTTCGAAGCTTTTCGCGAAGTGGCGGAGGCGATGAACGGCATGCCGGTGACCATCCGCACCCTCGATCTGGGTGCTGACAAGCCGCTGGCCGGACTCACTGCCCACAGCCTCAATCCGGCACTCGGGCTGCGCGCGATTCGCCTGTGTCTGGCTGAACCGAAATTGTTCCGCACCCAGTTGCGCGCCATCCTGCGTGCTTCGCACTTTGGTCAGGTGCGTATCCTTATACCCATGCTGTCCAGCCTGCCGGAACTGCGCCAGACCCAGTATGCGATCGAAGCGGCCAAGGCCAGCTTGGTTGTCGACGGCATCGCGTTTGATCCGAACGTGAAGGTGGGGGGCATGATAGAAATCCCGGCCGCTGCTCTGGCCGCCCAAAGTTTTGCCGAGCGCATGGATTTCCTGTCGATAGGCACGAACGACCTGATCCAGTACACACTGGCGATAGATCGTGCCGACGACAGCGTGGCGCACTTGTACGACCCATTGCATCCGGCGGTATTGCAGCTGATCGCGATGACCATCCGCGCTGGCGAAAAAGCAGGCAAGCCAGTATCGGTGTGCGGCGAAATGGCGGGCGACCCGCTGCTCACCCGGCTGTTATTGGGACTGGGGCTGCGCAGCTATTCCATGCACCCGGCCAGTCTGCTCTCGGTCAAACAGCGGGTGCTCAAAAGCAATAGCGTGGAGGCCGCCACGCAGGCGAACAAAATCATGCGTGGCCACGAGCCGGACAAGCTGCAAACCCTGCTCACCCGGTTGAACGCCTGATGCAGCCGCAGTATTGGCAGCAGGCCACCCTGGAACTGTCCGCAGCTGACGCCGTGTTGAAGTCGCTGATCGCACGTTATCCGGAAATCAGTCTGCGCAGCCGTGGTGACGCGTTCTCTACGCTTGCGCGTTCTATCGCCGGGCAGCAGATTTCGGTGAAAGCCTCCGAGGCGGTGTGGCAGCGTTTGCTGGCTTGTGTTGTGGTTACGCCGGAAGCCATTGCCAATACTGCGCCTGAGGTTTTGCGCACATGCGGTTTTTCACTGCGAAAAGTTGAATACCTGCGCGATCTCGCGGCCAAATTTGTTGATGGCTCAGTGCATCCCGGCTTGTGGCAGGATATGGACGACGAGTCGGTGATTGTCGAATTGTGCCAAGTACGGGGGATAGGCCGCTGGACGGCGGAAATGTTCCTGATGTTCTATCTGTTACGTCCGGATGTACTGCCGCTCGATGACATTGGCCTGCAAAAAGCCATGGCCGCGCATTATCAGAATGGCGCACCGATCAGCAAAATCAAAATGCGCAGCCTTGCGGAAACCTGGCGTCCGTGGCGTTCTGTGGCGACCTGGTATTTGTGGCGTAGCCTGGATCCGCAGGTCGTTGCTTACTAGTTTAGTGTGAAACAGTACACTAGCCACGCTCCGGCACTTACACCTGTTGTGCCAGCCAGCGTTTGAGTCCGTTGGCATCCAGTGCGCCCGACATGCGCGCCGCCTCGGTGCCGTTTTTGAACAAAATCAGGGTGGGGATGCTGCGGATATTGTAGCGTGCAGCCAGCCCCTGTTCAGCTTCCGTCTCGACCTTGGCAAAGCGCACCTGACGGGCCAGTTCTGTAGCGGCTTGTTTGAACACCGGCGCCATCATTTTGCAGGGGCCGCACCAGCTTGCCCAGAAATCCACCAGCACCGGCAAATCGTTGCGGGTGATGAAGCGGTCGAAGTTACTGGTTGTCAGATCGAGCGGCAACCCGGAGTGCAGCGGTGCGCCGCACTTGCCGCATTTGGGTGCCTGATTGACGCGTTCGGCGGGGATACGGTTAACCGCCTGACAGGACGGGCAGACCAGATTCATATTAAGCACCTCGGTTAAAATATATCCGATAGGTGCGGCATTTCAGGCGTTTTTCAAGCCGGGCGTTCAGCTTTTCAGCAGAAGGTCCAGTTTGCCGGCACGGTCCAATGCGGAGAGGTCGTCGAAACCGCCAACGTGCGTATCGCCCACATAGATTTGCGGTACGGTACGACGGCCGGTGCGCGTCATCATTTCTGCGCGGCGGTTAGGGTCGAGGTCGACGCGGATTTTTTCCACACTGATCCCCTTGCCTTGTAACAGGCGCTCGGCCATGACGCAGTAGGGACATACCGCGGTGCAATACATGATGACTGTGGACATGCTATTTCACCGTCGGCAAACCGGCCTGTTCCCAAGCCATGATGCCGCCTTTAAGGTTATAGACCTGGGTAAAACCATTTTTGCGCAAGACGCCGCAGGCCATGGCAGAGCGCGTGCCGCTTCGGCAATTCACCACGATGGTCTTGTCTTTGTGTTTTTCCAGAGGTTTGAGACCCGTAGCCAGCTGACCAAGCGGGATATGGCGCGCATTGGCAATGTGCCCGGCGGCGAACTCGTTGGCTTCGCGCACGTCCAGAATCAGCGCATCCTGATGATTGATGAGCTGCACCGCCTGGGTGGTATCTGCGCTGAGTGCACCGCTCAGTTTGCCGCGTATGATGGGCAGAATCAGCATGATGCCGGAAAACGCAGCCAGCAGAACCAGCCAGATGTTTTGTTGAAGAAATTCCAAAATAAACTCCCGGGATTAAAGACCGCAACCTGTTTTAACGCCGGCTTTTTTGAGCATGATGTCCATCGGGCAAAACCGTGTTATGCCGCTCTGGAACAGATTGAAACCGACAAAGGCAGTTAGCCATAGCCAGCTGATATGGCTCATGTCGACGGTGCCGGCCAGATGTGCCAGCAACAGGGAGATCATGATGAACAGGCCGGCGATAATGCGTACAGTGCGTTCTACGGTCATGCTATTTTCCTTCAGTTGGGTTGAGTGGTTCTGTTTTGGCGCGCCAGCAGACGGCGCTCCCATAAATAATACATTAGCGGAATCACGATCAGCGTCAGTACTGTAGAAGCAAAGGTACCGAAAATCAATGACACCGCCAAGCCCCCGAATACCGGATCGGTGACCATGATGGCCGAACCCAGGATGATGGCGAGTGCGGTCAGCATGATGGGACGGAAACGTACCGCACCGGCTTCGATCACTGCCTCTTCGAGGCCATAGCCGCGTGCCCGGTAATCGATGATGAAGTCGATCAGCAGCAGCGAGTTACGCACCACCACGCCAGCCAGCGCGATCACGCCAATCATCGAGGTGGCGGTGAATGCCTGCTGGGTGATCCAGTGGCCGGGGAATACGCCCACCAGCGTGAGTGGAATCGCACCCATCACGATCAGCGGCATCATGAACGACTTGTAATAGCCCACCAGCATCAGATAGATGAATACCAGCGCCACGATGAAGGCGGAACCGAGGTCGCGGAACACATCGAGGGTGAGACGCATCTCGCCGCCCCACAGCAGGTGATAGCTCATCACGTCATCGGGCTGAGCTTCGACGAAGCCGAGGTTGCCGGTCTTGAATGTCTCTCCTGACGGCAGGAGTTTGCCGTCGATCATCTTGTCCAGCGCCAATACGGCATATACCGGACTGGATTTCAGCAATTCGCCACCAACCATGACCACGGGATGCTGATCGCGGTCGTAGATCGGCTTGTCCTGGGTGGCACGCTCCACGGTGGCAATGGCTGACAGCGGTATTTGCTGACCGGACATGCTGGTGATGCGGATGGACAGGATTTGCTCCGGTGTCTGGCGTTCGCTGCGCGGCAGGCGCACGGTAATGTCCACCGGTTCGCGCGCATCATCCACATGCACGGTGCCGATGGAAAACCCCGATACATAGTCATGCAGCAGCTTGCCCACCTGCCCCACGGCCACACCCGAGAGCGCGGCTTTTTCGCGGTCCACTTTCACATGGAATGCATCCACGGTGGCGGTCACCGAATCATCCACGTTGACGATGCCGTAGATCTTGCTGAAATCCTTATCCACGTCTGCTGCAGCGGCGCGCAGTTTGTTGTAGTCCGGTCCATACAGTTCCGCCAGTATCTGCGACTGTACCGGCGGTCCGGGCGGGGTCTCGTAGAGTTTCAGCTTGGCCTGCGGGAAAGCCTTGCGAACCGGCGCCAGCGCCACATTGAAATTATTGACGATTTCGTGCGACGACACGGAGCGCTCATGTTTGCTGGTGAGGTTGACGCGCAACTGGGCAATATTGTCCCCGCGTTTCAGCATGTCGCCGCGCACCAGGGCCGCGAAATCCACCGGGGCGGTCATGCCAAGGAAAGTCTGGTAGTCGGTCACGTATTTTGTTTTGGCCAGGACGTCGCCTACCGCACGCGCCACCCGGTCGGTTTCGGCCAGGGTGGTGCCGGCCGGTGTATCCACCTGTATCAGGAAGGTATTGGTGTTGTCGTTGGGCAGCATTTTCAGCTCCACACCCAGCGCCGATAACGGACCGTTCAGGCCGGAAGGCCGGATGAATTGCCAGGCGGGCTGAAGCATCGCTGCCAGCAGCAGGCCCAGCACCACCAGGAACAGCAGGTTGCGGCGACCGGCATGTTTGATGAATGGTGTAATCACTGTCACGTAGGCACGGTGCAGCCGGTCTTGCGGTTCGGCGGCCATGTCCTCCAGTGCGGGCCGCTCGGCGAGTGACTTGGCGGCCTTGCCGGCGAGCCAGCGGTTGGCAGCCCAGGGCACTACCATGTAGGCGATCACCAGCGAGGCAATCATTGCGATCGGCACGTTGAACGGGATGGGACGCATGAACGGCCCCATCATGCCGGTGACGAAAGCCATCGGGATAAACGCCAGGATGACCGCGATGGTGGCGATATTGGTGGGGTTGCCGATCTCGTTGGTGGCGGTGACCAGCGCTTCCTTGAAGTTCTTGCCGCCGCCGTGGTGCATGTGCCGGTGGATGTTTTCCACTACCACAATGGCCGCATCCACCAGCAGACCCAGGGACAGGATCAGCGCGAACAGGGTGATGCGGTTGATGGTCTGGCCGGCGATGAGGCCGACGGTCAGCACCACAAACAGGATCAGCGGTACGGTGAGGGTCACGATGGCGGCTTCGCGCCAGCCCAGGAACAGCACCAGAATCACCACCACCGAGCCGATGGCAATGCCCAGATGTTCCATCAGGGTATTCACTGCGTCGTTGGCCTTGGCGCCGTCGTCGCGGGTGACGGCGACTTGAATGCCCTGGGGGATGGCCTGACGTTTCAGGTTATCCAGCTTGTTGAGAACCGCGTCGGCGACGACGACTGCATTGGTGCCGGCCTTCTTGGCGATGGCGATGGTGACCGCCGGTGCCTCGCCGCGATAGGCTGGGCCATGAGCGGCGGGGCCGTAGGCAAAACGGGTCTGTTCATCGGTTTCCGCCGCACCGTCCTGAATGGTGGCAACGTCTTTCAGGAATACCGGTTTGCCATTGGGCGCACCGACGATGATCTCGCCGACTTCGCGCGCGTTGCCGATAAAGCCGGACAGGCGCAACGGCTGGTTACGGTTGGCGTCCACCAGGGTGCCGATCGGCACGGAAACGTTGGCGCCCTGCAGCATCTTGTCAACCTGATCGAGGCTCAGGCCGGCCGCCGCCAGTTTGGCCGGGGAGATCCACACATTGATGGCCCGTTGTGCGCCACCCACCAGCTGGGTGAAGGACACGCCCGGCACATTGCGCAGCTGTTCGAGCACGCGGGCGGACACCTCGCGCAACTGATAATCGTCCATCTGGGTGGAGCTCAACGTCAGCGTCATGATCGGCACGTCATCGACATTGATGGGTTTGACGATCGGCTGCATGGCGCCCGGCGGGATGCGGTCGAGGTTCTGCATCAGCTGGTTGTAGAGCTTGACCAGGCTCTTTTCCTGGTCTTCGCCAACGTCGAACTGAACCGTGACGACGCCGAAGTCGGAGACGGCATAGCCGAAGGTATGTTTCACCCCGGACTGGGCGTTCATGATCGCTTCCAGCGGTTTCACCACCAGGTTCTGGATTTCTGTGGCCGATGCGCCCGGCTTGGCGACGATAATGTTGGCGGCCGGCACCACGATTTGCGGGTTGTATTCGCGTGCGGTAATGAATAGCGCCATGACGCCGGCCAGCGTCACCGCCAGCATCAGCATGGCGGTAATTTTAGATTCCAGGAAAGTGCGGGCGATCTTCCCCGCGATGTTCAGGGGTGCCGGGTTCGGATCAGACATTGCCGCTCCCTGCGTTGACTATTTTGTCGCCGGATTGCAGCTGGGCGGTTGCCGAGGTCACGACGCGCTCGCCGGGGGTCAGGCCGGCCTGGATTTCCACCTGGCCATCGCTGGTATCTCCGACGCGCACCATACGGTAATGGGCGATGCCCTGAGCGTCCACCACGAACACGCCGGTGATGCCGGCACGGTCGAGCACAGCCGACCACGGGACGCGTACGCCTTCGCGCTGGCCGGTGGGAAAGGCAACCAGCACATACATGCCGCTTTTGAGCTGGGTGCCCGGGGGCAAGTCAATTTTGACCAGATAGGTGCGCGTGGCCGGGTCAGCGGCAGGCACCAGGCGCGCAATCTTGCCGGTGATCGCGGTACCGGTGTCATTTGCCTGCAGGCTGACGCTGTCTCCCAACTTCAAGTGGGCGAACACATCGGACGAGACGCTGGTCTGTACCTGCAATCTGGACTGGTTTTCCAGCATCAGTACCGGCTTGCCGGGGGTGGCAAGGTCGCCCACGTTGGCCAGCTTCTGCGTAATGATGCCGGCGAACGGCGCGGTCAACGTCGCATAGCGCATTTGTGCAGCGGCAGTACCGAGGCCGGCGCGGGCCGCTGCAGCCTGTTGCTGGGCCACCTGGTATTGCAGGCGTATCTTGTCCCACTGCTGTTTGGGAATGGCCTCCTCCTTGTATAAGGTGCCAAAACGCTGGTAATCGTTTTTGGCGTCGGCAAGCGCCGCTTCAGCTTGCGCCAGTCCGGCCCTGGCCTGGCTTACCTGGCCTTGAATATCACTTGGATCGACCGTGAACAGACGCTGCCCGGCGACGACGCTTTGGCCTTCCTGCACGTTTATTTCCCGGATAAAGCCCATCAGGCGCGAAGCAATCTGGGCTTGCTGTTCGGCAATGACGCTGCCGGGAGCGGTGGAAATAACGGGCACTACGGTTTTTTGCACGACGGCAATATGGGCCGTGACCGAAGCCGCCGGCGTTGCGGTTTGCTGTTGTTTGTCTTTTTCGCCGCATCCGCTCAGAGCAAGCGTTAGCGCGAGCGCAACAGTAGCGGGCTTAATGGCTTTCATGGCTCGATGATTCACGATCAACTCCCTGGTTTTATAACTGGTCTGGTTCGAGCTTGCCGATAGCCAGCTTGAGGCTGGCGCGTTGCACTGCGAGGTCATACTCGGCGGCCACCAAATCGGCGTGGGCTTTGTCCTGCTGGGTTTGGGCGCCGAGTAATTCGGCGATGGTGGCCACGCCGTTGTCATAGCGCTTATTGACCAGATTGGTTGCCGCATCGGCACTGGCTACAGCGTGTTGCCGTGCAGTCAGGCGGAATTCGGCTTCTTCTGCCTTGCGGTAGGCATCATCGACCTGCAAGGCTATTCCATTTTCTGCCTGCAACAGGCGCGCCTGCTGCTCGGCATGGCTGGCCGAGGCGCGATCGACTGCCCCGCGGGTGACATTGCCGTCGAACACGGTCCAGCTTACCTGCCCACCGAGCGTATACGAGCTGGCGGAAAAGCCGACCTTGCTGTCATTCCAGTCCTGCCGCGCCATCAGGCCCACCTGCGGGTAAAGGCCCGCCTTGGCTATTTTGACCCCGGCTTGCGAGGCGCCCAGTTGGTCGCGCATGGCCTTCAGCTTCGGGTTGTCGGCCAGCGCCTGGGCACGTAAATCAGCAGTACTCCCCACTACGGCGCTCGGCATGACGGGTGCGCCGACATCGAGTGGTTCAGCTAAAGGTATGCCAAGCAGAATATGCAGCTGATCCAATGCTGCGGCCTCGGCGTTCCTGGCCTGCATCAACTGGATGCGTACTTCTTCGAGGTGAACCTTGGCTGTCAATAGATCGCTTTTGACCACCACACCGCCTTTGACCAGGTTTTCAATGTTTTTGACCTGGGAGGCAGTCGCTGCCTCAGCCTGTTTTGCCACTTTAACAAAGGCGCGCGCAGAGTGAACGCCCTGATAGGCTTGCAATACGTTGAAAATAACTTGCTGGCGTGCCGCCACGTCACCTTGCTGGGCGGCTTTGATAGAGGCTTGAGCTTGCTCGATGTTGCCTTCGATCAGCCCGCCCGTATAGAGCGGCAACTGGACTTCCAGACGGGTGTTGAAATTGTTGACGTTGCCGGGATGGTTGAGGTTGTCAGGCGCAACGCCCAGTGAATTCGGTCCGGTGAACTGGCTGGCGCCGAAATCATTGAAAGTGGCGTTGCGCTGCGATAGCTTGAGGCCGAACGCGTTGAGCGCGTCGTTAGTCCGGGTGGCATTGAGCGAAGCGGTGAGTTTGGGCAGCCGGCTCCCTTGCGCCTGACGCAGCCCGGCCAGGGCTTGATCGAGCTGGGCGCGGCTGACGGACAAATCCGGGTTCTGGCGTAGTGCGGTTGCCACGCATTGCCCGAAGTCCAGTGTTTGGGCTGCCGCACCGGGAATGTACGCAAGCCAGAATGCTGCGGATAACAACACGGTGCATAGCCGTTTGACATTATTGTATGGTTGATACAAGTGCATTTTTAATTGCTCCCGGTTCGTAGCCTGCTTGCGTAGACGCAGGAATTGTATGCCTTACTACAGGCAGGTTGTAGTAAAGCATCACTCCGCAGGCATCTATATTAGCAAATAATTATATTCTAATCATCCATGCCAAGCAAATGACACGATGAATTATATGGGACAGCAGCTTAATTTGGCCGGTGTCGGCCTGGGTGGGCTTGATTGCGATCTCAACGCCACTTAAGTGGCGTTGTTATTATCATTATTCAGTAAGGAGATGATTATTTTGTGAAACCGCAAAATACATCGCGCATCATGCTGATCAGGCGCAATGTGCGCGTGTCGCCAACACGGTAGAAAACGCGATTGGCATCTTTGCGGGTGCGCAGAACGCCTTTGTCGCGGAGAATGGCCAGGTGCTGGGAAATGTTGCTCTGCGAGGTGCCGACACTGTCCACAATGTCCTGCACACTGACTTCGCGATCACCCAGTACGCACAATATTTTTAAGCGTAACGGATGCGACATGGCCTTCATCGCACGAGAGGCTTGCTCAATGTGCTCGTCTTTGTCGATCAGATCTATATGTTCCAGGTTCAAAATGGTTGCAGTGCCTGTATTGACAGTACTCATTGGTAAGTACCCTTTAAAAATCAATCGATTTAAAGAATATTATAATGCAATAAGTATTAAAATATACTAAAATTGGCCATTAAAAAAATAGTACAAATATATAGAAAAGGTTGCGACAGTGGTTGCGCACCGAAAGCAAATATAAACATGAAGGTAAAACCCGTTCTACTGATTATCCTGGACGGCTTTGGCTGCCGTCACTGCCGTACCGACAATGCCATCGCGCAGGCCAGCAAACCCAACTGGGACCAACTCTGGCAAACTTATCCCCATACTCTCATCCAGGCATCTGAATCTGCGGTTGGATTACCTTCCGGGCAAATGGGCAACTCCGAGGTGGGCCACCTCAATATCGGAGCGGGACGTGTGGTGTATCAGGAATTCACGCGTATCGATCTGTCCATCAGCAGCGGCTCGTTTTATACCAATCCTGCCTTGCTGGCAGCGATAGCGACTGTCAAAAACAACGATAAGGCTTTGCATATTCTGGGGCTGCTCTCCGACGGAGGGGTGCATAGCCATGAACTGCATATCCACGCCATGCTGGAAATGGCCGCGCGCGAAGGCCTGAAAAAAGTTTATTTGCATGTATTTCTGGATGGTCGCGACACGCCTCCAAAGAGCGCGGAAGTCAATCTGCAGCGTTTGCAGGCCAAAATAGAGCAATTACAAGTTGGGCGCGTGGCCTCAATGATCGGGCGTTATTTTGCGATGGACCGTGACCGGCGCTGGCAGCGCGTCAAGGCTGCCTATGACTTGATCACGCAGGGGCGTGCCGAATACACAGCCCCCGATGCCTTGTCAGGCTTGGCGCAAGCCTATGCACGAGGCGAGAGCGATGAATTCATCAAGGCGACGGCCATCGTGCCTCCGGGTGACCAGCCGGTCCGTATCGAGGATGGCGATGCCGTGGTGTTCATGAATTTCCGTTCGGATCGTGCCCGGCAGATTTCGCGCACTTTTATCGAACCTGATTTCAATGAATTTGAACGCGAGCACCAGCCCAGGCTCGGCGCATTTTGTACGTTGACCGGCTACAGCGACGAATTCAACGTGTCGGTGGCGTTCCCACCGGAGCGCATCCGCAACGGATTTGGCGAGTACATCTCAAAAATCGGCTTGAAACAGCTGCGCATTGCCGAGACGGAAAAATATCCGCATGTGACGTTCTTTTTCAATGGTGGTGAAGAAACCGTCTACGAAGGCGAGGAGCGCATCCTGATTCCTTCGCCGGATGTCGCCACCTACGACATGAAACCGGAAATGAGTGCCTACGAACTCACCGATAAATTGGTGAGTGCAATTGAGACGCACAAGTTCAACGCCATCATTTGCAATTATGCCAATGCAGACATGGTCGGACACACGGGAAACCTGCCTGCAGCAGTGCGCGCGATTGAAGTGCTGGATGAATGCCTTGGGCGCGTCATACCGGCAATGTTGCAAGCAGGCGGAGAGATCATCATTACCGCCGACCATGGTAATGCAGAAATGATGCTGGATGAACAAACCACACAGGCGCACACCGCGCACACCACTAATTTGGTGCCGCTGCTTTATGTAGGCAAGCGCCGTGTTCATCTGGCAGAAAATGGTGCGCTGGAAGATGTGAGCCCTACGCTGCTTAAATTGATGGGCTTGCCCCAGCCATCAGAAATGTCCGGAAGATCGCTGATCGAGTTCGAGTGAAACAAGCCCCCCGACTGCTGCTGTTGCTGGTTTTGCTGTGCAGCTTAAGTAATGCTGTCGCAGCATCCAGGGAAGAATTGGTCAATCTGCGCCAACATCTCGAAGCCTTGCGCCGCGAAAACAAAAATGCGCAGGACAATCGTAGTCAGGCGGCAGATGCGTTGCGGCAATCGGAACGGGCTATTAGCGACACTAATCGAAAAGTTTATCAACTTGATCGGGAACAAGAGAGTGTGGCGCAGAGTCTGGCACAGCTTCGTGCGGAGAGCGATGCCACAAAACTGTCTGTTACCCATCAACAACAGCAGTTGGCACAGCTGCTTAATCAGCAGTATAGGAATGGTCGTGACGACCCAGCCAAACTGCTGATGAACGGTCAGGATCCCAATCAGCTGACGCGTGACCTGCGCTACTACGCTTATCTTGCGCAGGCGCGCTCAATCCTGATTGCCAACCTGCAGGCTGGGCTGGCGCGCCTGGATAATCTTGCCCAGGCACAGCAGCAAAAACAGTCGCAAATAGACAATATTCGCCAGCAGCGGCTAGTCCAACGTCAGCAGCTTGAGGCCGAGCGAACGGAAAAGCGTCGGATAATCGATAAGCTGGGTGTGCAGATACAAAGCCAGCGCAAGGAAATTGCAACGCTGGAGAGAAATGAAAAGCACCTGACCCAAGTGATCGAGGCGCTTGCCAAAGCAGCCGCGCAAAGAGCCGCAAGAAAAGCGGCCCAGGAAAAAGCAGCGGCAGCGCGTAAAAAGCTTCATAAGCCGACCCGAAAAGGCGAGCCGGAAGCGCCTCGTTCCAGGCCGGAAACACGGTTGCCGGAAACGGCGATAACCGGAACTCCTTTCGGCCGTCTGAAAGGGCATCTAGAGTTACCGGTTCATGGGGAACTTGTTCACCGTTTTGGTACTCCACGTGAACGGGGCGGATCGTTGTGGAAAGGTTTGTTCTTCAAAGCCAATACCGGTCAACCCGTGCATGTGGTGGCAGCGGGCAGGGTGGTGTTTGCTGATTGGATGCGTGGATTTGGGAATCTGATCATCGTTGACCACGGTAGCGGTTATATGAGTCTGTACAGTAATAATGAAACATTGTATAAGCAGGTGGGCGACGCGGTGAGTGCAGGTGAAACCATTGCTGCCGTAGGCAATAGTGGAGGCAACCCCGATGCGGGGTTATATTTTGAATTGCGCTATCAGAGCCGGGCATTTGACCCGATGAGCTGGATGGCGGGTAAATGAGGGAACTGGCAATGCGCAGCAAATTGCAAAAAATCGGTCTGGTCAGTGCGGGAGTCCTGCTGGGTGCGGCACTCACCCTCAATTATTCCGCCGTGGCGGATCGTGAAGCCACGCAAGCGCTGCCGCTGGATGAGCTGCGCACCTTTGCCGAAGTATATGGCAAGATCAAAAGCGATTATGTCGAGCCGGTGGATGACAAAACCCTCATCAATTCTGCCATCAATGGCATGCTGTCCGGGCTGGATCCGCATTCGGCGTATATGAATGCCGATGAATTCAAGGATTTGCAGGTGGGGACCCAGGGCGAATTCGGTGGTCTGGGCATAGAAGTCGGTATGGAAGACGGCTTTGTCAAAGTGGTGTCGCCAATTGATGATACCCCAGCCTTCAAGGCCGGCTTGAAACCGGGTGATCTGATCATCAAACTGGACGACTCACCCGTGAAAGGCATGACCATCAATGATGCGGTCAAACGCATGCGTGGCAAGCCCGGCACGCCGATTGTGCTGACCATACTGCGCAAAGGTGTGGCCAAACCATTTACTGTCACGCTGATACGCGCTGTCATTAAAGTGAAAAGCGTAAAATACAAGCTGGCTGAGCCGGGCTACGGTTATATCCGCATTACCCAGTTCCAGGAGCGTACCGGGGAGGATTTGGCGCAGGCGCTGGAAACCTTGCAAAAAGACAACAAGGGTGCGCCTTTGAAAGGTCTGGTACTGGATTTGCGCAATGACCCGGGTGGATTGCTAAATAGCGCCGTCGGTGTGGCAGCGGCTTTCGTCAAGCCGAATTCACTGGTGGTATATACCGATGGGCGTACGCCGGACTCCAAGATGAAACTCAATGCCAGCCCTGAATACTACTTGCGTGGCAATCAGGCCGACTACTTGAAGGGCTTGCCTGCATGGACCAAAACCGTCCCCATGGTAGTGCTGGTCAATGGCGGTTCAGCTTCGGCATCGGAGATTGTGTCGGGTGCTTTGCAGGATGACAAACGCGCCATCATCATGGGCACGCAGAGTTTCGGCAAGGGTTCGGTCCAGACGGTCCTGCCGTTGGGTAATGGTACGGGCATCAAACTGACTACTGCGCGTTACTTCACGCCTGCTGGCCGTTCGATCCAGAACAAAGGCATCACCCCGGACATCGTGGTGGAAGAAGGGAAAGTTACCGGTGCAGATAGTGACCCGAATCTGAATATACGCGAGGTTGATCTGGACCGGCATCTGAATAATCCCCTGAGCACCACGAACAAGCCTGCGGCTCCGCCGGCAGTCATCATTACGCCGGAAAAACCCGCCAATCCCGTTAAACCGGAAAAACTGGAGCCAGGTGAAATTGTTTCCAAAAACGATTTCCAGTTTAATCAGGCTTTAAGCTTGTTAAAGGGCTTGAACATTATCCAGACGCGAGAAAAATAGTCAGCGGTTAAACGGTTGACTTGCTAGGGCTGCCTGGTTGCGCGTATTCTGATTACGCGTGCCGGGCAGTCGGCGTTTTCAAGTGCTTGAAATGAACCCCAGCGACCAGAATAAAACCCGCGAAGTCGTATTCAGCGCCATACCTCAGCACCAGGTCGAGGCTGCACTGGCTTTGCTGGATGGCATGCAGAGCATGTCCGTTGAAGTGGGCCATCATCCTTGCAGTATCCTGGTGCATTACGATATATGTGACTACACCTTGGAAAAACTGGAGTCGGCTCTGCTAGAGCAAGGATTTCACCTCGATAATTCACTGCTGCAGAAACTGCGCCGTGCACTGATCTATTTTTGCGAACGCAATCAGCGCGACAATCTGAGCGTGCCGCCGCCACAACAAAAGTTCGCCAAGCCCTTCGTAGCGGCTTTTCAGCACCACCCTCACGGCGATCAGGATGACACGCCGGAAGAATGGCGCAGTTACAAGTAACCTGACTCCCGGCACTACGCATGAATGATGACCAACTGCTGCGTTACAGCCGCCATATCCTGTTACGCGAAATAGACATTTCTGGCCAACAAAGCGTCCTTGATGCACGTGTATTAGTCGTTGGCGCAGGCGGGCTGGGCTCGCCGGTATTGCTGTACCTGGCGGCAAGTGGAGTAGGGCATATCACCGTATGCGATGACGATAATGTCGACTTCAGCAATCTACAGCGCCAGATTGCCCATCATAGTGATGCAATCGGCCGTAACAAGGCTGAGTCCGCTGCCTCTGCGATGCGCGCGATCAACCCCGACATCACCGTACAAGCGTTAACGCAGCGCCTGTCAGGTGCTATATTGGCAGCCCAGGTCGCCGCAGCTGACGTGGTGATAGATGCCAGCGATAACTTTGCAACACGCCATGCCGTGAATCGCGCTTGCGTGGAATACCGAAAACCTTTGGTTTCGGGAGCCGCGCTAGGATTCGATGGTCAGGTCACGGTATTTGATCTGCGCCACACGAATAGCCCTTGCTATCATTGTCTTTATCCAGATACCGGCAGTAGCGACGAAATGCGCTGCGCAGAAAATGGCGTATTTTCACCGTTGGTAGGAATAGTCGGTACGGTTCAGGCTGCAGAGGCGCTCAAATTAATATGCGGTGCGGGTGAGTCGCTCAATGGCAGACTGTTGCTGCTAGACGCCCTCAATATGCAGTGGCGTAGTATGCGGTTGCAAAAAGATGTCGGCTGCGCTGTATGCGGGATTCAGTGTTAGGTTTATTTCAGTCCAGCACTTAATAATGGCCATTGCTGGGTGAAGGATTCTGACGGGAGGCGCTTGAATCCGCTTTTGGCGAATTGGTGCCAGCGGCCAATCACATAACACAGCAGTAAATTGCCCGCTACCATCGTATCCAGATCAGTGCGAATCTCCCCATTCCCTGCAGCGATACGCAGGCATTGACGCAGAGTGGCCTCAAGACGGTCAAGCAATTGATTGATGCGCGCCTGCAATCGATCATTTTCGTTGATCAGCGCGTCGCCGATGAGTACACGCGTTATGCCAGGATTTTTTTGCGCGAACCCGAGTAGCAGGGAAACGATGGCCTCGGCCTGGCTGAGCCCGTTTTGCTGGCTGCTGGTGATCTTATTGATTAGCCCAAACACCGACTGCTCGATGAATTCAATCAACCCTTCGAACATTTGTGCCTTGCTGGCAAAGTGTCGGTACAGTGCTGCCTCGGATACATCCAGCCGGGCAGCCAGTGCGGCGGTAGTGATTTTTTCACCACCGGGCGTCTCTAGCATGGCAGCTAAAGTTTGCAGGATCTGGAATTTTCGCTCTCCGGGTGCTGCCACGCCATTCCCCTTTTATACTTAGCCGCTTTGCCCCTTAAACTTCACTGTAGCCTGGTACTGCTCGGAAAATTTGCATGCTTTCCGGAGAAAACAGACCGCGGCACATAAATTTTATTCGCGTGCTGTCGCTTTCATGTGTTTAAGTTGTTCGATGCGCATGTTTGATTGCTATTTATTGGAATAATGGTGGGTCTGCACGGACTTGAACCGTGGACCAAGGGATTATGAGTCCCCTGCTCTAACCAACTGAGCTACAGACCCGAAAACGAGGCGAACTATACCACTGCCAGCAGTGCTGCGCTACGCCACTTGGTGGCGTAGTGCCAAGGGCGCTCGGAGAATCAAGAATTGCCGTTGCTGTCGATGAAGCTCTTGAGGCGGTCAGAGCGTGATGGGTGACGCAATTTGCGTAACGCTTTAGCTTCAATCTGGCGAATACGCTCACGGGTCACGTCAAACTGTTTGCCGACTTCTTCCAGGGTGTGGTCGGTATTCATCTCGATACCGAAGCGCATCCGCAATACTTTTGCTTCGCGTTGCGTCAGGCCGTCAAGAATGTCCTTGGTCACTTCCTGCAGGCTGTCGTAAACAGCGGCGTCTATGGGAGCCAGCGTGGCGGTGTCTTCGATGAAATCTCCCAGATGGGAATCCTCGTCGTCGCCGATAGGCGTTTCCATGGAAATGGGCTCTTTGGAGATTTTGAGTATCTTGCGAATCTTCTCCTCGGTCATTTCCATTTTCTCGGCCAGCAATTCCGGATCAGGCTCCTTGCCGGTCTCCTGAAGAATCTGGCGCGAGATGCGATTCATCTTGTTGATGGTCTCGATCATGTGCACCGGAATACGAATGGTGCGCGCCTGATCCGCAATGGAGCGGGTGATAGCCTGACGGATCCACCAGGTGGCGTAGGTTGAGAACTTGTAGCCGCGCCGGTATTCGAATTTGTCCACGGCCTTCATCAGGCCGATGTTGCCTTCCTGAATCAGGTCGAGGAATTGCAGACCGCGATTGGTATATTTTTTGGCAATGGAAATCACCAGGCGCAGGTTGGCCTCGATCATTTCACGTTTGGCGCGGCGTGCGCGTGCTTCGCCGGTGGACATCTGACGATTGATTTCCTTCAGGTCCTTGATCGGGATGCCCACTTTTTCCTGCAGCGCAATCAGGCGTTGCTGGCGTTCAACGATCGTGTGTTGATGGCGCGTCAATTCTTCTGCGTAAGCTTTTTTCGAGTTGATTTCCTTGGTAACCCAGTCCAGATTGCTTTCATTGCCGGGAAATACCTTGATGAAGTGTGCGCGCGGCATCCCCGATTTGTTCACGGCAAATTCCATGATGTCGCGCTCATGACTGCGGACTTCTTCCACCAGTTGGCGCACGCCATCGCATAATGCCTCAACTTGCTTGGCAGAAAAGCGAATATTCATTAATTCGGCGGAGAGCTCTTCCTGCAGTTGCAGATACTGCGGGTTGCCAAAACCATTTTTCTTCAAAGATGCCTGAATTCGCTTGAATATCTTGCGAATGACTTCAAAGTGTTCCATGGCGTCGATCTTGAGTTGGGCGAGATTGGCAGCAGCCAGTGCACTACCATCGTCTTCCTCGGCATCTTCGTCGACTTCCTCTTCTTCATCGGTTTCGCTCTCGTCAGCCTCGGGCACGTTAGCGATTACTTCGAGTTCTTCTACGACAACGCCATCGACGAAATCGTCAATGCGAATTTCCTCACGCTCCACCTTGTCCACCAGCGCCATGATTGCCTGAATGGTGGTAGGGCAGGCAGAGATAGCCTGAATCATGTGTTTCAGGCCATCTTCGATGCGTTTCGCAATTTCGATTTCGCCTTCGCGCGTGAGCAGTTCCACAGAGCCCATTTCGCGCATATACATGCGCACCGGGTCTGTGGTGCGGCCGAATTCCGAATCCACGGTAGAAAGGGCAGCCTCGGCTTCCGCCACGACGTCTTCATCGGTGACTGCCGGTGTGGCATCAGACATCAGCAGGGTTTCGGCATCAGGTGCTTCATCATAGACCTGGATGCCCATGTCATTGATCATGCTGATGACGCCTTCGATCTGCTCGGCATCCAGCATGTCATCAGGCAAATGGTCGTTGATCTCGGCGTAGGTCAGGTAGCCACGCTCTTTGCCGAGCACAATCAGATTCTTCAGGCGTGTGCGCCGGTCATCGACATCTACCGTTTTCACCTCGCCTTTTTCGTGATCGTTTGCCATATGTCTTGGTCCAGTAAAATTTGGTACTTCAGAAAAACTGATAATTATACATTTGTTCGAGCCAGGTCGCTCATTTTTTCACCGGCTGCGTGCCAATAACCAGTTGTCTCAACGCTGCTTTTTCGGTTTCTGTCAGCGCGTTAATCGGCTTGTCAGTTACACGCGCACCATGCTGCTTGTCGATTTGCATACGCGCCTGATTACAGGCGCCCACAAAATCGGCGCTGATATCCAGATCATCCGTCCAGCTCAGTATTTCCGAACTGGCGTGCTGCAGGATGGGCGCCAAAGCGTGGTCTCGAAAATGGTCTGCCACGCTTGCAGTGCCTAAATTGGGATGGTTGCGCAGCAATTCAACTACGGCGCGTAGCGCTTCGGCATCCGGGTCTGTTGGGGCAATCAAACTTGCGTCAAGTTCCTTTGCCAGGCTAGGCATATACAGAATTGCGCATAGCAATTTGTGCCAAATTGAGGCGGGCGCTTGACGTGGCGCGTAAGCGGATGCTCGCGCCGGGTTGGAGCGTTTTGATTTGATTTCCCACAAATTGTCGAGTTCGAATAATTGTAAACCTGCCAATTCGGCACACCGTTTGCGCAACATGAGTGCCAGTGCGGGTGCACGTACCTGACTTAACAGGGGACGCGCGGCCTGCAAAAAGGCGCTCTGTCCTTCGCTGTTACCCAAATCATGATGCATTGCCAGTTCCTTGAACAGGTAGACGGAGAGAGGCACGACCTCGCCGGCCAGTAACGCTTCAAAGGCGTCTTTACCAAATGCCCGGATATAGCTGTCCGGATCATGTTCTGGTGCGAGAAACAAAAATCCGATATGGCTGCCATCGTTCAGTATGGCCAGGCTGTTTTCCATTGCACGCCAGGCCGCACGCCGCCCGGCGGCGTCACCATCAAAACAGAATACAATTTCATCCGTATGGCGCAGCAGCTTTTGCACGTGTGTCCCGGTGGTGGCGGTTCCCAGCGTCGCGACAGCGTACTCAACGCCATGCTGCGCCAGCGCCACCACATCCATATAGCCTTCCACCACGATTACGCGCCCCGCATCCCGGATTGCGCGGCGCGCCTGAAACAGGCCATATAGCTCGTTGCCTTTCTGGAATAGTGGGGTTTCCGGGGAATTCAGGTACTTGGGTTCACCCGCGTCGAGCACGCGGCCGCCAAAGCCGATGACCTCCCCACGTTGCCCGACAATCGGGAACATGATGCGGTCGCGAAATCGGTCATAGCGCTGCCCTGCGTCATTAATAATGACCAGCCCGGCTTCCACCAGAGCGGGATCGGCATAAGGGTCGAATAGTGCTTCGAGATTTTGCCAGCCGGTGGGGGCGTAACCCAGACCGAAGCGCGCGGCGATTTCGCCTGTCAGGCCACGTTTCTTGAGGTAATCAATTGCGAGCGGTGTTTGTTTGAGTTGCAGGCGATAAAACTGTGCGGCGCGCTGCATGATTTCGACCAGGCTGGCAGCTTGTTTGACGCGTTCCGGATTGGCGGGAGGGCCCTCGGGTACTTCTAAGCCCAACTGACCAGCCAGTTCCTTGATTGCCTCCACATAACCCAGCCCGGCGTATTCCATCAAAAAGCCAATGGCAGTGCCGTGTGCCCCACAGCCAAAGCAATGGTAAAACTGTTTAGTGGGCGAGACGGTAAACGAAGGGGACTTTTCATTATGAAACGGACAGCACGCCTGATAATTCGTACCGGCTTTTTTCAGCGGTACCCGGCGATCGATCACCTCCACGATATCCACGCGGCTCAATAGCGTCTGGATAAAATCCTGCGGGATCATTCTGTTCTCACGAGGGTAGTGACGTTATAACGCCGCTACGCGGCGAGCAATCAGCCCGCCAGCTTGGCTTTGATGTGGGTAGAAACTTGCGCCATATCAGCGCGCCCGGCGAGTTGGGTTTTTAGAATTGCCATCACTTTGCCCATGTCCTTGATGCCGGCAGCGCCAGTGCTTGTGATGGCCTGGATGATCAGGCTATCAATTTCCCCCGCGGAGGCAGCTTGAGGCATGTAGGCTTGCAATACGCCCATCTCGAATTTTTCAATGTCGGCCAGTTCTTGACGGCCGGCAGCTTCAAATTGGGTAATAGAATCCCGACGCTGTTTGAGCATCTTGTCGATCACGGCAATGATTTGCGTATCATCCAGTTCGATACGCTCATCCACCTCGCGTTGTTTGATCGCGGCGAGCAGTAACCGAACCGCCCCCAGACGTGCCGCATCCTTGGCGCGCATGGCGGTTTTCATATCTTCGGTGATTCTTGCTTTTAGACTCATAACCATAACGGGCTGGTACGCCCGGCTGCAATGATTAATACATCTTGGGCGGCAGGGTTTGGCTACGAATACGTTTGAAGTGACGCTTGACCGCGGCGGCCAGCTTGCGCTTGCGCTCGGCAGTGGGCTTTTCGTAGAACTCGCGTGCGCGCAGTTCGGTCAACAGACCGGTTTTTTCAACAGTGCGCTTGAAACGGCGCATGGCAACTTCAAAAGGCTCGTTTTCCTTGACGCGAATGTTCGGCATGAAATCTGGTCTCCAGGGACGGAAAAAACCTCAATTATAACTGAAAAAGCGTTTTTTTCAAGGTATGCATTGTCCTGCCCGTATGGGGCGGCTAAACTGTTGCCCATGCTTATTCTCGGAATCGAATCTTCTTGCGACGAAACCGGTATCGCCCTCTACGATACCGAACGAGGCCTGCTTGCACACGCATTACATTCCCAGATTGCCATGCACGCCGAATACGGCGGTGTGGTGCCCGAGCTCGCCTCGCGCGACCATATCCGGCGTGCGCTACCGCTGATCCGCCAGGTTCTGGCACGGGCAGGGTGTGAATTGGCCAATATTGACGCGATTGCTTATACCGAAGGCCCTGGTCTGGCTGGCGCACTGCTGGTGGGTGCCGGCATCGCCAATGCGTTGGGTGTGGCACTAGGGGTTCCGGTGCTGGGTGTGCATCATCTCGAGGGGCATTTGCTCTCCGCACTGATTGCCGACACGCCGCCACAATTTCCGTTTGTGGCACTGCTAGTATCGGGCGGTCATACACAATTGATGCAAGTCAACAACGTGGGGCGTTACATCACGCTGGGCGATACCCTGGATGACGCTGCGGGCGAGGCGTTCGACAAAACCGCACAACTGCTCGGTTTGGGCTATCCGGGCGGCGCGGCGCTATCGGTGCTGGCGCAGACGGGCGACCCGCAGCGTTTCAAGCTGCCCCGACCGATGCTGCATTCGGGTGACCTCAATTTCAGTTTCAGCGGCCTGAAAACTGCTGTGCTCACACTCACACAAAAACATCCCAATCCCGCTGACCGTGCCGACATTGCCGCCGCGTTTCAACTTGCCATGGCTGATGTGCTGACGGCCAAATCGCTGGCAGCGCTCAAACAAACCCGATCCAGGCGGCTGGTGGTGGCTGGTGGCGTGGGTGCAAACCGGCAGTTGCGCGAAGCATTGAACGCAGGTGTCAGCAAACTGGGTGGTACGGTATTTTTCCCGCGCCTGGAGTTTTGTACCGATAATGGTGCGATGATTGCCTTTGCCGGCGCGATGCGTCTGGTACATGGCGGGCGTGCTGCAGGAGCGTTTACGGTGCGGCCACGCTGGGATTTGCAGGAAATCCCGGCACCTTCATATAATCATCCGGGCAGTGTCATAGCTTGAGGTGCGGCGCCATGCCGCGCACCCAGCCGAGCAACAGCTTGCCGCCCGGTAGTTGCGCCAGCACTTCAGGGAACAAAACCAGGCCGAACAACAGTGCCAGCACGCAGATCAATAAAAAAGTGGAGAACACGCTCTGCGGGCGTAATACGCCCCAATAACGCATGGCGAGGAACATAACATCCTTGCGGTGCTCCGACATGCGTCGCCAGCGCAATGTCAGGCGCACCACCAGATACACTGCATAGCCGCCGGTGAGCGAGGCAAACACGATGCGGAACACGCCAAACAAATCAATGCTGCCCGCCACAAAGTGCTGGTACAGCCACGACACAAAACCCACCAGGATGGACGCGCTGACCGCAATCAGCACATTAAAAAACAGTCGGCGCCGCTCGCGTGACAAATCCTGCTGGCGCTGGATGAAAAAGCTGTCCACTTCCAGCTTGAAATATTCCACTTTGTCTTGCACCAGCGTAGAAATTTCGCGTTTGGCCACCGCCATGCGTTCATCCAGCACGGTACCCAGGCGGTCAGCAGCATAATCCACCAGCTCGCGCACATCGTCCTTGGTGAACTGGCGCTGGTTGTGCAATTCGGCAGAAATCTTGTCGAGCTTGGCGTCGATTTCCTGGCTGGCGCCCACGACCACGTCGCGTAATTCCGCACCGACGCTGGCGGCGCCTTCCTTGACCACGCTGCCCAGTTTGTCGCCCGCCAGCTCGATACTCTCTTTCGAGACCTGGGTGAGGCTCTCGCGCGCGTAGTTGATTTCTTTTTCAAACCAGGCCATGGCAGTCTCGGTTTATTCGGAAGGGGTGTCTACAGGTTTGGCGAAGCGTCCTTCCTCGCCCGCCAGCAGGCGGCGGATATTGGTGCGATGGCGCCAGAAAATCAGCGCGCTGATGATGCACAACGCGGCCACAGGCAGGGTGCCACCGATTAGGTACGACCCGAGTATGGGTGCCAGCGTGGCCGCAGTCAGTGCGGCAAGCGACGAGATGCGGGTGAGGGCAAACACGGTAAGCCAGCTCGCCAGCGCCGCCAAACCCAGCCAAGGAGAAATCGCCAACAGGATACCCAGCGCGGTGGCCACGCCCTTGCCACCCTTGAAACCGAAAAATATCGGATATAAGTGTCCGAGAAATACGGCTACCGCAGCGCCGTAGGTTGCAGTAATTTCCATGCCATATTGGGCGCCAAAATAACGTGCCAGATACACTGCCAGCCAACCTTTGGCCATGTCTCCAATGAGGGTCAATGCGGCTGCTGATTTGTTCCCGGTACGCAGCATGTTGGTCGCACCGGGATTACCAGAGCCGTGTTTGCGCGGATCTGGCAGGCCGATCAGGCGGCTGACGATTACCGCAAAGGAAAGTGAGCCCATCAGGTAAGCAGGTACCACGAAAAACACAATAATCATTCAATGGTTCCGTTCAGAATATACGTATTTTGCATTTGCATTTTTACGCATGGGTTTATTGCTGTTCAAGGTTTTTATAGCCGGTTTCATTATCGGTATTTATGTAAGGAAACGCAAAGAGCATCAACTCAACAGAATTAACCACGAGGGTGGTGCCTGGCATGCAACTGTTTCAGGCGCTCGCGTGCGACGTGAGTATAAATTTGCGTAGTCGAAATATCCGCATGACCGAGCAGCATTTGTACCACGCGCAAGTCCGCACCATGGTTAAGCAGATGTGTGGCGAAGGCGTGACGCAAAACGTGGGGCGAGGGCAGGCGCGCCAGCCCGGCCTGTAGCGCGCGGCGCTTGATCAGATACCAGAACGCCTGGCGCGTCATGGCCGCACCGCGCTGGGTGACAAACAGTGCATCGCTGATCGTGCTTCCCAATATCAACTGGCGTGCGTCCAATAGATAACGTGAAAGCCAGAGCAGTGCTTCTTCACCCAGCGGTACCATGCGCTCCTTCCCTCCTTTTCCCATGACGCTCAGTACGCCCATATCCAGGCTCACATTGACTACTTTCAGCGTCACCAGTTCGGAGACGCGCAGGCCGCTGGCGTAAAGGGTTTCCAGCATGGCCTTGTCGCGCAGCCCAAGCGGCTCTGTGGTATCGGGTGTGTTTAAAAGCCTGTCCACATCGGTTTCCGACAAGCTCTTGGGCAGCGAGCGCGGCAGCTTGGGAGTGTCAATCTTCAGGGTCGGGTCCAGCGCGATGCGACCATCACGCAGCGCCAGCCGATAAAAACGTTTTAGCGCGGAGAGCAGACGTGCCGTACTGCGCGGGCTGGTTTTACGCGAAAAACGGTATTGCAGGTAGGCTTCGATATCCGCCTGGTTTACGTCCAGCAACAGTGTGCTGCGTATTGTTTCCAGCCAGGCCGAGAACTGGGTCAGGTCGCGCCGATAGCTTTGCAAAGTGTTGGGAGAAAGTCCATCCTCCAGCCACAGCAAGTCGCAAAAACCATCAAGCGCCTGCTGTGATACGGGATTCATGATTGAGGAGCCAGTCCTTGTATGTGAGCGGCGCGCCATTTGTGGCGTGCATGAAACCGCCGGGCCCGTTCGCCGCCACCACGCGGTGACAAGGAATAATAATGGGGAGCCGATTGGCGCCGCAGGCCTGGCCCACGGCGCGCGGACTTGAACCCAGCAAGCGCGCGAGCTGTCCGTAAGTGGTGGTGTGACCAGGCGGTATTGTAGTTAATGCACGCCATACCTTGGTTTGATGTGCCGTACCGAAGATTGCAAGCGGCAAGTCAAAACTGCTTTCCGGGTCATCAAAATAACGATTCAAAGCTGCGGCGACACGACGTCCCAAGGGTGTCACAGGCGTTTGCACAGGGTAATTCGCGGGTAGAAAATCGATGCCGTGAAGTTCGCCATTGATCAGCAGTATGCCAACACACCCGAAAGGAGTGGGCAGTACGGCCTGGTAACGGTATGGGGTTGCGTAGTCCTTCATGGTCGGATTTTAGCGCCAAATCGCTTACACAAACAAAAAATGGCAAGTCATTACGACTTGCCATTTTTTTACAGCAGCCAACACCAATTAAGCTGTGGCCTGCGCCTTGCGCTTGCTGGTCGGCAGCTTTTCCTTGATGCGCGCGGATTTTCCTGAGCGCTCACGCAGGTAGTAAAGCTTGGCGCGGCGTACATCGCCGCGGCGCTTCACTTCAATCGCGGCGACGAGGGGTGAGTGGGTCTGGAAAGTACGTTCAACACCTTCACCAGCGGAAATTTTGCGCACGATGAAAGAGGAGTTGAGACCGCGATTACGTTTGGCAATAACAATGCCTTCATAAGCCTGCAGACGCTCGCGCGTGCCTTCCTTCACTTTGACCTGCACTACGACGGTGTCGCCGGGTGCGAAATCAGGGATGGTTTTGCCCAGACGGGCGATTTCTTCTTGTTCCAGTTGCTGGATCAGGTTCATTGCGTTTCTCCTAGTCAAAAAAGTTTGAGCCTTGGGCTCATCCGGGTGGAGCAGGCCGCCGCCTGACACACGGGTTTCTTATTGCGTGCTGTTGCCAGCCGCTTGCGCTTCCTGCTTGAATTCTTCAAGCAAGGAAATTTCGGTGGGGCTCATGCCCCGTTGTTCGAGCAAATCCGGACGTAACCGCCACGTTGCGCCTAGTGCCTGTTTCAGGCGCCAGCGGGCAATATGAGCATGATTGCCGCCCATCAATACTGCCGGTACCGGCGTGTCCCGATATACTTCGGGGCGGGTATAGTGCGGGCAATCCAGCAGGCCGTTGACAAACGAATCCTGAACCGCAGATTCCGCATCCCCCAGCACGCCGGGAAGTTGCCGCACCACACTATCGATCACTACCATTGCCGCCAGCTCACCGCCCGACAGCACATAATCGCCGATGGAAATCGATTCATGCACCCGGCTATCCAGTAATCGCTGGTCAATGCCCTCATAGCGTCCGGCCAGTAAAATCAGGCCGGGGCGTGCTGCCAATTCCATTACCAATGCATGACTCAGCGTGCGCCCCTGCGGTGACAAATACATCACTTGGGGTGTCATCACACCGGCTTCGCGCTGGTGCGCTTCAGCGGCATCGAGTGCCGCTTCAAGCGGTTCCGCCAGCATAACCATGCCGGGGCCGCCACCATAAGGGCGGTCATCCACAGTGCGGTAGTTGTCTTTGGTGAAATCACGCGGATTCCACAGATGCAAACTGGCCTGACCGCGCGCAAAAGCACGGCTGCTGATGCCGTACTCGCTAAGCGCCGCAAACATCGGCGGGAATAGCGTCACCACGTCAATCTGCAGTGCCATCAGTAGTCGGCTTCCCAATCCACTTCCAGCGTCTCGGCTGCAAGGTCGACCTTTTTCACAATCTGGCCGACAAACGGTATCAAGCGTTCGCGGTCACCGCTGACCACCAGCACGTCGTGCGCGCCAGACTCCAGCAATTCCTTGACCTTGCCGAACGCGACGCCCTTGGTGTTAATGACATCCAGGCCAATCAAATCCGACCAGTAGTATTCATCTTCCGGCGCGGGTGGCAGCGTTTCGCGGGGAACAGCGATTTCGCTGCCTTTTAACGCTAATGCAGCATCGCGGTCAACGATGCCTTCCAGTTCGGCGACCAGCGTGTTGGTGTGCAGGCGCGCGTTCAAAATACGAACCGCGCGCCAGCTGCCGGCACGGCCAATCTGCCATTCGGGATAATCTGCGAGTGTGTCTACCGACTCGCTGAAGGTCTGGATCTTGACCCAGCCCTTGATACCGTAGGGCGCAGCGATGCGCCCCATTACCACCAGATTATCCAGCGACTTTGGCGCTTTCACGTTTGACCAGCTTGGCAACGGCATCGGACACCTGGGCGCCTTGAGATTGCCAGTGAGTCACGCGATCCAGGCTCAGGCGCAGTCCTTCTGTGCCTTCTTTGGCAACAGGATTGTAGAAACCGACGCGTTCGATAAACCGTCCATCGCGGCGATTGCGCGAATCGGCCACGACTACGTTATAAAAGGGGCGGTTTTTGGCGCCGCCGCGGGCAAGACGAATAATAACCATCGTGAGTGCCTAACCAATTGAAATTAAAAAGAGCGTGATTATACGAGGAAAATTGCCGCGCTGACAAGTTGTGTCTAATCGCATTACATTCCGGGCATCATGCCCTTCATACCGCGCATCATTTTTGCGAGGCCACCTTTGGACATCATTTTCATCATTTTCTGCGCCTGTTCGAACTGCTTGAGCAGGCGATTGATCTCCTGTACCTGCACTCCTGCACCGGCTGCGATGCGGCGTTTGCGCGAGGCTTTGAGCAATTCAGGCTTGCGGCGTTCGGCCGGTGTCATGGAATTGATGATGCCTTCGACGCGGTTCATGGCTTTTTCGTCAGCGCCAGCCGGTAGTGCCGCGGCGGCTGCGCCAGGGAGTTTGTCCATCATCGCCGAGAGGCCGCCCATTTTCCGCATCTGGGTGATTTGTGCCTTGAAGTCTTCGAGGTCGAAATTTTTTCCTGATTTGACTTTGTCGGCGAGTTTTTTAGCTTCGGCATGATCGACGCCACGCTGGGCTTCCTCGATTAGCGATAGCACGTCGCCCATGCCCAGTACGCGCGAAGCCATGCGCTCCGGGTGGAAGGCTTCCAGTCCGGTGAGTTTTTCGCCGACGCCTACAAATTTGATTGGCTTGCCGGTAATGTGGCGCACCGACAACGCTGCGCCGCCGCGTGAATCGCCGTCCAGCTTGGTAAGGATGATGCCGGTGAGCGGCAACGTGTCGTTGAAGGCGCGCGCGGTGTTGACGGCGTCCTGACCTTGCATGGCATCCACCACGAACAGGGTTTCGATGGGCTTCACGGCGTCATGCAGCGCGCGGATTTCGTCCATCATGGCCTGGTCGATGCCAAGTCGTCCGGCGGTGTCGACGATGAGCACATCATGAAAATGCTTTTTGGCGTAATCGTGCGCGGCTAAGGCAATGTCGACCGGTTTTTGTGTTTCGCTGGAAGGAAAGTAATCTACATCAAGTTGGCCGGCCAGGGTTTTAAGTTGTTCGATGGCGGCGGGGCGATAAACGTCGCAACTCACCAGCAGAACTTTCTTTTTCATCTGCTCTTTGAGCAGCTTGGCCAATTTGCCGCTGCTGGTGGTTTTGCCTGAGCCTTGCAGTCCCGCCATCAGGATAACGGCTGGTGGTGTAGTGACCAGGTTCAGTCCCGCATTATGTTCGCCCATGAGGCGGGTCAGCTCATCGTGCACCACACCAATCAGAGCCTGGCCGGGAGTCAGGCTTTGCAGTACTTCCACCCCCACCGCTTTTTCCCTGACTCGGGCGATAAAATCCTTGACTACCGGTAGCGCGACGTCGGCTTCCAGCAGAGCCATGCGCACTTCGCGCAGCGCATCCTGGATGTTGGTTTCGGTGAGTCGCGCCTGGCCACGCAGGTTTTTAATGACAGAAGATAGGCGGGAGGTCAGATTATCAAGCATGGGGTGTGTTCCGGTGGCGGTCAAAAAGCGGCGCTGTTAGTGTAGACTAATGCTGTTTTTTTCTATTCTAACCCAGATGAACCTTGACTTGCTCTATCCACTGGTCAGCTTGTTATACGCCCTGGTTGGTTGGCATTTTTGGCGTACCCGCTGGCACACCACACAACCCGGAGCAGTATGGGAGAAAATTCTGCCCCTGCCCGCGCTGGCATTGCATTTTCTGCTGTTGATCGACACCGTGTCGAATCCGGCCGGGCTCAATCTGGGAGTAGGCAATGCACTGTCTGCCATCATCTGGCTGGCGGTGCTGATTTATTGGTTGGGCAGTTTCCGTTACCGTCTTGAGGTTTTGTTGGCCCCATTGTCGGGGCTGGCGGCAGTTGCAGTCCTTATCCCGCTTGTATTACCCATTACACATGTATTGGGCAATACAGAATTGCTGGCATTTCGGGTACATCTGATCATTGCCTTGTTGGCATACAGTCTGTTCACTATTGCGGCGCTTCATGCTGCATTGATGGCCATGGTGGAAAAGCGTTTACACAACGTCAACCAGCCGGGGGTGGTGGCTAATCTACCGCCCTTGCTAACGCTGGAGAGTCTTCTGTTTCGCATTATCGGCGTGGGTTTTGTATTGCTGACCTTGACTCTGGCAAGCGGGATGTTGTTTTCTGAAGAGCTTTTTCATGAACCGATGCAGTTCAACCACAAAACCATATTTGCCATCCTGTCATGGGTGGTATTTGCGGCGTTATTGAGTGGTCGGCGGCTGTGGGGCTGGCGTGGGCGCATAGCCATCAGATGGACGCTGGCAGGGTTTGTGATGCTGGTGCTGGCTTATATTGGTAGCAAGTTTGTTCTGGAAATCCTCTTGCACCGCTGATTTGCCCTGACTTGACAGACGCCGCCCAATCTCTAAACTTGATCTAATTCTTTATTTTGATTCATATCCCGCTTGAACGACATACCAATTAGTGCGCTCCTGGCAGCCCTGGTAGTCCTGCTACTTATCTCAGCATTTTTCTCATCTTCCGAAACCAGCATGATGGCGATCAATCGCTATCGGTTGCGCCATCTGGCTAAACATGGACACAGTGGTGCGAAGCGTACAGCCCGCTTGCTGGCCAATACCGACAAGCTTCTGGGCGTGATTTTACTCGGCAATAATTTGATCAATGCCGCCGCTGCGACGCTGGTTACGGTGATTACCATACGCGTATTCGGTCAGGGTGAACTGGCGCTGGGCATGGCCACGCTGGCGGTGACCTTCGTCATCCTGGTATTCAGCGAAGTAACGCCCAAGGTGATCGGGGCGACCTATCCGGAAAAAATCGCTTTTGCCGCCAGTTTCGTGCTGACACCGCTGCTCAAGTTTGCCTATCCGGTGGTGTGGTTTATCAATCTGTTTGTACAGGGTTTGTTGCGTTTACTGAGATTGCGTCCGGTCGGGGAAAGTCAGAACAGCGTTCTGGGTATTGAAGAGCTGCGAACTTTGGTGCTGGAATCGGGGAAACTGTTACCTTCTGCCCATCGCGGCATATTGCTTAATCTGCTGGACCTGGAAGAAATCACCGTGGACGATGTGATGACCCCGCGGAGCCAGATGGAGGCGATCGATATGGAGGCCGACTCGGATACCCTATTACGCCAGCTGTCTACGAGCCATCATACCCGGTTGCCCTTGTATCACGGGCATTTGGACGATATTGCCGGTATGTTGCATGTGCGCGATGCAGCGTATCACATGCGCAGCGGAGAACTCGACGCGGAAGCATTGATGCAGAGCCGTCAAGAGGCATATTTCATTCCTTCCGGCACGCCTTTATTCACTCAGCTGCGGCATTTTCAGGAAAACCAGCGTCGTGTCGGGTTAGTAGTGGACGAATACGGTGAGTTGATGGGATTGGTTACATTGGAAGACATCCTCGAAGAGATTGTCGGCGAGTTCACTACCCAGGCTCCTGCACAATTGTCCGGCTTTATTACTCAGCCGGACGGGAGTTGGCTGGTGGAAGGAGCCAGCCTGGTCCGCAGCATCAATCGCAAGCTGGGGCTGCACCTGCCACTGGAAGGACCGAAAACCCTGAACGGCTTGGTTCTGGAGCATCTGGAGGACATCCCTGAGCCGGGTACGACGTTGAAGATTGGCAGTTATGTTGTTGAAATTGTCCAGGTACAGGAACGTGCAGTTAAAGTGGCGCGTATTTTCCCGATTGCTGTCAACGCCGATGCGGTAAATGGCTAGTCGATAATCTTTACAAATCAGGGTTGGCAGCGCACTATTTGGCGAACTGCATTAACTTATTTGGTCCTTTATAGAGATATTTAAAGTATGGCAGCTACCATAGCAAATTCCGGTTTGACTGGTTTGGCGCGTGCGCTGGTCCAAGAAAAATGGCTCACTGAGTCTGAGGCAGAGGCATTGGCCAAGCAGGCGACGAGTTCGGGAGAAGGTTTTGTTTCCCAGGTAATTAGCGTCAAAAAAATCAAACCAGTGCAAATTGCGGAATTTGCGGCAGCACAATTCGGTTTCCCGTATTTTGATCTATTGGCGCTTGATCCAGAATTGTTACCGAAAAGCTTGCTGGATCCCAAGCTGGCGCAAAAACGCAGGGTACTAGCCCTTTATCAACGAGGTAACCGTCTCTCGGTTGCGGTGTCCGATCCTACCAATCTCCAGGCTATAGATGAGGTCAAGTTTCAGACCAATCTCGGTGTGGATATCGTGGTGGTGGAGGATGACAAACTCGGCAAGCTTATCGAACAGCTCAGCGAGGGAAGCGCCAGCGTACTGGATAATCTCGATAGCGAAGATATCGATCTGGAGTTTACCGACGATGAAGCGCTGGCCAAGGTGGATGATGCGGCCAGTATGGATATCGACGATGCGCCTATCGTTCGTTACCTGCAAAAAATCCTGCTGGATGCGATCAATACCGGTGTATCTGATATCCACTTTGAGCCATTCGAGAAATTTTATCGTATCCGATACCGTCTTGATGGGCAGTTGTACGAAGTTGCCCAGCCGCCAATTGCCATCAAGGAAAAAATCTCCTCGCGCATCAAGGTGATCTCCAAGCTGGATATTGCCGAAAAGCGCGTACCACAGGACGGGCGCATGAAGCTGGTGCTCTCCAAGAATCGCGCTATTGATTTTCGGGTGAGTTCATTGCCCACGCTGTATGGCGAAAAAATCGTGATGCGTATTCTTGATCCGGCCAGTGCGCAGCTCGGTATTGATGCGCTGGGTTATGACCCGGATCAAAAAGAGTTATTGCTTAACGCCGTACAACGCCCCTATGGCATGGTGCTGGTCACCGGCCCCACCGGTAGCGGTAAAACCGTGTCGTTGTATACATGCCTGAATATTCTCAACAAGCCTGGGGTTAATATCTCCACGGCTGAGGATCCGGCCGAAATAAATTTGCCTGGTATCAATCAGGTCAACGTCAACGACAAGGCAGGACTGACCTTTTCTGTGGCACTGCGTGCTTTCCTGCGCCAGGATCCGGACGTCATCATGGTGGGCGAGATTCGTGATCTGGAAACCGCAGACATTTCCATCAAGGCCGCGCAAACCGGGCATATGGTGTTATCGACCTTGCATACCAATGATGCGCCCACTACGCTCACTCGGCTGATGAACATGGGTGTGGCGCCATTCAATATCGCTTCCAGTGTGATCCTGATTACTGCCCAGCGCCTGGCGCGACGACTTTGCAGTTGCAAACAGCCAGCGACCATTCCCAAGGAAGCGTTGCTACGCGCCGGCTTCAGGGAGGAAGACCTGGACGGGAACTGGCAGCCGTACCATGCGGTGGGTTGCGAGCTATGCAAAAATACCGGTTACAAAGGTCGGGTAGGTATCTATCAGGTTATGCCGATTACTGACGAGATGACCCGCATCATCATGAAAAACGGGAATGCCATCGATATTGCCGATCAGGCGCGGCGTGAGGGAGTCCGCGATTTGCGCCAGGCCGGGCTGCTCAAGGTCAAGGCCGGTATGACTTCCCTGGAAGAAGTTGAAGCAGTCACCAATGAATAGATAAATAAAGTTAGTCCATAACCTGTCGTTAAAGACTAAACCAGGATATTCCATAATATTTGGCGCGTCTTCATTTGAAGCGAAACCTTATTCGGTAATGGTGCATGAGTCTTTGATCCATTAATGAATGAATAAGGCTTCATGCCTTAAACTGTTCGCGTGCAATTTAATGACATATCCAGATATCAATCCGAATTCATCTCTAGCTGGTACGCGGAGTCCGATATGGCAGTAGCAAAAACAACAGTTACGCTCAAAAAAGAAGTTCCCTTTGTGTGGGAGGGCGTGGACAAAAAGGGCAAAAAGGTCAAGGGTGAAATGAATGCGGGCGGCGAGGCCGTAGTGAATGCCACCCTGCGCCGCCAGGGTATTTCCGTTACCAAGGTTAAAAAACGGAGTGGCTTCGGGCGGGGCAAGAAAATCACCGAAAAGGATGTGGCGTTGTTCACGCGGCAGCTTGCCACGATGATGAAATCAGGCGTGCCACTGCTGCAATCATTTGATATTGTGTCACGCGGTCATGCCAATCCATCCGTACAAAAACTCCTGATCGACATTAAAAGCAATATTGAAACCGGCAGCAGTATGAGCCAGGCTTTTGCCAAGCATCCTTTATATTTTGACCAGTTGTATATTAATTTGGTGAATGCGGGTGAACAGGCCGGTATTCTGGACAGCGTGCTGGACCGGTTGGCGACTTACAAAGAAAAAATCATGGCCATCAAGGGCAAGATCAAGTCGGCCCTGTTTTATCCATCGGCAGTGCTGGTTGTGGCGTTCATCATCACGGCCGTGATTATGCTGTTCGTGATCCCGGCATTTAAAGAATTGTTCAGCAGCTTTGGCGCCGATTTGCCGGCCCCTACGCTGGTCATGATGAAAATATCCGATATTTTTGTGGCCTACTGGTGGTTGATCTTCAGTGTGATAGGTGGCGGGTTCTGGTTTTTTTTCTACACATGGAAACGCTCCAAAAAAATGCAGGCAGTGATGGATCGAGCCATGCTCAAACTACCTATTTTCGGTCCCTTGATTGAGAAAGCGGCGATTGCGCGCTGGACGCGCACCTTGTCCACCATGTTTGCGGCGGGCGTGCCACTTGTCGAAGCATTGACGTCGGTTGCAGGCGCAGCCGGTAACCAAGTGTTTTATGAGGCGACGCAAAAGATCCGCGCCGAAGTAAGTACAGGTACCAGCCTGACCGTGGCCATGCAAAACAGCGGTATTTTTCCCAACATGGTTCAGCAGATGGTGTCCATCGGCGAGGAATCCGGCGCGCTCGATTCGATGCTGAGCAAGGTGGCGGATTTTTTCGAGCGCGAGGTGGACGATGCCGTGGATTCCCTCTCCAGCCTGATGGAACCGATCATCATGGTGGTGCTGGGTACACTGATTGGCGGCATGGTGATTGCCATGTATTTGCCTATTTTCAAAATGGGCAGCGTGGTTAGTTAATCGCGGGCTGCACCACTTCAGGAGCCGATGGCTATGCCTGTGTCCTTTGCTGCGCTGTTGAGCGCAGACCCGCAGCTGTTTGCCCTACTCTGTGGCGGTTTTGGCCTGTTGATCGGCAGCTTTCTGAATGTGGTCATCCACCGCCTGCCAAAAATCATGGAACGCGACTGGGGTGCCCAGTGCGCTGCGCTGAGGGGGGAAGATGCGCCGTCAGCGGCTCCATATAATCTGATGGTGCCGCGCTCCGCCTGCACGAGTTGCGGCCACCTTATCGGGGCTCTGGAAAACATTCCGGTGCTCAGCTATGCCTGGTTGCGCGGAAAGTGCGCTGGTTGCGGCGCGCATATCAGTCTGCGTTACCCGTTGGTGGAAGCGCTTACCGGGGTGCTTTCTGCATTTGCAGCCTGGCATTTCGGTTTTGGCTGGGCAGCAGCCGGTGCTTTGCTTTTGGTATGGATGCTGATCGCGCTGACCTTTATTGACTTCGATACCCAGCTTTTGCCGGACGACTTGACGTTGCCTTTATTGTGGCTGGGACTGCTGTTCAACCTCGGTGGCGTATTTGTGCCGCTGGATCAAGCAGTCGTCGGAGCCATCGTGGGCTATATGGTGCTATGGAGCATTTATTGGCTGTTCAAGCTGATCACCGGTAAAGAGGGTATGGGTTATGGCGATTTCAAATTGCTTGCCGCCATCGGCGCCTGGCTGGGTTGGAAGATGCTGCCTTTGGTTATCCTGCTGTCCTCCTTTATTGGCGCTCTGGTCGGCATTGTGCTGATTGTGCTGGCGCGACGCGGGCGTTCCGTGCCGATTCCGTTTGGACCTTATCTGGCGGGCGGTGGACTGGTTGCTCTGTTTTGGGGCGCGCCCATCTTGCAGGCCTATCTGGCCGGGTTTTAAGCATGGCTTTGTGTGTGGGATTGACCGGGGGGATCGGGTCCGGCAAAACCAGTGTGAGTCGCATATTCGCTGAACTCGGCGTCGGTGTGGTGGATACCGATGAAATTTCACATACGTTGACTGGCCCTGCGGGCCTGGCAATAGGAGCGATCAGACTCGCATTCGGCGATGAATTCATTGCGCCCGACGGCGCTCTCGATCGTGCGGCGATGCGCACGTTGATTTTCTCCGACAGTGCGGCCAAAGCGCGTCTTGAAGCTATTCTGCATCCCATGATTCGGTCACGTGCGTTGCTGGCCACGCAACAATCAGACGCGCCGTATACAATGCTGGTGGCGCCATTGCTACTGGAAACGGGTAGCTACGCGGAGGTGGTCAAGCGTGTGTTGGTGGTGGATTGCGAAGAGCGTATGCAAATCGTGCGTACCATGCAACGTGCGTCACTGAGCGAGGAACAAGTGCGGGCTATCATGGCCAGCCAGTTGCCACGTAAGGCGCGTCTGGCAAGGGCGGACGACATTATCGTCAATAATGGCAACCTGGATGATTTGCGCGAGCAGGTGCAAACACTGCATCAGGCCTATTTGGCACTTGCGAAAAGCTGAACGAGGGCACTCGTCCTTCGCTTGAATAATGTTTGCCAACGCAATCTTTATCAGTCAGAATCGGCCCAGTTAAATGCTTCAATGACGCGGGTTGGCGTGTACTGATCCCTCATTTATAAATTAGAGGCGTGCAGGTCGTGAGTCTATCCATCCTTTTTATTGATTTCCTCCGGATGCAGCGGTGATTTGTTACGAATATCCCCTGAGCGAGCGTGTGCGTACCCTGCTGCGGCTGGAGGATATGTTCGACAAGGTGCGCTACTTTGCCATCCAGGAAGACGGCCGCCAACACCACGCGGCACTGCTGGCATTATTTGAAATTCTCGAAGTCGCCAATCGCGCCGACCTTAAATCCGACCTGCTCCAGGAACTCGAACGTCAGCGTCATGGACTGGAACTGTTACGCAGCAATCCGGCAATTTCCGAGCAACGACTAAACCAGGTGCTGGACGAGATTGCCAACTGTATTGCTGATATTCATGCAATTCCAGGCAAGTTGGGTCAGCATCTGCGCGATAACGAATGGTTGATGGCGATCAAGCAGCGCACCAATATCCCTGGAGGGGCCTGCGAGTTCGATTTGCCAGCGTATCATTACTGGCTGCATCTGCCTGTAATGCGACGACAGGAAGAAATCGGCGAATGGCTTACCCCGATGCTGCCAATCTATGACGGTTTGAGCGTTGTGCTCAAATTGTTACGCGAGAGCGGAAAACCCGCACATCACATTGCCTTTGGAGGCGCTTTTCAGCAAATGCTGGCGGGTAAGAGCGCACAAATGTTGCAGATCAATCTGCGTCGCGAACTGCCTTGTGCCCCCGAAATCAGCGCCAATAAATATGCGCTCAATATTCGCTTCATGTCGCTGGGAAAAGGCCGCCCGCGTTTGTGCGAGAGCGATGTCGAGTTTGAGTTGACCTTTTGCAACCTGTGAAAAAACCAGTTACGGTAACCTGTCCGAGTTGCGGCGCCTTGGTGGAATGGATTGAGTCCAACAAATTTCGCCCCTTTTGTTCAGAGCGTTGTCGCCTGATCGATCTTGGACAATGGGCTGCGGAAGGGTATCGCATTCCTGACGCGGGCAAGCCGGAGTCAGAAAATGCTGATCCCGAAAACAAAGATTAATCTGCCCGCAGGATTTTCACGCCGCTGGGGGTGCCCAACAGCAGCACATCGGCAGGACGTTGGGCGAACAGGCCGTTGGTGACCACGCCCACGATCTGGTTGATTTGTGTTTCCAACTCGGCCGGATCCGCAATGACAAGGTTGTGAACATCCAGAATCACATTGCCGTTGTCGGTGGTGAAGCCAGCGCGTAGCCTGGGTTGACCACCCAGTTTGGTCAACTCGCGGGCCACATGGCTCTGCGCCATGGGGATCACTTCGACCGGCAAAGGAAACTTGCCCAGTACGTCTACTAATTTGGATTCGTCCGCCATGCAGATGAATTTCTTGCTGCACGCAGCAACGATTTTTTCGCGGGTGAGTGCTCCGCCGCCGCCCTTGATCATATGCATGTGACGGGTAATTTCATCGGCGCCATCCACATAAATTTCCAGTTCCCCCACGCTATTCAGATCCAGCACCTGAATGCCATGGCTTCTCAAGCGTTGGGCGGTGGCTTCGGAGCTGGCTACAGCGGCTTCAAAACGGCCCTTAATGGTGGCCAGTTCATCAATAAAGAAATTGGCGGTGGAACCCGTGCCCACGCCGATAATTCCTTGTGGAACATAATCAATTGCGGCACGTGCAACAGCCTGTTTCAGTTGATCCTGCGTCATTGTCATTATGCAACCCTCATTTACAACAAAACTCGCAGGATAGCTATAATCTGCTTTTTTCACAAACACCCCAAAGCCTGCTAATCTTGGGCGCTGTCCTTGTCCAAAGTCGCATCATGTCAACCGCACACGTTTTCAATGATTATCTGGTTCGCATTCTCACCTCCCGTGTCTACGATGTTGCCATTGAGTCCCCGCTTGAGCGTGCGCCTAATCTTTCGGCGCGCATGGGTAACCAGATATGGCTGAAGCGCGAGGATTTGCAGTCTGTATTTTCGTTCAAGCTGCGCGGCGCTTATAATAAAATTTCCGGTTTATCTGAACAGGCACTGGCCGCTGGCGTGATCACGGCATCCGCGGGCAACCATGCACAAGGTGTCGCGCTGGCTGCACAGAAACTGGGCTGTCGCGCCACCATCGTCATGCCGCTACCCACGCCGCAAATCAAGGTAAATGCGGTCAAGGCGAGGGGAGCAGAGGTAGTACTGTGTGGTGATTCCTATGATGAGGCATATGCGCATGCGCAGGTGCTGGCCCAGGCGAGCGGCGCCACTTATGTGCATGCCTACGACGACCCGGATGTGATTGCGGGGCAGGGAACCGTTGCCATGGAAATACTGCGCCAGCACGGCGGCCACATCGATGCAGTGTTCGTGCCGGTAGGCGGCGGCGGGTTGATTGCCGGGATGGCCGTGTATATCAAGTCGCTCAAACCGGAAATAAAAGTGATCGGCGTAGAGCCGGAAGACGCTGATGCCATGGCACGCTCGCTGGAACAGCATGAACGGGTACTGCTGAGTCAGGTGGGATTATTTGCTGATGGTGTGGCAGTGAAGCAGGTAGGGGAAGAAACTTTTCGCCTGGCCAGCCAGTATGTGGATGAAATCATTCGTGTGGACAATGACGCCATCTGTGCGGCGATCAAGGATGTATTCGAGGATACTCGTTCAATACTTGAGCCTTCGGGTGCATTGAGCATCGCCGGCGCTAAACAGTGGTGTGCGCGTGAAGCAGCCATCGGCAAAACCGTGGTGGCGATTGCCAGCGGCGCCAACATGAATTTCGAGCGGCTGCGGTATATTTCCGAGCGTGCCGAACTGGGCGAACAGCGCGAAGCCGTGCTGGCGGTAACCATTCCGGAGACACCTGGCAGCTTCAAGGCATTCTGCACGCTGCTGGGTCCGCGCAATATTACCGAATTCAATTACCGGTACTCGGATCTGAGCGCCGCGCATGTATTTGCCGGTGTGCAGGTAAGCAACCGCGAAGAAGCTACACAGCTGGTTGCCATGCTCAAGGAGAACGGTCTTACCGCCGTGGATCTGACGGATAACGAGATGGCCAAGCTGCATGTGCGTCATCTGGTGGGCGGTCACGCGCCGCAGGTTGAGCACGAACGGGTATATCGTTTCGAATTTCCGGAGCGTCCAGGCGCATTGATGCGTTTTCTCAACAGTATCGGCCAGCAGTGGAACATCAGCCTGTTTCATTACCGCAATCATGGGGCTGATTATGGTCGTGTGCTGGTCGGTATCCAGGTGCCGCCGGATGAGCAGGCGAGCTTCCGGGCATCGCTGGATCAGTTGGGTTATCGCTACTGGGACGAAAGCCAGAATCCGGCTTATACCTTGTTTCTGAGTTAAGGCTGTGCAGAATAACTTTCAGTTTCTGCTGCGCCTGAATGCAAATTTTCGCGCATTAATGGCCATTGCCGTGATTTGCCTGGGGTTGCTGCCGCTGCCTGGATATGCGAATGACGGAACGGATTTACTGGCTGCACGCGAAGCCTTTCGTACCGGCAAAATTCAATTGCTGCCCGGGTACGCGGAGCGCCTCAAAGGCTCTATCCTGCTGCCGTACGTTCAATACTGGGCATTATCGGCGCGCTTGAAGGACGCTAGCGAAGACGAAATACGCGATTTCATGGCGCGCAATACCGACAGCGTACTGTCTGACAAGCTGCGTGGCGATTGGCTTCGGCTGCTCGGGAAAAATCAGGACTGGGGCACTTTTCTGACGGAATACCCCCTGCTGGTCAAATCTGATCTCACTCTCCAATGCTATGCCATACGCGGCCGCATCGCGCAGGGAGAGACCCTGGCGTTGAAGGATGGCGTCGCGCTATGGTTCACAGGCAAAGGTTTGCCTGAGGCTTGCACGCCGTTGTTCGAACAATTGATCGCTGACAAACTGATAAGCGAAGAAGACATCTGGCAGCGCTTCCGCCTGGCGTTGGAATCAGCTAACCCGGCAGTGGCGAAGTCGATACTTGCCTATTTACCCGGGCAGCAGCAATCGGATGCGCGTCTGGTGGATACGGTGACCACCGCGCCAGAGCGGCTGCTGGGCAAGCCCAATCTGGACCTGGATAGCCGTGTCGAGCGCGAACTGGCTATCTATGCGATCACGCGCCTGGCGCGAAGGGATGCACGCAATGTAGCGCAACGCTGGGAAACACTTCGTGCTGATTTTTCTGTGCCGGATCAACACTATGTCTGGGGACAATTGGGGCTGTATGGCGCTCGCCAGCATCTCCCGGAGGCGTTGGACTGGTTTGATCGTGCTGGCGTTGATGGCATGAATGATGAACTGCTGGCCTGGAAAGTACGTGAGGCGCTACGTGTAGGCAACTGGAACGTGGTGCAAGCGGCTATTCTGCAGATGAGCGATAGTGCGCGTGCCGAACCGGCATGGCGCTACTGGCTGGCGCGCGCTTATAAATTGCACAATAAACTGTATCAGGCCAATGCGTTACTGGCACCGCTATCGCGTGAGAACAATTTCTATGGACTGCTGGCTGAGGAAGAGCTGGGTGCCGCGCTCGGTGCGCAGACGGTTAATTTCAAGGTCGGTAGCGATGAAGTGGCGGCGATGGGGCGTGTACCGGATATTGCTAGGGCGCTTATCCTGTATAAGCTGGATTTGCGTACCGAAGCCAATAATGAATGGATTTGGGCAACGCGCAACTTTGATGACCGGCGTTTGCTCGCCGCTGCCGAGCTGGCGCGGCAGAACGACTGGTATGACCGCGCCATCAATACTGCCGATCGTACCCAGCAACTGCACGACTTCGACCTGCGGTTTTTGGCGCCCTATCGCGACATAGCCCGCAAATATGCCAAGGAATACGGGCTGGATGAAGCCTGGGTATACGGCCTGATGCGCCAGGAAAGCCGCTTTGTATCGCGCGCCAAATCCGGAGTGGGGGCTGCCGGCCTGATGCAGGTGATGCCGGCAACGGCGCGCTGGATCGCCAACAAGCTGGGTATCCGCCATTTTCAGGCGGACAGCATCCACGGGCTGGACACCAACATGCAGTTTGGTATGTATTATCTGAAGACCATACAGCAAAGCCTGGATGGCTCACTTGTGCTGGCGACAGCGGGCTACAATGCGGGACCCGGCAGAGCGCGACGCTGGCGCGGTGAGCAGGCGCTGGAGGGCGCAATCTATACGGAGAGCATCCCCTTTAGCGAAACTCGCGATTACGTCAAGAAAGTCATGGCCAATGCTATCTATTACGCGCGCAGCTTCGGTCAGCCGGGACAGTCGCTCAAGGCGCGGCTGGGTAGTATTGCCGGAGTAGCGACCGCACCGTTGTGCGGTGGAACCGATGAAAACGCTCCGGCATGTGACAATTGACCCGCTCCAGCGGGTGCGGGTTTTAGGTTAAAATCCACGGCTTTGTAAGCTATCTCTTCAGGAAACGGCATGAAATTCAAGAATATCTGTGTGTTGGGCGGCAGCGGTTTTGTCGGGTCCAATATTGTGCGCATGCTCGCAGCACAGGGGCGGAAAGTGCGCGTGCTCACGCGCAACCGTGAGCGCGCCAAAGACCTGATCGTATTGCCTACTGTGGAGGTGATTGACGCTGATATCCACGACCCGGCACAACTCAAGCAGTATTTTCTTGGCATGGATGCAGTCATCAATCTGGTCGGCATCCTGCACGAGACGCGTCCGGGGCGCACCGACAAGCCCTCCGCGCGGCGCGGTGATTTTCAACGGGTCCATGTCGAGCTGCCGCGCAAGATTGTGCATGCCTGCACTGAACACGGTATCCAGCGCCTATTGCACATGAGTGCACTGGGTGCTTCCGGCACTTCCAATAGCGCCTATCAGCGCTCCAAAGGAATAGGCGAAGCGCTGGTGCGCGAGGCGGGTATGCCGCATTTGGATAATGAGCGCTGGTACCTGGATGGTCCCAAGTTCGTGCGGGGTGCCAGACTCTACACCACCATTTTCAGGCCTTCGGTAATTTTTGGTCGAGGCGATAGCTTCCTCACCCTGTTTGCCGCACTGACCCGGACTTTTCCCCTTATTCCGCTGGGCAATGCACACGCACGTTTTCAACCGGTATGGGTGGAAGATGTGGCACGCGCCTTTGTCAGTGCGCTGGACGACACTGCCAGCTTTGGCCAGGCCTATGACCTGTGCGGTCCCCGGGTTTACACGCTGCAGGAACTGGTGGAATTGGCCGGTCAGACAGTAGGCGCTCATCCCCGGATTATTGCATTGTGCGACATGATGTCCTATTGGCAGGCATGGGCGATGGAATACAAGCCAGGCAAAAAAATCATGACACGTGACAATTACTTTGCCATGCAAGTGGATAATATTTGCAGCGGTGAATTTCCGTCGCCTGCAAGTTACAAGCCCGCAGCACTGGAAGCCATCGCTCCCGAATATCTCCGTGACAGTCACCCGCGCGGCCGCTATCAGGCGTTCCGCAATCGCGCCGGGCGCTGATCACCATCATGCAGATCTACGCGGTGGGCGGTGCCGTGCGGGACGAGTTGCTCGGCCTGCCCGTCCAGGACCGTGATTACGTGGTGGTAGGCAGTACCCCGGAGGCCATGGCCCAACTGGGCTACCAGCCGGTTGGACGCGATTTCCCGGTTTTTTTACACCCCGTTACGCATGATGAATACGCGCTCGCCCGCACCGAGCGCAAGACCACGCGGGGTTATAAAGGATTTGAAGTGAGCGCTGCCCCCGAGGTCACGCTGGAGCAGGATCTCGCCCGGCGCGATCTCACCATCAACGCCATCGCCAAGGCCGAATCAGGCGAATTGATCGACCCATATGGTGGCTGCCGCGATATTGAGGCTCGCGTATTGCGCCATGTCAGCGCTGCATTCATGGAAGACCCGGTCAGGGTTTTGCGCGTGGCGCGTTTCATGGCGCGTTTTACTGATTTTTCCATCGCACCCGAAACCATGGCGTTGATGCGCGAAATGGTCAGCAGCGGAGAGGTCGATCATCTGGTACCGGAACGTGTCTGGCAGGAACTTGCGCGCGGCCTGATGGAAGCACAGCCATCACGCATGTTCGAGACACTGCGTGCCTGCGGCGCACTGGCGCGGATCATGCCTGAAGTCGATCGTCTGTTCGGTGTGCCGCAACCGCCGCAATACCACCCCGAAATTGATACCGGCATTCACGTGATGCTGGTGGTCGATTATGCGGCTTCCCAAAATTACACGCTGGCGGTGCGTTTCGCCGCACTGACCCATGACCTTGGCAAGGGCACCACACCGCCCGGGGAATGGCCGCGTCATCATGGCCATGAGGCGCGCAGCGTGGGGCTGGTCAAGGCGTTATGCCAACGTATCCGGGTGCCTAACGAATGCCGCGATCTGGCTCTGATCACTGCACGTTATCATGGCGACGCTCATCGTGCGTTACAGCTGCGCGCCGCTACCATCATTAATATGCTTGAAGCCACGGACGCCTTGCGTCGGCCGGAGCGCTTCGAGCAATTTCTGCAAGCCTGCGAATGCGACGCACGTGGACGGCCGGGTTTTGAAACCTGCGATTATCCAGCTGCGGATCACCTGCGTACAGCTTTGAAAGCCGCGCAGGGCGTAGATGCCGGAACGATTGCGCGTAGCGGCGAAGCGGGCGATGTCGGGGAGCGTATCCACGCCGCACGCCTGCAGGCAATTCGTCATGCGTTGGGTGCGGCCCAGGACGACGAGGCGCCGCAATCCTAGCAAACCGTGTGAGAGTATCGCGCCGGCAGAAGTGTGATTACCAGTTGTTGCCCTGATTTTGCGCCACGGTTGCGTTCACGTTGAGAGTCAGCGTGTTGCCCGGATCGTAAGGCAAAGTGGTGGTAAAGTCGCGGCCGCGATAGCGGTATGCCACGTTGTAGCCGGATACTACCTGACGATAATTGTCCTGCACCCGGCAGCGCTCAACCTGGCGTGGCTGGTAACCATAACTGTCGCGGTTGCCGATATTGTCGCCCACCATGGCGCCGGTAACCGCGCCCACTGCAGCAGCGGCAGTGCGTCCGTTACCCTGGCCCACAGTGTTGCCAAGCAGGCCACCTATCAGGCCTCCGACTATGGCGCCCCCATATGAACGGTCACCACTCCGGGATTCACCCCCGACGGTTTCTGTCCAGCACTCGCGATGCGGCTCGTTTACCTGCTGATAGATCGGCGTGGATGAAATCACTTGCGCACGGTCGGTAAAGCTCATTCCCGAATCAGCCAGCGCAACCGTGGAAGTAGTTGCCAGCAGCATGGCGGAGACGATGATTTTTTGGGTATGCATGATTTTCTCCTTGTACGCAAACGTGACACGTATTGACTCAGATCAGTTTTGCTGACGATCCCGGCCATTGTTCGGCTGACGCTGATCGCGTTCCTGACGGCGCTCAAAACCGTAGCCAAAACGGCCCTGACGCTCGTCGCGTTGCGCTCCATTTTGCTGCCTGCCACTGTCGCCATTACCGCGGAGGTCCGCTCGATCCCGGCCATTGCCGCGGGCTTCATTATCGCCGTCGCGGCTTGCCAGCAAAACTGGAACGGCGTTATTCAGCGCCGGGCCAGTATTGCCAGTGCTAAAGGACGGCTCAGCAAATGCCGGTATCGTTGCGCCCAGACTAAGGCCGAGGGAAACGAAAGAAATCAGATTGCGTATTTTCATGATTTACTCCTTATCCGTGATCCGGTTTCCGAATCCACAGTTGCATAATGGACGATACAGCTTGCAAAAGCATTTCCAATCAGCACAAAACTGTAACAGTGTGTAACTGTGTGGCTAAACCTGTCTGGACAGTTGTATATTGGCGGCATGGAAAATAACCAAGAACACATTCTGGTCGTGGACGACGACGCCGGGCTACGCTCGCTGCTTGAGCAATATCTTACCAGCCAGGGCTATACGGTCACGTGTGCAGCCGATGGCGCAAAAATGGACGAAGAGTTAACCCGGATAAGCCCGGATCTGGTTATCCTCGACCTGATGATGCCCGGCGAAGACGGTCTGTCGATTGCACGTCGTCTGCGCGCCAGCACGGTCTTTCCCATCATCATGCTGTCAGCGCGGGGTGAGGATATTGATCGTATCGTCGGGCTGGAGGTGGGTGCGGACGATTACATGCCAAAACCATTCAACCCGCGCGAGCTACTGGCACGTATTCGTGCGGTGCTGCGTCGTAAACAGGCGGCTCCCGCCGCGGAGGCAGCTGGCAATAATATTGCCAGCTTTGGTCCGTTCAGCCTGGATCTGGATGCCCAGCGCCTGTTGCGCGACAGTGAAGAAATACCGATTACCACTGCCGAATTCGCTATTCTGCGTATTTTTGTCGAGCATCCTAACCGCGTGCTGACCCGTGATAGCCTGATGGACATGATCAAAGGCTACGAGCGCGATCCGTTCGACCGCAGCATAGATGTGCGTGTCACCCGTCTGCGCCGAAAAATAGAGCCCGATCCGGCCAATCCGGTATTCATTCGTACCGTATGGGGGCAGGGCTATTTGTTTGCGCCGAAAGGCGCAGCTGCATGAGGCTTTGGCCGGCTTCATTGTTTGGGCGTACTGCCGCGATACTCGGTCTGGCTTTCCTGGTCTTTCAGATCGCCGCACTGGCGCTGGTGGCCGTCACGATACTCAAACCGATGGCGCTGCGTTCTGCCGATGATCTGGCTGGATTGATGGTGTTGTCAGTACAGACCTGGGTGGAATTACCCCCGGAAACCCGGCCTTATTTTGAGCGTGAGCTTGCCGTACACCACCATTTGCTCATCAAGCGCGTGGATGCGCCGCTGGCAGCACGTGCCGACAGTTTTCTGAATAGCAGCTATATCGAGCAATCGCTCAGCCGCCGTACCGGGCAGGATATCGTGCTCAAGGCCGGCGAAAACGGCTGGGTCTGGGCAGAAATGCGTATGGGCGGACACCTTATTCGTATAGGGTTCGAGCGGGACCGCTACGGCGTGCAATCTCCGCTGGCCGCGGTCGGACTGGTTAGTCTGGGTGCCCTGCTGACATGGCTGACTGCCTTGGTCATGGTGCGGCGCATCAGCCGTACGCTGGTGCGGCTGGGTTCGGCGGCAGGAGAAGTGGGACAAGGGCAAATGCCCCAGCCGCTGCCTGAGTCCGGCGCCACCGAGCTGGTTTCGCTGACCCGCGCCTTCAACCGCATGGCGAATGAGGTTCAGGCTTTGCTAGCCAACCGTACGACCCTGCTGGCTGGAATCTCGCATGATTTGCGTACGCCTATCGCGCGCATGCGGCTGGCCCTGGCCATGTTGCCGCAAGATGCGGATGCACGCCTGATCGGGCAAATTGAGCACGACCTGGAAGAAATGAACCGATTGATTGGCAGCTTTCTTGAGCTGTCGCGGGGCTTGCAGGCAGAGCCGGTGCAAATGCTCGACCTGAATGTCCTGCTCGATGAACTGGCCGAGGACGCTCGCCGTGGTGGTGGGGTGGTGGAATGGAAGGCACAAAACGCCTGCCTGGCCGCTGTGGGGCCGAATTCATTGCGCCGGGTGGTATCGAATTTGATCGAAAACGCGCTGCGCTATGGCAACCACCAGCCCATTACGCTGGAATGCCTGTGTACTCCAGGCGTTGCGAAAATCCGCATCATGGATCGCGGTCCGGGGATTCCGCCGGATCAGATCGAAGCGGTATTCCGGCCATTCTACCGGTTGGAAACATCGCGCAACAAGGCGACCGGCGGTAGCGGATTGGGTTTGTCCATCGCCCAGCAACTGGCGCAAGCCAACCACTGGCAGGTGTTGCTGCTGCCGCGCGCAGGCGGTGGGCTGAGCGCGGAGGTGCATATCCCGATAATGCCTTCCGTTATTGAAAAGGCATAAAAAGCAACTGGAAAAAATGTCCATCTACTTCACCAGTTGCCACGCCTGTTTCGCTCATCGATTTTCTGTTCCAAATAAGAGTGGCTGCTGTCTTCTTTTTTTAATTGTATTTTCAATGTGTTGTGGAAGAAATTGATCAAATGCAACCAGTTGATCGGATCATGATCCTACCCCCATCATCTCCGATAATGCAGGCCTCATTTGATTGTGTAATTTTAATTCGCCGGCTTAACGTACGATTTTTTCCGAATTCCGGGAAGGCTCCCTTTGGATCTCGCCGCTTCATTCTTGGCATTCGCGCATTTGCTGCAACACCAGCGTACATTGCCCTTTGAATCCGCAATGCGTGCCCCCTCGGTGCCCGCCGGGTAATGCCGGGCACATCCATAGCAAAATAGCTGTTCAGCAATCATTTACCGCTCTCCCTATCTATGTTTTTCTCGCCTTGGCGCAGCAATCGCAGGGCATGTCCGGTACAACCATAAATAACTAAAATCGCCTGATTCCAGGTTCTGGATTTGTACGGACAGGCGATCCGGTATCCGCAATTATTTGGCCTAACCCCTGTTCCGATAGCGTGGCGGCGCCCAACTGGTCTGCGCTGCATTCTGATTGCCGGATCAGCGTAGACGGCTTCAGTCTTGGGGCTCTCAACATCCGATTATAGTTATCCTAAAAAAAGCCCCCGTGCGAACACGGGGGCCAAAGTCTGCCACGATGCTTTGTGGCAGAGAGGGTGCGTCGTCCTACCAGGGACGCTGCTTGAGTATTTTCACTTCCAGAAACAGCAAGCTTATGCACACCATCAGGGTGCGGTTGGTTTTGGCCTTGAAAAATTCGAACAGCGCCTGGGTAGGGGCTAATTGAATGGTGATTTTGTCGGATAGCTGCAGATTCATAGTGGTTACCTTTTGCAGTTATTAATGCAATCGGCATGCCTGCGGGTGCTTGCTCGCGCGACGCCCTATCCATAGGGGTTCAGGTATTCTGGAGCGGCTGGGGAAGCGTATATCGCGTGGAACTGTGGACAAAGCTGTCGTGTTTTCGACAGCTTTTCATATTGACGTCAGCGCAATTTGACCGCAAACACAGTAAAATCCCGCTTTTGATAAAAAAATGCGCGTCTCATGCTGACTTTCCAGGAAATCATCCTTACGTTGCAGCAATACTGGGCTAAACAGGGTTGTGCGCTGCTGCAAGCTTACGATATGGAAGTAGGTGCGGGTACCAGTCACACTGCCACCTTTCTGCGTGCTCTGGGCCCCGAGCCATGGAGGGCGGCTTATGTGCAGCCTTCGCGGCGTCCCAAGGATGGCCGTTATGGTGAAAATCCCAATCGCCTGCAGCACTATTATCAGTTTCAAGTTGTGCTCAAACCCGCGCCGGCCGATATTCTGGAGCTGTATCTTGGCTCGCTCGAAGCGCTGGGCTTCAACCTGAAGCAGAACGACGTGCGCTTTGTCGAAGACGATTGGGAAAATCCCACCCTGGGCGCCTGGGGTCTGGGTTGGGAGGTCTGGCTGAACGGCATGGAGGTGACGCAGTTCACTTATTTCCAGCAGGTCGGCGGCATCGACTGCAAACCCATCACTGGCGAGATCACTTATGGTCTGGAACGCCTTGCCATGTATCTGCAGGGTGTGGAAAGCGTCTATGACCTGACCTGGACCGAGGGGCTCAGTTACCGCGATGTATATCATCAGAACGAAGTCGAGCAATCCGCTTATAACTTCGAACACAGCGATGTGGAATTTCTGTTGACGGCGTTTGGCAGTCATGAGAAAAAAGCGCAGGAACTCATGCTGGCGCATCTGTCTCTGCCAGCTTACGAGCAAGTGCTGAAAGCCGCCCATACCTTCAACTTGCTGGACGCGCGCGGCGCGATTTCGGTCACCGAGCGCGCTGCCTACATTGGCCGCATCCGCAACCTCGCTCGCGGCGTAGCAAAAAACTATCTGGATAGCCGCGCCCGCCTGGGTTTTCCCATGGCGCCACGTGCGTGGGCGGATGAAGTGCTGGCGCAAATGGAAAAGAAAGTGGCGGCGGCATGAGTGCACAAAGTTTGCTGGTTGAGTTATTCGTTGAAGAATTGCCTCCCAAGGCGCTGAAGAAACTGGGTGAAGCTTTTGCTGAGCTACTGGCCGACAGCCTCAAGCTGCAAGGGCTTGCTGCCGCCGATGCAATGGTCACTGCTTTCGCAACGCCACGACGCCTGGCCGTGCAGGTTACGCGCGTCGTTGCATGCGCGGCGGACAAACCCATTTCGCACAAGTTGATGCCGGTGGCTGTGGGACTGGATGCCGCAGGTAACGCGACCCCGGCGCTGCTCAAGCGCTTGTCTACGCTGGGAGTGGATGCCTCCGTGGTGCCGCAGCTCAAGCGTGCGCCGGACGGCAAGAACGAAGCCCTGTACTTCGACAGCGTTGCCCCCGGTGTTCAGCTCGCGGATGGTGTGCAGGTCGCGCTTGAGACAGCGATGGCGAAGCTGCCGATCCCCAAAGTGATGAGCTACCAGTTGACCGACGGCTGGACCAGCGTCAGCTTCGTGCGACCTGTGCACGGGCTGGTGGCACTGCATGGTGCGGATATCGTGCCGGTAAGCGTGTTGGGGCTGAGCGCCGGCCGCGAAACCCAGGGCCATCGCTTCGAAGCCAGTGTCAATCCGGTGGTCATCAGGGATGCCGGCAGCTATGCAGAACAACTGCAAAACGAGGGCGCCGTGATTGCCGGTTTCGCCGAGCGCCGTGCGGAGATAGTGCGCCAGTTCGACGCCATGGCTGCGCAGCATGGCATGAAGCCCATTGAAGACGACGCACTTCTGGATGAGGTAACCGCGCTGGTCGAGCGGCCTAATGTATTGCTTGGAAAATTCGACGAGGCTTTTCTCGATGTGCCGCAGGAATGCCTGATTTTGACCATGAAGGCGAACCAGAAATATTTTCCGTTACTGGATGCAGCAGGCAAGCTGACTAACCGGTTTCTGGTTGTTTCCAACATTAGCCCGGTTGACGCCAGCGCGGTGATCGGTGGTAATGAACGCGTGGTGCGCCCGCGTCTGGCTGACGCCAAATTCTTCTTCGAGCAGGATAGAAAAAAGACGCTGGACTCCCGCGTATTGGGCTTGGCCCGCGTGGTGTATCACAACAAGCTGGGCACCCAAGGCGAACGCGTGGAACGGGTTCAGGCGATTGCCCGCGCCATCGGTCAGCTACTTGGCGGCGAGACGCTCGCACTGCAAGCCGATCAGGCTGCGCTGCTGGCCAAAGCCGATCTCCTCACCGACATGGTGGGCGAGTTTCCCGAGTTGCAAGGCGTCATGGGGCGCTATTATGCGCAGCATGACGGGCTGGGCGACGATATTGCATTTGCCATCGAGGATCACTACAAGCCGCGCTTTGCCGGCGACGAACTGCCGAGAAATGATGTCGGTGTTTGTGTGGCGCTGGCCGATAAGTTGGAGACTCTGGTTGGTTTGTTCGGTATCGGGCAAATTCCAACGGGTGACAAGGACCCGTTTGCCTTGCGCCGGCATGCGCTGGGTGTGATTCGGATATTGGTTGAAACAGGCCACAGACTTTCCCAGAGAAAAATACTGGAAAATGCGGTCGCAGCATTCCCTGATGGTCTGATTCAGAAATTCCTTCCTGGGGAAGGGGTGCCATTATGGAAGCAGATTGATATTTTCATCAACGAAAGAGCCATTGGGTACTGGAAAGAAAAGGGGCACCCTGAGGCCAATATCGACGCTGTGCTTGAGGTCAGTGATGTACCCATCGAGCACGCCGAGCGTTTAGTCGCAGTCAAGGTGTTTGCAGAATTGCCGGAATCGATCACCTTGGCTGCCGCCAACAAGCGCGTGGGCAATATCCTCAAGAAAGTGGAGGGCGAAGTGCCGGTTGAGGTCAATACAGCGCTATTCAAAGAGCCTGCCGAAACTGTGCTGTTTGAATCGCTGGCGCAAATCAAACCCAAGGCTGATGCGGCGTTTGAAGCTGGTGATTACACCGCTTCGCTGCAAGCGCTGGCTGCACTGAAAACACCGGTCGACGCTTTCTTCGACAGTGTGATGGTCAACGCCGACGATCCTGCTCTCAAGGCCAACCGGCTTGCCTTGCTGAAACAATTACATCAGACCATGAACCGGGTGGCTGACATTTCCCGGCTCGCCGCTTAAACTCATGGCATGAAGCTCATTATTCTCGACCGTGACGGCGTCATCAATCTTGATTCCGATCACTTCATCAAGTCGCCAGACGAGTGGAAACCCATTCCCGGCAGCCTGGAAGCGATTGCGCGCCTGAATCAGGCCGGCTATCGGGTTGCCGTGGCAACCAATCAATCGGGAGTGGGGCGCGGGCTGTTTGACATGGCCATGCTCAACGCCATTCATACCAAGATGCATAAGGAACTGGCGCAAGCGGGTGGACGGATCGATGCGCTGTTTTATTGTCCGCATGCCGCCGATTCAAAATGCGCGTGTCGTAAACCATTGCCCGGCATGTTTCTGGACATGGCTGCACGTTTCAACATACAACTGTCAGCGATACCCGCAGTGGGGGACAGCCTGCGTGACCTGCAGGCCGCTGCAGCGGTCGGTGCCGCACCCATACTGGTCAAGACCGGCAAAGGCGCGGCTACCTTAAAGGCTGGAAACCTGCCTGAAGGCACTGTTGTTTTCGCCGATCTGGCCGAAGTGGTTACCCACCTTCTTGCGCAATGATCGTACTGCGTTCGGCACTCTTTGCTGTGTTACAAACCGTGCTGACAGTGGTGTTTTCTGTCATCGCGCTGTTTACATTTCCATTTTCCGCCCGCACCCGCTACCGCATCATTACTTTGTGGAACCGGATCGTGGTGTGGCTGGCCAAAGTAATTTGCGGCATCCGTTATCGGGTGGTCGGCCTGGAAAACCTTCCCGGAACGCCCGCGGTAGTGATGGCCAAACACCAGTCCGCATGGGAGACCATTGCGCTACCCGTGCTGCTGCCGCCGATGGCGATTGTGATCAAGCGCGAACTGCTGTGGATGCCGTTTTTCGGCTGGGGCATGGCGATGTTGTCACCTATCGCCATCAACCGCGCGGAAGGGCGGGCCGCGCTCAAGCAAATCGTGGAGCAGGGGCGTGTGCGTCTCGCCGAGGGTTTTGGCGTGATGATTTTCCCGGAGGGAACACGCATGGCGCCTGGTGAAGTCGGACGTTACGGGATTGGCGGATCGTGGTTGGCCAGCCATGTGAATGCGTTAGTGGTGCCCGTAGCGCACAATGCCGGTGAATTCTGGCCGAAAAATTCCTTTCTTAAACGCCCGGGCCTGATTACGCTGAGTATTGGTCCGGCGATCGATGCGACCGGCATGAAACCCGACGCGCTCAATGAGCAGGTGAAAACCTGGATAGAAACCGAGATGCAGCAACTGCAAAGCTATGCCTGAACTGCGCCGCAGCAGCGAAACTCGTAGCGTCAGACTGAATGGCGAGCAGCTTGACTACACCCTGAAGCGCAGTAATGCACGGCGCACGCTGGCGCTGACCATCCAAAACAGCGGATTGTCTGTCAATGCACCCTGGCGCTTGCCGCTTACCGAGGTGGAACGCTTTATCGTATACAAGGCGGACTGGGTGCGTGCCAAGCTGGATGCCGTCAAATCCGTCCCTGCCCCGGAAATCACCTGGTGTGATGGGATGCAGTTGCGCTATCTGGGTGGCCAATTGCGCTTGCGTGGCATTTCTCCTGCCGGCACGGCGGAGGTGAAAGATCAGCAGCTATGGCTGCCGATCAGGCCCGATGCCGCCGCAGTGCAGGGAGCCGTTCTGGCCTGGTACCGGTGTGCGGCCCGAATTTATTTTCAAGCACGCTTGCAGACCTTCTTGCCATTTTTGCGCCGTGCTCCGGCTGGTTTGCTGGTTAGCGACGCGCGTACGCGGTGGGGGAGCTGCACACGCAACGGAGTAGTGCGGCTCAATTGGCGGCTGATTCAGGCGCCTGAAGCGCAAATCGATTATGTGCTGGCGCATGAACTGGCGCATCTCACCCATCTCGACCATTCTCCGGCATTCTGGCGCGAGGTAACCCGGCTTTATCCGGATTTCGCCGAGGCGCGCAGGATGTTGCAAAAGCATGGGCAGGACTATCACTGCTTTTGACCCTGCAGCGACGATGCAACTTAATTTCATCTACAATCTCTAAAACCTAATTCAACCTGGAGCAATCATGCGCCCGATACCCCATTATCTTGCCGTCGCAGGCCTGTGCCTGGCGTTTGGTGCCCAATCGCTGGCCTATGCCGAACAAGCTGCGCCTGCCAAGGCTGCCAAGACGGCAAAGCCAAAAAAGGAAATTGCGCTTCCCAAGGTAGAGCTGACCAGTCAAATCTTGTATGAGTTTCTGGTAGCAGAAATTGCTGGTCAGCGTGGTGATTTGGCGGTTGCCAGCGAGGCTTATCTCGATCTTGCCAAAACCACTCGCGATCCGCGGATTGCCGAGCGTGCGACCGAGGTGGCAATGTATGCGCATCAGGCGGCGGCGGCTCGTGCAGCGGCCAATATATGGCTGGATACGCAACCCGATTCACTGAATGCGCAAAAATCCTTGGCGGCATTGCTGGTGAATGATGGCAAGCTCAATGAGGCGCGGCCACATCTGGAAAAGCTGATTGCAGCCGAGGGTGACAATGCAGGCGCCGGCTTTATGCATCTGGATACCCTGCTGGCCCGTCAAAAGGATAAACAGGCCGCGCTGGAACTGGTTAAAAATCTGGCTGCACCCTACCCGAATCTGGCCGAAGCGCATTTTGCCATTGCGCAAGCCGCAGCGAATGCCAATCGTTACGACGAGGCAATGAATGAAATTAAAACAGCGGCCAAGCTCAAACCGGGTTGGGAACTGGCGGCATTGTTTCAGTTTCAGTTGGCGGGGCGTGAAAACGCAGCCGACGGCACCGCGTTTTTACGGGATTTTCTCAAGCAATATCCCGATGCCAAGCAGGTACGCCTGATTTATGCGCGTCAATTGGTCAGTCAGAACCAGTATGCGGCGGCGCGGGACGAATTCCGGCAACTGGCAAAAGAAGTGCCGGGCAATCCCGAGCTGGGGATGGCCATTGGTCTGTTGTCGCTGCAATTGAATGACCTGGATGGTGCCGAGAGCGCATTCAAAGCTGTGTTGGCAACGAGTTCTGCCGATGCAGGTGCGGCCCAAATTTATTTGGGGCAGGTAGCCGAGTTACGTAAACAATATGATCAGGCTGCCAAATGGTATCTATCGGTCGCCCCCGGTGCGCACTATATTTCCGCACAAATCCGTTATGCCGGATTGCTGGCGAAACAGGGAAAAATGGCCGAGGCGCGCACTTATCTGCATAACCTTAAAGTGGATGGCGAGGCTGATAAAATACAGCTGATCGAAGCGGAAGCACAGTTGCTGCGCGAAACCAAAGACTACAAGGGTGTTTATGAATTGCTGAGCCATGCCTTGGCGAGCAGGCCGGATTCGCCAGAGTTATTGTACGATCATGCGATGGCAGCGGAGCGCGTTAACAAGCTTGATGTGCTGGAAAAAGACCTGCGTCATCTGATCCGGATCAAACCGGATTATGCCCAGGCCTACAATGCTTTGGGCTATACCCTGGCCGATCGCACCAATCGACTCACCGAGGCGGTGCAGCTACTGGATCATGCCCTGAAACTGGCTCCAAACGATGCTTTCATCCTTGATAGCATGGGCTGGGCACAGTACCGGCAGGGTAATCTGGACAAGTCGCTGAATTATCTGCAGCGTGCCTTTGCGCTACGCAAAGACCCGGAGATCGCAGCCCATCTGGGCGAAGTGCTGTGGGCCAAAGGCAACCATGATGAAGCCCAGAAACTATGGCAAACTGCGCTGGATGGCAGCCCTCAAAATCAGGCATTGCTGGACGTGATGCAGAAATTCAAGAAACCTTGAACATGCTTTTTATTAGACAATGCTGGCGCATGTCCGCCAGCATTTTTTTGATATTTGGTCTGGCGGGCTGTGCCACTTTGGCGCCGGAAGCAGAGGCGCCGGTGGCAGCTCAGGCGCCCCGCATATTCGACCTCTCTGGACGGATTGCGGTGAAGTATCGTGACCAGTCATCTTCAGGCAGTCTGCATTGGCAGCATCGGCCAGACCAGGACAACATTAGCCTGCTGTCGCCGCTGGGTCAGACAGTTACGCAAATCACCCGAGATGCGGACGGTGTGACACTGATTGATCAGGCGCACAAAGTCCATCATGCGGCTGACACGGAAACGCTTACCCGGGACTTGCTGGGATGGCGTTTGCCTCTCTCCGGTCTGAGTTATTGGGTAGTAGGGCAGCCGGCACCGTCGCTCCCGTACCAGGCAGACCGTGATGCGCAACAACGCCCCACGCTGCTCGTGCAGGATGGATGGCGGGTGAATTACAGTGCCTGGCAAACTGTCGATGGGCAAGGCCTGCCGCGCAAAATGACATTGCAGCGTGATGATCTGGAAATTCGCCTGGTGATGGATCAGTGGACGTTGAAGACCGCAGCACAATGACCACCCTGGTATGTCCCGCGCCGGCAAAATTAAATCTGTTCCTGCATGTGGTAGGCCGGCGTGAGGACGGCTACCATTTGTTGCAGACGCTGTTTCGCTTGATCGATTACGGAGATACGCTGCATCTGAGCTTGCGTGAAGATGGGCGCATTGTTCGCCAGCAGCCGCTGGCGGGCGTGGCGGAGGCGGACGATCTGTGCGTACGCGCAGCGCAACTGTTGAAAGCGGAGGCGGGCAGCGTGCCAGGAGTGAATATCCGGCTGGAAAAATGCCTGCCCATGGGAGGTGGCCTGGGCGGAGGCAGTTCGGATGCGGCGAGCGTACTGTTGGGGCTGAACCGTTTATGGAGTCTGGGTTTATCGCGTAGCCGCTTGCAGGAATTGGCGTTAAAGCTGGGAGCGGACGTGCCTTTTTTTGTATTTGGTCAGACCGCATTGGCCGAGGGGGTTGGCGAGACGCTGCAAGCCATGACGCTGGAACCGGCCTGGTATGTAGTGCTGACACCGGCGGTGAGTGTTTCGACCCAGGCAATATTTGCACATCCCGATTTGACAAGAGACAGCGAAATCATCAAAATAGCCGACTTTTCCGAAGCCAGTCTGTTTGGCGTGCGGAATGACCTGCAAGCTGTGGTTTGCCGCGACTATCCTGAGGTTGCGCGGCATCTGGACTGGCTCGGCCAACATGGTAGAGCACGCATGAGCGGATCCGGTGCGTGTGTGTTTGCGGCGTTTGATACAGCCGAAACAGCACAAGATGTGCTGGCGAAAATCCCGCGGAATATGCGAGGTTTTGTAGCGGCAGGTTTGGATAAGCATCCGCTTTACGATTATGCGGATGAAGATGGAGTAGCGCAGAGTTAAGTAATAGGGGAGTCGCCAAGTGGTAAGGCACCGGATTTTGATTCCGGCATTCGTAGGTTCGATCCCTACCTCCCCTGCCAGGATTTTACGGGGCCCATCCGGGCGCCAGCAAGAAGCGTGTAATGACCGTTACACGCTTTAGTTTTTTTGGGATGGGGTGAGTTGTGGCGTACGACAGCATGATGGTATTCACCGGCAATGCCAATCCCCGGCTAGCCGCAGATGTAGTGCGCCATCTCAATATCCATCTGGGGCGCGCTACCGTGGCGCGCTTCTCCGATGGTGAGGTGATGGTGGAGTTGCTCGAGCATGTGCGCGGTAAGGACGTGTTCGTGTTGCAGTCGACTTGCGCGCCCACCAATGACAGCCTGATGGAAATCATGGTCATGGTGGATGCCTTGCGGCGGGCTTCGGCGGCGCGCATCACGGCAGCGATACCGTATTTTGGCTACGCGCGCCAGGACCGCCGGCCGCGTTCGGCGCGTGTGGCCATTACGGCTAAGGTGGTGGCCAATATGCTGGCGAGTGCGGGCGTGGATCGCCTGTTGACCATGGATCTGCACTCGGATCAGATTCAGGGGTTTTTCGATATACCGGTCGACAACATCTATGCCTCGCCGATCTTGCTGGGAGATGTATGGAAAAAATCGTATCCAGACCTGATTGTGGTATCGCCTGACGTAGGTGGTGTAGTGCGCGCGCGCGCCCTGGCGAAGCGTCTGGAGTCAGACCTCGCCATTATTGACAAGCGTCGCCCCAAGCCCAATGTGGCCAAAGTGATGAATATTATCGGTGACGTGGATGGTCGAACCTGCGTCATCATGGACGATCTTGTGGATACTGCCAATACCTTGTGCGAAGCCGCGCAGGCATTGAAAGATAAGGGCGCCAAGCGGGTGCTGGCCTATTGTACTCATCCGGTGCTTTCCGGTACTGCGGTACAGCGCATCGAGAATTCCGCGATAGATGAGCTGGTGGTAACGGACACGATTCCATTGCGCGACGAAGCTAAAAACTGCGCCCGCATTCGCCAGCTTTCAGTTGCGGAATTGTTGGCGGAAACCATGCGCCGCATCAGCAACGATGATTCGGTCAGTTCGTTGTTTATGGAATAAGTTTTAGTGATGCACGCATGCGTGCACCACGCCTCCGTAGCCTGGTCGCGGGTACGGGGTAACCAGACGAAACCTGCGTTGGGCAGGTTGAGTCATTTTGCTGGAGTAAATCATGGAAGTAATCGCTAACAAACGTGACGTACAGGGTAAGGGTGCGAGCCGCCGCCTGCGTCGCCAAGGAAAAACCCCGGGTGTGGTGTACGGTGCAGGCAAAGAGGCTGTCAATATCGAGCTGGACCACAATGCGCTGTTTCATGCACTCAAGCGTGAAGCCTTTCACGCTTCTATTCTTACCCTGGCTATCGATGGCGCCAAAGAAGCCGTGCTGTTGCGCGACTACATCATGCACCCGTTCCGCATGGAAGTGCAGCACATCGATTTTCAGCGTGTCGACAAGACTCAAAAAATCCACGTCAAAGTGCCGCTGCATTTTGTCAATGCAGACATCGCGCCCGGTGTAAAGCTGGCTTCCGGTGTCGTCACCCACATCATGACAGATCTGGACGTGTCGTGTCTGGCGGACAACCTGCCGGAATTCATTGAAGTGGATCTCGCCGATTTGCAGGCTGGTCACTCCATCCACCTGTCCCAGCTGAAGCTGCCTAAGGGTGTGGAGATCGCCAGCCACAAGGGTGACGATGCGGCGGTGGTTACCATAGTGATTCCGCGTGGTGCCGTAGCAGAAGATGCGGCTGAAGCGGAAGGCGCACCGGCTGCGCCAGCGGCTGTACCGCCCGCAGCTTAAATCTGCGAATTTTCCAGACTTATGGTTGCCCTGCGGCTTATTGTTGGGCTGGGCAATCCGGGGCGTGAATACGAACGTACCCGGCATAATGCCGGGTTCTGGTGGACAGAGCGTTGTGCAGAGGATTTGCGCATCGTACTTAAACCGGAAAGCCGCTATTTTGGTATCGCCGGGCGTGGAAATACAGCGTCCGGCGAAGTCTTTTTATTGCAGCCCCAGACATTTATGAATGCGAGCGGCAAGGCGGTCGCCGCGCTATCGCGTTTTTATAAAATCGAACCGGCACAGATTCTGGTGGTACACGACGAACTGGATTTGCCGCCGGGTGTGGCGCGACTGAAGATGGGGGGTGGCCATGGGGGCCACAACGGACTCAAGGACATCGCGGCTCAGCTTGGCAATAAGGATTTCTGGCGGTTACGCCTGGGGATTGGTCATCCTGGGGAAAAGAGTCAAGTGGTGAACTACGTATTGAATCCGCCACGTAATGATGAATTTACGCAAATCGAAAATGCAATTATCGATTCATTGCGCGTATTGCCCGACATGTTGCGCGGTGATTTTTCAGTTGCCATGCTTAAATTGCACACACAAACCAAATAAATCATGAGCCTCAAATGTGGAATCGTTGGCTTGCCGAATGTGGGCAAGTCCACACTGTTTAATGCCTTGACGCGCGCTGGCATTGCCGCCGAGAACTATCCCTTCTGTACTATCGAGCCCAACACTGGCGTAGTTGAGGTGCCGGATTCGCGTCTGGCCCAATTGGCACAGATCGTCAAACCGGAGCGTGTGCTGCCTGCCATCGTCGAGTTTGTAGATATTGCAGGTTTGGTGGCTGGCGCTTCAAAAGGTGAGGGCCTGGGTAACCAGTTTCTGGCCAATATTCGTGAAACCGACGCCATTACTCATGTGGTGCGCTGCTTCGAAGATGACAATGTCATTCACGTGGCGGGTAAGGTAGATCCCATTTCCGATATTGAAACCATCCAGACCGAGCTGGCGTTAGCGGATCTGGGTACGCTGGAAAAAGCCTTTATACGCTACCAGAAGGCAGCTCGTTCGGGCGACAAGGAAGCTGCGAAGTTGGTAAGCTTGCTGGATGAGACGCGCGCTCATCTCGATCAGGGCAAGCCGGTATACGCCATGAACCTGGATGCCGAACAGCAGGCCTTGCTCAAACCGTTGTGCCTGCTTACCGCCAAACCGGTGCTCTACGCTGCCAATGTGGATGAGCAGGGTTTTGACAATAATCCGCTGCTGGAGCGGGTGCGTGAATTCGCCGCGCGCGAGGGTGCGCCAGTTGTGGTGGTGTGCGCCGCCCTCGAGGCGGAAATGGTGGATATGGATGACGCCGACAAGCAGGCATTCCTGGCGGACCTGGGTCAATCCGAGCCCGGTCTGGACCGATTGATTCGCGCCGCATATGAATTGCTCGGGCTGGAAACCTATTTCACCGCCGGGGTGAAGGAGGTGCGTGCCTGGACAATTCACCAAGGCAGTACTGCGCCCCAGGCGGCTGGAGTTATCCATACGGATTTCGAACGCGGGTTTATCCGCGCCGAGGTCACCGGTTATGAGGATTTTATCGCTTGCAAGGGGGAGCAGGGAGCAAAGGAAGCCGGGAAAATGCGTCTGGAAGGCAAAGAATATATTGTAAAAGACGGCGACGTGATGCATTTCCGCTTTAACGTTTGACAAAAGTAGCAATTATTGAGATAATTTTCGGCTTGTTTTGGAGGGGTTCCCGAGCGGTCAAAGGGATCAGACTGTAAATCTGACGGCTCAGCCTTCGAAGGTTCGAATCCTTCCCCCTCCACCAGAATTTTGGTGGTTTTGATGTTGCGGATCGCGCGTGCGGTCATGTCCGGAAAACATCATCCGGCAAATGTGTGCGGGTGTAGCTCAATGGTAGAGCAGAAGTTTTCCAAACTTACGACGAGGGTTCGATTCCCTTCACCCGCTCCAGTTTAGTGGCTGTCCGGTTTAATGGGCGCCTCAGAGCCCATGTAGCTCAGTGGTAGAGCACTCCCTTGGTAAGGGAGAGGCCACGTGTTCAATCCACGTCATGGGCACCATAAGTTTTTGTAATGTTTGTAGCGATCGTTTACGGCGAGAGGATAGATATCATGGCAAAAGGCAAGTTTGAGCGTACCAAGCCGCACGTCAACGTAGGCACGATTGGACACGTTGACCACGGCAAGACCACCCTGACGGCGGCGATCAGCACCATCCTGTCGAAGAAATTTGGTGGTGAAGCCAAGAACTACGCAGACATTGACTCGGCTCCGGAAGAAAAAGCGCGCGGCATCACCATCAACACCGCCCACGTTGAATACGAGACCGCGAAACGCCACTACGCCCACGTTGACTGCCCGGGCCACGCCGACTACATCAAAAACATGATCACCGGCGCTGCGCAAATGGACGGCGCCATCCTGGTAGTCTCCGCTGCTGACGGCCCCATGCCCCAGACCCGCGAACACATCCTGCTGGCGCGCCAGGTCGGCGTCCCCTACATCGTTGTCTACATGAACAAAGCCGACATGGTCGACGACGCCGAACTGCTCGAACTGGTTGAAATGGAAGTGCGCGAACTGCTCAGCAAATACGACTTCCCGGGCGACGACACCCCCATCATCATCGGCTCCGCCCTCAAGGCACTGGAAGGCGACCAGTCCGACATTGGCGAGCCCTCCATCTTCAAACTGGCCGACGCCCTCGACAGCTACATTCCCGATCCCGAGCGCGCCATAGACGGCACCTACCTGATGCCCGTGGAAGACGTCTTCTCCATCTCCGGGCGCGGCACCGTCGTGACCGGCCGGGTTGAGCGTGGCGTCATCAAGGTCGGCGAAGAAGTCGAGATTGTCGGCCTCAAGCCCACCATCAAGACCACCTGCACCGGTGTTGAAATGTTCCGCAAACTGCTCGACCAGGGCCAGGCAGGCGACAACGTCGGCGTCCTGCTGCGCGGCACCAAGCGTGAAGACGTCGAGCGCGGCCAGGTGCTGGCCAAGCCTGGCTCGATCAACCCGCACACCAAGTTCAGCGCCGAGATCTACGTGCTGAGCAAAGACGAAGGCGGTCGCCACACCCCGTTCTTCAACGGCTACCGTCCGCAGTTCTTCTTCCGCACCACCGACGTGACCGGTGCGGTGGAATTGCCGGCTGGCACCGAAATGGTCATGCCGGGCGACAACGTATCGGTGACGGTTGCGCTGATTGCGCCGGTGGCGATGGAAGAAGGCCTGCGCTTCGCGATACGCGAAGGTGGTCGGACCGTCGGCGCCGGTGTGGTCGCGAAAATCGTCGAGTAAAGGTAATTACCCGGTGGCTGGTGCGAGAGGTTTCGTGCAAGATGCCGGGTGGATTCTAGGCCAGTAGCTCAATTGGCAGAGTGTCGGTCTCCAAAACCGAAGGTTGGGGGTTCGAGGCCCTCCTGGCCTGCCACTATAACGGGAGCGTGACCATCTCACAGATGTTGGTGAGTCTCACAAGGTTCATATGACCGACAAAATCAAGTTGCTGGCTGCCGTGCTGATGGTTATCGCAGGCATTGCCGGCTTTTATTATTTATCTGACAGTCCGGCGGTAGTTCGTCTTGGCGCGATTCTGGCTGGATTTGCCCTGGCAATTGCGATTTTCTGGTTCACTCAGGCGGGGCGGCAATTCTTTGCGTTCAGCCAGGAATCGATAGTCGAGGCGCGCAAGGTGGTCTGGCCGACACGAAAAGAGACGATTCAGACTACGGGCATTGTATTTGTATTTGTTGTGGTGATGGCGTTGTTCCTCTGGGTGGTAGACGCGGGGCTATTGTGGGCAGTGAAATTACTGATGGGGCAGAGCGACACATGAGTATGCGCTGGTATGTAGTGCACGCCTATTCCGGATTTGAGAAAAGCGTTCAGCGCAGTCTCAAGGAGCGCATCGAACGCGCTGGAATGCAGGACAAATTTGGCGAGATTCTGGTGCCGGTGGAAGAAGTCATCGAGATGAAGGCCGGCCAGAAGTCCATTTCCGAACGCAAGTTTTTCCCGGGCTATGTCCTGGTGCAGATGGAAATGAACGACGAGACCTGGCATCTCATCAAGAATACGCCCAAGGTTACCGGATTTGTGGGCGGTTCAGCGATGAAGCCCACGCCCATCACCGAAAAAGAAGTAGAGGCGATCCTGCACCAGATACAGGAAGGTGTAGAGAAGCCGCGTCCCAAAGTGCTATTCGAGGTGGGTGAGGCGGTACGGGTGACCGAGGGCCCATTCAATGACTTTCATGGCAACGTGGAAGATGTCAATTACGACAAAAGCAAGTTGCGTGTGTCGGTGCTGATCTTTGGCCGCGCCACGCCGGTTGAGCTGGATTTCAGTCAGGTGGAAAAAGCCTGATGTTTTGAGTAATGGTGGTAAGCATATACTGCCAGGTTTTTGTGTAACGGGGAGGATGCAAACAGTCGTTTGTTATCCGCTAATACCCATTTTTAGGAGTATGCCAAGTGGCAAAAAAAATCGTTGGCTACGTCAAGCTGCAAGTCCCCGCGGGTAAAGCAAACCCCAGTCCACCTATCGGCCCGGCGCTGGGTCAGCGCGGTTTGAACATCATGGAATTCTGCAAGGCATTCAATGCCCAGACTCAGGGCATGGAGCCAGGCTTGCCGATTCCTGTGGTGATTACAGCGTTTGCGGACAAGAGCTTTACTTTCGTGATGAAAACCCCGCCCGCCACCATCCTTATCAAAAAGGCGGCAGGCATACAAAAAGGTAGTCCAAAGCCGCATACGGATAAAGTGGGCAAACTGACGCGTGCTCAGGCAGAGGATATTGCCAAGGCAAAAATGCCGGATTTGACTGCTGCTGATATGGATGCAGCAGTGCGTATTATTGCAGGTAGCGCCCGCAGCATGGGTATTGAAGTGGAGGGCGTATAAATGGCCAAGCTGTCCAAACGCCAACAGGCAATCCAGGCAAAAATTGACCGTACCAAAACTTACCCGGTAAACGACGCCCTGGGTCTGGTAAAAGAAACCGCCACAGCCAAATTTGACGAATCCGTCGACGTGGCCATCAACCTGGGTGTGGATGCGCGTAAATCCGACCAATTGGTCCGCGGATCTGTGGTATTGCCCCGTGGTACCGGCAAGACGGTGCGTGTAGCAGTGTTTGCCCAGGGCGAGGCTGCCAAGGCGGCATTGGAGGCAGGTGCTGACATCGTTGGTTTCGATGATCTGGCTGCCGAGATCAAAGCGGGCCGCATGGATTTTGACGTGGTGATTGCCAGCCCCGACGCCATGCGCGTAGTGGGCCAGCTCGGCCAGGTGCTGGGGCCGCGCGGTTTGATGCCTAACCCGAAAGTCGGTACCGTGACCCCCGATGTTGCGGGCGCGGTGAAAAATGCGCGTGCGGGTCAGGTGCAATACCGTACCGATAAGGGTGGCATTGTGCAATGCACCATTGGACGTGCCTCGTTCGAAGTGGAAGCACTGCGTGAAAATCTGGCTGCGCTTGTGGATGCGCTATCGAAAGCGCGTCCTGCCAATGCCAAGGGTGTCTACATGAAGAAAATTTCGGTATCCAGCACCATGGGTGTTGGCGTACGCATAGATCACGCCAGTCTGGCAGCGCAATAATTGTTAACAGCCCGGGTCGCGATTGGCGTCTTGGGTAGAACTTTGGGCTGTGGGTACGAAAGTGCCGACAGGTTGTCAAAGACCGTTGGGGTTGTGGTGTAAACGACAGGAGGTTTTTGTGTCGAATGTGCCCGATTTAATTTTCAGGATGGTTGTGTTAAGTCCTGATCCCAACGCAGATGGCGTGCCCCGATACAGGAAAAGCTTGGAAGTTGTTTCTCCTGATGAAAGGTCGCCGACTCTCGGCTTTGTTGGGGTTTCTCCCCCGATGATGGCCGGTGTTTATTAAAGGAGGTAAGACCTTGAGTCTGAATCTAGAGGAAAAGAAGGCAGTGGTAGCCGAACTGGGTGCCGAACTGGCAAATGCCCAGACGGTGGTCGTGGCTGAATACCGGGGCATTGGTGTTGTGGGCATGACTGCTTTGCGTGCCAAGGCACGGGCTAACGGTGTATACCTGCGCGTATTGAAAAATACCCTGGCACGCCGTGCGGTTGCTGGAACGCCCTTTGCCGGTTTGACCGACCATCTGGTCGGTCCGTTGGCATACGGGATTTCCAAAGACCCGGTAGCTGCTGCAAAAGTGCTTTCGGATTTTGCCAAAGCTAACGACAAGATCGTTGTCAAGGCGGGTGCGATGGCCAATTACGTGATGTCTGCCAAAGATGTCTCGAATCTGGCCAACATGCCAAGCCGTGACGAGTTGCTGGCAAAACTGATGGGCACCATGCAGGCGCCGATTACCCAGTTTGTGCGTACGCTCAACGAGGTTCCGACCAAGTTTGTGCGTGGGCTGGCTGCGGTACGCGACAAGCAAACGGCTTGAGCTATTGGCGGCGCATTATGGCGCCGTATTGAACCAATTTAAAACTTTTCAATCAGGAGAAATATTATGGCTTTATCTAAAGCTGACATTCTGGATGCCATCGCTGGCATGACTGTGCTTGATCTGTCCGAACTGATCAAGGAAATGGAAGTGAAATTCGGTGTGTCTGCCGCCGCTGCTGCAGTGGCTGTTGCTGCTGCGCCTGCCGCTGCCGCTGCCGCTGAAGAAAAAACCGAGTTTGATGTGATTCTGACCGGCGCTGGCGAAAACAAAGTCAACACCATTAAAGTGGTGCGCACCATTACCGGCTTGGGTCTGAAAGAAGCCAAGGATCTGGTTGACGGCGCTCCCAAGGCTGTTAAAGAGGGCGTTTCCAAGGCAGAAGCCGAGGCCGTCCAGAAGCAGCTGGTGGAAGCTGGCGCGACTTGCGAAGTCAAGTAATTTCGCACCAGGCAACACAATTTCTGGCATTGGCCGGGTATCCCCGGTCAATGCAGAATGCACAAGACAGAGGTTCAACATCAAGGCAGATTAGTCGTGTGTTGTCTTTTGTCTTTTGTTTTCTGCGCAGGGCCCTCTAGGAGAATCCATGAGTTACTCATTCACCGAGAAAAAACGCATCCGGAAAAGTTTCGCGAAGCGCGCAAGCATCCTCCAGGTGCCTTTTTTGCTGGCCACCCAAATTGATTCCTTCAAAGCTTTTCTGCAAGCCGATGTCAAGGCTGACAGTCGAGCCAATGAAGGTTTGCAGGCCGCATTCACTTCGATTTTCCCCATTTCCAGCCATTCCGGTAACGCCAAGCTGGATTTCGTCAGCTATGTGCTGGGCGAGCCGCCATTCGATATGGTGGAATGCCAGCAGCGCGGTTTGACTTATGCTGCGCCATTGCGGGCCAAAGTGCGCCTGACCATTATGGACCGCGAGGCGTCCAAGCCGACAGTGAAAGAAGTCAAGGAACAGGAAGTGTACATGGGCGAGATTCCGCTCATGACGCCTACCGGCTCATTCATTATCAACGGCACCGATCGCGTGATTGTGTCGCAGTTGCACCGCTCGCCGGGTGTATTTTTTGAGCATGACCGTGGCAAGACGCATAGCTCCGGAAAGCTGCTGTTCTCGGCACGGATAATTCCGTATCGCGGCTCCTGGCTGGATTACGAATTTGATGCCAAGGATTACCTGTATTTCCGGATTGACCGCCGTCGCAAGATGCCCGTGACCACGCTGCTCAAGGCGCTGGGTTACAACAACGAGCAGATACTGGCGGAATTCTTTACCACCGATACCTTTCACTTTGCCAAGAAGGGCGTGCAGTTCGAACTGGTGCCGGATCGCCTGCGCGGCGAGATTGCGCGCTTCGACATTGTGGACAAGAAGAATGCGGTGATTGTCCCCAAAGACAAGCGCATTACCGTCAAACATATTCGCATGATGCAGGAAGCCGGCCTGACCAAAATCGCGGTGCCGGAAGAGTATGTGCTCGGGCGCGTGCTGTCGGTGAATGTGGTGGATAAGGACAGCGGCGAAATTATTGCCAATGCCAACGACGAAATCACCGAAGAGTTACTCGAAAAGTTTCATGCGGCAGGCATCGCCAAGATTAACACCATCTATACCAATGACCTGGACCAGGGTGCCTATATTTCCGGCACGCTGCGTACCGACGAAACTCCGGATCAGTATGCGGCAAGAGTGGCTATCTACCGCATGATGCGTCCAGGCGAGCCACCTACCGAAGATGCGGTAGAGGCGCTGTTCAAGGGTTTGTTCTTCAATGAAGACCGCTATGACCTGTCTGCCGTCGGCCGCATGAAATTCAATCGCCGTGTTGGACGCGATGAACTGGAAGGTCCAGGCACTCTCAGCACCGAAGACATCGTTGCAGTGATCAAGATACTGGTCGAGCTGCGCAACGGGCGTGGCGAAATCGACGACATCGATCACCTCGGCAACCGGCGTGTGCGTAGTGTCGGCGAACTGGCTGAGAACCAGTTCCGTGCCGGGCTGGTGCGTGTCGAGCGTGCAGTCAAGGAGCGTCTGTCGCAGGCGGAATCAGAAAACCTGATGCCGCATGACCTGATCAACGCCAAGCCGGTGTCGGCAGCCGTGAAGGAGTTTTTCGGTTCCAGCCAGCTGTCGCAGTTCATGGATCAGACCAATCCGTTGTCAGAGATCACCCACAAGCGCCGTGTGTCCGCGCTGGGTCCTGGCGGATTGACGCGCGAGCGTGCCGGCTTCGAAGTGCGCGACGTGCATCCGACCCACTATGGCCGCGTTTGCCCGATTGAAACCCCTGAAGGTCCAAACATCGGACTGATCAATTCCTTGGCGTTGTTTGCGCGGACCAATAAATACGGCTTTCTCGAAACCCCTTATCGCAAGGTGGAAAATGGCAAGGTAACCGATCAGATCGAGTATCTGTCTGCCATCGAGGAAAGCAAGTACGTCATTGCACAGGCCAACGCGGAACTGGACAAGAGCGGCAAATTTACCAGCGAAATCGTGTCTTGCCGGCACAAGAATGAATTCGAACTGGCCAGTCCGGACCGTATTCAATACATGGATGTGGCGCCGTCCCAGATCGTCTCGGTGGCCGCTTCGCTGATTCCGTTCCTTGAGCATGACGACGCCAACCGCGCATTGATGGGCTCAAACATGCAACGTCAGGCGGTGCCCTGCCTGCGCGCCGAAAAATCGCTGGTCGGGACGGGTATCGAGCGTACCGCTGCGGTAGACTCCGGCACCACGGTGCAGGCGCGGCGCGGTGGCGTGGTGGATTATGTGGACGCAGGCCGCATCGTGGTGCGCGTCAGCGACGAAGAAGCGACAGCCGGTGAGGTGGGTGTGGATATTTACACGCTCATCAAATACATGCGTTCCAATCAGAACACCAACATCAACCAGCGTCCGCTGGTCAAGGTGGGCGATATTCTCGCGCGCGGCGACGTGATCGCCGACGGCGCTTCGACCGACATGGGCGAATTGGCATTGGGTCAAAACCTGCTGGTTGCATTCATGCCATGGAACGGTTTCAATTTCGAAGACTCGATCCTGATTTCCGAGCGCGTGGTGGCGGACGACCGCTATACCTCCATCCACATTGAAGAGCTGACCGTCGTTGCGCGCGATACCAAGCTGGGGCCGGAAGAAATAACACGCGACATTTCCAATCTGTCTGAGCGCATGCTCGGGCGGCTGGATGAATCCGGTATTTGCTACATCGGTGCCGAAGTGGAAGCGGGCGACGTGCTGGCAGGCAAGGTCACCCCGAAGGGTGAAACCCAGCTCACGCCGGAAGAAAAGTTGCTGCGCGCCATTTTTGGTGAAAAGGCCTCCGACGTTAAAGACACTTCGCTGCGCGTACCGTCTGGTATGGCAGGTACGGTGATCGACGTGCAAGTCTTCACGCGCGAAGGTATCGAACGCGATGCCCGTGCCAAGCAGATTATCGACAGCCAGTTGTCCGAATATAAAAAGGACATGGCTGACCGGATGCGCATCGTCGAAGAAGACGCTTTCGCCCGCTTGCAGCGGCTGCTGAAAAACAAAGTGGTCAAAGGCGGTCCTAAAAAACTGGCCAAGGACAGCAAGATTACCCAGGAATATCTGGATAGCCTGAATCGTTACGACTGGTTCGATATTCGCCTGGCTGACGATGAAGCCAGCCGTCAGATGGAATCGCTCAAGGACAGTCTGGATCAAAAACGCATCGAGTTTGATGCGATGTTTGAAGAGAAGAAGAAAAAGCTCACCGCTGGCGACGAATTGCCGCCTGGTGTGCAAAAGATGGTGAAAGTGTACGTGGCCGTCAAACGCCGCCTGCAACCCGGCGATAAGATGGCCGGCCGTCACGGCAACAAGGGCGTGGTTTCAAAAATCGTTCCTATCGAGGACATGCCGTTCATGGCGGATGGTACGCCGATGGATATCGTGCTGAACCCGCTGGGCGTTCCTTCGCGCATGAACGTCGGACAGATTCTGGAAACCCATCTGGGCTGGGCTGCCAAAGGGCTCGGCAAAAAGATTGACAACATGTTGCAGGCACAGAAAAAAGTGGCGGACGTGCGCAAGTTTCTCACCAAGATCTACAACGCCACGGGCAAGTCGGAAGATCTCGCCAGCTTTAGCGATGAGGAAATCATCGAACTGGCGCGTAACCTGCGCGGAGGCGTGCCCTTTGCCACACCTGTATTCGACGGTGCCAACGAAGCCGAGATCAAGGACATGCTGGAACTGGCGGACCTGCCGCGTAGCGGTCAGATCACGCTGTGTGATGGCCGCACCGGTGAGGCGTTTGACCGGCCGGTGACGGTGGGTTACATGCATGTGCTTAAACTGCATCACCTGGTAGATGACAAGATGCACGCGCGTTCAACCGGGCCTTACAGCTTGGTGACTCAGCAGCCATTAGGCGGTAAGGCGCAGTTCGGTGGTCAGCGCTTTGGCGAGATGGAGGTGTGGGCGCTGGAAGCCTATGGTGCCGCCTACGTGCTGCAGGAAATGCTCACGGTGAAATCCGACGACGTGACCGGACGTACCAAGGTATATGAGAACATCGTCAAGGGCGAGCACAAGATTGAAGCGGGTATGCCGGAATCCTTCAACGTGTTGGTGAAAGAGATCCGTTCCTTGGCAATCGATATTGATTTGGAGCGTTACTGACGGCGGATAGTTTGTTCGCCGGTTGATGCCGGCGTTAATCCGCTGTAAGCCACTAAGCTCTGGAGGAAACTATGAAAGCACTGCTCGATTTATTCAAACAGGTTACTCAGGAAGAAGAATTTGACGCGATCAAAATCGGTCTTGCGTCGCCTGATAAAATTCGTTCCTGGTCGTATGGTGAAGTTAAAAAGCCCGAGACCATTAACTACCGCACCTTCAAGCCCGAGCGCGATGGTTTGTTCTGCGCCAAAATCTTCGGCCCGGTAAAAGACTACGAATGTTTGTGCGGTAAATACAAGCGCCTCAAGCACCGTGGAGTGATTTGCGAGAAATGCGGCGTAGAAGTCACCTTGTCCAAGGTGCGTCGCGAGCGCATGGCGCACATCGAACTGGCCAGCCCGGTAGCGCATATCTGGTTCCTTAAATCCCTGCCGTCGCGTCTGGGTATGGTGCTGGACATGACCCTGCGCGACATCGAGCGCGTGCTGTATTTTGAAGCTTACGTGGTGACCGATCCGGGCATGACGCCGCTCAACCGTGCGCAGCTGCTGACCGAAGATGACTATCTCGCCAAGGTCGAAGAGTACGGTGATGAGTTCAAGGCCTACATGGGCGCGGAAGGTATTCGTGACCTGCTCAAGAGTATCGATATCTACACCGAGGCAGAAACGCTGCGCAACGATCTGGCCAAGACTGGCTCGGACACCAAGATCAAGAAGCTGTCCAAGCGCCTCAAGGTGATCGAGGCGTTCCAGAAATCCGGTATCAAACCAGAGTGGATGGTGCTGGAAGTGCTGCCAGTACTGCCCCCCGAACTGCGCCCGCTGGTACCGCTGGATGGTGGCCGTTTCGCCACCTCCGACCTGAACGATCTGTATCGCCGCGTGATTAACCGTAACAACCGCCTGAAGCGTCTGCTCGAACTCAAGGCGCCTGAAATCATCGTGCGCAACGAAAAACGCATGCTGCAGGAAGCGGTGGATTCGTTGATGGACAATGGCCGTCGCGGCAAGGCCATGACCGGCGCCAACAAGCGCCCGTTGAAATCGCTCGCCGACATGATTAAAGGCAAGGGTGGCCGATTCCGCCAGAACCTGTTGGGAAAACGCGTCGACTACTCGGGCCGTTCGGTCATCGTGGTGGGTCCGCAACTCCGCTTGCACCAATGTGGTCTGCCCAAGAAAATGGCACTGGAGCTATTCAAACCGTTCATTTTCCACAAGCTGGAAGTGATGGGACTGGCAACCACCATCAAGGCAGCAAAACGTATGGTGGAAACCGAGGAGCCAGTGGTATGGGACATCCTCGAAGACGTCATTCGCGAGCACCCGGTGATGTTGAACCGTGCACCGACCTTGCACCGTCTGGGTATCCAGGCGTTTGAGCCGACGCTGATCGAAGGCAAGGCGATCCAGCTGCATCCGCTGGTGTGTGCGGCGTTTAACGCCGACTTCGACGGCGACCAGATGGCTGTGCACGTACCGCTGTCGCTGGAAGCGCAGATGGAGTGCCGCACTTTGATGCTGGCCTCCAATAACGTGCTGTCGCCAGCCAACGGCGAGCCGATTATCGTGCCGTCGCAGGATATCGTGCTGGGCTTGTACTACATGACCCGCGAGCGCGTGAATGCACGTGGCGAGGGCATGATGTTTGCCGACGTCGATGAAGTGTCGCGTGCTTACGAGTCGCGCCAGGTGGAACTGAACGCCAAGGTGATGGTGCGTATCAAGGAAGCGTATTACGACGAGCAGGGTGAACGTGCGGAAAAAATCACCCGCTACGAAACGACCGTAGGCCGTTCGCTGCTATCCGAAATTCTGCCGATTGGCCTGTCGTTTACCCACGTCAACAAGATTCTCAAGAAAAAAGAAATTTCCAAGCTCATCAACGCCAGCTTCCGTCGTTGCGGCTTGCGCCAGACGGTGATTTTTGCCGACAAGCTGATGTATACAGGCTTTACCTACGCTACGCGCGGTGGCATGTCGATTTGCGTGGATGACATGCTGGTGCCGACGCAGAAACAGGACATCATCAGCGCTTCCGAAAAAGAAGTGCAGGAAATCGAGGCGCAATATACCTCCGGCCTGGTGACTCAGGGTGAACGCTATAACAAGGTTGTGGACATCTGGGGCCGGGCCGGCGATCAGGTGGCCAAGGCCATGATGACGCAACTGGGCAGCGAACCCGTGACCACGCGCGACGGAGTGGAAACCACCCAGGAATCATTCAACGCCATTTACATGATGGCCGACTCCGGTGCGCGCGGTTCGGCTGCGCAGATTCGCCAGTTGGCGGGCATGCGCGGTTTGATGGCGAAACCGGATGGCTCGATTATCGAGACGCCGATTACTGCGAACTTCCGCGAAGGCCTCAACGTACTGCAGTACTTCATCTCGACCCACGGCGCGCGCAAGGGTTTGGCCGATACCGCATTGAAAACAGCCAACTCGGGCTACCTGACCCGTCGTCTGGTGGACGTGACCCAGGATCTGGTGGTGATCGAAGACGATTGCGGTACTCGTGAAGGTCTGGTGCTGAAAGCGCTGGTGGAAGGTGGCGAAGTCATTGAGCCGTTGCGTGAGCGTGTTCTGGGCCGCGTCACCGCGCTGGATGTGATTCACCCGGAAACCGGCGAGACAGTGATTGATGTTGGCACCCTGCTGGATGAAGATGCCGTTGAGCGTATCGAGGCGCTGGGTGTCGACGAGGTGAAGGTGCGTACTGCACTCACCTGCGATACACGCTATGGCCTGTGCGCCAAGTGCTATGGTCGTGACCTGGGTCGTGGTCATCTGGTGAATGTGGGTGAGGCTGTGGGCGTCATCGCTGCACAGTCCATCGGCGAGCCGGGCACGCAGCTCACCATGCGTACTTTCCACATCGGTGGTGCAGCATCGCGTGCTGCTGTAGCCAGCCAGCTGGAATGCAAATCGGCCGGCGTGGTGAATTACAGCCCGGCGATGCGTTATGTGACGAGTGCCAAAGGCGAAATGATTGCAATTGCACGTAGTGGCGAGATCATCATCATGGGCGACAATGGCCGTGAGCGTGAGCGTCACAAGGTGCCATACGGTGCGATCCTCAGCGTCAAGGATGGTGTCAAGGCCAAGGCTGGCCAGATATTGGCCACCTGGGATCCGCATACCCGCCCGATCATTACTGAATATGCAGGCCGCGTGCGTTTCGAAAACGTTGAGGAAGGTTCTACGGTTGCCAAGCAGATTGATGATGTGACTGGTTTGTCCGCGCTGGTGGTGATTGATCCGAAGCGTCGGGTTGGTGCGGCTGTAAAAGGTCTGCGCCCGCAGGTCAAGCTGCTTGATGCTAAAGGTAATGAAGTGAAAATGAGTGGCACCGAAACGCCGGTCAATATCACTTTCCAGATCAGTTCCATCATTACCGTTAAAGATGGTCAGGAAGTTGGCGTAGGCGAAGTGCTGGCGCGTATTCCGCAGGAAACATCGAAAACTCGCGATATTACCGGTGGTCTGCCGCGTGTGGCAGAGTTGTTTGAGGCGCGTTCGCCCAAGGATGCCGGCGTGTTGGCAGCAGTCACCGGTACCGTTTCGTTTGGTAAAGACACCAAGGGTAAACAACGCCTGGTCATTACGGACTTTGATGGTGTCGCCCATGAATATCTGATCCCGAAAGAAAAACACGTCACCGCGCACGACGGACAGGTCGTGAATAAGGGTGAAATGATTGTGGACGGTCCGGTGGATCCGCATGACATTCTGAGTCTGAAAGGTGTCGAAGCCTTGTCACGTTACATCACAGACGAAGTTCAGGATGTATACCGCTTGCAGGGCGTGAAAATCAATGATAAGCACATTGAAGTCATCGTTCGTCAAATGTTGCGCCGCGTGAATGTGGCCGATGCAGGGGATACCCGCTTTATTCAGGGTGAGCAGGTGGAGCGCGCTGAGTTGCTGGCAGAAAACGAACGTGTGCTGGCAGAGGGGAAACAGCCAGCCACCTACACCTATGTGCTGCTGGGTATTACCAAGGCCTCGCTGTCTACAGATTCGTTTATCTCCGCAGCATCGTTCCAGGAAACCACGCGGGTGCTGACCGAAGCCGCAATTATGGGCAAGAAAGACGATCTGCGCGGTCTCAAAGAGAACGTCATAGTGGGTCGCCTGATACCAGCAGGCACCGGTCTGGCTTATCACAATACACGCCGTCGTCAGAAGCTGGGCGAGGATATGGGCGCGGGAGCGGACTTTGCTGAAGGAGAGGATAGCGCTGCCGGAAGCGAGCAAGTGGCTTGACAGTTGGGGCGTTAGTCCCTAAAATCCACCCTCTTTTTTACCGGTCTGTAAATTTTGCTGAGCCGGACAGCTTTGACGGGACGGCGTTATGCCGTCCCCGTTGTTTAAAGCGGCCAAAATTCTGGTCGAAAGCGGAACAACCATACTTGGGAAACGAAATAGCATGCCAACAATCAATCAATTAGTGCGCAAACCCCGCGTCGCCAAGCGCGTTAAAAGCAAGGTGCCTGCACTCGAGGCTTGTCCACAAAAACGCGGCGTATGTACCCGTGTGTATACCACCACTCCAAAAAAACCTAACTCGGCGCTACGTAAAGTCGCCCGTGTTCGCCTCACTAACGGTTTCGAGGTCAGCAGCTATATTGGTGGTGAAGGCCACAACCTGCAGGAACACTCGGTAGTGTTGATTCGCGGTGGTCGTGTCAAGGATTTGCCTGGTGTGCGTTACCACACTGTGCGCGGCAGTCTGGATACGGCTGGTGTTAAAGATCGTAAACAGAGCCGTTCTAAATACGGCGCCAAGCGCCCCAAGAAAGCCTAAGGCGTTTGCGTTTTTGGTGTTGGGTTGCGAGAGCGCGACGCGCGCCACAAGACTCACACTGAAAATTTAGTATTCAACATTGAGGTAAATCATGCCAAGACGTAGAGAAGTTCCCAAGCGCGACATATTGCCGGATCCAAAATTTGCCAGCCAGGATGTGGCCAAATTTGTTAACGTTTTGATGTCAAGCGGGAAGAAGTCGGTTGCCGAACGAATTATTTACGGCGCATTTGCACAAATCAGCCAAAAAAGCGGTAAAGATCCGCTGGAAATATTTACGCTGGCGCTGTCCAATATTCGTCCTGTGGTTGAGGTTAAAAGCCGTCGCGTGGGCGGTGCAAACTATCAGGTGCCGGTTGAAGTGCGTCCGGCACGTCGTTCTGCACTGGCAATGCGCTGGTTGAAAGAAGCAGCCCGCAAACGCGGCGAAAAATCCATGGGATTCAGGCTGGCGGGCGAATTGCTGGATGCTGCTGAAGGCCGTGGCGGCGCAATGAAGAAGCGTGATGAAGTGCACCGTATGGCAGAAGCCAACAAGGCTTTCTCGCATTTCCGCTTCTAAGATTAATGGCCGGGCGCAATGGCGCCGGCACTAACTGGGTAGTAATAAAGTGGCTCGCAAAACTCCTCTAGAACGTTACCGTAATATCGGCATCAGCGCGCATATTGACGCTGGAAAAACCACGACTACAGAGCGCATCCTGTATTACACCGGTGTTTCACACAAGATCGGCGAAGTGCATGACGGTGCTGCGACCATGGACTGGATGGAGCAGGAGCAGGAACGCGGAATTACGATTACTTCGGCAGCGACGACATGCTTCTGGAAAGGCATGGAGAACAACTACGCGGAGCACCACATCAACATTATCGATACACCGGGGCACGTCGACTTCACCATTGAAGTCGAGCGTTCGATGCGTGTACTGGATGGTGCGTGCATGGTTTATTGCGCGGTGGGCGGTGTGCAGCCTCAATCTGAAACCGTTTGGCGCCAAGCAAATAAATATGGTGTGCCGCGTTTGGCGTTCGTCAACAAGATGGATCGCACCGGTGCCAATTTCCTCAAGGTTTATGAGCAGATGCGTTTGCGTTTGAAGGCGAACGTGGTGCCTATTCAATTGCCCATAGGCGCTGAGGAGAAGTTCGAAGGTGTTGTTGACCTGATCAAAATGAAAGCCATTTACTGGGATGATTCAACCCAGGGCATGAAATTTGATGAGCGCGAAATTCCGGCGCACATGGTAGCTGAGTGTGAATCCTGGCGTGAAAAAATGGTTGAAGCCGCGGCAGAAGCCTCCGAAGAATTGATGAACAAGTACCTTGAAGAAGGTGACTTGAGTGCTGCTGAAATCAAGAAGGCGCTACGCATCCGTACCATTGCCAGCGAAATCATGCCAATGCTGTGTGGTTCCGCATTCAAAAACAAAGGCGTGCAGGCCATGCTGGATGCGGTAATCGATTACCTGCCTTCGCCGCTGGATATTCCTCCGGTCAAAGGCGAACTGGAAAATGGCGAGCAGGGTGAGCGCAAAGTGTCGGATGACGAGCCGTTTTCGGCCCTGGCATTCAAGATCATGACTGACCCGTTTGTGGGCCAGCTAATTTTCTTCCGGGTCTACTCCGGCACCATGAAATCCGGAGATACGATATACAACCCCATCAAGGGTAAAAAAGAGCGCATTGGCCGCATTCTGCAGATGCACGCCAACCAGCGTGCGGAAATCAAGGAAGTGCATGCCGGCGACATCGCGGCGGCAGTGGGGCTCAAAGAGGCGACCACCGGTGATACCTTGTGTGACCTGAATAAGACCATCATCCTGGAGCGCATGGTATTTCCGGAGCCGGTGATTCACGTTGCGGTTGAGCCAAAGACCAAGGCGGACCAGGAAAAAATGGGTATGGCCCTGAACCGTCTGGCGCAGGAAGATCCGTCCTTCCGTGTGCGCACTGACGAAGAATCGGGCCAGACCATTATTTCCGGCATGGGCGAGTTGCACCTGGAAATTCTGGTAGATCGCATGCGTCGCGAATTTGGCGTTGAGGCCAACGTGGGTGCGCCGCAGGTGGCGTATCGTGAGGCCATCAGAAAGCCGGTTGAAGTTGAAGGGAAATTCGTCAAGCAGTCGGGTGGTAAAGGTCAATACGGTCATGTCTGGCTCAAGATGGAGCCAAACGAAACCGGCAAAGGCTTTGAGTTTATCGACGCAATCAAGGGCGGTACTGTGCCACGCGAATTTATCCCCGCAGTAGAAAAGGGCTTGCGCGAAACCTTGCCGAATGGCGTGCTCGCCGGCTTCCCGGTGGTTGACGTCAAAGTGACGTTGTTCGATGGCTCCTACCATGATGTGGATTCCAACGAAAATGCGTTCAAGATGGCCGCTTCGATGGGTTTCAAGGATGGCATGCGCAAGGCCAGCCCGGTGCTGCTTGAGCCCATGATGGCGGTTGAGGTGGAAACGCCGGAAGACTATATGGGTGACGTGATGGGTGATTTGTCATCGCGTCGCGGCATGATCCAGGGCATGGAAGACTTGCCGAGCGGGAAAGCCATCAAGGCCGAAGTGCCGCTGGCGGAAATGTTCGGCTACTCGACCACGCTGCGCTCAATGAGCCAGGGGCGTGCGACCTATAGCATGGAATTCAAGCATTACTCAGAGGCGCCTAAAAACGTCGCTGAAGCAATTATCAACAAGAAATAACGTCTGATTTAAAGGATAGATATCATGGCAAAAGGCAAGTTTGAGCGTACCAAGCCGCACGTCAACGTAGGCACGATTGGACACGTTGACCACGGCAAGACCACCCTGACGGCGGCGATCAGCACCATCCTGTCGAAGAAATTTGGTGGTGAAGCCAAGAACTACGCAGACATTGACTCGGCTCCGGAAGAAAAAGCGCGCGGCATCACCATCAACACCGCCCACGTTGAATACGAGACCGCGAAACGCCACTACGCCCACGTTGACTGCCCGGGCCACGCCGACTACATCAAAAACATGATCACCGGCGCTGCGCAAATGGACGGCGCCATCCTGGTAGTCTCCGCTGCTGACGGCCCCATGCCCCAGACCCGCGAACACATCCTGCTGGCGCGCCAGGTCGGCGTCCCCTACATCGTTGTCTACATGAACAAAGCCGACATGGTCGACGACGCCGAACTGCTCGAACTGGTTGAAATGGAAGTGCGCGAACTGCTCAGCAAATACGACTTCCCGGGCGACGACACCCCCATCATCATCGGCTCCGCCCTCAAGGCACTGGAAGGCGACCAGTCCGACATTGGCGAGCCCTCCATCTTCAAACTGGCCGACGCCCTCGACAGCTACATTCCCGATCCCGAGCGCGCCATAGACGGCACCTACCTGATGCCCGTGGAAGACGTCTTCTCCATCTCCGGGCGCGGCACCGTCGTGACCGGCCGGGTTGAGCGTGGCGTCATCAAGGTCGGCGAAGAAGTCGAGATTGTCGGCCTCAAGCCCACCATCAAGACCACCTGCACCGGTGTTGAAATGTTCCGCAAACTGCTCGACCAGGGCCAGGCAGGCGACAACGTCGGCGTCCTGCTGCGCGGCACCAAGCGTGAAGACGTCGAGCGCGGCCAGGTGCTGGCCAAGCCTGGCTCGATCAACCCGCACACCAAGTTCAGCGCCGAGATCTACGTGCTGAGCAAAGACGAAGGCGGTCGCCACACCCCGTTCTTCAACGGCTACCGTCCGCAGTTCTTCTTCCGCACCACCGACGTGACCGGTGCGGTGGAATTGCCGGCTGGCACCGAAATGGTCATGCCGGGCGACAACGTATCGGTGACGGTTGCGCTGATTGCGCCGGTGGCGATGGAAGAAGGCCTGCGCTTCGCGATACGCGAAGGTGGTCGGACCGTCGGCGCCGGTGTGGTCGCGAAAATCGTCGAGTAATAACAAGTTTGCTGAAAAGTGCAAAAGGGCGGTATAATTCCGCCTTTTCGCGTTTGATGTTCTGCTCTTTAGGGTACTGCTATGCAAAACCAGAAAATTCGCATCCGCCTCAAGGCGTTTGACTATCGCCTTATTGATCAGTCCGCACTCGAAATCGTCGAGACTGCGAAACGTACGGGTGCGGTGGTGAAGGGTCCTGTGCCTCTGCCAACCTCGATAGAGCGCTTTGACGTATTGCGTTCCCCTCACGTCAACAAAACCTCGCGCGATCAGTTCGAAATTCGTACCCATTTACGTCTGATGGATATTATCGATCCTACAGACAAAACCGTAGATGCGTTAATGAAGCTGGACTTGCCTGCGGGCGTGGAAGTAGAAATCAAAGTTTAAGTTTGTATCCGTACCGGGCGGTTTTCCCGGGGATAAAAAATGCCGGTCAATTGAAATCGGCGCCTTTTTGCTAAGGATAGAAAAATGAGTTTAGGACTCGTCGGTCGCAAGATCGGCATGACCAGGCTGTTTGCCGAGGATGGTTCAACCGTCCCTGTCACTGTGCTGGATGTGTCGAACAACCGTGTGACCCAGATCAAGACCCCTGCTACCGATGGCTATGCGGCAGTGCAGGTTGCTTATGGTGTGCGTCGTGCCAGCCGTGTAACCAAGGCTGAAGCGGGGCATCTCGCCAAGGCTGCAGTAGAAGCGGGCACGCTTCTCAAGGAATTTCGCCTGACCGATGCCGATGCTGCCTCATTGCAACTGGGCGGCGTGGTCAGCGTGGAAATTTTCCAGGCCGGACAGTTGGTGGATGTAACCGGTACCACCCAGGGTAAGGGTTATGCTGGTGTTATCAAGCGCCACCACTTCTCATCTAACCGCGCGTCGCACGGTAACTCGCGTTCCCACAATGTGCCTGGATCGATTGGTCAGGCGCAGGATCCCGGTCGTGTTTTTCCGGGCAAGCGAATGACCGGCCATCTGGGCGCGGTTCAGCGTACCGTGCAGAAGCTGGAAGTGGTTCGTGTAGATACTGAGCGCCAGTTAATCCTGATCAAAGGCGCTGTGCCTGGGTCCAAGGGTGGGCACGTGGTAGTGCGCCCCAGTGTGAAGGCAGGTGCATAATGGAACTTAAGGTAATCAACGAGCAAGGTCAGGCGACCAGTACACTGGTTGCTTCCGACGAATTATTCGGACGCGAATACAACGAAGCGCTGGTGCACCAAGTGGTCACTGCGTATATGGCGAATGCCCGTAGTGGTGACCGTGCGCAAAAAGATCGTCGCACAGTCAAGCACAGCACCAAAAAGCCGTGGCGTCAGAAAGGCACCGGTCGCGCCCGTTCGGGTATGACTTCCAGCCCGATTTGGCGTGGAGGTGGTCGTGCTTTCCCGAACAGTCCGGAAGAAAATTTCACGCAAAAGGTCAATCGCAAGATGTACCGTGCGGGTATTGCTTCGATTATGTCGAAGCTGGCCAGCGAAGGTCGTTTGTCAGTAGTGGACAGCATGTCCATGGCTGCACCCAAGACCAAAGACCTGGCAAACAGGTTGAAGGGGATGGGTTTGGGTCGCGTCATGATTGTGACCGACAGCCTGGACGACAACTTGTGGATGTCCTCGCGTAATCTGCCCAATGTGCTGGTGGTGGAAGTGCGCCACATCGACCCGGTAAGCATGGTGCATTTCGATAATGTGCTGATGACCAAAAATGCGGTCAAGATGGTTGAGGAGATGCTGGCATGAGCCCCACTAAATTCAATGATGCGCGTTTGCTGCAGGTTATTCTTGCGCCGCAGGTTTCTGAAAAAAGCACTTACGTTGCAGACAAGCATGAACAGGTTATTTTCCGTGTGGCTTCAGATGCTACCAAGCCTGAGGTCAAAGCTGCTGTTGAGTTGCTGTTCAAGGTGCAGGTGGAGAGTGTGCAGATTGCCAATGTCAAAGGCAAACAAAAGCGCTTCGGTCGCTTCATGGGCCGCCGCAGCGACTGGAAAAAAGCCTTTGTCTGCCTGAAGCCAGGGCAGGAAATCAACTTCACGGCCGGGCAGTAGGAGTAAATAAAAATGGCACTTATTAAAGTTAAACCAACTTCCCCTGGACGCCGCGCTGTCGTCAAGGTTGTCACTCCCGGTTTGCACAAAGGCAAGCCGATTGCTTCCTTGGTGGAAAGTAAAAGCAAAACCGCGGGACGCAACAACAACGGCCACATTACCACGCGTCACATGGGTGGTGGTCATAAACAACATTACCGTTTGGTGGATTTCCGTCGCAACAAGGACGGCATTCCGGCGAAGGTCGAGCGCCTGGAATACGACCCTAATCGCAGTGCCCATCTGGCTTTGCTGTGTTATGCCGACGGTGAGCGTCGCTACGTGATTGCTCCCAAAGGCATCGAAGCCGGCATGCAGCTGATGAATGGGTCCGATGCCCCAATCAAGGCGGGTAATACCTTGCCCTTGCGTAATATTCCTGTAGGTACCACCGTGCATTGCGTAGAAATGTTGCCTGGCAAAGGTGCGCAGATTGCGCGCTCCGCCGGCACTTCGGTGCAGTTGCTGGCGCGCGAAGGCAGTTATGCACAGTTGCGCCTGCGCTCTGGCGAGATTCGCAAGGTTCACGTTGACTGCCGCGCTACCATTGGCGAGGTTGGCAATGGCGAACATTCCTTGCGTTCTTTGGGTAAGGCAGGTGCGACCCGTTGGCGCGGTATCCGTCCAACGGTTCGTGGTGTGGTGATGAACCCTGTTGACCACCCGCACGGTGGTGGTGAGGGTAAAACGGCGGCAGGCCGCCACCCGGTCAGTCCGTGGGGTGTACCGGCCAAAGGTTTCCGTACGCGCCGCAACAAACGCACCAGCGGCATGATTGTGCGTCGTCGTCATAAACGTTAAAGGGTAAAGAGTTATGCCACGTTCAGTTAAAAAAGGCCCGTTTGTTGACGATCATCTGCAAAAGAAGGTGGATGCAGCGCGCGCGGGTAATGATAAGCGGCCGATTAAAACCTGGTCACGCCGTTCTACGGTGCTGCCAGATTTCATTGGTCTGACAATAGCGGTTCACAATGGCAAGCAGCATGTGCCAGTGTTTATTTCCGAAAACATGGTAGGCCACAAGTTGGGCGAGTTTTCATTGACTCGCACCTTCAAAGGGCACGCGGCCGACAAGAAAGCCAAGAGATAGGAGCCATGATGAGAGTTTCTGCAGTATTACGAGGCACCCACATGTCGGCACAAAAAGGCCGGTTGGTGGCTGATCAGATTCGGGGCTTGCCTGTGGATAAGGCACTGAATATCCTGGCTTTTAGCCCGAAAAAAGGCGCGGGTGTAATCAAGAAGGTGCTGGAATCGGCTATAGCCAATGCTGAGCATAACGAGGGCGCGGACATCGATGAATTAAAAGTCGCTGTTATTACCGTTGATCAGGGCCCTTCCATGAAGCGATTCATGGCGCGTGCCAAAGGTCGTGGTAACCGCATCAACAAACAGACTTGTCACATTGTTGTGACGGTCGGCGACGAATAAGGAACGAGCATGGGACAGAAGATCCACCCAATTGGGTTTCGCCTGGCGGTCGCGCGTAACTGGACTTCCAAGTGGTATGCAGGTAACCGCACGTTTGCTGCAACCTTGAATGAGGATGTGAAAGTCCGCGACTTCCTGAAAAAGAAGCTGGCAAATGCATCGGTAAGCAAGATTGTCATCGAGCGCCCGGCCAAAAATGCGCGCATCACTATTCACAGTGCGCGTCCTGGTATCGTGATTGGTAAAAAAGGCGAGGATATCGAGGCGCTGAAATCACAAGTCCAGAAAATGATGGGTGTACCGGTACATATCAATATTGAGGAGGTGCGCAAGCCTGAAGTCGATGCGCAGCTAATTGCCGCAAATATTGCCAGCCAGCTGGAAAAGCGCATCATGTTTCGTCGCGCCATGAAGCGCGCGATGCAGAATGCCATGCGTCTGGGTGCGCAGGGCATCAAGATCATGAGCTCTGGCCGCCTGAACGGCGCGGAGATTGCGCGTACCGAATGGTATCGCGAAGGCCGTGTGCCCCTGCATACTTTGCGAGCGGATATTGACTATGGCTTTCATGAAGCCAAAACCACGTATGGCATTATCGGTGTCAAGGTGTGGGTGTACAAAGGTGACGCGCTGACCAAGGGCGAGCAGCCTGCAGCAGCCCCGGCCGAACCGGAAAAACGCGTAAGAAAGCCAGGAGCGAAACATGCTGCAGCCAACTAGAAGAAAGTATCGCAAAGAGCAAAAAGGCCGTAATACCGGCATTGCTACGCGCGGAAATAAAGTCAGCTTTGGTGAGTATGGCTTGAAAGCAATTGGTCGTGGTCGTTTGACCGCGCGCCAAATTGAAGCTGCGCGCCGAGCTATGACGCGTCACATCAAGCGTGGTGGGCGTATCTGGATACGTATTTTCCCGGATAAGCCAATTTCGGAAAAACCGGCTGAAGTGCGTATGGGTAATGGTAAAGGTAATCCAGAGTACTACGTTGCAGAGATTCAGCCTGGCAAGATGCTGTATGAAATGGACGGCGTTGATGAGGTATTGGCGCGTGAGGCTTTCCGCCTGGCCGCGGCCAAGCTGCCTATTCAGACAGCGTTTGTCACTAGAATGATAGGTAGCTAATTATGAATGCTAGCGAACTGAGAACCAAATCCTCTACTGAAATCAAACAGGAATTGCTGGATTTGCTGCGTGCCCAATTCAGTCTGCGTATGCAGGTGGCGACTCAGCAAACCAACAAAACCAGTGAGCTGGGTAAGTTGCGCAAAAATATAGCGCGTATCCATACGATTCAGCGCGAGAACGAATTGAAAGCGGTAAATAAATGAGCGAAGCCGAAATCAAGGTTGCACGTAGCCTGTCAGGGCGCGTCGTCAGCGATAAAATGGACAAGACAGTCACGGTTTTGGTCGAGCGCAAGGTTAAGCACCCTGTAATCGGAAAAGTGATGCGCTTGTCCAAGAAATACCACGCGCATGATGAGAATAATGAGTTTCATGAGGGCGATATGGTGATTATCGAAGAGTGCCGCCCTATTGCAAAAACCAAATCATGGCGTGTTGCCGCGTTGGTAGAGAAAGGGCGCGCAGCATAATAATGTTGCGTTTTTTCTAAAGGTCTGGTATAGTCTAACGCTTTTCGTCTCGCCGGAAACGGCGGTCTACCCCGTACGGGTCCAAAACTAGCTGTCTTGACAGGGGAACCTGGCTCGGCGGGTTAAGTTGGAGAGTTTAAATGATTCAAATGCAGTCCAGGCTGGATGTTGCCGACAATACCGGTGCGCGCTCTGTTATGTGCATCAAGGTGCTTGGCGGATCCAAGCGACGTTACGCAAGCATTGGTGACATCATCAAGGTAACCATCAAAGATGCTGCCCCTCGTGGTCGCGTCAAAAAAGGTGATGTTTATAACGCCGTCGTGGTACGCACTGCCAAAGGCGTGCGCAGGCCCGATGGCTCGTTGATCAAGTTCGATGGCAACGCTGCTGTCCTGCTGAACAACAAGCTGGAACCGATTGGTACACGTATTTTCGGCCCGGTGACGCGTGAGTTGCGTACCGAGCGTTTCATGAAAATTGTGTCCTTGGCTCCTGAAGTGCTGTAAGGAGGCGATTGTGAACAAAATTCGTAAAGGCGACGACGTAATCGTTATTGCTGGAAAAGACAAGGGTAAGCGCGGTTCGGTGCTGCGTGTGCGTGATGATGACCGATTGCTGGTTGAGGGCATCAATAGCGTAAAGAAGCATGTCAAGCCGAACCCGGTTAAGGGTGATGCGGGCGGGATTGTGTCTAAAGAAATGCCGATCCATATATCCAACATCGCATTATTTAACGCGACTTCCAAGCGTGCAGATCGTGTTGGATTCAAGGTTCTTGAGGACGGTCGCAAGGTCCGGGTTTTCAAGTCTAACGGCGAAGTCGTTGACGCTTAAGGGGTAAGCATGGCTCGTTTACAGGAATTTTACAAAACCACGGTTGCCCCTCAGCTGATTCAGCAGTTTGGCTACAAGTCCGTGATGGAAGTGCCGCGTATCGATAAGATTACGTTGAATATGGGCGTGGGCGAGGCGGTGGCTGACAAAAAAGTGATGGAGCATGCCGTAGGTGATATGCAGAAAATTGCTGGTCAAAAAGCGGTCGTCACTAAGTCTAAGAAATCTATCGCCGGCTTTAAAATCCGTGATGATTATCCAGTGGGTTGCATGGTAACGCTGCGCCGTGAGCGCATGTACGAGTTTCTGGACCGTTTGGTAACGGTTGCCATTCCACGTATTCGGGACTTTCGCGGATTGTCTGGCAAGTCTTTTGATGGCCGCGGCAATTACAATATGGGCGTGCGCGAGCAGATCATATTCCCGGAAATTGAGTACGACAAAATTGACGCGTTGCGTGGTATGAACATTACCATTACCACCACCGCAAATACCGACGAAGAAGCGCGCGCACTGCTGGCCGCTTTTAAATTCCCGTTCAAGAACTGAGGATGTCATGGCAAAACTTGCTTTGATCAACCGTGATAAAAAGCGCCGCGCAACGGTCAAAAAGTACGCTGCCAAGCGTGCAGAGTTGCTCGCTGCGGCCGGTAACGAAAAACTGTCTGACGAGGAACGCTACGAAGCGCGCCTCAAACTGCAAAAGCTGCCAAGGGATGCTAGCCCGGTTCGTTTGCGCAATCGTTGTCAGCTGACTGGTCGTCCGCGTGGCGTATACAGTAAGTTTGGTCTGGGACGCATCAAGCTGCGTGAAATTGCCATGCGTGGTGAAGTGCCAGGCATGGTTAAGGCCAGCTGGTAAGCGGGGGATATCGAATGAGTATGAGTGATCCGATCGCAGATATGCTAACGCGTATTCGCAATGCACAAAGCGTCGAAAAAACCGGTGTGGCAATGCCCGCCTCCAAGGTTAAGGCGGCGATTGCGCAAGTATTAAAAGACGAAGGTTTTATCGACGATTTTGCAGTGCGTGAAAATGACGGCAAGCCTGAGCTGAGTATCAGTCTCAAATATTATGCCGGTCGTCCCGTAATTGAAAAAATCGAACGCGTAAGCCGCCCTGGTCTGCGGATTTATAAAAGCAGCCAGGAAATTCCTAAAGTGATGAACGGACTGGGTATCGCTATCGTGTCGACCTCTCATGGGGTGATGACCGATCGCAAAGCGCGCGCCAATGGCGTGGGCGGCGAAGTTCTGTGCATCGTGGCCTGATGAGGTATTGCAATGTCACGTGTAGCTAAAAATCCTGTTGCCGTACCTGCTGGGGTCGAAGTGACCCTGGGTACAGATGCAATTACTGTTAAGGGTCCATTGGGGGCTCTTACTCAGCGCGCCAATGCCGATGTTATCGTGGAGCGCGCCGGAGACACCCTGCAGTTCAAGGCAGCTTCTGACAGTATTCGTTCTAATGCCATGTCGGGTACCATGCGCGCCCTGCTGGCGAATATGGTGCAGGGAGTGACCAAGGGTTTTGAAAAGAAGCTGACACTCGTTGGCGTGGGTTATCGTGCCCAGGCTGCTGGCGATACATTAAACCTGTCATTGGGTTTTTCGCATCCGGTTGCGCATAAAATGCCGGCAGGTGTGAAAGTGGAAACGCCTACTCAGACCGAGATTCTAATTAAGGGTATCGACCGTCAACAAGTAGGTCAGGTAGCCGCAGACGTACGCGCGTATCGTAAGCCGGAGCCTTATAAGGGCAAGGGAGTGCGCTATGCCGACGAAGTGGTGGCGCTCAAAGAAACCAAGAAAAAATAGGTAAAGGTTAATCATGGACAAGAATACCGCGCGTCTGCGCAGAGCACGCAAAACCCGTGCTCGCATTGCAGAGCAAAAAGTCACCCGTCTCGTGGTGTACCGTTCCAACTGCCATATCTATGCGCAGATTATCGATGCGACAGGCGACAAAGTATTGGCCAGCGCCTCCACCGTCGAAGTCGATGTGCGCAAGGATGTTGCCAACGGCGGCAATATCAGTGCGGCAGTTGCAGTGGGCAAGCGTATCGCCGAGAAAGCCAAGGGGCTTGGAATCAGCGAAGTGGCGTTTGACCGTTCTGGATTCCGCTACCACGGACGCGTCAAGGCTTTGGCCGACGCTGCCCGCGAGCATGGCCTGAGCTTCTAATTGGGGTAAACAATGGCAAGATTTGAAACAAATCAAGAGAGTACCGACGGCCTGCGCGAAAAGATGGTCGCTGTTAACCGTGTAACCAAGGTTGTGAAGGGCGGCCGCATTCTGGGCTTTGCCGCATTGACCGTGGTGGGTGATGGCGATGGCGGTATCGGTATGGGTAAGGGAAAGTCACGCGAAGTTCCTGTTGCGGTCCAGAAGGCGATGGATGAAGCGCGCCGCAAACTGGTTAAAGTCAACCTCAAAAACGGTACTCTGCATCACGCCGTTATCGGCAAGCATGGTGCGGCGGTTGTTTATATGCAGCCAGCCTCTGAAGGTACCGGAATTATTGCTGGTGGCCCGATGCGTGCCGTATTTGAAGTGATGGGCGTGCATAACATCCTGGCCAAATGCATTGGCTCAACCAACCCGTATAACGTGGTGCGTGCAACCATCAATGGTCTGCTGCAAGTTAATTCTCCTTCGGAAATTGCTGCCAAGCGCGGCAAATCCGTCGAAGAGATCATGGAGTAAGAATGATGAGCACTGCTGCAAAAATGATGAAGGTAACGCTGGTTAAAAGCGTTATTGGTACCAAGCAATCACACCGTGCTTGCGTCCGTGGCCTGGGCCTGCGCCGCATGCATCATACTGTGGAAGTGCTGGATACGCCGGCTAATCGCGGTATGGTTAATAAAGTAAATTATCTCGTAAAGTGCGAGGGTTAAATGCAACTTAATACTATTAAACCTGCTGACGGCAGCAAAAGCGCAAGACGCCGCGTTGGACGTGGTATCGGAAGCGGATTCGGCAAGACCGCGGGTCGTGGCCACAAAGGTCAGAAATCACGTACAGGCGGATATCATAAAGTTGGTTTTGAAGGCGGTCAGATGCCTTTGCAGCGTCGTTTGCCAAAACGCGGGTTTGTTTCGCTGACTTCAGGGGATACCGCACAAGTGCTGTTATCTGATCTGGATAAGCTGCCGGTTGATGATATCGATATCCTGGTGCTTAAGCAGGCGGGTATTGTTCACGCTCGTGCCAAGACGGCAAAAGTAATTTTGTGCGGCCAATTAAAGCGTGCAGTGAAGCTGCATGGTGTGCTGGCTACGCAAGGTGCACGTGCAGCTATTGAAGCTGCCGGCGGCAGCTTCGTGGAATAATCTTGGCTGCGAATAAGCCCAGTACAGGCAGTGCCGATAAATTCGGCGATTTGAAACGGCGTTTGCTGTTCCTGATTGGTGCGCTGGTAGTGTACCGAATTGGAGCGCATATTCCGGTTCCTGGCATTGACCCGGTGGCGCTGGAACAGTTGTTCCGTTCCCAAGAGGGTGGCATCCTGGGCATGTTTAACATGTTCTCGGGCGGTGCGCTGTCGCGTTTTACCGTGTTTGCCCTTGGGATCATGCCATATATTTCGGCATCCATCATTATGCAGTTGCTGACGGTGGTTTCCCCTCAGCTGGAAGCACTGAAGAAAGAAGGGGAAAGCGGGCGCCGAAAGATTACCCAGTACACACGATATGGCACCGTGGCGTTGGCTTTTTTTCAGGCACTGGGTATTGCCATTGCGCTGGAAGCGCAGCCAGGTTTGGTGATTGATCCGGGCTATATGTTTCGTATGACGGCGGTAATGACTCTGGTTGCCGGCACCATGTTTCTGATGTGGCTAGGTGAACAGATTACCGAACGCGGTATTGGCAACGGGATCTCCATGATTATTTTCGGCGGCATTGTTGCCGGGTTGCCGCATGCTATTGGTGGTACGCTGGAATTGACGCGTACGGGGGCATTTTCCATTCCTCTGGTGTTGATGCTGTTTGTTGCAGTAGTCCTGGTCACGGCGCTGGTAGTGTTTGTAGAGCGGGGCCAGCGAAAAATATTGGTGAATTATGCCAAGCGCCAGGTAGGAAACAAGGTTTATGGCGGGCAAAGTTCGCATCTGCCGCTTAAGTTGAATATGGCAGGCGTGATTCCGCCGATTTTTGCTTCGAGCATTATTTTGTTCCCGGCAACTTTGGCCGGCTGGTTCGGTAGCCATGAGAGCATGAGCTGGCTGAAAGATGTTGGTGCGACATTGTCGCCAGGACAGCCGATTTACGTGATTCTGTATGCATCGGCAATTGTCTTTTTCTGTTTTTTCTATACCGCCTTGGTATTTAACCCCAAGGAGACGGCAGATAATCTCAAAAAGAGCGGAGCTTTTGTTCCTGGAATTCGGCCTGGTGAACAGACGGCGCGCTACATTGATAAAATAATGGGGCGCTTGACCCTGGTGGGTGCAATTTATATCACGCTGGTATGTTTGCTGCCGGAATTTCTGATAGTGAAATTCAATGTGCCGTTTTACTTTGGAGGGACCTCACTGTTGATTATCGTGGTGGTCACCATGGATTTCATGGCGCAGGTTCAGGCTTACATTATGTCCCACCAATATGAGGGGCTGCTCAAGAAAGCTAACTTCAAGGGTAATGGTTTTGTTTCGCGTTAAGCGGCAGGTGGCTCGATAGATGTCAAAAGAAGATACCATCCAGATGCAAGGTGAGATTCTGGAGACCCTGCCGAATGCAACCTTCAGGGTCAAACTGGAAAATGGTCATATTGTATTGGGACATATCTCCGGAAAAATGCGTATGCACTATATTCGCATTTTGCCAGGCGACAAAGTGACGGTTGAATTGACGCCGTATGATTTGACCAAGGCTCGAATTACGTTTCGTGCCAAGTAAGTTATTTGCCGTGCCATGCACGGTTATGTCGAGGAGTTTTTCATGAGAGTACGGGCATCTGTTAAAAAAATCTGCCGTAAGTGCAAGATTGTACGCCGCAAGGGTGTAGTTCGGGTTATTTGTGAAGACCCACGCCACAAGCAACGCCAAGGTTGATTGTTTTAGCCTGGCTTTAAATGATAGAATTTAATGTTTTCGATTCCGGAGTGATTAGATGGCCCGTATCGCAGGGGTAAACATCCCGAACCACCAACATGCCGAAATTGCGCTAACAGCAATTTATGGTATCGGCCGCACCGTTTCCCGCAAGATTTGTGCGGACGCGGGTGTGAATACAGCAGCCAAGATCAAGGATTTGACCGACGCTGAGATGGAAAAGCTGCGCGAAGGCGTGGCCAAGTACGCGGTTGAGGGTGACCTGCGCCGCGAAGTCACTATGAACATCAAACGCCTGATGGATATGGGTTGCTATCGTGGTATGCGCCATCGGCGCGGTTTGCCATTGCGAGGCCAGCGCACTCGTACCAACGCCCGCACCCGCAAAGGCCCGCGCAAGGCCGTTCGCGCGACCAAATAAAGGAATAGAGAATTATGGCTAAGGCGAATATCAGAGTCCGTAAGAAGGTTAAAAAGAATGTGGCGGAAGGCATTGCTCACATTCATGCTTCCTTTAATAACACCATTGTTACTATCACCGACCGACAGGGCAATGCCTTGTCCTGGGCGACTTCAGGCGGCGCCGGTTTTAAAGGTTCGCGCAAAAGTACCCCGTTTGCTGCTCAGATTGCTGCTGAAAATGCAGGCAAGCTGGCACAGGAATGTGGCGTTAAGAATCTTGAGGTGCGCATTAAAGGACCTGGCCCAGGCCGTGAGTCTGCAGTTCGCGCATTGAATAACGCCGGTTTTAAAATCACCAGTATTTCCGACGTGACGCCAGTGCCGCATAACGGCTGCCGTCCGCCCAAGAAACGCCGTATCTAAAGCAGGAGTCCCAACGTGGCCAGAAATCTTGATGCTAAATGCCGCCAGTGCCGTCGCGAAGGCGAGAAATTGTTTCTTAAAGGCGAGAAGTGCTTCACCGACAAGTGCGCGATTGAACGTCGCCCCTATCCACCGGGTCAGCACGGCCAGAAGAAGAACAATCGCCTTTCCGACTATGGTGTTCAGTTGCGCGAAAAGCAAAAACTGCGTCGTACGTACGGCGTACTTGAGCGCCAGTTCCGTGATGTGTACAAAGAAGCCGACCGTCAGCGCGGTGTGACTGGTGAAAACCTGTTGCAGATCCTGGAAAGCCGCTTGGACAACGTTACATTCCGTATGGGATTTGGTGCTTCGCGTGCCGAATCACGTCAGGTCGTACGTCACAACAGCATTCTCGTGAACGGCAAGCGCGTGAACATTCCGTCCTATGTGGTCAAACCCGGCGATGTAGTGGAAGTATGTGAGAAATCCAGGCAGCAGCTGCGCATCAAGGCTGCTCTGCTGGCTGCAGAACAGCGTGGCTTTCCGGAATGGGTAGAAGTGAGTGCGAAAGATATGAAAGGCACTTACAAGGCCAAACCACAACGCGCCGAACTACCCGCTACCATCAACGAACATCTCGTGGTGGAATTGTATTCCAAGTAATCCCGACGCTTTTATGTATGAGGGACACCGTTTATGCAAAGCAGTACCGCTGATTTATTGAAGCCCCGTATCATCGACGTAGAAACCGTTTCGCCGTTACGTGCCCGTGTCATCATGGAACCGTTCGAGCGCGGCTACGGACACACGTTGGGCAATGCCCTGCGCCGTATCCTGTTGTCGTCCATGCCCGGCGCTGCGCCGACTGAAGTTTCCATCAGCGGCGTATTGCATGAGTATTCGATTCTGGAAGGTGTGCAGGAAGACGTCGTTGACATATTGCTGAATCTGAAAGGCATCGCGCTCAAGTTAAATGATCGTAGTGAAGTGTTGCTCAAGCTGAAAAAATCCAGCGAAGGTGCGGTGACGGCGGGCGACATTGAAGCTGGTCATGATGTGGAAATTCTCAACCCGGATCATGTCATTGCCCACCTGACCAAAGGCGGCAAACTGGACATGGAAATCAAGGTTGAGCAGGGGCGCGGTTACCAGCCGGTTTCCGTACGCCGCCAGCCAGAAGACACGCAAACTCTTGGCGCCATCCAGTTAGACGCTTCGTTCAGCCCGGTGCGTCGCGTTGCTTATGCTGTGGAAAGCGCTCGCGTCGAACAGCGTACCGATCTGGACAAGCTGGTGCTCGATGTGGAAACCAACGGTACCATCGAACCGGAAGAGGCAGTGCGTTATGCAGCCCGTATTCTGGTCGACCAGCTAGCGTTGTTTGCTGATCTGAAGGGGACACCAGTTGCTGCCGAGTTGCCAAAAGTTGCACAGGTTGATCCCATGCTGCTGCGCCCGGTGGACGATCTTGAGTTGACTGTGCGTTCTGCTAATTGTCTGAAAGCCGAGAATATTTATTATATCGGCGATTTGATTCAGCGCAGTGAGACAGAGTTGCTCAAGACGCCAAATCTGGGTCGTAAATCGCTCAACGAAATTAAAGACGTGCTGGCCTCTAAGAGCCTCAGCCTGGGAATGAAGCTCGAGAACTGGCCACCCGCAGGTCTCGAGAAGCCGTAATTAAGCAGAAGGAATATAACGATGCGTCACCGTCTCGCCAATCGCAAACTGAATCGCACCAGCAGCCACCGCGCTGCACTGCTGCGCAACCTGACCAATGCTTTGCTGCGTCATGAGGTTATTAAAACCACGTTACCCAAGGCCAAGGAATTGCGTCGTGTTGCTGAGCCCATGATTACTTTGGGTAAAAAGCCGTCACTGGCTAATCGTCGCCTCGCTTTCGACCGCTTGCGTGATCGTGAGATGGTCGTCAAGCTGTTCGATGAACTTGGCCCGCGTTTTTCTGCCCGTAACGGCGGCTATTTGCGCATTCTTAAATACGGTTTCCGTGATGGTGACAACGCACCCATGGCATTGATCGAGATGGTAGATCGTGCCGAGGATGCGGGCGTAGTCGAAGCAGCAGAATAAGTTTGAAATGCGTACAAAAAAGCCGGGCTTGCCCGGCTTTTTTGTTTTCCGCATAGTGTCGGCTTAATCCCTGTGCGAGGTTTGTGATGATCGTATTGTTCAGTGATTTCGGCGCGATTGATCCTTATGTAGGGCAGGTGAAGGCGCGCCTGTCAGTTGAAGCGCCAGGCCAGCTGGTGGTGGATTTGCTGCATCACTCGCCGGACTTCAATGCCCATGCTGGCGCGCACCTGCTGGCAGCTTTCGCAGTGGGATTTCCGCCGGGCAGCGTATTTCTGGCAGTGGTGGATCCCGGAGTAGGCACCGCACGCGCTGGCGCAGTCGTTACTGCGGGCGGCCACTGGTATGTAGGCCCGGACAATGGTCTGCTGTCAGTCGTTGCAGGGCGCGATGCACAAGCCAAAATATGGAAAATAGAGTGGCAGCCGGAATCACTATCCAGCACCTTTCATGGACGCGACCTGTTTGCTGTGATAGCAGCAGAAATTGCGCGCGGGGAATTTCCGGCACACAAGTTATCCCCTGCCAAAACACTACAAGTGGAGTTCGATATTGGCGATCTGGCACGGATCATTTATATCGACCACTATGGCAATGCGTTTACCGGCATCCGTGCAACAGGTATCTCGCCCCACAGTCGGGTGAGTGTGCGTGGCATGGAATTGATCCACGGAGAGACTTTCGGAAGGCTCGGCAGAGGCCAAGGGTTCTGGTTCAGTAACAGCGTGGGTTTGCTTGAACTGGCGGTCAATCGCGGAAGTGCGGCATCAGATTTTAACTTGCAGGTGGGGGATGAGGTGACTGTACTCAAGCCAAACTAGCCTATCAGTATGACGCGGTAATCATTCACATTGGTCAGCGTGGGTCCGGTCACCAGCAAGTCGTTCAAGGCGAAAAAGCAAGTGTAGCTATCGTGGCTCTGCAGTAGCTTTTCGGGATTGAGCCCAAGGGCTTGCGCGCGTGACAGTGTATCCGGACCGATCAGTGCGCCGGCATTGTTTTCGGTTCCGTCGATACCATCGGAGTCAGCAGCCAGTGCGTAGACGCTATCCATGCCTCGCAATTCGATCGCCAACGCCAGCAGGTATTCGGCGTTACGTCCCCCGCGTCCACTGCCATCAGTCGCGACCGTGGTCTCACCGCCGGATAATAATGCGAGTGGGCGCGCGGTGTTGTCGGCCAATATTTGGCGCAGCAGATTCGCGTGTGCCTGAGCAACTTGCTGCGAGGATTGCGTTTCCGCCTCGCTGACAATAATCACTTTGACCCCTTGTGCCTGAAAATAATTAGCTGCTGCGCGGAGCATCTGGCTGGCGTTGCCGATGACGTGGTTGACTGTTCGTAGCAAACAGCTATCCCCAGGCTTGGGGGTATCCGCATACTCGCCCGCGGCGCCGCGCTCGAGATATGTCAGGATGGCGGCATCGGCTTCGATACGGAAACGATCAAGTATGGCGAGTGCGTCGGCAAACGTACTGGGATCAGCACAGCACGGGCCGGATGCGATGTGTGTAGGGTCATCACCAACAACGTCGGACAGGATCAGCGCGTGTACTCGCGCAGCCCCGGCAGCACGTGCCAATTGACCGCCAGCAAGCTGGGTGAGATGTTTGCGAACCGTATTGATATCCTGGATGGTCGCACCGGAATTGACCAGTGCGCGAGTAACCCCACGCAAAGCTTTCAGGCTGACTCCGGCAACCGGCAAGGCCATCAGGCTGGAGCCGCCGCCGGATATCAAGGCGAGCAATAAATCGTCAGCGGCAAGAGAGGCGGCCTGAGCCAGCATGCGCTGTGCAGCCTCGGCGCCCCGCCCATCGGGGAGTGGATGACTGGCCTCAATGACTTCAATGCGCCGGGTGGACAGGCTGTGTTGATAACGTGTGACAACCAATCCCTGTAATGGCTCACTGTCAGGCCAGTGTGCTTCCACCGCGAACGCCATACTGGCGGCAGCCTTGCCTCCCCCCAGTACCAGCGTGCGTCCCTCCGGGGGAATGGGTAAAAAAGGCGGCACCAGCCGTTGCGGATCAGCCCCTGCCAGCGCGGCATGAAACGAGGCAATCAGTAATTCGCGTGCGTGATGTGGCTGCATTTTATTTTTTGCGCTTCAGAATGGGTTTCAAATATTGTCCGGTATAACTTGCCGGATTGGCAGCGACTTGCTCGGGGGTACCGGCGGCGAGAATCTGTCCACCGCCGTCACCGCCCTCAGGCCCGATATCTACTACCCAGTCAGCTGTCTTGATCACATCCAGATTGTGCTCGATCACCAGCACCGTGTTGCCTTGGTCTGCCAGGCGATGTAAAACCTTGAGCAACATATCAATGTCATGAAAATGCAGGCCGGTGGTGGGCTCGTCGAGGATATACAGGGTGCGTCCGGTGTCGCGCTTGGATAGCTCCAGCGACAGCTTGACGCGCTGCGCTTCGCCGCCGGACAAGGTGGTGGCAGCCTGGCCCAGTTGGATGTAGCCCAGACCAACGTCTAGCAGCGTTTGCAGCTTGCGTGCTACCACCGGTACGGCGCTGAAGAAGGCGTGGGCGTCCTCCACCGTCATTTGCAGCACCTCATGGATAGTCTTGCCTTTGTACTGTATTTCCAGGGTCTCACGGTTGTAGCGTTTGCCGTGGCAGACGTCGCAGGGTACGTAAATGTCCGGCAGGAAATGCATTTCCACCTTGATGACACCGTCGCCCTGACAGGCCTCGCAACGCCCGCCTTTGACGTTGAAGGAAAAACGTCCCGGGCCGTAACCGCGCTCGCGTGCTGATGGCACACCAGCGAACAGCTCGCGAATGGGGGTGAACAGACCCGTATAAGTTGCCGGATTGGAACGCGGAGTGCGCCCAATCGGGCTTTGGTCGACACTGATGACCTTGTCGAACAGCGCCAGACCCTGGATATCGGTGTGCGGCGCGGGTTCTGCCGCAGAGCCATACAGGTGCCGCGCCATCGCGGCATAGAGGGTGTCGTTGATAAGCGTTGATTTGCCTGAACCGGATACGCCCGTGACGCACACCAGCAGTCCGGCAGGGAGTTCAAGGGTGACATTTTTCAGGTTATTGCCGCTGGCACCGGTGAGGATGAGCATGCGCTTCGGATCGGGTGTCCGCCGTGTTGCGGGCAGAGCAATGCTGCGTCGTCCGGACAGATAATCGCCGGTGAGCGAAGCCGGGTTGGCGAGAATGTCGGCGGGAGTCCCCTCGGCGACCACTCGGCCGCCATGTTCGCCCGCACCGGGGCCCATATCCACCACGTAATCGGCAAGGCGGATAGCGTCTTCATCATGCTCCACCACGATCACGGTGTTGCCGATGTCGCGCAGACGTTTCAGAGTGCCGAGCAAACGTTCATTGTCGCGCTGGTGCAGGCCGATGGAAGGCTCATCCAGCACATACATCACACCAGTCAGCCCCGAACCAATTTGCGAGGCAAGGCGGATGCGTTGTGCTTCGCCCCCGGAAAGTGTATCAGCGGAGCGATCCAGCGACAGGTATTCCAGACCGACATTATTGAGGAAGGTCAGCCGCGCGGCGATTTCCTTGATGATGCGATCGGCGATCGCTTGCTTGTTGCCAGATAATTTCAAGGTCTCGAAAAAGCTCTGCGCCTGCTTCAACGGCAGTGCCGACAGCGCATACACGGTCTGGCCGTTAACGAACACATGACGTGCCTCGCGGCGCAGGCGGGTGCCGGCGCAGCTCGGACAAGGCTTGTTGTTGAGGTATTTGGCCAGCTCTTCGCGTACCACGCTGGAGTCGGTTTCGCGGTAGCGCCGTTCCAGGTTGGCAATGATGCCTTCGAAAGCATGGCTGCGCGGTTTGCGTTCGCCGGGATAACGGAACGCGATCTTTTCCTTGTCGCCGCCATGAAGCAGAATTTGCTGGATCGGGTGAGGCAGTTTTTCGAACGGTGTCTCCAGGTCGAAGCCATAATGCAGCGCCAGGCTTTGCAGCATCTGGAAATAAAACTGATTGCGTCGATCCCAGCCCTTTACCGCGCCGGACGCCAGCGACAAGTGCGGGAAAGCCACCACGCGCTTGGGGTCGAAATACTGGATTGCTCCCAGTCCGTCGCACTGGGGGCAGGCGCCCATCGGATTGTTGAATGAAAACAGACGAGGTTCGAGCTCCGGGAGTGAGTAATCGCACACCGGGCAGGAGAAGCGTGCCGAGAACAGGGTTTCCTTGCTGTTATCCATTTCCACTGCCAATGCACGACCATCGGCATGGCGTAATGCGGTCTCGAACGATTCGGCCAGACGCTGTTTGGCATCCTCGCGCACCTTCAGGCGATCCACTACCATCTCGATGGTGTGTTTTTTATTCTTGTCGAGTTTGGGCAGAGCATCCATTTCATGAACCTTGCCGTCAATGCGTGCGCGCACGAAGCCCTGCGCGCGCAATTCATCGAATAGATCCAGGTGTTCGCCCTTGCGTCCGACGATCAGAGGAGAAAGAATCATCAGCTTGGTGTCTTCAGGCAGAGCCAGCACATGATCCACCATCTGCGAAACGGTTTGTGCAGCGAGTTCGATATGGTGATCGGGACATTGCGGCGTACCGACGCGAGCGAACAGCAGGCGCAGGTAGTCGTGGATTTCGGTGACGGTGCCCACGGTAGAGCGCGGATTATGACTGGTGGCCTTTTGCTCGATGGAAATGGCGGGCGACAATCCCTCGATCAGATCCACGTCGGGTTTTTCCATTAACTGCAAAAACTGGCGCGCATAGGCAGACAACGATTCTACGTAGCGACGCTGACCTTCGGCATACAGCGTGTCAAACGCCAACGACGATTTGCCCGAACCGGACAGACCGGTAATCACCACCAGCTGGTTGCGCGGCAGATCGAGATTGATGTCTTTCAAATTGTGGGTGCGGGCACCGCGAATGCGGATGTATTCCATCGGGTTGCATATTCCTGAGTGAATGGAACCAGCGGGACGCGGGCCGCTCAAAAAGAGCTGGCATCCCGTGGTTAAATGCCTTTTCCGCATTAATCGGAAAAGGCTAACCTGTTAATATACCGACTTTTGAGAGTGTGCCCAAATCCATGCTGCCATCTGAAAAAATGACCCCCGCCGAGTTGCGCTCAAGTATTGGCCTTGCCAGTATCTTTGGACTGCGTATGTTGGGAATGTTCCTGATCTTGCCGGTATTCGCGCTGTATGCCGAGCACCTGCCGGGCGGTGCCAATCACACCATGATCGGCCTGGCATTGGGAGCGTATGGACTGACCCAGGCGCTGCTGCAATTGCCGTTTGGCATTGCCTCGGATAAATTCGGACGCAAGCGTGTGATCTACTTCGGGCTGATCCTGTTTGCCATTGGCAGCTTTGTCGCCGCAAATGCAACAACGATCGAGACCATTATTCTGGGTCGCGTGATTCAGGGTGCCGGAGCGATTTCTGCCGCGGTTACAGCGCTGCTGGCCGACCTGACGCGTGAAGAGCATCGTACCAAGGCAATGGCCATGATCGGCGGCACGATAGGGGTGACTTTTGCGGCCTCGCTGGTAATGGGACCAGCGTTGTATCAGTTTATCGGGATGTCGGGAATTTTTGCGATGACAGGCGTCCTCTCCATTGCAGCCTTGGCAGTGGTCAAATGGGGTGTCCCTGATCCACTGGTCAGCCACTTTCATGCGGATGCCGAGACCAACCCGGCAAGGCTGGGCGACGTGTTGAAGGATATCCAGCTATTGCGCCTCAATTTCGGCATTTTTTCTTTGCATGCCGCGCAGATGGGAATGTTTGTGGTGCTGCCCTTTGCGCTGCGCAACACCAGTAATCTGGATATCAACCACCAGTGGGAGATATACCTGCCAGTAGTGCTGGTGTCGTTCGCGCTGATGATACCGGCCATTATTTATGGCGAGACGCGCGGCAAGCTGAAACAGGTATTCGTTGCGGCGATAGCGACCATGCTGGCTGCTCAATTGGGGATGGCGGCCAGCATGCATCATTTCTGGGGTATCGTTGCCGCGCTCATATTGTATTTTGTTGCGTTCAACGTACTCGAAGCCTCACTACCGTCATTGATCTCCAAACTTGCGCCGACCACAGCCAAGGGTACGGCGATGGGGGTGTATAATACGTCCCAGTCTTTAGGATTGTTTTTCGGTGGCGCCATGGGCGGCTGGCTGTCGCAGCACTACGGGTTTTCCGCGGTGTTCATGTTCAGTTCCGGGCTGATGCTGGCATGGCTGGTGGCGGCGGCAGGAATGCGCACCCCGCCCGCAGTGAAAACCCGCATGTTCCATGTCGGGCCCATGGATAGTGATCGGGCCGGACAGCTTACCCGCCGCTTGGGCACATTGGCAGGTGTGATGGAAGCCGCGGTGATTGCCGAAGAGGGTGTGGCCATACTGAAAGTCGCGCTGCACGGTTGGGATGAACAGGGCGCGCTTAATTTGATAGGGGAGACAACATAATGGCATCGGTCAATAAGGTAATTCTGGTAGGCAATCTGGGCAAGGACCCGGAGGTGCGCTATGCGCCGAGCGGCGACGCCATCGCCAACGTAACCCTGGCGACGACTGAAAACTGGAAAGACAAAAACGGTGAGAAGCAGGAAAAAACCGAATGGCATCGCGTTTCGTTTTTCGGAAAAACCGCCGAAGTGGTGGGCCAATATCTGAAAAAAGGCAGCCAGGTGTATGTGGAAGGCCGCATCCAGACCCGCAAGTGGACCGATAAGGAAGGCCAGGAACGCTACACCACCGAGATTGTGGCCGACAAAATGCAGATGTTGGGTGGCCGCAGCGGCTCAGCCAGCATGGATAACGATAGCGGCGAGAGTCGTCGCCCCGCTGCTGCACGTCCAGCCCCTGCATCGAATGGCCCGGCCAAATCCAGCGGCTCCAGCTTTGACGATATGGAAGACGATATTCCGTTCTGATGGCAGCCGCAGCCCAGGTTAAATTTGTCGAGCCGGGCGCAACAGAAAGTCTCTATACCCGTTTTCTCGATACCCTGACCCGGTTTGGCCGAGAGCGTCAGGCGCTGGAGGACATTCGTCAGCCACGCTACAGCTATGGAGATCTGCTCAAGCTCACGCTGGCGCTGGGACGGCTGGTGAGTAAAATCACCGCGCCGGAAGAACATGTCGGCGTGTTGATGCCCAACCTCGCCAGCACGGTTGGGCTGGTGCTGGGTATGAATGCCTTCCGGCGTATACCGGCGATGCTCAACTACACCTCAGGTGTACAAAATCTGCTCGATGCGTGCGTCGCTGCGCAGGTGAAAACCGTCATCACTTCGCGACAATTTCTCAAAACTGCCGAGCTCGAACAACAGGCTGCCGTTCTGGGCGAACAGGTGCGCCTCGTGTATCTGGAAGATATGCGTGCCGGATTCGGCTGGCTGGATAAGGCGTGGCTGATGGGCTATGCGATGCTGTTTCCGGCGCGCGCTGCCAAACCAGGGAATGCGGATAGTCAGGCGGTAGTGCTATTTACCTCGGGGTCGGAAGGCAAACCCAAAGGCGTGGTGCTGTCCAATCGGGCGCTGCTCGCCAATGTGGATCAAATCTGCGCAGCCATCAATTTTTCTGCAGACGAAAAATTCTTCAATGCATTGCCCATATTTCATTCTTTTGGTTTGACAGCAGGCGTGCTGCTGCCTTTGCTGACAGGCGTGTCCAACAGGCTCTACACCACGCCACTGCATTACAAACAGATCCCGGAGATGATTCGCGAGAGTGGGTCGACGGTGTTGTTTGGCACCAGTACGTTTTTTGGTAATTACGCGAAATACGCCTCAGTTGAGGATTTCCGCAGCCTGCGTATCGTAGTGGCGGGTGCGGAAAAACTGGCCGAGTCGGTGCGCGAGGCCTGGCGCAGCAAATTTGGCATTGAGCTGATAGAAGGTTACGGTGCGACTGAAACCGCGCCGGTGCTGGCCGTGAATCCTTTGGCGGATAATCATCCCGGCAGTGTGGGACATTTGTTACCAGGCGTTGAGGCACGCGTGGTGCCGATTCCCGGCATCCATCGTGGCGGTGTGTTGCATGTGCGTGGGCCGAATCAGATGCTGGGCTACTACCGGGTCGAGCACCCCGGCGTGCTGGAGCCGCCGGCGTCAGAAGTCGGGTCGGGCTGGTACAATACCGGCGACGTCGTCGACATTGACCACGACGGTTTTGTCCATATTGTTGGCCGCATCAAACGTTTTGCCAAAGTGGCTGGCGAGATGATCTCGCTGGAAACGGTCGAGGCTATTGCCGGCCAGGCGGAACCGGATTTTCAACATGGTGCGGCAACGGTGCAGGACGAACAGCGCGGCGAAGCGATCGTGTTGTTTACCACGGCGCCGGGATTGTCGCGCGAGCGCCTACTGGAAGCGGCGAGAAGCATGGGAATGCCGGAAATTGCGGTGCCGCGCCGATTCGAATATCTGGAAAGCTTGCCGGTGCTGGGCACCGGCAAGGTGGATTATGTGTCGCTACAGGTTTTGGCCAGAGGTATATAAGCGGCCTTGTGTAGTTAATCATCCGGTTTGAATAATAATAAAAAAATGCAAGAAAAGGGGGAAGCATGCAATCAGTATTCCTGCGTCTGCTCACAGGGCTCGCGCTGGCAGGGAGTAGCCCAGTGTGGGCCGATACGGAACAACTACCCACCGAGGCGGATTACCTTACCGATCTGCCGGTCGTGCTGTCCGCTTCGCGGCTGCTGCAGCCCCAGCAGGAAGCACCGGCCGCAGTAACCGTGATTGACCAGGAAATGATCCGTGCCTCGGGTTTTCGCGAGATTCCCGATTTGCTCCGGTTGGTGCCGGGTTTTAGCGTATCCAACTATGCCGGCAACATCCCGGTGGTGACCTATCATGGCATGAGCGATGCCTACTCGCGGCGCATGCAGGTGCTGGTGGATGGGCGCTCCATCTACAACGTCGGTTTTGGCCAGGTGAATTGGCGCGATCTGCCGCTGGCGATCGAGGACATCGAACGGATCGAGGTGGTGCGCGGCCCCAACGCATCGACCTACGGCCCCAATGCTTTTTTGGCAGTCATCAATATCATTACCAAGCATCCTTCTCAAACCCAGGGTAATACTGCTTCTTTAACGATGGGTGACAAAAGCGTGCGTGACGGCATGTATCGTTACGGCGGCCAGCGCGGTGCTCTCGATTACCGTATTACCGTGGCGCAGAAGCAGGATGAACGCTATAACACCCTCCCAGATCTGTCGCGTGACCGGCTTGTCAACGTGCGTGCGGATTATCGCTTGAATACCTCGGATGAGCTCAGTACCGAAGCGGGATATAGCGAGGGTAAATGGCAGAAGGGGTTCCCAAACGATTTCTCGTATCCCGCACATGATCAGTATTCGGTGAGCGATTTCGTGCAGATGAAATTCCGTCGCGCGCCGGATGCCAACAGCGAATGGTCGCTACAGTTCAATCATTCTCACAACCGGGTACGCGAGGAGTGGAATGTATTCCTTGGGCCGCCAGATCTCCCTTTTTTGCCTCCGCCCTTGCCACCTACACTCAATTATCCTGTCAATCTCAACTATGAAGCTTATCGCGACAGCCTCGAGTTTCAGATGATTACCAACCCACGCCAGAATGTCCGTTTGGTGTGGGGTGCGGAGGTGCGGCGCGACCAGGTTACTTCGGCTAGCTATTTAGGCACCAATCAAGCCTTGGGCGGAAATTTGTATCGTTTATTCCTCAATGGCGAGTGGCGTGCCACGTCACACTGGCTGGTACAGCCTGGTGCCATGCTGGAGAAGCATTATTACGGTAACACCACTCTTTCTCCGCGACTGGCCGTGAACTATCTGATCAATCCAGATCACGCCCTTCGCGCCAGTATCAGTCGGGGTTACCGCTCGCCCACGCCGATCGAGGAAGGTGCCAATTTTCGCTATACATACAATGGGCTTCTGCTCAATCAGGTTGCGCTGAACAGCGGGGGGTTGAATTCAGAGGAGGTGTTGTCGCGCGAAATGGGTTATGTGGGCGATTTTCACAAACTTCGGCTGACAGTCGATGCGCGGGTATTCCACGATAGCTACAGCAAGTTGATAGGCCAGATCAAACAGTTTTATGCGCCGGGTACCGAGATTCTTGATCCTTACAATGGCTACACCAGTACCCGTAACCTGTACGGCGCCACCCTCACCGGTGCGGAGTTCCAGCTGCGTTGGCGTCCACTGGAAGGCAGTCTGATTGTGCTCAACCAAGCCTGGACCAGGGCACGTTCTGCTAATGGAGATACGCGCTATTCCGTGCCACGCCATCAGACCAGTCTGTTGATCAGCCAGGAATTCCTTGGTGGATATCAAGCCAGCATGGGCTATTACCAGGAAGCGGCAATGACCTGGCTGGGCGAGGGTGACCCGGTGCATCGTTACGAACGGGTGGACGCGCGTCTCGCCAAGCGTTGGCGCGATGGCGCACACGAGGCCGAGCTGGCGCTGGTGGGGCAAAGCCTGAATGGACCTTACAGTGAATTCAGGCCGGAAATGCGCTTCGAACGACGTGCTTTTGTGACGTTGACACTGGGCTGGTAGCCGATGAAAATTATCCTGGCCGACGATCATGCGCTGTTTCGTGAAGGAGCACGCCATCTGCTGCAGCAGATGGGGAAGGATGTGGAAGTGCTGGAAGCGGGAACCTGTCAGGAGGCCATCGCACACGCCAATCAACATGAGGACATCGATCTCGCATTGCTCGATCTGCACATGCCCGGCGTAACTGGCGTCGAGTGCGTCGTTCATTTCCAGACCGCTCACCCCGATGTGCCGATCGTGGTGCTGTCGGGTTCCGAATCGCGTCCCAACGTGCAGGCAGTCCTGGATGTCGGAGCGCTGGGCTATATCCCAAAATCTTCCTCCAGTCAGGTCATGCTCTCGGCCATACGCCTGGTATTGTCGGGCGGCATTTACTTGCCGCCGCTGGTGATGGATCAGGAGTTGGCCGCCACGGAAGTAATGGCTGCTCCCCAGGCTACTTCACGGGGCCAAACGTCGTGTTGTTTGACCGAACGCCAAATGGATGTGCTCAAACTGCTCGCTGCGGGTAAGCCAAATAAACTCATTGCGCGCGAATTGGGGTTGGGTGAAGGGACCATCAAAGTCCATCTGGCCGGTATTTTCCGCACCCTGGAAGTGAATAACCGCACCGAAGCAGTGATGGAAGCGCAGCGGCGCAAATTGCTGTAGTCGTGTTTGCACGACTTGCAATCTTTGCGCCATTGGCAACGACGGGTATCCTTGCTCTTGTAAGTTGAAACGGCAAGATAAAAAAAGAACCCCCATTTCCAGATAGAGAATGGGGGTTAAGCGGCAGTCTTGAGTGGCACTGCTGATGCCATGTTGTGAGTGGGTTGATTGGCTGTTGTTGGTTATTTCTTTCCAGATCAAACTTATCCTGTTGCGACAGGCGTACTGCGAGTCGACACGCTGAATTATCCGCGCCTGGAGGAAAATGGAAATCCACCATTCGGCCTAATTTTAGATAAATCAACGAATTACTGTATCAAATGGACTAATTCGAATGGCCTAGACCATCGCAAAACTACACGTTTGGCGGTTCGCAGATGACAATCCTGCAAGACGGCGAAACAAATGGCAGGATGCCGAAACCAGAACCGATGCGGGGAAAAACAACAGAAATGGGCAAGCGCCTCTACCTATTGCCGGACACCCTGCTGCTGTGGCTGGCTGTGCTGCTGGGTATGGGGTTTGCGACTGAGGGCTGCGCGCGTGAAGTGGTGCTGGTACTGTCTGAACGAAGCGCTCCGTATCTGGAGGCCGCCGCCGCAATAAGCAGCGGCCTGGCGGAAGCTGATGGGAAGCTCGCGCTGCGCATATTGAGCATGAATGAGGTGCGTGATAGTGGGTTTGGTGCCGATACCTTGTTGGTTCCTCTGGGTGTGAAAGCTACAGAAACGCTTGCTCGTTTGCCCGGCGCCGCACCGGTACTGGCCGGTTTGTTGCCACGTCAGCATTACGAGAAAATAATGCGCGAACTGGTATTGCGAGCACGCCGCCACCAGTTTAGTGCTGTGAGTCTGGATCAGCCCTATCTCCGCCAGTTTCGGCTATTGAATGCGGCGCTACCTGATATAAAACAGGTCGGTGTGTTGCTGGGATCAGCCACACTGGGTGAGCGGGATATGCTGGAGGTGGCCGCGGAGGACAGCCGCTTGCAACTGGTGGCCAAAACATTGGACAACGCCACGACACTATTTCCGGATATTGACGCGGTATTGCTGCATAGCGACGCTTTGCTGCTGCTGCCGGATGTCGAAGTGGTGAACCGCGCCAGTTTGCAGAGCTTGATTCTGACCTCCTATCGCCAGCGCAGACCGGTACTTGGTTATTCGGCTGCACTGGTCAAAGCGGGAGCACTGCTCGCGGTCTATTCCACTCCGGAGCAGATTGGCCGGCAGATCGCAGAGATAATCCGCCGCAAGCCTTTTGTGTTGCCACCGCCCCAGCCGCCGCGTTATTTTAGTGTGATGGTTAACCGAAATGTAGCGCGCGCCCTGTCGCTCACCATCCCGGCGGATGCACAGCTGTATGCTGCTTTGCTAGCGGAGCCCCAGCCGTGAACCGGTGGGGTTTGCGACAACATGCGATGCTCTTGGGTATGTTGCCGGTGTTGATCACCGCAGTGCTTCTTGGGGTGTATTTCAGTTATAGCCGTATCCAGGATGCCGAGCAGGCGCTGCGCGAACGTGGCGCCGCCCAGGCACGCTATTTGGCGACTGCGGCGGAATACGGCGTGGTTGCCTACAATCAGAAGTTTTTGCAAAACCTGCTGAACGCGCAGCATGCCGAGACAGGGGTGGATTTTGCGGCCATCTACGATACGCGTTTCAAACTGCTGGCTTCCGCCGGGGAGGTGCCATCCACCCTACAGGGTGCGACCGAGCCGATGGAAGTCGGCGACAGGCTGGTTTTTACTGCGCCCATAGATATGGCTCCTCTGCACGCTACCGATATGTTTACCTTGCATGAGAATGCGCCGGATATATCGGGGCATCGTATCGGGTGGGTACGAGTGGGCGTTTCTTTGCAGCATCTGGCTGCCATCAATCGCGCCATGTTATTGACCAGCGCAGGTATTTGTCTGCTGGTGATGATGTTCGGTATTGCGCTGGCGTTGCGTTTATCAAGAAACGTGACAAAACCGATACGTGAAATGCTGACTGTGGTGCACGCCATCGGTGCTGGTAATCTGCACGCACGCGTGGAGCATGACGCCGGGGGTGAACTGGGCGCGCTGCAAGTTGGCATCAATCAGATGACAGAGGATCTCACTACCTCGCGAGTAGGCATGCAGCAGCGTATTCGAGAGGCGACTGCCGCGCTGGCCGAACAGAAAGAAGCTGCCGAGCACGCCAACATCGCCAAATCTAAATTCTTGGCTGCAGCCAGCCATGACCTGCGCCAACCCATCCATGCGCTGGGGTTGTTTCTCGCTGCGCTCAAGAATGAACTTCATGAATCTGAACAACTGCGCATACTGACTAATATCGAAGCTTCGGTGGCTGCGATGGAGGGTTTGTTCAATTCCTTGCTGGATATTTCCCGGCTTGATGCGGGTGTGCTGGAAGTGCACGAGCGGGTATTTCCGGTGAACCGGGTGCTTGACCGGGTACGCACCGAATTTACTCATCAGGCCGAGGCCAAAGGCCTGAAGCTGCTGGTAGTGCCGAGTCGGGCTCTGTTGCATACCGACCCGCTGCTATTGCAGCGTGTGTTGTTCAATCTGGTGTCGAATGCGGTGCGCTACACAGATTCCGGCGGCGTGGTAGTAGGTTGCCGACGTCGCAATGCGCGGGTGTTGATCGAAGTATGGGATAGCGGACGAGGTATTCCGGAGGATCGGCAGCAGGACATTTTTGAAGAATTCGTACAGCTGCATAATCCCGAGCGCGCACGCGGCAATGGCCTCGGGCTGGGGTTGGCCATCGTTGAGCGCGTGACGCGGCTACTGAATTGCCCGTTGAGTTTGCGCTCTTGTCCGCAACGTGGCTCGGTGTTCAGTATAAGCGTGGCTCAATCTGAGCCAGGAGCGGTGGTAGAGGATTTACGCGATTCCGGACGGCGCACCCTGTCCGGGCAATTGCATGGGCTGGTTGTGGTCATCGATGATGATGAGGAAATTCTCACGGCTATGCGTAGCCTGTTGACCGGCTGGGGATTGCAAGTGGTCTCGGCCACCAAGGGTTGCGACGCGCTGGCGCAACTGGATCGGGCGCCAGACGTGCTGCTTTGCGATTACCGCCTGCGTGATGGGGAGATCGGGCTGGATGTTATCGCAAGGTTTCGCGCTATATTTGGTGCGGGCATACCGGCAGTGCTGATTACCGGCGATACGGCTCCCGAATCAGTACGTGCAATCAAGGTCAGTGGCCATGCGCTGCTGTATAAGCCGGTGCGGCCGGCCAAACTGCGCGTATTGCTGTCGAAAATGCTGCCGCACTTGTAAAGTCCTGAAAAACCCATATATCAGACATTCTTAATGTACAATAACGGGTTGAATTGTTAACCGTTTTTTCAGGAGTCTGCTATGCCTATCTACGCTTACAAATGCGCTGCTTGTGGCCACGCCGAAGACGTCATGCAAAAAATGTCTGCTGCCGCCCTCACGGTGTGTCCGCAATGCGGCAAGGATAGCTTCAGTAAACAACTTACCGCGGCCGGCTTCCAGCTTAAAGGGAATGGCTATTATGCCACCGACTTCAAGGGAGGCAGTCCTGCCAAGAAGGAAGAAGCTGCCCCAGCCCCGGCTTGTGGAACCGGAGCGTGCCCGGCGTGTACTTGACCAGACGCAACCACGGGCTGCGCGAAAGTAAAGCAATATGAAACGCTACTTCATCACCGGGCTCCTGATCTGGGTGCCGCTGGGGATTACCCTGTGGGTGCTCAATCTCATTATCGGCAGCATGGATCAGACTCTGCTGTTGCTGCCCCATGCGTGGCGGCCAGAGGCATGGTTGGGGATGCATCTGCCCGGCCTGGGCGTGGTGCTGACGTTGGCGGTGATTCTGCTGACGGGTCTGGTGACAGCCAATATCATAGGTCAACGCCTACTGCTGTTCTGGGAAAGCCTGTTGGGGCGGATTCCAGTAGTAAAATCAATCTATTACAGCGTCAAGCAGGTGTCGGACACGTTATTTTCCGGCTCGGGCGAGGCGTTCCGCAAAGTGTTGCTGGTACGCTACCCCCACTCGGACGCGTGGTCTCTGGCATTCCAGACCAACATACCCGGTGATGTCGCAGGCAGCCTGGATGCCGAATACGTGGGTGTATTTATTCCTACTACACCCAGCCCGGTGAATGGTTTTTATTTTTTTGTGAAAAAAACTGACACCATAGAACTGGGCATCAGTGTGGATGTGGCGCTCAAGTACATTGTTTCCATGGGAGTCGTCTCATCACCCGACAAACAAACGCTGGTCAATCATTCCAGCACCTAAGCAGCTTCAATTTTTCAACAATTCCAATTCAAAATTACCATGCGCACCCATTACTGCGGCTCCGTAAACCGCACCCATCTAGACCAAACCATCACACTATGTGGCTGGGCACATCGCCGCCGCGACCACGGCGGGGTAATTTTCATTGATCTGCGCGACCGCGAGGGCATGGTGCAAGTGGTATGCGATCCGGATCGTGCCGATACTTTCAAAATTGCCGAGGACGTGCGTACTGAGTTCGTGTTGAAAATCACCGGCCGCGTGCGCTCCCGCCCGGAAGGTACGGTCAACCCCAATCTGCCGACCGGCGAAATCGAGGTACTGGCACTGGAGATGGAGGTGCTCAACGCTTCTGCCACGCCGCCGTTTCAGCTCGATGACGAAAACCTGTCCGAGAACGTGCGTCTGACACACCGTTATCTCGACCTGCGCCGCCCGGTGATGCAGAACAACATGCGCCTGCGCTATCGCGTGGCCAAGACTTTACGGGACTACCTTGACGTCAACGGTTTCATGGAAATCGAAACGCCGATGCTGACCCGCTCCACGCCGGAAGGCGCGCGCGACTATCTGGTGCCGTCGCGCGTGCATGCCGGCATGTTCTACGCGCTGCCGCAGTCGCCGCAACTGTTCAAGCAGTTATTGATGGTGTCCGGTTTTGACCGCTATTTCCAGATCACCAAATGTTTCCGTGACGAAGATTTACGCGCCGACCGCCAGCCCGAATTCACCCAGGTGGATATTGAAACCTCATTCATGTCCGAAGAGGAAATCATGAATCTGGTGGAAGCGATGATCCGCGAGATGTTCAAAAAGGTCATGGACGTGGATTTGCCCAATCCGTTTCCGCGCATGCCATACAGCGAGGCGATGAACCGCTATGGTTCGGACAAGCCGGACATGCGCGTGGCGCTGGAACTGGTCGAACTCACTGACCTGATGAAAACCGTGGACTTCAAGGTATTCCGGGGTGCGGCGGACATGCAAGGCGGCCGTGTGGCGGCAATGAAAGTTCCCGGTGGCGCGGAGCTGTCGCGCAAAGAGATCGATGACTACACCGATTTTGTCAAAATCTACGGCGCCAAAGGCCTGGCTTACATCAAGGTCAACGATGTGACCCAGATCAATGAAACCGGTCTGCAATCGCCGATTGTCAAATTCCTGCCAGAAGCGGCGCTGGCCGAGATTATCGCGCGCACCAGAGCTGGCAACGGCGATCTGATTTTCTTCGGTGCGGACAAAGCCAGTGTAGTCAACGATGCACTGGGAGCACTGCGCAGCAAGGTCGGCCACGAAAAAGGCCATGCGGTGAATGAATGGAAGCCACTGTGGGTGGTGGATTTCCCGATGTTTGAATACAACGAAGGCGAGCAACGCTGGGATGCGCTGCACCACCCTTTCACCGCACCCAAGCTGGGCCACGAAGCACTGCTGGAAAGCAACCCGGGTGCTGCGTTGTCACGCGCTTACGACATGGTGCTGAATGGCTGGGAAGTGGGTGGCGGTTCGGTGCGTATTCATCAGCAAACAGTCCAGGAAATCGTGTTCCGCGCGCTTGGCATTAGCCAGGAAGAAGCGCGCGAGAAATTCGGCTTCCTGCTGGATGCCCTGCAATTCGGTGCCCCGCCGCATGGCGGCCTGGCCTTCGGTCTGGACCGCCTGGTGGCGCTGATGGCGGGCGCTGAATCCATCCGCGACGTAATCGCCTTTCCAAAAACTCAGCGTGCCAATGACTTGATGACGCAAGCCCCGAATGCAGTGGACGAGCGTCAGTTGCGGGAATTGCACATCCGCCTGCGCAATATAGAACCGGCAAAGGCATAGCCAGGCTTTGCCACCCCGAACAGGGGGTTATTTTTGCAGCGCGGCGAGCACTGACTGTTCGAAGTGTTGTGCCTTGGATGCACTCGCCACAGCGCCGAGGATTTTCTTGCATTTGGCGACTTCGGCCAGCAGTTCGCCTTGCGTTCTGGCTTGTGCGAGCTTGTCCACATGCGAGGATTTGGCGCCAAACAGTGCAGTCATCATATCTGCAGCATGGCGCTTCGCATCCTCAAAACGGTTGCCGCTATCCGAGCTGTGATGCAGGGCATGATCCAGCTTTTCGGCCAGATCATCGTGACTGCTGGTTGGGGTGCTTTCGGCGACCTCGGTTTTAACTGGGGCCTCGCTACTGAGGCAGATCAAGCCTAGCTTTTGCATGTCCAGAAGGGTGCCTTCCAGATCGCTGATGCCAGGCATGGACTGAGCTAGCTGCGCGATGGATAGCGTGCCATCCAGTACAAACAGGAGTTGGCGGCAACGTGGTCTGAGGCCGAGTTTGGGTTGTTGCAGTTCGTCACCGCCGAGCGCGGTACGGATAAAGCAGAGTGCAGGATTCATCTTTTGTCTCCATGTTTTACGTTTTATTTTTGGTATTTATATACCATTATTATCATAATAACGGCAATTCGTTACGAACCTTGAGAAAGTGCATGGAGCAAACGCACAAACAGCCGGTTTCAGTGCTGGTCGTCATTTATACCCAGGATCTGCAGGTGCTGTTACTGGAACGTGCCGATCATCCCGGCTTGTGGCAATCGGTCACTGGAAGTCGCGATGGTGAGGAAAGCCTCCGGCAAACTGCGGTGCGTGAAGTGAGGGAAGAAACCGGCCTGGATGCGCAATGTTTTCGCCTTGACGACTGGGGTTATCAAAATACTTTCACCATTTATCCGCAGTGGCGTCATCGCTATGCGCCAGGTGTTACCGAGAATACCGAGCATGTATTCGGTCTGATGTTGCCGAAAGCATTACCGATCACCGTGTCGCCGCGCGAGCACCTTGACTATATATGGCTAGCCGCTGAAGCGGCACCAGAAAAATGCTTCTCATCCAGCAATGCCGAAGCAATCAGGCGACTGCTCAAGTAAATTCCGTGAGGCGAGGCAGCAATATGAGGTTTCGCATAACCATGTTTGTCATGTAACTGTCATAGTGTACCTATAGGATGCCCAGGTTATTTTGTAAATAGGTAAGTAGCCATGAGACTGCATGACCTGTTGCTGGATATCCTGGAAAATGAAACGCTCCAGGCTGTTTTCCAGCCCATTATGGATTTGCGTGCGGGCCAACTGATAGGCTATGAAGGCCTGATCCGTGGTCCTTCCGACAGTCCACTGCATTCCCCCATCAAGCTGTTGGCTACTGCCGAACAATTCGATTTGTCTGGTCGCGTTGAGTCCTTGTGCGTGACCACTGTGCTTGACTGGTTCATCAAGCGAGCCCTGCCCGGGCGCCTGTTTTTGAATATAAGTCCGCTGGGATTGCTGGATGGTTGCCTGAAAACGGATGAAGTGCAGGCGCTTCTGAATAGTGATGGCTTACCGCGTGACCGTATCGTTTTCGAGATCACTGAAAGCTCACCCAAGATGGCGCTTGCGCCAGTAGTGGAAGCGATCATGGCATTGCGCGCGGAAGGCTTCCAGATTGCCCTGGATGATTTGGGCGAGGGTTTCTCCAGTCTCAGGCTATGGTCAGAACTGCAGCCTGATTATGTAAAAATAGACAAGCATTTTGTTCACAGGATTCATCAGGATCCCACCAAGCTGCAATTCATTCGTTCCATCCAGCAAATTGCCGAGAACGGCGGCGCTCGCCTGATTGCCGAAGGTATTGAAAACCGTGCCGAATTCCAGGTCATCAAAGACATGGGAATTTGTTTCGGGCAAGGCTATTTTATTGGTCATCCGCTCGATCGTCCGGCTCATTCACCCAGCCAGGAAGTGCTGGAGTGCATGGCCAGCGCGCAGATTTGTGTTTATCCGCACACCCAGAAGATCGATGCGCGTAAACATCAATCCCGGAAATTACTGATGGACGCGCCTTCAGTACCACCGAATGCGATGAGCGAAGAAGTGCTCAAGGTGTTTCAAACGCACCCCAAGCTCCATGCCTTGCCGGTGGTTAAGGATGGCGTGCCCGTTGGCCTGATCAATCGCAGCCTGCTGATAGACCGATTTTCGCGGGTGTATACGCGCGAGCTGTATGGCCGAAAGCCTTGCGCCATGTTCATGGACAGTGACCCGTTGATTGTCGATATCAAAACACCCGTGGCCGAATTGAGCCAACTGGTGGTCAACAAGGGTAAAAGCAATTTTGCCGATGGATATATCTTCACCGATCGCGGTCTCTACCTGGGGGTCGGGTCCAGCTTCGATCTGATGCAGGAAATCACCGACTTGCAGATCCAGGCAGCGCGCTATGCCAATCCTTTGACCCTGCTGCCCGGAAATGTGCCGATCACCGAACATACCGAACGTTTGCTGGAAAATGGGCAGGCATTTTGTGCGTGTTATGCCGATCTGGATCATTTCAAGCCCTTCAACGATGTCTATGGTTATCGCAAGGGAGATGAGGTCATTCAGATGACGGCCAATTTACTCTCTGTGCATTGTGACCCGGACATGGATTTTGTCGGTCATATCGGTGGAGATGATTTTTTCATGCTTTTCCAAAGCCCGGATTGGGAACAGCGTTGCCGCAGGATGCTGGATGCATTTGATAGCAGCCTTGCCCGGATGCTGCCTGCGCAAATTCTGACCGCAGGGGGTTATGAGGCGGAAGACCGGCGCGGTACCATGGAATTCCATCCTTTTCCCGCGTTGTCCATAGGCATAGTGCAGGTTGCACCGGGACGATTTGCAGGGCATCACGAAGTCGCGGCCGCAGCGACGGAAGTGAAGAAAATGGCAAAACGTACGACAGGTTCCAGTATCTATGTCGATAAACGCAGTAGTGCACAGGAGCGCGAACAACCACGCGCTGCTGCATAGCGACCCCTGATTTTGACGCGCATGGGCATGTCATCCTCCAGCAGATGGTGATATAAGAGACGCATAGAAATGACGCCTCGGCCATAGGAATTGCTATCATATGGGCATGAGCATCGTTTTGCGCGTCGCCAGCTACAACATTCATAAAGGGTTTTCCCACTTCAACCGGCGCATGGTCATCCATGAGTTGCGTGAGCGGCTACGGGCACTGTCTGCAGATATTGTATTTCTTCAGGAGGTGCAAGGCAGTCACGCTGGCCACGCAGAGCGTTTCGCCAACTGGCCCACTACCCCTCAGTACGAATTTCTCGCCGACAGCGTATGGCCGGACTTCGCCTATGGCAAAAACGCCGTCTATGATGCAGGTCACCATGGCAATGCCATCTTGTCGCGCTATCCCATCCTGCGCTGGGAAAATCTGGATATTTCCGCCCATGCTTACGAATCGCGCGGCTTGCTGCACGCCGAAATGGCGGTACCCGGGATGAAACAGGCGCTGCATTGCCTGTGCGTGCACATGGGTTTGTTCGAGCGTGGACGTGCCATTCAGATGCATTTGCTGGCTGAGCGTATCCGCAGCGCAGTCCCGGATGATGCGCCGCTCATTATTGCCGGCGACTTTAACGATTGGCGTATCCGGGCCGGGAAGCAATTGGCCCAGGAGCTGGGATTGAGAGAAGTGTTCGAGCTGGCTAATGGCAGTCCGGCACGCAGTTTTCCCTCGGCGTTTCCAATGTTTCACCTGGATCGAATCTATGTGCGTGGTTTTGATGTTGCCGAAGCGAGGGTAATGCATGGCGCCTACTGGCGACGTATTTCTGACCATGCCGCACTTACGGCAACCCTTAAGCACGCATGACACCAGGCCTCCTGTCCGGTAACCGCATTACCCTGCTGCAAAATGGTGTGGAGTTTTTCCCCGAGCTGGAAGCTTCGATAGAGGCCGCCCAGCACGAAATCCACCTGGAAACATACATTTTTGCAAACGACGTGACCGGTCGTACGATAGCAGCAGCGCTGTCGCGTGCCGCATTGAGAGGGGTGACAGTCCGTTTGGTGCTGGACGGATTCGGCAGCAAGGCATTGCCAAGCCAGCTACTGAACGAGATGCGTCGCGACGGGGTTGAGATTTTAATATTTCGCCCAGAACCCGGAATACTGCACCTGCGCCGCAACCGCCTGCGCCGTCTGCACCGCAAGCTGTGCATGATTGATGGACGCACCGCGTTCGTGGGCGGCATCAATATCATTGACGATATGGATACACCCGGACAGATTCCACCGCGCTACGATTATGCAGTTCGTGTGGAGGGACCGGTGCTCGCTCAGATCGCGCCCGTGATGCGGCGCCTGTGGAAGCTGGTGAAATGGACGCAAGGCCGCAGGGTGCACCGGTTGCATTCAGTGGCGGTGCATTCGGCCCCCGCTGGCGAACAACAGGCGGCGTTGCTGATACGCGACAACCTGCGCCACCGGCGCGATATTGAAGAAGCCTATCTGGATGCCATCAATGCGGCGCGCGATGAAATCATTATTGCCAATGCCTACTTCCTGCCCGGTATCCGTTTCCGCCGTGCGTTGATCGAAGCGGCAGGGCGCGGCGTGAGGGTTTCCCTGCTATTGCAGGGCAGGGTGGAATATCGCCTGCTGCACTATGCCTCGCGCGCTCTTTACGGCCAATTCCTGGCGGCAGGCATTACCATATGCGAATACCACAAGAGCTTTCTGCACGCCAAAGTCGCGGTAATCGACCAGCGCTGGGCCACCGTGGGCTCCAGTAATATTGACCCATTTAGTCTGTTACTGGCACGCGAGGCCAATATCGTGCTCGAAGACCATGCATTCGCCGGGCAACTGCATGCCAGCCTGCAAGCGGCCATCGATACGGGTAGCCGGTGTCTTGTCCACGACCATTGGCTGCATCGACCCTGGTATAAGCGCAGTCTGGGCTGGCTGGCTTATGGCACAGTAAGATTCATGATGGGGATGCTGGGATACGGCAAGCTCAATTGAAGAAATAGGTAGCGCGATGAATTTCTCTTATGACCAGCCAGAGACGGGATCGCTGGTCTATGCTGAATAACTGGAGGAAAAAATCATGCTCACATCCATCGCCAATGTCATGTTTCACCTCGATCGCAATCTCGGCCCTACGGAAAAAGTGGTGCTTGAAGACTGCGTACGCGAAGATCCCTGCGTCATCAGCGCCCATGTTTCACCATCCGCCCCGCACCTCATGCTGGTCGCCTACGATCCTGACTGCACCAGTATGCGGGCTATCCATCAAACGCTCGCCGAGCGCGGAGTGGATGCGCAGCTGGTGGGGCTGTGACCTGTTTGAATTGCTGGAGTGCTCCGGAAGAAATGTAGCTGCATTTCCTCCGGAGTTGGTCGTATCTGGGCGCCAAGAACAGGCTATTTCAGGGACGAATATAGGCATAGCCTTCTCGTTGCCGGTGCATGATCTCAGGCACCCCGGATTTAACGTAATTCAGATTGGGCAGCATGTCATCCCTGGTCAGATTGGTCTTCCTCATGGTGTTTTCGCAGGCAACTACCTTGATTCCGCTCGCGATCGCATCCGCTACTCTGGTGCCAACAGGTGAGTCCAGTTTCAAAATTGGCAGGCCAGGTCCGTACGCGACTATTTCAATGTCCACCTTGTCCTTACCAATATCTTCTTGTACGTTTTCGGCATTATTCAGGGCGAGCGCCCATTTTTTCGGATCATTGTCACTCACCTGAATGACCACCTTTTCTTTAACAGCAACGGCTGGGTGATGGGCTCGTGCGCTTGCCGCCTGGGCAGGCTGGAAAATTGCCAGTCCGCCCCAAAAAAGCGCAAGTAGCATGTAGATGGCTGGTTTTTTTCGCATGTTATCTCCTTCCGATAGGTAGTGAGTCGATATTCTTCCTTGCAGGAATAAACCTGCCAGGCCCACTATTGCGATATATCGGATTTAAGGAAAGCGTTCGAAACGCAAATAATCAGTATCGACCGGTCATTCATGACTGTGCATCTGCACAGTCATGAAGGTAAATATCAAGTATAAAATCAAAACGATACTTAATAGCGCAAGGCCAGACCATGCCGAGATTGCCATTTGTCTATCAGCTCGCACTTGCCCCGGCAGTAATCATTGCATTGCTCACCGGCCTGACAGGATATTCATTGCTTGGTCTGGCCCAGATTCGTCATGAAAATGAGATCGTGCGGCAGTGGGTTCGTATTACTGATCGCCTGCACTTGGCAATGGGTGCAGGGTACCGGCTTCAGAAAATCATTGCGCTCCCGTTGCGCAGTAATCCAGCGACTCCGCTCTCGGCAACGCCGGAATATCTCGGACAATCGGCTATTTTTTCCGAGAACCTGTTATATCCCGAGGTGCTCTATAAGATGCCTTCCGATCTGCGTGCGTTTGTAGAGAAGGAGCAGGCAATCATAAATAATCCCGCCGGATACGATCCTGCGCGGGTCAATTTGGCGTTGGCGCAAGTGTTGCCAAAACTTGAAGCATTCAACAGTGCTTTATGGGATAGAAAACGCGAGGCTTATGCAAATTACTACACCAGGCTCAACAGCGCTATTGCCGATTTGGCAGAGACGTCGCTGTACATGCTGCTTGCATGCCTGTTTCTAGCCGTGCTTCTATCGGCGATTACCGTACGGTCGGTTCGCTCGCGGATTGGAGCACTTGCCAGGCAAGCACGATCCCTGTGCAGTGGAAATCTGGTGCCTGTGGATGCACCATCAACCATCCGCGATGAGCTTGACGAACTGGCTGGCTGTGTTGCCGACATGACCCAGCGTCTCCTCAATGTTGTTGCCGTGGAAAAAGTCCTGCAGGGCGCTGAAAATGAACGCAAGCGCATCGCCATGGATCTGCATGACCAGGTGCTTGCCGATTTAACATCGGTGGCACGTATCCTGGAAACCGTTGAAAAACTGCCGGACAGAGGTGTCGAACAAGCAGTTCAATTGGCATCGCTAAGAAAGGATGTCGTCAACATTTCCACCGACATACGGCGCATTATCGACGATCTTCATCCACAAACGCTGGATATCCTCGGCCTGGAAGCCGCAACCCGTTCTTTCCTTGAGCGTAACGCAGCAGGATCGCCGCGCTGGATGCTCCACTTTGAACACGCTGCCGAACAAGCCCTGACAGAGTTTCAGCGCGTTAATTTATTTCGCATCATCAGTGAGTCCGCCACCAATGTCCTACGCCATGCGCATGCCTCGCTGGGCGAGATTGCCTTGCGCGCAGTGGGCGACCATATTGTATTAACGATCGATGATGACGGCGTAGGGATTGCGGCATCTGGCACAGAGGGTCACGGGCTCTCCAATCTGCGTCAGCGTGCTCGTGCAATGGGTGCCACATTCAAACATGAGCATTCCCGCTTCAATACAGGTACCCGGCTGGATTTTCGCTGGTTGCTTACCTCTCAGCGTGAAGTGAACCCCAAACCATGAATGCCAGCCACACCCTGATCGTAGCGGACGATAATCACCGAGATCGCGGTTTCCTCATCGAGTTGCTTGCGCCACGTCGGGTGATACCGGCAGAGAATGGCATGGAAGCATTGTCCTTGTGCACTGAGTTAGATGAGCCCTGGGTCATTACGGATATCCAGATGCCCAAAATAAACGGCATTGAACTGGCTCGCAGGGTATGGGAAACCAAGCCGGGCGCGCGCTTTCTGTTCTGGTCGCAGTATGACGACGAAATGTACGTACGCGCACTCGCAAAAATAGTTCCGGCGGAAACCGTTTACGGCTACATCCTGAAAAATAATTCGCTGGAGGTTCTTGAAAAAGCGGTAAACGCGGTTTTCGAGGAATGCCAATGCTGGATTGATCCACAAGTGCGCCCGGTGCAGGCCAGGGCGCACAAACACGCCACGTCGATCACCGACATCGAATTTGAAGTTCTGATAGACCTCGCGCTGGGGCTGACAGATAACGCCATCGCGGAACGGCACTATCTGTCCCGGCGTGGCGTCCAGAATCGACTCCAGTCGCTTTACATGAAGCTTGGCGCCAATGCGGAAGCCTCTACTTTGTGCGACAGCGAACTGATCAATGTGCGTATGCGTGCAGTGGCGCTTGCCTTGCAGCGTGGATTAGTCAATCAATTTGAACTCCAGAAAGAGGAAGAAAAATTGGCCGCCTGGATCAAGTTTCAAAACAGCCATGCATGAACACAGTGTCTGGCCTGTTTGTGCCATGCCGCCAATTCAATCCATAGGAGATGCGCCGTGAGATGGAAACAGTCCGTCATGGTTATTTTAAGTATGCTGACATGCCTGGGTACCGCGACTGCGAAGGACATTGCTGTCCCCTATGGAACCGCTACGGTTAAAACGCGTCCGACTCCTGTTCTCAATACCGTGTTCGACGTAAGCTATGACGACCCGCAAAAACTCGATCTCCTCTATGATTTTGTGCGGAATACCCGCCAGGTTACGCGCGGAAAAGTGGCGATCGTTACTCATGGTCCTGAACTCAGGGCTTTCGCCAAGGAAAACTATGCAAAATACCAGGCCATTGTTGACAAAATGGCCGCTCTGTCAAAAGAGGGCGTGGTGTTTTACATGTGCAGCAATGCCATGAAAATGGCCGGTTATAAGCCCGAGGATATGGTTGGTTTTATTACCGTGGTGCCATCCGGTTTTGCGGAAATCGCCTATCTTGAATACAGGGGTTACCAGTACATCAATCCGACGCCTTTATCCACTGAGGATATACGCAAAATCAAATAAGCGGAGCACTCGTTCCGCTACAGTTACGAGTGCGAGTCGATTCATGGAAAGAATACATATGGCTGTGTTCCAAACCCGTCCGCACTGAAGTTTCCATCTCGGGTACATCATGGTGCGAATTTTTTATTTTCTTCTATAGTCAAACTTGTTTTGTTATTTAACGCTGATCATAAGGTTTCTAAAATAGTCGAGAGGTATTCATGTCAAGATCATCGGAATTGCTGAAACTTTCAGGTGCCATGGCTGCGGGCCTGTTTTCGCGAAAAGGATTGCTGGAAGAGTTTGAAGGCTCTTTCCCCATGACGGAGGCCCAGTCGATGGCTAGCTTATGTTCCTCCATTACGCTCACCATGGAAATGCAAGGCCTGCTCCTGGACCGTCTGGCGAATAAGTCAGGCTGGGAATCCTGCTATGGCTGGGCGATGTGGGGTCCGGAAACGTGCATAGCCAGTGTACGAGACAGCATGTGCATTTTGGATCTGCAAAGGGCTTCGTTTGGCGAAGTGATTTCGGTCATGCGCCAATCTGCAGGGGTGGATGATGAAATGAATGCTGCATGAAAGGAAATAATATGCCTACATTGGATCAATTGATGTCTTTGCCCGGCGTGTATGGTGCAATCGAGTTTTCCTGTAAGGGTGAGCTGGGTGAAATGCGTGGCGAAATCGATAAAGAATTCGCCGAGCTGGTCGCCCAGATGTGCGCAGCCAACGTCGCAATTTACCGAATGCAGGCGACAGGGTGGAGCAAATATACTGACCAGCGGGGTTTTCTGCCGGAACGTGGTTTTGCTTTCCTGAGCCTCGATCACGTAATGATGGGTATGGGAAGCCAGGCTATCCTGGCGCATGCTAAAGATTTTGATTATGACCGAGCTTATACAGTCTTCAATGAAAACGTCTAGCCATGCAAGGAGGATGGAGCCATGATGGACCTGGAAGATATGCTTGGTATCAAGGGCGTGGTTGCCGCGTTTCGCTACAATGATGACGGCTCACTGGCCGAGTCGGCTGGAGATTTGGATCTGGAAAATGCCGGTCTTGCAGCCCAGCTTTGTTACGCCAATGGACGCATTTCCCACCAAAACAGCGATTTGCTCATGACCATATCCGGCAAGGCAGGCTGGCCGCCACAAGGATGGATGATGCTCGGCAATGCCTTATCTATTTGCACCAGAACAAACATTGTGTGCTTTGTACGTAACCAGGAGGTTTCCTTTAACGAGGTATTTCACGCATTGGATGAACTGGGGCACGAATAGGCGGGTGCCTTAAAAGGTATCTGGTCGGCCAGGATGCCATTCCTCGCCGAATTCCCGCACCGGCATCACTTTTCCACCACGTAACTAAATGGGGGTTCGCAAAGATTTATCGTTTGCTTCCCAGCAACGAACCCAGCACCCCGCGTATGATCCGCCGTCCCATTTCCGAGCCGATGGCGCGGGCGGCGCTTTTGGCCATGGCCTCCATCGCGCCCTGGCGGCCTCGGTTACCGCTACCTCCGCCGAAGATGGTGCCCAACAGCCCGCCATTGTCCGCTTGGGTCTCGGCTTGTTTGGCCTCGGTTTGTTGCGTGGATGCGACTGCGGCCTGTTCGGCGCGGAGTTTGAGTTTTTCGTAGGCGGATTCACGATCCACTTCTTTTTCGTAATGCCCGGCGACCAGAGAATCGGCGATAACGGCCTGACGTTGCGCCGGAGTAATAGGGCCGATCTGGCCTTGCGGCGGCAGGATGAAGGCGCGCTCGACCATGCCTGGGCGGCCTTTTTCGTCGAGGAAGGACACCAGCGCTTCGCCTACACCCAGTTCGGTGATGACGGTTTCTTCATCGAGATCAGGGTTGTCGCGCATGGTTTCGGCTGCGGCCTTGACGGCTTTCTGGTCGCGCGGACTGAAGGCGCGCAGGGCGTGCTGGACGCGGTTGCCGAGTTGGGACAGCACTTTGTCGGGCACGTCCGCCGGGTTCTGGGTGACGAAGTACACACCCACGCCTTTGGAGCGGATGAGCCGTACCACCTGTTCGATTTTATCCACCAGGGCTTGTGGTGCGTCGTTGAACAGCAGGTGGGCTTCATCAAAGAAAAACACCAGTTTGGGCTTGTCCAGGTCGCCTGCCTCGGGCAGGTTTTCGAACAGCTCAGCCAGCAGCCACAGCAACAGCGTGGCGTAGGTTTTGGGCGATTGCATCAGCTGGTCGGCGCACAGGATATTGACCATGCCGCGCCCTGCCGAGTCGGTCTGAATCAGGTCCGCGATGTTCAACATCGGTTCGCCGAAAATCTTCTCGCCGCCCTGGCTATCCAGCTCCAGCAAGCCGCGCTGGATGGCGCCGATACTGGCAGCGGAGACGTTGCCGAATTCGGTGGTGAAGTCCTTGGCGTTGTCGCCCACGTATTGCAGCATGGCGCGCAGATCCTTGAGATCAAGCAGCAACAGGCCATTGTCATCCGCAATTTTGAAGACCAGGTTGAGCACACCCGCCTGCGTGTCGTTGAGGTTGAGCATGCGTCCCAGCAGCAGCGGTCCCATGTCGGAGATGGTGGCGCGCACCGGGTGGCCCATAGCGCCGAATGGATCCCAGAAGGTGACCGGGTAAGCCTGATAAGAAAAATCGGTCAGCGCGAGTTGCGTCACGCGGGCTTCAACCTTGGCGTTGCCGCCGCCGGCCTGGGAGACGCCGGACAAATCGCCCTTCACATCGGACATGAACACCGGCACGCCGATGGCGGAAAAATGCTCGGCCATGACCTGCAGGGTGACGGTCTTGCCGGTGCCGGTGGCGCCGGTGATGAGGCCGTGGCGGTTGGCCATTTGCGGCAGCAGGTAGAGCGGTTGGGTGGCTTGGGCGATGTGCAGCGGCTCGGTCATGGCTCTGGCCTTATCGGTTAGGGGGTCGCAATGGTAAGATTAGCGTATTTTTGAGAATACCAGAGGTAGTTATGGCCGGCCACAGCAAATGGGCGAACATCAAACACAAGAAAGCCGCGACTGACGCCAAGCGCGGCAAGATTTTTACGCGCCTGATCAAGGAGATCACCGTTGCCGCCAAACTGGGTGGAGGCGATGTAAGTTGCAACCCGCGTTTGCGTCTGGCGATGGACAAGGCATTCGACGCCAACATGCCGAAGGACACCACCGAGCGCGCCATCAAGCGCGGTTGTGGTGAGCTGGAAGGCGTGAATTATGAGGAAATACGCTATGAGGGTTACGGCATCAACGGCGCGGCTGTGATGGTGGATTGCCTCACCGACAACAAGGTGCGCACCGTTGCCGATGTGCGTCACGCGTTCAGCAAATACGGTGGCAACATGGGTACCGACGGCTGCGTGGCGTTCCAGTTCAAGCATTGCGGACAGCTCTTGTTTGCTCCCGGAACCGACGAGGACAAGCTGATGGAAGCCGCGCTGGAAGCGGGTGCGGATGACATTGTCAGCCACGAAGATGGCAGTATCGAAGTCATTACGCCGCCGTACGAGTTGCGTACCATCAAACAGGCGCTGGAGGCGGCCGGATTCAAGCCGGAATTCGCTGAAGTGAGCATGAAGGCGCTGAATGAAACCGAACTCACCGGCGACGATGCAGAGAAAATGCAGAAGCTGCTGGATGCGCTGGAATCGCTGGACGACGTGCAGGAGGTATTTACCTCTGCAGTGATCAATGAGTAGCTGCACGCAGCCCGATTTGAACGCGCCAAGGTGAATAGTATCCGCATCCTCGGCATCGACCCCGGCCTGCGCATTACAGGTTTCGGGATCATAGAAAAAACCGGCAATCGTATTCAATACCTTACCAGCGGCTGCATCAAGAGCGGGGAAGGGGAATTGCCGGAACGGCTGAAAGTCATCCTGCTGAGCCTGCGCGAGGTGATCCACAGCAATCAGCCGCAGCAGGTGGCAGTGGAAAAGGTGTTCGTCAACGTCAATCCGCAGTCCACCCTGTTGCTCGGCCAGGCGCGCGGTGCGGCGATTTGCGCGGCAGTGCTGGAGGCGTTGCCGGTGGCCGAATATACCGCGCTGCAAGTGAAACAGGCGGTGGTGGGCAACGGCCACGCTGCCAAGGAACAGGTGCAGGAAATGGTCAAGCGCCTGCTGAATCTGCCCGGTGTGCCCAGCCCGGACGCCGCCGACGCACTGGCCTGCGCCATCTGCCATGCGCACGGCGGGCAAGGGCTGGGTGGTTTCGCCACGGCGGGATATCGGGTTAAAAACGGGCGCCTGGTGTGAATGAAAAGGATCGCAAATGATCGGCAGAATTACCGGTACGCTCATCGAAAAACACCCGCCGCAGATTGTTGTGGATGCGCATGGAGTCGGCTACGAAATCGACGTGCCCATGAGCACTTTCTACAATCTGCCCGCCATTGGCGAGCGGGTGGCACTGCATACGCATCTGGTAGTGCGCGAGGACGCACAGTTGCTGTATGGCTTTGGCAGCGAGGCAGAACGTGCGACCTTCCGGCAGCTCATCAGGATTACCGGCGTCGGCGCGAAAATGGCGCTGGCGGTGCTGTCCGGCATGAATGCGAACGAGCTGGCGCAAGCCGTGGCGATGCAGGATACCGGTCGCCTCACCAAAATTCCCGGCATCGGCAAGAAAACCGCCGAGCGCCTGCTGCTGGAACTCAAGGGCAAGCTTGCCGACGCGTTGCCGGGGGCGGGGCAGGGCGGGGTAGCGGCTGCCGGCGGCGACGTGCTGAACGCGCTGCTGGCGCTGGGTTACAATGAACGCGAAGCAACCCATGCCGTGCGTCAGTTGGCCGCCGGTGCCGGCGTGGAAGACGGCATCCGCCAGGCGCTTAAATTGCTCTCCAGGACATGATTAAATCCGCATGATCGAAACCGACCGTCTCATCGCGCCTGCCGCGCAAAGCGTCGCCGAAGAGCAAATCGAACGCGCTCTGCGCCCCAAGCATTTGTCCGAATATGTCGGGCAGGAAAAAGCGCGCGGACAGCTCAGCATATTCATCGAGGCGGCGCGCAAGCGTCGTGAATCACTCGATCACGTGCTGCTGTTTGGCCCGCCCGGACTGGGCAAGACTACGCTGGCACACATCATCGCGCGCGAGATGGGCGTGAACATGCGCCAGACCTCCGGACCGGTGCTGGAACGCGCCGGCGATCTGGCCGCCTTGCTCACCAATCTCGAACCCAACGACGTCCTGTTCATCGACGAAATCCACCGTCTGAGTCCGGTGGTGGAGGAAATACTCTACCCGGCGCTGGAAGATTTTCAGCTCGACATCATGATCGGCGAAGGCCCGGCCGCACGCTCGGTCAAGCTTGATTTGCCGCCGTTCACCCTGGTTGGCGCCACTACCCGCGCCGGTATGCTCACCAATCCGTTGCGCGACCGTTTCGGTATCGTCGCCCGGCTGGAGTTCTACACGCCGGAAGAGCTTGCCCGCATCGTTGCCCGTTCTGCGCATTTGCTGGAAATGAGCATCGTGGATGACGGCGCATTTGAAATCGCGCGCCGTTCGCGCGGCACGCCGCGTATCGCCAACCGCTTGCTGCGCCGGGTGCGCGATTATGCCGAAGTGCGCGCCGATGGCATTGTCAGTCGCAATGTGGCCGACGCCGCGCTGGTGATGCTCGACGTGGATAGCGCCGGGCTGGACGTAATGGACCGCAAATTGCTCGCCGCAGTGCTGGAAAAGTTCGACGGCGGCCCGGTCGGGCTGGATAACCTAGCAGCTGCCATCGGCGAAGAACGCGATACCATCGAGGATGTGCTCGAACCCTTTCTTATCCAGCAGGGCTATTTGCAGCGCACGCCGCGCGGCAGGATGGCCACCGCCATGGCCTACCGCCACTTTGGCCTGGCCGCGCCAGGCAAGACTGCGGCAGCGGAATTGTGGGATGGCGATGTCTGAATTCGTGTGGCCGGTGCGAGTTTATTACGAAGATACCGATTTCGGGGGCGTGGTGTATTACGCCAATTACCTCAAATTCATGGAGCGCGCCCGTACCGAGTGGCTGCGCGCGCTGGGTTTTGAACAGACTGAACTGATAGCCGTGCATGAAATCATGTTTGTGGTGCGGCGCGTCACCGTGGAATATCTGCAGCCAGCCCGTTTTAATGATGAACTCCGCGTAGTCAGCACGGTCAAGCGCTTTGGTCAGTGCCGTATTGTTTTTGCCCAGAATATTGTGCGCGACAATTTACTCGTCGGTGGGGAAACCGAGGTGGCGTGCGTCAGCTCGCTGTCATTCAAACCGGTTAAAATACCGGACACTCTTTTACAGGCATTGGAAAAAATAGCGTGAATATCGGGTTAAGCCAGGATCTTTCCATGCTGGCGCTGGTCGGCAACGCCAGTCTGGCAGTGCAATTCGTGATGGGACTGTTGCTGGTCGCGTCGTTCATGTCATGGTGGTACATTTTTATCAAAATGTTCGCTATCCGGCGTGCCACCCGTATGGCTGAAGCGTTCGAGAAAGAGTTCTGGAGCGGGACCGACCTGCATACACTATTCAAGCGGGCCACTCAGGACTGGAAGGAGGCAGGCGAACTGGAGCGCATTTTTGAGGCGGGATTCCGCGAGTTCAGCAAGCTCAAGGGACAGCCCGGCATGGATATGAGTGCCGTGATGGGAGGTGCCAGACGCGCCATGCGTGCCACCTACCAGCGCGAGATGGACAGGCTGGAATCGAATCTGGCGTTCCTCGCTACAGTTGGCTCGGTGAGCCCCTACGTCGGATTGTTTGGCACCGTATGGGGCATCATGAATGCGTTCCGCGGTTTGTCGAATGTGGTACAGGCCACACTGGCAAATGTGGCACCGGGAATTGCCGAGGCGCTGATAGCCACGGCCATGGGCCTGTTCGCCGCGATACCGGCGGTGGTCGCATACAACCGTTACACCCATGATATCGACCGCCTGGCCAACCGCTTCGAGAGCTTCATGGAGGAGTTTTCCAACATCCTGCAACGCCAGGCGCACAAGGCTTGATAGATGAGTAGCCGCCGCCCGCGCAAGCAGATGAACCAGATCAATGTGGTGCCCTACATCGACGTGATGTTGGTACTGCTGATTATTTTCATGATCACCGCGCCGATGATTAACCCCGGACAGGTGGAATTGCCGAGTGTGGCCAAATCACAATCAGTACCGGTGGAACCGATCGAAGTCACGATTCGTGCCGACGGCACGCTACGCTTGCGTGATCGGGCCACTGGCGGTTCGGACAATGCCGTTACGCGTGGCGAGCTGGCCGGCATTATCAATGAGAAGCAGCAAGCTAATCCGGATCAGCCGGTCGTCATCGCAGCCGACAAGAATGTGCGCTATGAAGAAGTAATGAAGATAATGAGCCTGATGCAGCAAAACCACGTCAAACGCCTGGGGTTGCTGGCCAAACCCGGGGCCAGCTGATGCGGGAGGATACGGTTAAACCAGGGCGTTTGCCCGCTGCCATATTGGCGGTGCTGGTGCACTTGCTGTTTATCGGATTTTTGATATTTAGCGTGAACTGGCGATCCCATCCGCCTCCGCCGGTGATGGCGGATTTGTGGGAAGCATTGCCGCCGCCTCCGGCCAGGCCAGTGGTGAAGCCTCAGCCGGCGCCGAAACCCAAGCCCGAGCCGTTGGTAGAGCCGCAGCCACCTCAGCCGCAGCCCGATATTGCATTAAAGGAAAAAAAGCGGAAAGAACGCTTGGAACGTGAGCAGCAACAAGCGCAGCTTGAGCAGCAAAAGCGGGCCGAGGCACAACAGCGCAAACAGCAACAGTTACAGCAGCAAAAGCAGGAAGCCGAGCAACGCAAACAGGCCGAACAGGAAAAACAGCAGCAGGAGAAACAGCTGGCGGCGAAACGTAAACAAGACGAGATGAAGCGCAAACAAGAAGCCCTGCTTAAGCTGAATGCGCAACAGGCGCGCGATCTCATGAACAAGGAATTGGCGAGCGAAACCAGCCGGTTGCAACAGGCCCAGCAGGCAAGTCAGCTGGGTGCCGAGCAGGCCAAAATGGAGGCAACCTACAAGGAGCGCATCCGCAGCAAGATCGCCAGCATGTTGAACCTGCCGGAGAACATGGTCGGCAACCCCAAGGCTGTCTTTGCCGTGACGGTACTGCCCAGCGGTGAAGTCGGGTCGGTCAAGCTGATTAGCAGCAGTGGCCAGCCTGCATACGATACGGCCGTGGAACGGGCGATTCTGAAAGCGGTGCCGTTGCCGCTGCCGCCGGATAAAGCGGTCGCCGCGCGCTTTCGCGATCTGACCTTGCCAATCCAGCCAAAGCAGGAAAATTGAGCTGGTTGAATGTGTTAAAATGGACAACTTATGAAGACTGAATGGCTTAATCCAAACCGTACCCGATTTGCTGTTTTCCTGTTGCTGCTCGGCCTGGCGCAGGCTGCCTTCGCAGCCATGACGATAGAGGTGTTTGGCGGTGCGGCCACCCGTATTCCAGTGTCCATTGTGCCGTTCGCTGGCGCGCCGGGTCCGGCGCAGGTCATCAGCAGCGTGGTGGGGGGGGATTTGAACCGCAGCGGTCAGTTCAGGCTGGTGGACGCGAGCAGCGTGCAACCGCCTCCTACCGATGCCGGAGACGTGCCGTTCCCGGCATTTAAGGCGCTAGGCAGCGATGCCGCGGTAATCGGGCGCATCGTGCCATTGCCGGATGGGCGGCTGGAAGTGCGATTTCGGCTGATGGACGTGGTCAAGCAGACCCAGATTGCCGGATTCAACTACACTATTGTACCCGCGCAGTTGCGTGCCACCGGCCACAAGATTGCCGATGTGGTGTATGAAAAACTCACCGGTATCCCCGGGTCTTTTTCCACCCGCATTGCCTACATCATCAAGCATGGCAAACACTATCAGTTGCTGGTAGCAGATTCGGACGGACAGGATCCGCAGGTCGTGGTGAATTC